>DGSC01000012.1 GCA_002391275.1 Prevotellaceae bacterium UBA4372 | reverse complement strand
TCTGGCCTTTCTTCTGCATGGGGTACTCGGCATCACATGTGCCGAGCACTTCAATCTTAGAGGCTTGAATCTCTACTGCCTGTCCAGAGCCAACGCTTTCGACCAGCGTACCTTCGATGCTAAGGCAGGAGCCTGTGGTGATGAGCTTAAATGTGTCTTCGTCGAACTTCTCGCTGTCGGCAACAATCTGTATGTTCTTAATGGTTGAGCCATCGTTCAAGGCGATAAAGTGAACGTTCTTAGAGCCACGGTGGGAGCGTACCCAGCCTTTGGCGCAAACCTCGCCGCCTGGCTGCGCGGCAAGGAGTTCGATTATTTTTGTACGTTTCATATAGCTTTGATTATATTCTGGATTTTATAGATTATCTACGTCCTCCAGATTTTTATATTCTTTACTCGAAGGCTCCCATGCGCAGCATGTTCACTTCCTGCTCGGTCAGGTAGCGCCAGTCGCCACGCTTGATGTTCTTCTTTGTCAGGCCTGCGAAAAGGACACGGTCGAGCTTGGTAACCTTATAGCCAAGGTGCTCGAAGATGCGACGAACAATGCGGTTGCGTCCGCTATGAATCTCTATGCCCACCTGCTTCTTGTCGGTAGCGTGGGCATATTCTATTGCATCTGCATGAATCTCGCCGTCGTCGAGCTGTATGCCTTCAGCTATCTGGCGTAGGTCGGCTGCAGTCACAGGCTTGTCGGTCGTGACGTGGTAGATCTTCTTTTTGAGGAACTGGGGATGTGTGAGCTTAGAAGCGAGCTCGCCGTCGTTGGTCAGAAGGAGGACACCCGTTGTGTTGCGGTCGAGACGTCCTACAGGATAGATGCGTTCGTTGCAGGCATCCTTCACTAAGTCCATTACGGTCTTGCGGTTTTGTGGGTCGTCGCTTGTTGTCACATAGTCTTTGGGCTTGTTCAACAACACATAGACCTTCTTCTCGATCTTTACGGGCTGGTCATGGAACTTCACTTCGTCGGTGCGCTTCACTTTTGTGCCAAGTTCAGTGACGACGGCTCCGTTTACTGTTACTACTCCAGCCTCGATGAACGTATCGGCTTCGCGACGTGAGCATACTCCTGCATTAGCTAAGAATTTGTTCAAGCGGATAGGAGCTTCCGGGTCGATGTGAGCTTCGGAGTATTCTATACGTTTCTTGAGGCTGTATTTAGCATTGGGATCGTAGCCGGCTGTGCGAGGACGACGCTGCTGAAAGCCTCCACGCTGTTGGTAACCTCCACGTTGTTGGAAACCGCCTCGTTGTTGATAACCTCCTCGCTGCTGGCCGTAGCCGCCTTCACGATTGAATCGGGGCTGATAGCCTCCTTCACGCTGTTGAAAACCACCTTCGCGATGGAAATTGTTGCGTTGCTGGTAGCCTCCTTCGCGTTGCTGATAGCCTCCATCACGGTTGAATCGTGGTTGGTAGCCTCCTTCGCGTTGCTGGTAGCCACCCTCACGGTTGAAACGTGGCTGATAGCCCCCATCGCGGTTGAAACGAGGCTGATATCCCCCTTCACGTTGCTGGTAACCACCATCGCGGTTGAATCGGGGCTGATAACCTCCTTCACGCTGCTGATAACCTCCTTCGCGGTTGTAGCCATTGCGTTGCTGATAGGTGCGGCGTTCTCCGTCGGCATTGCTGCCATAGACGGGACGCTGAATTCGAGGGCGCGGCGTGCGACCCTGATTTCCATAGCTCTTGTTCTCGTCGTTGCTGTCATTCTGCGCGAAATTCTCGCGCCACTTCTCGTCGTTGTTTTCCATTGTTCTAATTAAATACCTGTGTAATTGTTTGGAGTAATCTGGCGCAACTCGGCTTTCACAGCCTCGCTGACGTCAAGTGTTTCTATAAAGTTTGAAATTGTTTCGTGGCTGATGGCCGCTCCCGTGCGAGTGAGCTGTTTGAGAGCTTCATACGGGTTGGGGTAGGCTTCGCGGCGCAAAATGGTCTGAATGGCCTCGGCCACCACGGCCCAGTTGCGTTCGAGATCGGCTTGTAAGGCGTCCTCGTTAAGCAGAAGCTTAGACAGACCCTTGAGTGTGCTCTGTACGGCAATAACGATGTGGCCAAGGGGTACGCCCACATTGCGCAGTACCGTGGAGTCAGTGAGGTCGCGTTGCAGGCGGCTCACAGGCAGCTTTTCAGCCAGATGACCAAGGATGGCACCTGCAACACCGAGGTTGCCCTCAGAATTTTCAAAGTCAATGGGGTTCACTTTATGGGGCATGGCACTGCTGCCTACCTCACCAGCCTTGACGCGCTGGCGGAAGTAACCCATTGATATATACTGCCAGATGTCGCGGTCGAGGTCGATGATCACGATGGCAATGCGGCGAAGAGCATCAAAGAGAGCAGCCAGACAGTCGTAGTTGCTAATCTGTGTGGTCCATTGTTCGCGCTCCAGACCGAGGCTTTGGCTGACGAACTGGTTGCCAAAGGTTCGCCAATCGATTGAAGGATAAGCGATGTGGTGGGCATTGAAGTTGCCTGTGGCGCCGCCGAACTTAGCCGTGATGGGACAATCGAGCAACATGGTGAGCTGGCGTGAGAGGCGATATTCGAAAACTTTGATTTCCTTGCCCAGTCGAGTGGGCGAGGCGGGCTGGCCGTGGGTCTTGGCCAACATGGGGATGTCTTTCCACTCCTCTGCCATTGCTGCCAGGGTGGAGGTGAGCTGTTGCAACTGCGGTACCACGACTTCGTCCAGTGCATCCTTGATGCTCAAGGGAACACTGGTGTTATTGATGTCTTGCGAAGTGAGTCCGAAATGAATAAATTCCTTGAAAGCCTCTAAGCCTCCGATGGCATCGAAGCGTTCCTTAATGAAATATTCCACGGCTTTGACGTCGTGGTTCGTTACGCTCTCAATCTCCTTGACGCGGGCTGCATCGGCCTCTGAGAATGTTTCGTAAATGGCGCGAAGCTTGCCGAACAGGTTCTTGGGAAAGCTGGTCAGCTGTGGAAGCGGAAGCTCGCAGAGGGCTATGAAATACTCGATCTCTACGCGAACGCGGTAGCGAATGAGTGCATATTCCGAAAAATATTGGTCAAGGGATTGTGTCTTTGAACGGTAGCGGCCGTCAATAGGGGAGATGGCGGTAAGAACATTTAACTCCATAGCAATCGGTGAAAAATATGTGTAAAATGGATCCTATATATAATATATTAATGTATGTGTCGGTACTTTCTCACGAAAGGCGTGGCAAAGGTAATCAATAAAAGTGAAATAGAGCTGTTCGGAGCACAATTATTTTAATACGAAGTTGTTTCTTGACTTAAGATAACACTGTCAAGCGCATAGAAAAATGCTTTTGGATGTGGAGCTGCAATATTAGTTTCACTTGTGTAATTCGTTATCACTGCTAAACGGATTTGCCATGTTTCTTTGTTGTGTCCTCTCCCAATGTCTTTTGTGCCGGCAGGATTATCTTTAGTCATGAGGCACGACTGCCGTAGGCATTTATTAAACCGACTATTGTCGAGTGAGTGTGAATTTCAGGTTGACACCGAAGTCCTGCGTGATTGTAGGATAAGCCGACGAAGAGAGCAAGGGCTGATTGCGTTGGCGGTTGTAGTAAAGCGAGAACGTGACATAGCGGCTCATGGCATAGTCGGCCATGAAGCTTGCCTTCACGGCACGGTTGCCGCTTGTAGCCTCAGAGAGCGACGTTTGGATATTACGCGTAATGGCATCTTGGTTGCGCAACGAGAAGTCGAAGCGCAAGTTGAGTGAATGTGCAAAATTATTCCTTCTGTTGCTTGAGCTCTGGCTCTGATTGTTGCGGCCTTTCTGGCCTGTATTCTCTTTGGTGTTGCTGTTTCGCCCGCCTTTGTTCTTTGATGCGGCCTTTTGGCTGCTGCTCTTGCCTGCGAAGAGTTGAGCAATCTTGAAATCGTCAATCTTATATCCCCATCCGAGGACGATATCTGCCGAACTGGCTTCATTGATTTGGGCGGAAGTCATGGAGAGCGTCAGCACACGTGTCTTACGGTATTCCAGCTTGAGGGTCATGTTGTTTTGCATCGTTACGTTCAGGCCTACAAGTGGGGAGAAAGCTTCGTTGATGCTTACAGATGAGATATCGTACATAGACGATGGCGAGAAAAGGCCGGTTGTAGTATTCATGACATATCCCATATCACTTCCGTGCATGTATTCGACCCACGATGAATAGCTATTGTAAGAGCCTACGGCGTAGATGCTCTTGTAGCCATGAGTAAGCGTGACGCTCTTCAGGTGGTCGCGCACCCAGGGCAGATTGCTCAGACCTTTGTAGGAAAGATTCCAGTTGGGAAGCATACGTGCTAACGAAGGGAATATGTCAAGCGTAGACGTCGAAGCCCGTTTACCTGTGTAAGCTGCCAGGAAGGCTGGTATCATCACGTCGCCGCTATACGGGTCTACAGTGCCATTTTCAGGATTAAAGTAGCCTTCCATTCCTGTTTGTTGCGGGTATTGAGTTCCTATGTATTTGCTTTCCACTCTACCTTGCATCACTTTTAGATATTCTTTGAAGCGGTTGAAAGCCTTGCTTTCGTAACCGTTGGATGCATTGCCGCGACTCTGGAACGCTGTTTGAAGACTTATCGTTGTCATGTTGAACGATCCGGTGCGTGTAGTCGGGTTGCCAGCATACATATATTGTATGCTTTTCGCCCCATTGACGGTGCGGCTGGCATTCAGGTCGATCTTTAGGTCGGGAAGAGGTTCCAACGTGGCTTTCAGCTGCAAATCTTCCATCGTGTTAGAAGCTGCCGGAGTTGCTACGCTATCGCTGTTGAGCAACCATTGTTGCTCTTGTGCGTGGTCAATGTAGCCATCGCCTACAAGACCAAAGGCAAAGCCGAGGCCGGGGGCCATAACATTGCCGCGGTGACGTTGGCCCAACATGTCGCCGACGTTAGGCATGAAGCCAGGCAGGGCCAGCGCGTAAGTGTTGCGATAGCTGATGCTGACGTTGCGTAGCATCATGAGGAAACGTGCTCCTGCCTGTGCCCATTGGTACCATTTCTGATCCTCGAGCTTGGACTTGGCCACGACATTTACGCGAAGAGGCAGAGGCTTGAAAGCGACAGCGTCAAGTGCCGAGTCGGCCGCCTCTTTGGCTAATTGCTCCGCTTCACGTCGTTGCTTGTTTTGCACCATCTTTTCCACCTTATCTTTCATAAGCATTATTCCACTTTCCTTGGTGCTGATATCCTTGCCACTCTTTTCAGCCGCCATCTTGCCGTCTGCCAACTCTGCCTTCCCTTCCATGTCCGCATCCGTTGCAGCCAAGCTTTCGCCTTTTCGGCTGAGGCTGTCGGGTGCGATGGCAGAGAGGCTGTCTCCCTTGGCAGTGGAGCTATTCATGGCCTCCGCTTCTTTGGCTATTCGCTGTTTTTCCTCCTTGGCTTTCTTTGCTGCAGCAAGGACCTCCTTCGGAGGCTTGATGCGAATGGTGTTTTCGTCGATGATCTTATACTTCAACTTATAGGTCTTGCCTTTCTCGTCCTTGGCGGTTACAATTATGCGTTTACTCTTTTGGTTGTGTTTAAGGTCGATGGCAGAATCGGGCAGCAAGACCTCTCCCGCAAACCCTTTTATCTGCTTCTTCTGTTGGCTGATGCCCTTTGCGTTGTTTTGAACTTTAGCCTTAGTGGGGTCGAGCAATGCTTTTAGGGCAGTGCTGTCGCCTGCCGCAGCTTTTTTGTGAGCTTCGGCCATAGCTTTGGCTTCGTTTTCCTTCGCTTTTTTCTTTTCTTCGGTTTCTTTCTTCCTTGCTTGGTCTTTTTTCCTTCCCTCGCTCCTGATTGTAGAGGTGGAGAATCGTTTGTTTGCTTCTTTAAGGAAGTTTGAATGGGCATACAACGTCTCCATGTTCAGGCGTCCGTTGAGGTTGACAGACCTCTGCGTCGTTATGGTGTTTCCGAGTGTACTTCCATTCTCAAGTTCTGCGCCTCGTTTCCATGAGTAGTTGCTTTGGTAGGTGCCGTCGGCCGAGATCCAGTCGGTAAGAGGAATCTTTTCGAAGGGTATTTTGTAAGATGCCTGCACCATTTGGGTATAGTCCAGCGGGGTACCAAAGCCGCGGATGCTGTGCTTGACGCTGTCTTTCCATGCGGTGTAGCTGTCGGCATAGAGGTCTTTGTTGACGGGGGTATAGGGCTCTTCAATCTCAGCGTTGGTGCCGCTCTGGAAGGTGAAGTGCAGTGCTTTGGTAAGATCCCAGCGCAGATTGAACTCGCGATTCCACAGGAACGACGGAGTCCATCTCAGCGGAATAGCGTTCTTCGACTCGATATTATCCATGTCGCGCTCCTGAATCTCATAGTAGTTGCGAATGATGTCCGTGTTGAACGTCAGGCTTTGGGGCGCGAAGTTGAAGTTCTGTGCTTTAAGGATATCCAGCCATTTACTTTTGGATTTCATCTTTTTGAACGGCTCCCAAGCTTTCCAATTAGGAGTCCAACTATAGTTGAGTCCGCCTCTCCAAGTCTTTTCGTGCTCGTAGACGATGGTCTCTCCCGTGTTGTAGGTGTGTGAGTGGCTATAGTTGAAGGTGAAGTTGGCCGGGTCGTAGGGCATCGGATGCTTGCGTGTCTGCACGTTCACCTTCACGCCAGAGAACGACAGGCTCTTGGTCACTTGCTTCTGTGTAGTCAGGCTGATGATGCTGTCTTTCTCTTGCTGTGTCGTTGTTGCGTCCAGGGCATCGCTCAGGAGCATGTCGTTGTCAAGTGGGTTGTATTTGGGGCTCACCGTTTCCTTGGCATAGCTGTAGTACATCGGGAAGTTGACTTTAGCCTTTGGCGGCAGCAACTTGCCGAGGTCCATCTGCGTGGTGATTGTGTAGTCGAGGGTATTGTCGTTTGAACGTTCTGATACGCTCTGTTCCAGGCCTCCAAAGCCTGCTTTCTCATAATGTCCCTGCAAGTTTACGCTGCCGAGGTCCGAGAGCTGAATGTTCAGCGCAGCCTGAGCAGCCCATCCGCCTTCGTTGGAGAATTCCTGCAGGCGCAGTTCGTTGGCCCACACCTCTACGCTCTTCACCGTGCGTCCGTTGTTGCGGATACCGATCATGATGGTCTTAATCTCGCCGAGCGTCGGGTTGCCCATTATGGTGATGCGGTTGCTGGGGCGATCGTTGTCAAATTCGCTGTACTGAATATTGTAGCTGGCGTTGCCGAGACTCTTCTCGCGGTTGCGGTTCTTCTTTACAGTTGTCAGCTTGGCGAGGTCGATGTCTATCATGTTTTCCGAAGGCCATACGATGCGGCAGTCGTTGGGACTGTAGCGGTCGTAGCGGCGCTCGGGCGTGAGCTGCAAGGGTACTTCGTATTCATAGAAGTTTGATTTGTAGTCCGACCCTATGCGCAGGAACACAGACGTCTCGCCATCGTGCAGATCTGTGATGTCGTTGGCCAAGGCATTGGCATGGACATACATCTGAAGGTGCTTGTACTGACGCATGTCGTAGTTGCAGTTTTTGAATACGGCGCGGGCATCGCCAGGCGAAAGGTTCTTGGCGATGAGCGACAATGCCTGTTCGTTCTGCTCTACGAGCTGTGTCTGTGCCGGGTCGGTGATAGGCGAGATGCCCGGTGGCAGTACGTAATTGACCGGTTGCTTTTCGTTGTTTTCCTCGATGTTCACGGCGCTCACTTCGAGTGTGGCGTTCACGGCCGGTGCCTCGCCTGCATACAAGTTCTGTTCGTACTGGCGCCAGTCGGCTTGCACGAGGTCGAGGGTGGCAAATCGGAGTATGATAGGTTTCTCGAACCCCGTCAAGTACATTCTGATGAACCGGATGCTGGTGAAGTCGGTGATACCTCCGACGGCTCGTTCGTACTCTTCCAGCGGGATACGGAACTGGAACCAACGTTCGAGTCGCTTGTCGCCGTTGCGCAACGAGGCTGTCAGGCGCCTGACATCGGAGATGTAGTTTCGTCCGACAACCGTGTCGGAAGGATGCAGCGAGATATGATACTGGAAGTATTTTTCATACTCGTTGAGGGTATAGTCCTGATTGATATCCTCCACGTCGGGAGTTGTCTTGAAGGCCGTCTCGTAGCTCTCAGGCGAGTTCTCCGTGTCGGGTGAGTTGCCTTCGGGCATATTTATGCGTTTGTAGCGTTCAAGAATGCCCACGCGGTTGCGGTCGAAGTCGGTGCCGCGGTAGTAGTGGTAGTCGTCGCCGGCAGGGTCGGCCCAGATGCTGTCGAATACTTCGGGCGACACTTTTCCTTGTATCTGTGAGAGATAATCCTGATAGATGCCGAAGGTGCGTTCCATCTCGGAGTTGATACCATTGAGGCCCACGTCCTGGCGTGTGCGAGCTCCGCTTTCGTTGTTGAAGGCATAGGTGACGCTGGTGCCTATGGGTACGCGTCCCCATGTCGTGGCCTCGTAATAACGTTGGTCGTCATCGATGGGCAGTCCGCTTTCATAAAATTTCTTTCCGTCCTTGAGCACATCTTCCGACACCTCGCCGAGGTCGATATACATCTCACCTCCATAGCTTTGATCGTCGCCGGTGTAGAGGAAAGGATCGAGCATCCAGAACTCGATGTATTCGATGTTCTGGGCTTCGAAGTCGGGGTTGTCGGTCTTTCTCATCATGCCGCCCCAGTTCTCTTTCGGCTTTAACAGGCGGCCGCGGCTATCAAGATCGGGGTTGAGGTTGTAGGCTCCGCGCTCGGTGGGGTAGTAGGCCAGATTGAGCACATTCAGCGATGCGGCTTCGCTGTACGAGTTGAGTTGCTTGTTGGGGTAGAGGTCTCTCTCGTACACCTCACGCACGTAACTGTCGGAGAGCTGGTTGAGGTCGCTCTTGATGTGTGAGGGTGTCAGCGATGAGCTCCTACGAGTGAATATGGGGTCGATATAATACCAGGCCAACAGGGCTCGCTGGTAGCCGCTACGCACGTCGTTGACCAGTTTTGAACCCTCGAAGGCTGTAGGCACCGAGGACATCATCCACATCGTGGGTTGCGAGATGCTCATGCGGTTTTTCGTATTCTCGAAGTCGTCCATGTAGGAGGCTCCGCCTTGCACTTTGCGGTTCTGTCCGGCTATGAGCTGTGCGAAGTCGGCGCTGAATGCTATTTGCGAAGGTGCTGAGAAGTGGAGCAGAGGGATGGCATTGAGGGCTGTGGTCAGCCATTGTGCTTCCTTCTTCCAGTCCATGTGCAGGCCCCACAGTGTGTTTTTCAGTGGTTCGCTGCCCATGTTCACCTTTGTCGTCAGCGGTTGTTCGTTGAGGAATTGGAACGTACCTCCTACGACAAAGTTCTTTGAGAATTCGTAGTCCCAGTTGACACCGAGCATCGTCTTGCGTTGCATGCCGTAGGTATCGTTGGATTCCACGCTGGCATTCACTTTCGTTCCCGATTCTATGATGCTTTGGTTCAGGATAGTGACGATGCCCATTGAGTAGTCAACGCGGTAGTCTACATTCTCTTGAAGGGTCATGCCACCGGCTGTCACTACGACGCTGCCTGGGGCTATACTCGTGGCTCCGAGGTCTATTTGTGCTCCGTTCGTACCCTTATAGCGTCCGACGAGCTGGAATTTGTTCTGCTCGGCCATCTGTTTGGCAATGGTCTTTGTGCTGTCGTAGAGCGCGTCGAAGCAGTATTTGTCGGCTGTGGCATCGCTCCCGATCCATTGCCGCAGGTGGTCGCCGAAAGGTTCGGCAACGGGGAAGATGATGCGACCTTTGCTGATGGTGTAGCCCTCGACGTAGTCGAATTGTCCGTCGGCGTTTGAGCGGTTGTTGTTGTCCAGGCGGTCGAGGTTCATGGCCCTGAGCAGCGGAGTGTTTTTCAGACGGTTTTCGGGAAGATAGGTCTGATAAATACCTGCTGTGTCGTTTTGGAATTTAATGTCAAGGCGGAACTTCTCGCGCTGCGTGCTTGTGGCCCCGAGGTCATAGATGTTCTTCATCATCAGAGGCCAGTTGCCCATGCGCGGCGAGCTGGTAGTGCTTTTGAGGGCTTTTACGAAAAGACATTGGTTGTTGTCTGTAAGGTCGCTGGCAAATTCGCCTACCTGATAGGTTTGTCCGTTATAGGTGTATTCGAAAGCGGCAGCCAGCACCTCGTCTGGGTCGAGCTGGAAATTGAGGGACACGTAGCCAAGAGCCGTGTTGAGAGTGTACTCGCTCGACGAGAGCAGACGGGCGCTCTGCAGCTTCTCGTAGTCGGCACCTCCGGCAAAACCGGGTATGGCGTCCAGCTCATTCATGGCCTGACTGATGTCGCGTGCGTTAGGGTGCTCGTTGATGATTGTCTGGTAGAGGTCGTTTGAGCGGTTCTGTGGTTGGTCGGTAGCTGTGCCGCTCCATGCCGTGTTCCATATATGTTTGGCCTCACCCAGGTCGACGAATGCGATGAGGTTGCGGTTGTTCTGGGTCGAAGCGCTTTTGTTGGTCACCCATAATTCCACGCGCTTGAGTGTCACGCCGCTGGCTATGGTGGGCAATGTCCGCATCCATCGGTCGTAGTTGTCGCGGAAGAAATGGGAAAGCCAGAAGTGGCGGTTCTCTTCATAGTCGACTGCTGATATCTCAAAGTTTGTTGTCTGCGACCCGCCTTTCGAGCTGACGCTCTTCGAGGCAGACTTCTTCTGGCTGACGACGGTCTGCAACTTCAGCTTGCCAAACTGCAGGTCGGTGCGCAGGCCGAAGAGGCTCGAAACGCCGTGGATGAGCGTGGAGTTCGAGGGCATCGACACGTTGCCGGCCTGCACCAGCTTTACAATTTCATCCTCTTTGCCGTCGTATTTCAATTGCATCTGCTGGGCGTCGACTTCGAAGGTGGCTTCCGTGTTGTAGTCGATGTTCATGTTTACCTTGTCGCCCACCTTACCCGTGACGTGCAGATTGATCTTTTCGTCGAAATCAAAGCCTAAGGTCTTGCGACGGTTGGACGCCAACGAAGGATTGTTCACCTTCTTTAGGTTGACGCCCATCTTGAGCTCGGCAGAACCTTGTGTCTTGATGCTGACGCCGCCCGGTCCGAAAATCTTTTCTGCAGGACCGAGGTCGAAGTTCATGTCGGTGAAGTCGAATTTGTTTTTGCCCTCGCTTTCGTATTCTTTCTTACCCTGCTGCCTGTAGTAGTTCTGCATAGAACGCTTGAGGCTCCACTGCTGGTACTCTTCCGGTGTCATCAGGATAGGCGTGTTGAGGTAGCCGCCGGTGCCGAGCTTTGTGCCCACGCGGTAGTAGCCAGTCAGCGAGTCCATCTCGGCCACCTGCTTGAGGTTGTCGGGGCGTTTGATGGCGATTTCCGTCGTGTCCAGGTCTTCTACTGTTTCCGGAGTTGTCTTCTGCGGAGTGGTGCGGAGGGAGTCGACCTGCGCATAAGTGAAAAGTGAAAAGTGAAAAGTGAAAAATAAGATAATGCTGCGTAGGCAGTAAAACCTATGCAGGGTTAACGTTCTAAAGAAAAACTTATTTTTCACTTTTCACTTTTCATTTTTCATTCTCAAAGCATCTTCAGTGCAAGCTTGATGACGCGCTCGACGGTGGCATCAGGCTCGGCACGCAGGATGCCTACGACAGCTTTCTGCGAAGGAGCGGGGGAGAAACCGAGCATCGTGAGCGCTTGAACTGCTTCGTCCTGCACTTCCTTGTTGGCTGCCGACAGCGGTTGCGAAGAGGGCGAACCGGCAGCGGCATCGAGGCCCAGGCTTACGATCTTGTCTTTCAATTCCACGATGATGCGTTGTGCCGTCTTGCCGCCTATGCCCTTGGCCGACTTCAGCAGACGCTCGTCGCTACGGCTGATGGCGTCGCACAGCTCGGAGGGAGTCAGTGAACTCAATATGACACGTGCGCTCTGGCCACCCACGCCGCTCACACTCGTCAGCAACAGAAACAGTTCACGCTCAACCTTTGTGGCAAAGCCCCAGAGTTGGTAGGCATCCTCGCGGATGCTTTCACAGACGAAGAGTTTTACGTCGCCCGTGAGCCCTTGGATGGCCGTGTAGGTGTTGAGGCTGATGCTCAGGCCGTAGCCCACGCCGTTGGCGTCGAGCACAGCCATGGTGGGAGAGAGTTCGGCAATCTGGCCGCGGATGTATTCTATCATTTTAATGTCGATGTTTAGATGTCCTACAGAGGTTGTTTGTGCGTAGGGGTGCACGTAAGACAATAATATAAACGCGTGAAAGGCTCGCTTTATTGTGTGCGTAGACAAATATTCTTGGTCTCAACAGCCAAAAAAGCTACGGATTCGGGCAGATGCGCTTAGGGGCATGACGAAAACCGATAGACCAAATTGCTTGTTCGGTCGCGACCGAACAAGCAATTCCTGCGCTCGTGTCAGTGCCTGCGTCTTGGCGTCAGAGCTTGAACTATTTGAGGTACTTAGCCAAGGGACTGGCGTTGCGTGTCAATCCTATAGCGATGCCGATGGCATTCAGCCGTGCTCCGGCGAGCGATGTGTGGGTGTGATCGTTATTGTAATAACGTTTCGCGGCCTCGGAGCCTATGCCGTCGAGGGCGTCGGCCGTGATGTTGTGAAGGTCTACGAACTCGCAGCCCGTTTCTTCGGCTATGGCGCGATACCATTTGCCGTAGGAGTCGTTGCGGCGCTCAATCTTGCCGCCGGGCCATTCGTTGCGGGGTGTGAGGCTGACAAGGATGGGCGTGGCACCCTTCTCGCGGCAGTCGTCGATCATTTTGCGCAAGTACCAGCCGAAGCTGTAGACGACCTCGTTGAAGGCTTCACCGTTGAGTGTGACGCGGCTGACGCAGTTGGTGTCGGCCACGCCGGGGATGTCGCCGCGATGCTTGCCCTTGTGCAGCTCGCCAATGTCGTTGTGCCCGAACTGGATGAGCACATAGTCGCCAGCCTGCAGGTCATTGTAGACCTTCTCCCAACGTCCTTCGCGGATGTAGGTGCGGCAGGAACGTCCGGCCTGAGCACAATTGATATAGGTGATCTTCTCCTCGTCGAAGATGCGCCAGGCCTGCGAGCCCCAGCCCCACATGCCTGTGGAATCCCTGTCAGTATTCTTCACGGTTGAGTCGCCGGTGATGAACACTACGGGCTTGCCCTTTTCGCGCTTCACGCCGGTTGTAGGTAAGGCGAGGTTGATCATCATGGCTTTCAGGGGCTGAATCTCTGGGTGCTGGCATGCCATGATGCCTTCAGCTGCGCAACGGGCATTATGCTCGGCGCCGAACTTGCTGGTGTGGATGTTGTCGAGGTAGAAGTGGTAGTTGACTTTCCACGAGCTCATCTTCTCGTATTTGCCGGCTGAAATCTCGTTGAGATCCACAAACGGAACGTCCATCTCTTCAGCTATCTGACGGGCCCACAGGCCGAAGGTCTTGTCCACGCGGACGGGTTGCCAAGAGCCATCATCAGACTGCTGCTTCCTCGGCGTCAGGCTCATCAGTATCGGATGCGCGCCCAACGCCCTTGTTTCCCGAATGAACTTGCGCATATATTCGCCGTAGCTCCATACGGTTTCCTGAAGCCCTTTGTTGGGGCCTTCCTTGAGCGTCACTACGAGCGAGTCGGTGGCCGATATGCCGCGTATGGTGGCACGGCAACGTCCGCTGTCGAAGGGACCGTTGTCGTTGTGGCCAAGTTCGATGACGACATAGTCGCCCGGACGGATACCTTTCTTCACGTCTGGCCACAACTGGTTGTAGAATGTGCGTGAGCTGGTACCGCCCAGCGCCTGGTTCTCCACCGTGATCTTAGCCGCGTCGAAGTACTTGTGCTCATAGAAACCCCAGCCCCATTGGCCATTGTCTCCGTTGCCTTTCGTTCCCGTGCGCATCGTGGAGTTGCCTACGAGAAACAGAACCGGATGGTTGTCTATACGGCTGCTGCCCGCCAAGGGACGCGCCGTCTTTACTTTTTCAAGACTGTCAAGCGTCAGGTCAATAACCTTGTTCTCGTCGTCCATCGGGCGAAATTCAGCTTGTTGGGCATGGGATTGCGCACAGAAGAGTGCCGCAAAAGCCATTGCAAACATTCGGGTGTTCATAATGTTTCTATTTGTTGGAATGTAGGTTCTTTTTTATAATAACGGTGCAAAGGTACAAATAATTTCCTGTAGCTTTTTGCCATTCAATGGAAAATGTTTACCTTTGCCACGTTTTTATGGGCTAATGCTCAGCTTTTCATAATAAAAAAGATTTTAACGTTAAACAAAATCATATATGGCATTGAAAATCGTTGTGCTGGCCAAGCAGGTGCCAGACACTCGCAACGTGGGCAAGGACGCCATGACGGCTGAAGGTACGGTCAACCGTGCTGCCCTGCCTGCTATCTTTAATCCTGAAGACTTGAATGCACTGGAACAGGCGTTGCGCCTGAAGGAGCAGAACCCAGGCTCCACAGTGGGCATCCTCACGATGGGACCTCCCCGTGCAGGTGAGATCATCCGTCAAGGCTTGTATCGTGGCGCTGATACGGGTTGGTTGCTGACCGACCGTCTCTTTGCCGGCGCCGACACGCTGGCCACCTCTTATGCGCTTGCTACTGCTATCAAGAAGATTGGCGACGTCGACATCGTCATCGGCGGTCGTCAGGCTATCGACGGCGACACCGCACAGGTGGGTCCGCAGGTGGCTCAGAAGCTGGGCTTGAATCAAGTGACTTATGCCGAAGAGGTGAGCGTCAAAGACGGCGTGGCAACTGTCAAGCGCCTTATCGACGGAGGCGTAGAAACCGTTGAGGCCCCGTTGCCTGTTGTCATCACTGTCAACGGAAGTGCTGCTCCCTGTCGCCCCCAGAATGCCAAGCTCGTGATGAAATACAAACGGGCTACCTGTCCCATGGAGCGACCCGCTGAAGGCACACCTTACGACTACCTCTACGAGGAGCGCCCTTATCTGACGCTCAATCAGTGGAGCGTGGCTGACGTCGACGGCGACCCCAACCAGTGCGGCCTCGCAGGTTCGCCCACGAAGGTGAAGGCAGTCAAGAACATTGTATTCCAGGCTAAGGAGTCGAAGACGCTGACAGCTTCGGATGCTGATGTCGAGGGAATGATTAAAGAACTGCTCGCAGAGAAAATTATCGGCTAATGTTCAGTATGTTGCCGTTCCTGCGGCGACCTTAACCCACAAAGATAATAACAATGAACAACGTATTTGTATATTGCGAAATAGAAGGCACCCACGTACAAGAAGTGTCTCAAGAATTGCTGACCAAGGGTCGCAAACTTGCGGGTACGCTGGGTGTGGAACTCCACGCCGTGGTTGCCGGAACAGGCATCAAGGGCAAGGTGGAAGACCAAATCCTGCCTTATGGTGTCGACAAGCTCTTCGTCTTTGATGGCGAAGGTCTCTTCCCCTACACCTCGGCTCCCCATACCGACATCCTCGTCAACCTCTTCAAGGAGGAGCAACCCCAGATATGCCTCATGGGCGCCACCGTTATCGGCCGCGACCTCGGCCCACGCGTTTCGTCGTCGCTCACCAGTGGGCTCACGGCCGACTGCACAGAACTGGAGATTGGCGAGTATGACGACAAGAAGAGCGGCAAGCACTACGATCAGCTGCTCTATCAGATTCGTCCCGCTTTCGGCGGTAACATCGTAGCCACGATTGTCAACCCTGAGCATCGTCCGCAGATGGCTACCGTGCGTTCCGGCGTTATGCAGAAGGCCGTGTACGAAGGCGCTTGCCGCAAGGAAGTCGTCTACCCTGAAGTCTCGAAGTATGTATCTGCTGAGGCTTACGTCGTGAAGGTCCTCGACCACCACGTCGAGGCAGCCAAGCACAACCTCAAAGGCTCGTCCATCGTCGTCGCCGGTGGCTATGGCATGGGCTCGAAGGAAGGTTTCGACATGCTCTTTGAACTGGCCAAGGTGCTGCACGGCGAAGTAGGCGGCTCGCGTGCTGCCGTGGATGCAGGCTTCTGCGACCACGACCGCCAGATTGGTCAGACGGGTGTCACCG
>DGSC01000014.1:67950-120095 GCA_002391275.1 Prevotellaceae bacterium UBA4372 | reverse complement strand
CTTTCTTATCCCGAACTGACGTAACACTTACACGAATGTTAGTTAATGATTATGATTACAATAACACCAATATGATTGAAAGAATAGTCAGAGGTAAATTTGTAAGAGAGAATATAAGCGACAACAATCAAAAGGTTCGTGTTTGTACTGAATTTGCTGATAATATAAATGGATTAATTGATGCGATTTCATTAGATGCAATTGACTCTGATGAATATATTCAGAATACCTTTAATAATGAATAATAGAGAAATTATGATTAAAACATATACTTACGAAGAACTAAAAACGATGCGTTTTAAACCTATTATGCAGATGTCTCAATCTATTAGCGGTGTAAAAAGATGCAGTTCTATCTTGCTTTCAAATAATGATTTCTCATCTTAGATTAAAGCATATAATGGTTATAATATAGAAGATTGAAATATGAAATCATTGATAATTATCATAACAGCTCTTATACTATTTGGTTCGCAGATGTGTATCAGTTATAAACATAAAAAGACGTGTAAAGGCACATCAAATAAAGACGTGTAACACAACAGTCGGTGGCAGAGCATACTCTAATATATTTTATCCAACTTGGCTTGGTGGAGTATGTGAATATTTTACCAAGCGATGCTCTCGCCACTGACTTTTTAAAGATAATAATTAATTAAAGATATAGCCAACAGGTATATCGTTACCTAAATCAATATCTGAAACAAAATTTAATATTCAATTAAAAACCTCCCTATTGCAGTAGGGAGGAAAAGCGACTTATTGCCGCTTTTTACACGGCTTAGTAAGCCTTACTTTTGTAGTTCATCAAGAACCACTGACGCTTGAGCAATCTCTGTGCCCTTTCGTCAAATTTTTCAAAATGAATTTTGTCCATTTTTACTAAATTTAAAGTTGTGACCTACGTCACTTATTTTTGCAGCCTTTCAGCTACACAACCGCTAGCAACCCATCATCTTTGGATGGACTAGAGGACTGCAAGGGCATACTTACAAAATCCCATTGACATACGTTTAATGTGTCGATGGGATTTATTCTTTATTAACGAAAATGAAAATTAGCAGCCCAAGATAGGTTGCTCATTTTTGTATATCTATACACTATTGATATTTAGAGTCAACAGGTATATAGTTCCCTAAAGGAATCATATCCATCGCTACGAATCTACTACAAAGCCGAAGAATCAGGCAACGGCGTCTAACTGAAAAACGATGTCGAAGGTAAGTACTTCCCCGAAACAGGAGCCGACGGAGTTGCATTTGAACTAATGACAGAAGAGCGCGAGCAACTGCAAAGTCGCCTCATCCGTGGCATCAAAGACGGCAGCATAGAGGTGAAGATCAGCAAGCAGTGAAGTTCCAACCTGCTTGAGGAATAGCCAGGTCCCTGCTTCGCCCGTCATTTAGTCAATTGGCATTCAATTCAATTCGTTTCATCCAATCGGATTTGATAATCCCCTATTTCAACCTCCTATGCTTTCACGGCATAGGAGTTTTTTCAAAAAAAATCGCTCATTCGATTAAATTTTTTGAAGGTACATACTATATTATACATGTACTTCAAAAAATTCATCACTATGACAACCATCATCACCTCCTCCACTACCCTCTTCAACAAGTTCTTCACCTACTTCCAGAACAAGGACCTGCGCTTCACCATCGATCACACCCTCAACAACACCCACCACTCCATCACCCTCTACGACCTCACTTTCCACCAGACCTCATCCATCATCACCCTCTTCACCAAACACTTCCACCTCACCCAGTCCCCAGCCTTCGCCCTCGCGGCGTAAGGCGGCCTGGGAGAATGAAGAATGAAGATTACCAATGAAAAGTGAAAGAGTGAAAAGTGGCTAATGAAAAAATGAAAAGAAGTATTCCAACGATACGAGATTACAGCAGGAACTATTTCATGGACAAAATCCAAGGGCGGGAACTGCAGGTGGGCGATGTGGTGTATTACCTCGCGCCCTCCACAGAGTATGCAATACGCAAGTCGACCATCATGGGCAAGAAAGAGCTTGCGCCGAACCACCATTTTCGGCCATTGGGGGCGTGCGAGTTGACGCTGGCCGACGGCACTGTAGTGGACTATGACAAGGTCTTCGACAGAAAAGAGAAGGCTATGGACTATGCAATAGCCGATCTGAAGTCCAGTCTGGCACATAAGCACATCGCTCTGCAAACGATTCAAAATGAAATTAAAAAGAAAGAGCAACTATTGAAGATTCTGGAAACGAGGAAAAAAAGTTGAAGGTTTTATTAATTTTTTAGAGTTACGTTCTATATTATGAATGTAACTCTAATTTTTTGCGTTATGAAGATAAAGACTTACAACATCAAAAACCTAAGCGACAAACAGATAGAAGAACTGCGGTTCGAATGCCGGAAGCAACATTTACAGGAGACATACAGGAAATCAGATCATACGACTATCGTGGATGCGATAACGGGAAGTGCTGATCATATCATCGGGAAATATCGACGAAGAGGTTACAGACTCTGCCATGACTACTGTAACTCACGTAATCAGCATCTACTGGTATTTGTAAAACCAACTGCATAATCTGAAAATTTACTCCGTACAATATATTTCAAGAGAAACACGAATCTTTAAAACTTCAATAACAATGGCAAAGAAAATTGAAACGAAAGTAGTAAAGAGAACTAAGGTGGAGCGCGATCTGACGCTGCTGCGCGCTATCGAGAACATCGTGGAGATGTCGCGCGACTCCAAGCTGAGCGCTACGGCGAAGGCCGGTATGGCCGAAGAGACTAAGCTGCTGGCCGAAAGCTTTGGCATCAGCGAGCGCCAGGCCATACTCTTCGCCATCTGCATGGAAAAAGGGCCGCGCCGCGTGGACTTCGACGACCTGGCACACCACCTCGACGTGAGCAATATCCGCATCCTCAGCTACTTCGACGACATCGATGCACTGGTGCACCGCCGCCTACTGCGCTACCACGATGTCAAGGAGGAGGACAGCTTTGATATTCCCACACCTGTCATCAAGGCCCTCAAGCACAACGAAGCCTATCAGCTGCCGCCACGCACAGGGCTCGACTGCTTCGGTCTATTCGAAATCTTGGGCCAGCTCTTTGAGGACCTCAACGATGACGCCATCACGCCGAAGGACCTGTATGAAGAGGTGAAGGAACTATTTGCAGACAATCCACAGGTTGACTTTGTGCGGCAGTATAATCAGATTTCATTCGTCAGCTGGTACAGCAAGCTGCTGCTTCTGCTCTTCTGCCACCTGCTGGTCAACCGCGAAGACGATGATATCCGCTTCGGACAGATGGAAGGCGTTTTTGCCAACATAGGCCTTTTCAACCAAGTCAAGGCTGAGCTACGCAACGACACGCACGAACTCATAGAGCAAAAACACATTGAACACCTCTGCGAGGATGGTATAGCTTCGCCCAACCGATATAAGCTCACCGAGAGCGCCAAACGTACGCTCCTGGCCGAAATGAAGTTGCAAACGACAGAGGAGAAGATAGCCGATGTCATCAAGGCCAAGGAACTCACGCCGAAAGAAATGTTCTACGTTGAGCAGAACCAGCGCCAGGTGGACGAGCTGCGCTCGCTGCTCGAACCCAAGAAATATGCCGAGATTCGCGAACGCATGAAGCGGACAGGGTTCCGCACCGGCTTCGCTTGCCTCTTCTACGGCGGTCCCGGCACGGGCAAGACCGAGACAGCCTATCAGTTGGCACGCGCCACGGGTCGCGACATCATGGTTGTCGATGTGCCGCAGATCAAGAGCAAATGGGTGGGCGACTCCGAGAAGAACATCAAAGCGCTGTTCGAGCGCTACCGGGAGCTAGTTCGCAAAGCGAACGATAATGAAAAGTTAAAAGTGAAAAATGAAAAATGCTTTCTCTCCCCCATCCTCCTCTTCAACGAAGCTGATGCCATCATAGGCATCCGTAAGCAGGGGGCGCAAAACGCCGTCGACAAGATGGAGAACTCCATCCAGAACATCATCCTGCAGGAGATGGAGGCACTCGACGGCATCATGATAGCCACGACCAACCTGACGCAGAACCTCGACACAGCCTTCGAGCGCCGTTTCCTCTACAAGATCTGCTTCGAGAAGCCCGACGCCGCCGTGCGTCAGCGCATCTGGCAGACGATGATGCCGTCGCTCAACGATGCCGACGCCCGTGTGCTGGCCAGCGGCTACGACTTCAGCGGCGGACAGATCGAGAATATCTCGCGCAAAGCCACCATCAACGCCATACTACACGGCGACGAGGCCAACACCCTGGAGAGCCTGACAGCCTACTGCAACGCCGAACGCCTCGACAACCAGGGCACGCGACGAAAGGTCGGGTTCTAAACACAACGCCAGCGATAGCGTACCTGACTGACGGTGCCTTCAAGGCACGGTTACCGTAATCCTCCATCCTACATTTTTTTAGAATTATTCCACGAAAGTAATAAAAAACAATGAGACTGTCTATGGTGTATTTTTTCAAAGAGCCGCAAGAAAGGATGAATGCTGAGCAGAGCCTGGAGTCCGATTTCAAGGTGTCGTGGTTCCTGGGCGATAAGAAACCACGCGAAGAAGAGGTGGTCTGTTACCTACCTATCGGACGGGCTACAAGATATAGGAATCTGCCGTCAACGACTTTAAGGCCATCTCAAGCCGCCATCACGGCCCACTCCTGCCCTACTTCGAGGTGCAACTGGAGAACAGCGACAAGGTGAAATACGTCGAAACCTTCAGCTTGCTTAACGAGACACGGCTGCAAATCATCCGCGAGATGGAAGCCGACATCCGCATCCGCCAACAAAGAATAGATGCCCTACATCAAGAGGTCGCATCCGCCAGCAATTTCCGAAGCAACTGCTAAGGAATAAACAAAAGCCCCATATAATACCTATTTGGCCAAAATGCACTCTATCGACTTTGTTGCCCTGAAACCGACGTAGCCCGTTCCACCGTGTACGTTTGACGGCAGGCGTATAGGGCCTGTCAAGTCGCTATTCTCATCGTAGGTCTCCGACTCGCTGGTGTTCAGCGCTTTTAGGTAATAGTACTCGCTTTCCGTGATACTCTCAACGGTGACTTTAGCTACCCCCGATTGCAGCGTGACAACGGTTCCGTAATCGTAATTCATATCGGCATGACTTAGGCTGAAAGTCAATGGCAGATAAACACAGAGCGAAGCCTCGCTGTCACGGAAAAGCCTGTCGGTGAACACGCCGTAGCGATTGATAACATTACCTATGGTGGGCATATCGAGGTCACTGCTGGGCTTTATGGTGTTGCCCTCCATGAGTATGGGATCCTGAGTGCAGTCAAACCGTGCCGGCACCACCACACTCTCGGCATCTTCGATGTAGCCTTCCTCTGGATCGAAGTATCTATGCACGGTCATGGACTCTACGAGCGGCGCGGCGAAGCGGTAGTAATCGTTTGAGCCCAGGTTGTCGGCAAGCGTCAGTTTCAGTTCAAAAGCATCACCTGTTTCGTCGGTGTAGCCATATTCGCTCAGGAACTTATGCTCCTGCACCAGCTGCGCCGTAACATCTTTGAGTGCCCTTATGGGTTGTGGAACGGTTTCCTCTACGTAAGCGTGATGCTTACCATCGGTCGTCGTCACGTCTATGCGCACACGGTCGCCAGGATGGAAAGGAGTGGTGATGAGGTAGCGACGACCCTCCTCACCGACTTCAGCCTTGCACTTCTCGCGGAACTCTCCATTGACGCAGACTTCCACACGAGCCTGATGCACGTCCGTGGCCTGCTTTAAGCCCGTCATCACAACAGCGAGACGATTGACGGCCGAGTCGGCCGAGAGGTAGCCGTGCAGGCTGAGTTGCTGCTGTTCGCCGTTGGTACGGATTTCTATGTCATGCTCACAAGCCACTGTGGTCGTCAATGCCACAGACAATAGGAGTAAGATCGTTTTCTTCATGGCTTTACCATTTATAAGTTAGGGTGAACGATGGGATGCAGGGCAGCAGGGTGAACTTCGTCAGTTTGTCGTGGCTGTAGCCGCCCCAATCGTCGGTTTTGCGATAGATGAGCGTAGGATTCATGGCATTGTAGGCATTGTAGATGCTCACGTTCCAGATACGTTCGGCTTTGCACTTGAGTTGCTTACGCACGTTTAGCCCGAGTGAGAGTGTGTGGCTGCAGGGCAGACGGTAGTTGTTGCGCGAAGGCACATAGTAAACCTCTTTCAACGTGCCGTTGTCAGGGTTCATTACTACGCCTTTTTGGGTAGCCACGGTAGCCGCCTCGCCTGAATGGAACATCCAGGTGCCGTCAAGGTCGATGCGTTTCGAAAACTTATGATTGACCACAAGATTAATCGTGTGTCGACGATCGAAAGTGAAGGGGAAGCGATGCCCGTCATTCACTCCGCTGTTGCGGCTGAACTTGCGCGTACTCTTGGCCAGTGTATAGGCCAGCCAACCCGTAGTGCGGCCGCTGTTCTTGCGTAGCAGAAACTCAAGCCCCGCCGCACGTCCTGTTCCAACGGCCACAAGGTTCTCCCACGAACCCGAGAAGCCGAAGAAGCTCATACCGTCACGGTATTCCAGCACGTTGCGGAGGTCTTTGTAATAACCCTCGACCGACACTTCCCATCCCTTAAGTCCTGTGAAATAGGCGCCCAGCGAGAACTGGCTGGCCCGCTCCGGCTTGATATTCCGGGTGATAGGCACCCACAGGTCGGTGGGCATGGCTATGGGCATGGATGTAAGCAGGTGGATGTACTGAGCCATCTCAGAGTATGCGGCCTTGACGGTCCAATCCTGTGTCACCTGCCACCGCAGAGACAAGCGAGGCTGCAGGGCGCTATAGGTGGTACCGTCGACGTGGAAGAGTGTATATGCCAGGCCGGGCGTCAGTTGCAGGGTGGGTGTCAGGCGCCAGTTGTCCTCAGCATAAAACATGAGTTCATCGGCCGGTATGCTATGAGCAGGCAGTGTGTAAGTCGTGTCAAGTTGCACCTTGCCCGTAGCCGACTCCAAGATTTCGTTCGACATACTCTCCGGGCGGAAGCTATGCCGTGTGTAGGCAGCACCGAATTGTATGCGATGCTGGGGACGGGGGTCGTAGTCAAAGTCAAATTGAGCAGTCATATCGTGAATGCTTGATCGGAAGTTCGACGAAGCTTTCTCAACAGCGCCGCCAGGGGCCATCTCCTTGTCATAACTCTTGAGTATCATCCTGTAATTGTTTGTCGAAACCGTTGCATTGGCAAAGAGCTGGTCGGTGAAGATGTGGTTCCAGCGAAGTGAGGCCAAAGTGTTGCCCCAGTGCATATTGTCACCATAGCGTTCAGTGTATTCATCATGTGCGCCCCACTGGTCTTCAAAGTTGCTTTTGAGGCGGTCCTGTCCTTGATAGAAGCTAAGATACAGGCGGTCGCGGTCGGAGAAGCGGTGGTTGAGCTTCGCGTTAAGGTCGTAGAACGTATAGCCGAACTTCGAGTCCTCGGGCATGAAAGGGCGTGCCACCCAGCTCCAATAGCTGGTGCGTGCCGAGAGGCTGAACGAGGTGCGGTCCTTGATGATCGGGCCTTCGAAATTCAGGCGGCTGCTTAGCAAACCTATACTGGCGGTGCCATGGTAGTGCTGCATATCACCGTCGCGTGTACGGACGTCGACAATTGATGAGAGGCGGCCGTTGTAGCGCGCAGGGAAAGAGCTTTTGTAGAACGTCACCTTCTTCATAGCCTCGGGCGTGAACACCGAGAAGAAGCCAAACAGATGGTCGACCTTGTAGACAGGCACGCCGTCGAGCATGATGAGGTTCTCGTCACCTGCTCCGCCACGAACGTAAAGGCCAGCCATCCCGTTGGTGCCTGATTGCACGCCGGGCAGTAGCTGCAGCGTCCGAATCACGTCAGTCTCGCCAAGCAGCGCCGGTGTATGCTCAATCTGACTTATGGAAACGTCGGTGATGCCCATGCCGGTGGCATACAGACCGGCGTCCGTGCGGTCTGCCTCGACGACCACTTCGCGCATCAGGTCCTTTGCCCGCAGGCTGACATTAATAACCGTGTCGCGCTGTAGGCTCAGCCGTAGCTCTGCAGGTTGATAGCCTGAATAGGAATAACTCAGGACGGCTTCACCGGCAGGAAGAGTCAGACTGTAGAAACCAAAGGAGTTGGATGTTGTGCCGTCGGAGCTCCCGACCACGCGAACGGTTGCGCCAATGAGCGTTTCGCGCGACAGCGAGTCGGCAACGTAACCGCTCACCGTTACTCGTTGGGCGCGAGAATTAGCTACAGCTACAACGAGGATAAGCAATCCCAATATAGTCCTTTTCATCATCTATGATTTGTTGAAGATTTTCTAAAATGGCCACAAAAGTAGACTAAAAACAGAGAAATCACAAATCAGGCTGATCTTTTTAACAATAATTACACTACAACTTTTCTGTCTTATCAAACTAAAAAAGCCACCTCAATGGTGGCTTTTTTTATTATATATATTTATTCAATGTCCTATCTTCTCCGACCGTTGTCTACCAATGCGGGAGCTGAAACTTTAACCCTTTTCTGGAGTACCCTCTGTCCGCCAGTTCTTCAAAAGCCGTCCTCATAGGAAGCTCCAACTTTCGTGAAAGCAGAACTTGATTCTCTTGCAAGCTGCTAAGATTTGAGCGCTTCGAAGAGTTGGTCGAGGGCTTGGTCGGCATTGCCTGTTTGGTCGAGCAACTGCACAAAGCGTGAGCCGATAATGGCTCCTTGGGCTGCTGCTTGTGCGGCTTCGAGCGTCTGGCGATTGCTGATTCCAAAGCCTATCATACGAGGATTGCGCAGGTGCATGGCATCGATACGGCGGAAGTAAGCTTGCTTCTGCTGGTCGAACGAGCGTTGGGCGCCAGTGATGGCGGCTGAACTGACCATATAGATGAAGCCTTGTGTGTTGACATCGATAAGGCGTATGCGCTGGTCGCTGGTTTCAGGGGTAATGAGCATGATTACGCGCAGGTCGTAGCGGTCAGCAACGGGCTTAACCTCGGCGAGATAATCGTCGAAAGGAAGATCGGGGATAATCATGCCGCTGACGCCGGAACGGACGCAAGCTTGGCAGAAGGCCTCTATGCCGAAATGGAGGATGGGATTGAGGTAGCCCATGAGTATGAGGGGGATGTGCACCGACGCTTTGATGGCTTCGAGCTGACGGAAAAGGATGCTGAGCGTCATGCCATTGCGTAAAGCCTTAGTGGCAGCGGCCTGTATGACAGGGCCGTCGGCCAGAGGATCACTGAAGGGTATGCCGACTTCAATGAAATCGATGCCTCGCCGTTGGAGGGTAAGGATGACATCGGCTGTGAAGTCGAGGGTGGGTGCACCGGCGCAGAAGTACAGGCTGAGGAGCTTGCGATTGGTATTCTCTGAGAAAATGTTGTCGATAGGATTCATAGAGGAATGAGAGATGAAGAATGAGGAAAGAAGGAAGGAGAAGAATGTTAGCGGCGAAGTTGAGCAATGAAACGGTGGAGGGCTTCAACATCTTTAAGGCCCGGGGCGGTCTCGAAGCGGGAGTTGAGATCGATGCCTAAGAGTTGGGGGTGACTGAATGTGCTTAAGCGCTCTACGTCGCAGGGATCGATGCCTCCGCTGAGAATGAAAGGGCGTGAACCGCTATAGTCGCAGAGCAAGCTCCAATCGAACTGTTGTCCGCTGCCGCCGGGCAGTGGCGAGCGTGTGTCGAAGAGAAAAGCGTCGACAAACGGAACGAAGTCTGAGGTAGCATGCAGGTCGGAGGCTGTGGCAACAGAGAGTGCCTTGATAATACGAGACTGAGGAAGACCTGATTGTCGACAATGAAGCGTGAGTGCAGACCTCAAAGCTGCGACATCTGCGGGTGACTCATGTCCGTGGAGTTGAATGGCTGTGAGGCCGTAGTCGCTGACGTGGTTCAGGATGAAATCGAAGTCGGCATCTACGAAGACACCAACACTGCGAGTCTTCGTAGGAAGATAGGCTGGCGGCGTAGCCACGTAGCGCGGTGAGCGAGGCCAGAAGATGAGACCTATGCAGTCGACTCCCAAAGCCTCGACAGCACGGATGTTCTCTGGATCACGCATTCCACAGACCTTAATCAGTTCATAATGCATAATTCATAGTTTATATTTGTGCGATAAAATCAGCGAGAGCAGCACCCGGGTCTGCTGTTCGCATGAAGGTTTCGCCTATGAGGAAGCCCTTGAAACCAACCTGCCGCAGGAGGCTGATGGTGCGAGGGTCACTGATGCCACTCTCACTGACTTTGACGATGTCGGCTGGCAAACGCTCAGCCAGGCGAAAGGAGTTGTCGACAGACGTGACGAAGGTACCGAGATTACGATTGTTGACGCCGCAGAGGTCGGGCTGGAGGTCGACATAATCAAGCTCGCTCTCAGAATGAATCTCAAGCAATACTTCGAGCCCAAGTCCATGGGCCACAGTCATCAGCGAGCTAACCTGTTGTTTTGTCAGACAAGCGGCTATAAGCAGCACGGCAGAGGCTCCAGCAAGCGCAGCCTGATATATCTGGAGCTCGTCGATGACAAACTCTTTGTACAATATGGGCAGGGTGACACCAGAGTTGCGGGCTGCAGTGATGAATTGCGGTGCGCCGCCGAAAAATCGGTTGTCTGCAAGGATACTAAGAGCTGCGGCTCCAGCCTGTTGGTAGCTCAGCGGAATGAGTTCTGCCCTGCCCTCTTCCTTTATCCAGCCGCGCGAGGGAGAGCGTCGCTTAAACTCGGCAATGATTCCCGTAGGCGAGTCGAGAAGCGCCTGACGAAGCGATGGCTTACGGCCTCTCAGCAACTCCATCTCGCTGCGTTTGTTGGCTACGATTTCTTGAAGCACATCTTTCATATATCAAAGCTTTTAAAGGAGTTATAGCTGCTAAGAGTTCAGTTCTACGAATTTACGGAAGGTGGCCAACGCGGCTCCGCTGTCGATGGATTCACGTGCTATGGCCATACACTCTTCGATAGATTTGAGGCCTCTCTCGAGCACTTGAATGCCGAAAGCAGCGTTGGTGACGACAATATTTTTCTGAGCCGGCAGGGCTCGGTTCTCAAGCACGGCATCAAAGATTTCCTTAGCCTCAACCTCCGTGGCTCCGGCTACGAGTTCCTCGGGTCGTGCCGGCTGGAAGCCAAGATCTTGGGGTGCAAAGATACGCTCATAGGTGTTTGTCGTGACCTTAAACTGGCCCGTGAGAGAAATCTCGTCGTAGCCATCGATACTGTTCACGATGCCGTAGTCGATTCCCAGTTTCTGATATACCTGCTGATAGAGGCGCATCTGGTCGAGGTTGGCAACGCCGAGAAGCTGGCACTGCGGCTGACTTGGGTTGACAAGTGGTCCGAGGAGGTTGAATATGGTAGGAAACTGAAGTGCTTTGCGTATGGGTCCCACGAACTTCATTGCACGCGCAAAGAGCTGAGCGTGGAGATATACAATGCCAGCCTCATCCAGACAGCGGTTGAGTTGGTCGATATCATCGGTGAAACGCACGCCATGCTGTGCAATAACATTGGAGGCCCCGGATGTGGAAGTGGCGGCATAGTTGCCGTGCTTGGCCACCTTGTACCCTGCCCCTGCAATGACGAAGCAGCTGGTGGTGGAGATATTGAAGGTGTTCTTGCGGTCGCCTCCTGTGCCAACGACATCGATGTAGCGTTCGCAGTTCAAAGGTACAGGAACACCGGTCTCAAGGATGCCGTCGCGGAAACCCAGGAGCTCATCTACGGTGACGCCTCGCATCTGCAGCGCAGTGAGCAGCGCTGTAACCTGCTCTGTCGGGTACTCGCTCTGGGTGATGCCTACGAGTATTCTTTTCATCTCTTCGCGAGAGAGCTCCTCATGATTGAGAAGTTTTGTAAGTATCTGTTTCATATCTGCATGAAGTTTTTAATGATGGTCTTGCCTTCGGGGGTAAGAACGCTCTCGGGGTGGAACTGAATGCCATGAACCTCCAGCTGACGATGGCGCAGGGCCATGATTTGTGCTTCGGGGCTGACGGCCGTAACCTCAAGCTCTGAAGGGAGGTTGTCAGCCGAGACTACCCACGAGTGGTAACGGCCAACCGTGAACGTTTCGCCAAGACCGTTGAAGATGGGGTCCTGAGCCACAAGCTGGCATGGAGTAGCCACGCCGTGAAACACTTGACCAAGGTTCTCAAGTTGTGCACCAAAGGCCTCGCCTATGGCTTGATGCCCGAGGCAAACACCAAGGATGGGCTTTCGGGAGGCATACGTGCGGATAACGTCGAGCAACAGTCCTGCTTCGCTTGGAATGCCTGGCCCTGGGCTGAGGATAATTTTGTCGAAAGCCTCAAGGTCGCTGAGGCTGAACTGATCATTGCGCACAACGCTGACCTCTGCGCCCAGTTCTTTAACGAGATGGCAGAGGTTATAGGTGAACGAGTCGTAGTTGTCGATGATAACGATATTCATAATCGGGAAGAAAGTGAGCGGTGGATATTGTGAAATGGGAAGTGCAGGTCATAGCTGTTCGGCCATGAGGATTGCTTTGCGCAAGGCGCCGAGCTTGTTGTTCACTTCCTGCAGCTCGTAGTCCTCGCTGCTCTTGGCTACGATGCCGCCGCCAGCCTGGAACCAGAGTTCGCCGTTTCGGGCTACGAAGGTGCGTATGGTGATGGCTTGATTCAGGCTGCCGTCCAGGCCTATGATTCCGATGCATCCTCCGTAGGCTCCGCGGTTGTGCGGCTCATAGTCAGAGATGAGTTGCATGGCCCGTACCTTGGGGGCGCCAGAAAGGGTACCTGCAGGGAAGGTGTCGATGAATGCACGTATGGGGTCTGCGCCTTCGTCCAGCTCTCCGCTGACGCGGCTTACGAGATGAATCACGTGAGAATAGTATTGAATGTCCTTGTAGTAATCGACCTTGACGTTGCGACAGTTACGCGAGAGGTCGTTGCGGGCCAGGTCGACGAGCATGACATGCTCGGCATTCTCTTTCGGATCTTGCCTCAGGAACTCAGCGCCTCTCCGGTCGGCTTCAGCGTTGCCCGTACGTCTCGTGGTTCCGGCTATAGGGTCGATATAGGCACGGCGGCCTTCTATGCGGCAATGTGTCTCTGGCGACGAGCCGAATATGCGGAAGCCTCCGAAATCGAAATAGAAGAGGTAAGGCGATGGATTGATACTGCGCAGGGCACGGTAGAGGCGGAAGTCGTCGCCCTCATACCTCTGGATGAACCGTCGACTGAGCACTATCTGGAATACATCACCGCGCAAGCAGTGGCGTATACCTTTCCGAATGTTTGCCATATGCTCCTCATCGGTGAGCGTGGACGTAACCTCGCCAACGGCATGGAAGCTATAGGGCTGGACGTTGTTGCGGTTCATAGCCTTCACGATGTTGCCAATTGCGGCTTCGGCCTGTGCTGTAGCTTCTGCATCAGCGGCTCCGGTAGTCTTTGGCATAAGACTGACGATGGTCAACAGATTGTTGTGGTGGTCGAACACGACGACCTCTTTATAAAAGATGTACAGCAGGTCCGGGGCATCGTTTTTCTCCTGCGTTTCGTCCTTTACGGCTATCTGTTCAGTATAGCGTACAGCATTGAACGACGTATAGCCGAAGAGACCACAGACATTGGCATTATCGCCCTCAACGCTGAGGCGGTCGATGAGCGCATGAATGGCGTCGGCAATGCCGAACTGCCTGCTCATCTCATAGCTTTCCACCGTTCCGTCGGGCAGTGTGATGCAAGCTTTGTCGTGGCCCACAGCCACCGAGGCAATTGGATTAATGCCTATGAACGATCGCGAGTTGCTTTGTTCGTGATAGTCGGAACTCTCCATCAAGGTGCTTTGCGGATAAAGGTCGCGCAGGCGCATATATACTGAAACAGGCGTGTAGAGGTCTGCAAGCACCGTGCGGCAGACTGTTTCGTAGACAAAGTTTTTAGTCGAAGTATTCATTTCCTTCCAATTTATTATTCACTGAGGATTTGCCAGATAAGTCTCTATGTCTTTGTCGCCACGGCCGCTGATGGTAAGCACGACGACGTCGTCGGCCTTAAAGCTAAGCTTTGACAAAGCCGCCACGGCATGAGCACTCTCGATGGCTGGGATGATGCCCTCAAGACGTGTAAGTTCGTAGCCTGCCTTTAATGCCTCATCATCATTGATGCTCAGTACCTGGCTGCGACCTTGTCGGGCCATATTGCAATGCATGGGGCCTACACCCGGATAGTCTAAACCGGCGCTGATAGAGTAAGCTTCCTGTATCTGTCCGTCGTCGTTTTGCATAACAAGCATTTTGGCGCCATGAAGAATGCCTATGCTTCCCCGATGCAGCGTTGCGGCCGTACGATTGGTCTGCCAGCCTTGTCCGCCGGCTTCGGCCAACACAATCCGGACGCGCTCGTCGTCGACATAGTGGTAGATTGTACCGGCTGCATTGCTACCTCCGCCTATGCAAGCCACGAGATAGTCGGGATAGTCGCGGCCTTCCTTCTCTTGCAGCTGCCAACGTATCTCCTCAGAGATGACACTTTGCATACGCGCCACCAAGTCGGGATAAGGATGTGGGCCCATGGTGCTGCCTACGATATAGAAGGTGTCAGAGGGGTGACAACACCAGTCGCGGATTGCAGCCGAGCACGCATCAGAGAGCGTCATGTTGCCTGTGCGCACGGGATGCACCTGGGCGCCAAGCATCTTCATGCGTTCAACATTAGTATGCTGACGCTCTACATCCGTGGCACCCATGTAGACCTCACATGGCATCCCCATCAGCGCACATGCCGTGGCCGTAGCCACTCCATGTTGTCCGGCGCCTGTCTCAGCTATGATGCGCTTCTTGCCCATCTTGCGTGCGAGCAGGATCTGACCTATTGTGTTGTTTATCTTGTGTGCACCGGTGTGGTTCAGGTCCTCGCGTTTGAGATAGAGCTTGCAACCATAGCGCTCGCTCATCCGCCGCGCAAAGTAGAGCGGCGAAGGACGTCCGACGTAGTCGCGGAGCAGTTGATGGTACTCGCGCTTGAATTCATCTGTTTCCAATATAGGAAGATACTGCTCTTGCAGGTTCTTCACTGTGGCATAAAGTATTTCAGGGACGTATGCTCCACCGAATTCTCCATAGAAGCCTTTATCGTTGACGTAATAACTCATAACCTGGGAAATGAAATTTTGAAAGTGAAAGATGGAATAAGAAAAGGCCTGCCGTGAGAACGACAGGCCTTTTCTTGAAATGTATGCTAAGGAATGGCACAGGCTATCTACTCACGATTATTGGAATCTTGAGGAATGCCACCACCAAAAATTAGCAAAGAATAACATATTATGCTTGTGTTTGTGTTGTTATTATACGTTTGAATTGCGATGCAAATGTAGAAAATCTTTGCAAAAGACGAACTATTTTAATTATTAACAGGCAAATTTTATCAACGAAACCTGTTTTGCATCACTTTGACACAGACAAACAAGCCAATAACTGTAGACGTGCATTACACGTCGACAAAGGCATATTCATTCAAGCGTAGAACAGTGCAATCAAACAGAGTAGACCAATCAGCGCGAGACGCCCAGCCGTCCCTACTGATTCGAGCTCGTTGCCTGCATCTCTTCGAGCACATGGCAAGCAGCCTTTACGCTTTCGACGCCACGGATGAGCATGGAACGACGCCCTTTAACCTCATCAAGCTGACAGTCGACAGCATGCAGCGAGAAGTAGGCAATACACTTGCCGAAGGCTTCCGACTGGAAGAACGGCGATGAATCGTCTTTGACGAAATAGAGGCGCAGGCGGCTGTTCTTGAGCATGATGCGTTCCGCACCGAAGTATTTGCCCAGGCGTCGTAGACGCACAACTCGGATAAGCTCTTGAGCCAGCTCGGGTATTGGGCCGAAACGGTCAACAAGTCGACGGCGGAAAGCCTCGATAGCCTCATCTGTCTCCAGACCATCCAGCTCGCGATAGAGCAACATTCGCTCAGCCGAGCCAGGCACATAGGCCTCTGGAAACGACATCGGAAGGTCGCTCTCAAGCTGACATTCGTCGACAAAGGCATCGCCAGAGGTGAGTTCACCCGTAGCAATCTGCTCGGCATACAAATCCTTGAACTCGTCGTTCTTCAGTTCCTTTACAGCCTCCGACAAGATTTTCTGGTAGGTTTCGTAACCTAAATCTGCGATGAAGCCGCTCTGTTCAGCGCCCAAGAGATTGCCTGCGCCACGAATGTCAAGGTCCTGCATGGCAATGTGTATGCCACTGCCGAGGCCCGAGAAGTTCTCTATCGCCTGCAACCTCCTGCGGGATTCCTGCGGGAGAGCAGCCAAAGGCGGAGCCAGAAGATAGCAGAATGCCTTTTTGTTGCTGCGCCCTACCCTACCGCGCATTTGGTGAAGATCAGAAAGTCCGAAGTTATGAGCTCCGCAGATGATGATGGTGTTGGCATTTGGGATATCCAGTCCGCTCTCGATGATGGTCGTGGAGATAAGAACATCATAGTCGTAGGAGGCGAAATCCATCATCACCTTTTCCAAATCCTCTGGGTGCATTTGCCCGTGCCCTATAGCAACACGTGCGTCGGGGACGTATTTGTGCACTATCTGTTCAAGCTCGGTCAGTCCTGCTATTCGGTTGTTGACGATGAACACCTGGCCGTTTCGGCTCATTTCAAAACCTACAGCCTCGGCAATCACCTCTGGCGAGAAGGTGTGCACCTCGGTCTGGATGGGATAACGGTTGGGCGGCGGCGTCTGAATGACACTGAGGTCGCGGGCGCCCATGAGGGAGAACTGCAGCGTGCGGGGGATCGGTGTAGCGGTGAGGGTCAGCGTATCTACGTTCACTTTCATCTGGCGCAGTTTCTCCTTCGTAGCCACTCCGAACTTTTGTTCCTCGTCGATGATCAACAATCCCAGATCTTTGAATTTCACATTCTTGCCAATGAGCTTATGGGTACCTACAAGGATGTCAATCTTGCCCGCTTCGAGGTCGGCCAACAGCTCTTTCGTCTGTTTAGCCGTCCTTGCCCGTGTAAGGTAATCCACCCGCACGGGCAATTCTTTCAGGCGGTCAGAGAAGGTATGATAGTGCTGGTAGGCGAGCACCGTAGTAGGCACCATGACGGCAGTCTGCTTGCCGTCGACGGCTGCTTTGAAGGCTGCACGCACGGCCACCTCCGTCTTGCCGAATCCCACATCTCCGCAGACGAGCCTATCCATCGGGCGGGCACGTTCCATATCGGCTTTTACATCGTTGGTTGCTTTCAGCTGGTCGGGGGTGTCCTCGTAGAGGAAACTGGCCTCCAGCTCGTGTTGGAGATAGCTGTCGGGCGAGAACTTGAAACCTTTCTCCTCGCGTCGCCGGCTGTATAGCTTGATGAGGTCGCGGGCGATGTCCTTGATCTTCGACTTCGTACGCTCCTTCATGCGCTCCCAGGCGCCGGTTCCTAAGCGACTGATGCGGGGTGGTTCGCCCTCCTTACCCTTATATTTCGACACCTTGTGCAAGGCATGAATCGAGACGTAAACTACGTCATCGTGATCGTAGGTCAGCTTTATCATCTCTTGCATCACAACCTCCTGCTTGCCATCGGCCGAGGTTGTGTTCTGGGGCACCCGCACGAGACCGCCGAAGCGCCCTATGCCATGGTCTACGTGCACGATGTAGTCGCCGACCTCAAACTCGCGCAACTCCTTCAGCGAGAGTGCCACCTTTCCCGAACGGGCACGGTCGCTACGGAGGTTGTACTTGTGAAAACGGTCGAATATTTGATGGTCGGTGAAGACACACAGCTGCTGCGTATTGTCAGCAAAGCCTGCATGCAACGTTTTCGTCACGGGGGTGAAACGGACGTCGGGAGCCTGCTCGTCGAAGATTGCCTTCAGGCGATCGGTCTGCTTTGCCGAGTCGGCTAATATATAAATAATGTACCCGCGCGCGATATAGTCGGCAAACGACGATGACACGAGCTCGAAATTCTTGTGGAACAAAGGCTGTGCCGACGTGTCGAAAGCAACTGTTGCCTGTGCCTTGGCCTGCTCCGATGCCGAAAGCTCGAAGCGACGGAAATCGGCAAAACCTTGCTCGAAGGCGGGGCCGTCAATCAGAAGCGGCTCTTTGTCGAGCAGCACCTCATTCTCTAACGTGGCTTGTTGCGAAAAACCCTCGTCCCAGATTTGCCCCACCCGTTGTGTCACGAAGGCCATGTCCTTGCAAACCAGTATGGTGTCGGCAGGCAAGAGCGACGCTAAAGGCATGCGGTCGGCTTGGTTACTGTCCAGGGGTGGCACAAGAGATATGGATTCGAGGCGGGAATGACTCAGCTGGCTATCGACCTCGAACGAGCGGATTGAATCTACTTCGTCGCCGAAGAAGTCGACGCGATAAGGCAGCTCGTTGGAGTAGGAAAAGACATCCACCAGCGAACCGCGTACCGCAAACTGGCCCGGCTCGTAGACATAGTCGGTACGCTGGAAGCCAAAGTCCAACAAGGTCTGAGCCACGAAAGCGATGTCGACCTGCTCGCCCACGCTGATCTGCAACGTACGTTGCTGCAACAGCGACTTCGAAACCACCTTCTCGGCCAGAGCCTCAGGGTAGGTGACAATGAAGAGTGGCTGCTCGTTGTCGGTGTCACGGCCCGACGTCAACCGGCCAAGCACCTCGGTGCGCAGTATCTCGCTGGCAGCATCGCGCTGACCGAACTTCACGGCACGCCTGAACGACGAGGGGAAGAACAATACGCGTTGCTCGCCCAGAAGCTGCAACAGGTCCTGATAGAAATAGCCGGCCTCCTCAAGGTCGTCGAGCACAACGAACATCAAGCCACGGCCTACAGCGGCAAAAGCCATAGGTGCAGCACTCCCCATCAAACCCGAAACGCGCACACGCCGCAGGCGTTCGTTCTCTATAGCACGCGACAAAGCACGCACGTTGCGGTTGCGTGCGTACTGCGCCAACAATTGTTGAATATCCATTGGCTTTTTATTTTTCGCTGCAAAGATAGAACGAAAAACACTAAAAATTGGAGATTTCTGCATCTTTTTGTTGGCGTTACAATAAAAATTAATACATTCGCAGGGTCACAACTCATTGTTGTCGACATCAAGAGACACAAAGAACCCTACGTTTAACACTAAACATCAATTGACATGCTACTTTCAACAACGCCTACAATCGAAGGCCATCCTGTCAGAGAATACAAAGGTGTAGTCACAGGAGAAACGATTATCGGAGCCAACGCCATCAAGGATTTCATGGCCAGCCTCACCGACTTCTTCGGCGGCCGCAGCAGTTCCTACGAAAAAGTGCTTATTCAGGCTAAGGACACAGCCTTGAAAGAGATGATGCAGCGAGCAGAACAAATGGGAGCCAACGCCATCATTGGCATCGACATCGACTACGAGACGGTAGGTCAGTCGGGCTCGATGCTCATGGTGTCGACCAGCGGAACTGCAGTTGTCATCTGACACGGAACGCCAGACTTATTTAAGCAAACGGACAATTCACGTAGGCGTATCATACTACATCGCCTACGTGAATCTTTTTATGCACCTAAGAGATTTGTACGATGCGCCTAAGAGAATTGGGCAACACACCTAAGAGAATTGGACGATGCGCCTAAGAGAATTTTTCAAGCCTCATTGCCACGTCTGATTTTTTTATTGTTTTCCCTTACATTTTTCCCTTTTTCGCTTTTCTCTTTTCGTTAAACGTCGTAACTTTGCAGCACAATAAAAAATTTGACAAAATCTACCATGCAAGCTGATAGCATCGTTATCATACCCACCTACAACGAGCGCGAGAACATCGAAAACATCATTCGCGCCGTAACCAGCTTAGAGGAGCACCAATTCAACATCCTCGTCATCGACGACGGATCGCCCGACGGTACAGCCCAAATCGTGAAAAACCTTATGGCTGGAGAGCTCAAGAACAGGCTCTTCATCGTAGAGCGGTCGGGCAAATTAGGCTTGGGAACAGCCTATATCGCCGGCTTCAAATGGGCGCTCGAACACGGCTTTGAGTACATTTTCGAAATGGATGCCGACTTCAGTCACGCGCCCGCAGACCTCCCTCGCCTATTGGCCGCATGCCGCGACGAAGGCTACGACATGTCCATCGGCTCGCGATACATCACTGGTGTCAACGTAGTCAACTGGCCCATGGGACGTGTGCTCATGAGCTATTTTGCCTCTAAGTATGTGCGCATGGTCACGGGACTCAACATCCACGACACTACCGCCGGATTCGTGTGCTACCGTAGGCGCGTGCTTGAGACTATAGACCTCGACGACATCCGTTTCAAGGGATATGCCTTCCAGATCGAGATGAAGTTCACCGCCTACAAGTGCGGCTTCAAGATCAAGGAAGTGCCCGTCATCTTCGTCAACCGCGAATTAGGCACCAGCAAGATGAGCGGCGGCATCTTCTCGGAAGCGGCTTTCGGCGTCATGCGTCTGCGATGGGACGGGTGGTTCAAGAACTACCCTAAGCCCGTAGACTGAACCGACGCCACACGACATCAGCCATATCCACCAACCTCTCTACTATCGCATGACACCTCAGATAACCTTCAACGACATACACTACGTCAGCGACGGCCAAATCAGGCGGGCCGACATCGTGTGTGAAGACGGGCTCATCACCAGAATCACCGACAAAGAAAGCGTCGGCAACCTGGAAGGTATCAACCGCTTGCTGCTGCCGGGCATCATCGACGACCATATTCATAGCCGAGAACCCGGGCTCACCCACAAAGGGGACCTCTGCAGCGAGACCCATGCAGCCGCGGCTGGAGGTGTAACCTCCGTAATGGATATGCCCAATGTGGTTCCGCAAACGACTAACATCGACACTTGGAACCAACGCATGGCCTTGGGCGCCGACCATGCCTTCGTCAATTACGCTTTCTATTTCGGCGCCACAAACACCAATGCCAACCTTCTGCGTCTGTTAGACCCCACACGCGTTCCGGCTGTGAAGCTGTTCATGGGCAGCTCCACGGGCGGCATGTTGGTGGACCATGGCCTTGCGCTCGAAGCCGTTTTCGAGTTGTCGCCGCTCCCTATCATGGCCCATTGCGAAGACTCTGCCATCATTGCACGCAACATGAAGACGGCAAAGGAACGCTATGGCGACGACCCCGACGTGGCGCAACACCCGTATATCCGTAGTCGCGAGGCTTGTATAGCCTCATCGACAGCCGCCGTAAAGCTGGCCATGACCTATGGCAGCCACCTCCATCTGGCCCACATAACAACAGCGGAGGAATTGGCGCTGAAACAAATGTTCGAGAACGAAAACACTTCGGCAACAGCAAAATTGACGCTGGAGGCTTGCCTGCCGCATCTGCTCTTCTGCGAAGAGGACTACAAACGTCTGGGCACACGCATCAAATGCAACCCTGCCGTGAAGACGCGAGCCGACCGCGAAGCCTTGCGCTCGGCACTCAACAACGGCTGCATAGACGTAGTAGCTACCGACCACGCCCCACATCTCTTGAGCGACAAGGAAGGAGGATGCGCACGGGCGGCTTCGGGCATGCCTATGGTACAGTTCTCGCTCACGGCGATGATGCAGCTCGTGGAGGAGAACGTTCTTCCCGTGACACGTCTCGTTGAACTCATGTGCCACCGTCCGGCCGACATCTTCGCCATCAACAGACGTGGCTACGTCCGCGAAGGTATGGCGGCAGACTTAGTCACACTCACGAGAGAGCAATGGACATTGACAAAGAATGAGGTCGTGAGCAAATGCGGATGGAGCCCCCTGGAAGGATGCACATTCGACTGGAAAGTTGCTCAGACGATATGCAACGGCCACGTCATCTACGACAATGGCGCCTTCGCTCAGGGCAACAGCCACGCACAAGCGCTACGCTTCCGTCTATGACACAAACGCTAACCTACAGCATCAACGACCTTGCGGGATATATCAGCTGGACTTACTTCTTTCATGCTTGGAACTTTCCGGCCCGCTTCGCAGCCATCGCAAACATTCACAGTTGCGAGAGCTGCCGTGCGGTGTGGCTCTCCGACTTTCCCGTAGCGGAAAGGACAAAAGCCGCCGAAGCAATGCAACTGCACCAAGAAGCTCTGCAGATGCTGGCCTTTCTGGCTTCAAAGTCGTACAAAGTGCGCGTGTGCTTCCAGGTGTTTGAATGTAATGCCCAGGACGACGACATCATCATTTACAAGCCTTCAACTGCAACAGCCGAGAACAATGGAGCCGCCGGCCAAATGTTCCGATTAAGCTTCCTGCGACAACAGACTGCCCCCTTCCTGTGTCTGACCGACTTCATCCGGCCAACCAATCCAGAAGGGATACGCGATCGCATCGGCATCTTCGTTGCTGCAGCAGATGCCGACATCGAACATTCGTTTGAGCACGAGGACAACTACAGACATCTTCTCTGCCAAACGCTTGCCGACCGCCTCGCAGAAGCGGCTACTGAGCGGGCCCACGAAGCCATACGCAAGAGCTATTGGGGCTACGCCGCAGACGAACAATTGTCACGGGCCGACCTCCTTGCCGGACGTTTCCAGGGCATCAGGCCAGCTGTAGGCTACCCTTGCCTGCCCGATCAAAGCCTCAATTTCGATCTTGACAGGCTCATCGGATTCAGTCGCATTGGCGTAACGCTCACCGAAACCGGAGCCATGCGACCACACGCCTGCGTCAGCGGCCTCATGCTCGCACACCCACAAGCACGATACTTTACCGTAGGCACTATCGGCGACGACCAACTTGCCGATTACGCAAAAAGAAAAGGGCGCACCTCCGAAGAGATACGCCCCTTTTTGCTTGGAAACTTAAAATAAAAACTTGACGGGAATGGGTTATTCGTGCATCTTTTCCTCATTCTCGCGAGCGATACGCACGAAGTCGCGAACATAAGCATTGCTCTTGAAGGACTCGGAAGCGAAGGTGATGATTTCCTCAACCTGTGGTGTCATGTAAGGATAAGGGAAGCTACTCGTAGCAATCATGAATACACCCGGCCCAAGCACATCATCCATGTGACGCTTGATAAATGCCGTAACCAGCGCGTCGTTCTGCGCGCCAAGCACAGCTGCTTCACTGTTCAACTGAGCGATGATGGCGTCGTGGTCCATACCGTCCATAATCATCTGGCTCTCCTTATGAGGCAAAGCAGCCAACTGCTCGTCGATAGCACGCTTGCCCTTGATGAACGCATACAAGGAATCGTTCAACGCCGACCCCGTGACCTTACGGTCTGCTTCCGAGATAATGATTTCAACAGGCTGGCCGTCAAGCACCACCGGCATCACGCTCTCGTCACCAATAAACAGGCTGGCCATGACAACTGAGTCTTCTGGAACGGTAAACTGGAATTGACCGTGTACCACGCGCGACGAGTCGATGGACGTCAGTTCGCCGTCGTCGTAGACACGCAACGAGAGCATACGACCCTCAAGCTCCGACAAAGTCGTCGTACCTTTAACTACGACAGTTCGTTTGCATGCAACCAAGGCGACTGCCATGGCCATCAGCGATAGAGCAACTACTTTTATTCTATTGATATTAAAGCTAAACATCTTTGACTTCTGATTTATCATTCTTAACCTTATAATGCTCATCAAGAGCTGATTCAACAATATCATATACTTCACGCATGACCTCGCGCTCGCTTTCAGCACCCTTGCCATGTGGTGCCACAGGCGCATGGACAGTGAGCCGAAGAGGATGCCATGAAACAAAATTGAAACCGCGAGAACGGGGCAACACTTCAAACGAACCATTGATGGTAACAGGCAAGATGGGCAGCTGCAACTCATCGGCCAGCTGGAAAGCGCCGCGCTTGAAGGCACGCATACGTCCGTCCCAGGTGCGAGCGCCCTCGGCAAAAACCACCAACGACACGCCCTCACGCAGCACTTCGCGGGCCTGATCGTGTGTAGCTTGCATGGAACGGGGACCGCCCTTCTGGTCAACAAAGATGAAACCGGCACTCTCGCTGGCCTTTCCAACAAGGGGAACTGCTCGCAACTCCGACTTCATCATCCATTTAAAATGGCGATTCAGGAAACCATATATAAGGAAAATGTCAAATGCGCCCTGGTGATTGGGCACTATCACATAGCTCTGTTGCTTGTCCATGTGGGCAAGACCTTCAACCTTAACAGGCAACAACAAAAGACGGATGAAAGCCCGCGACCAAAGACGGCCTGGATAATAGCTCCACCACGAAGCATTGAAAAACGTACAGCCCACAATAGTTGCCACTGCCGCAAGCAGCGTTAGCAGCAGCAACACAGGGGATATGAGCAACTGATAAAGACAATAAAGCGCTCTCACTTGGACTTCTCCTCCTTCTTTAATTCTGCGGGAATACGAAATGCCGTATATAATTCAAGCACACATCCGATGGCCAAGGCTACGACCCATTCGTTGCGGCGGGCAAAGCCAAACCGAAACGTTTGCATCACCATGCCACCTGCGGCACACAGAAAGGCTATCAGCCCCAACAACTGTTGCCGACGCAAACGACGAATGGTAAAGTTGCGGCCCTCATAACGTTGGAGCATCTGCAAAGGACAAAACACTAAAGCCCCCAACGAATAGATAATAGTGGACGACAAAGGCTGCCACATGTACAAAGCAGCCCCTGCCAACATGAGCAATGCGGCAAGTTGCTGAAGGAGAAGTTGTCGTTGTGTCAGTTCATTCATCTTTGTCTCAACAGTTAATCGTGTATTGCAGAGTCTGCTATTACATAGACATCTTCGTTGTCACGCTTCATGAGATATTGCTCACGAGCCAGCTTTTCTACGGCTGAAGGATTGTTCATCAAGGCGCGCAGCTTCTTTGACTCGTCGTCGTACTGTTGCTGGTATTTATCTATCTCGCGCTTGAGATTTCCTATTTCTACCCGCCGATTGTAGCGCACCCATAGGCTGTTCTCGTCGATCACACCTATGATAAACATGAAAACCAAGAAGGCTACGATGTACTTATGCCTTACTATATAACGGTTCCAAAAAGACAATAGTCGTCCCATAATACTTTTCCTTATTTCCTTATTTCCTTTTCTTTCTGGGGGCGAAGTTACAAATATCTTTCTACTTTATATTGGATTACTCATACTTTTTTCTGCTTTAATCAGTTTTTTTCATTCTTTTTATGTAATTTTGCCCGCAAAAGAGAGGATTTCATTACGCTCTTTTTGCTCTTAGGACTCTAAAAACTTCAATAACTCACAATAAACAATGAGCGAATATATAGTATCAGCGAGAAAATATCGGCCGATGACCTTCGACACCGTCGTTGGGCAGGAGTCGATTGCTACCACGCTCAAGAATGCCATCCGCGCAGAGAAGCTGGCTCATGCCTACTTGTTCTGCGGCCCCAGAGGCGTAGGAAAGACAACCTGTGCACGCATCTTCGCCAAGACCATCAACTGCCTTACTCCCCGAGAGGACGGGGAAGCTTGCGGAGAATGTGAATCGTGCTTTGCTTTCAACGAAGGACGTTCAATGAACATCCACGAGCTCGATGCCGCCTCAAACAACTCGGTAGACGACATTCGCAACCTTATAGAACAGGTAAGGATTCCGCCACAAATAGGAAAATACAAGGTGTTTATCATTGATGAGGTCCACATGTTAAGCTCTCAGGCTTTCAATGCTTTTCTGAAAACCCTTGAAGAACCGCCCTCACATGCTATCTTTATCTTAGCAACCACCGAGAAGCACAAGATTCTACCCACAATACTTTCGCGCTGCCAAATCTATGATTTCCAACGCATGAGCGTTGAAAATATCGTCAAGCACCTTCAGAATGTGGCACAGAAGGAAGGCTACAACGTGGAACCTGCCGCCTTGAACGTCATTGCACAAAAGGCCGACGGAGGTATGCGCGACGCCCTTTCCATCTTCGACCAAGTCGTCAGTTACACAGGAGGCAATATCAGTTATGCGCGCGTCATTGAGAATCTCAATGTCCTCGACTATGATTATTACTTCCGCCTCGTAGATCTTTTGCTTGAGAAAAAGATCAGCGAAAGCCTTTTACTCTTCAACGAGGTGCTTGCCAAAGGATTCGAGGGAGGACCATTCATTAGCGGACTGGCCAGCCACCTAAGGGATTTGCTCGTCAGCCGCGACGCATCGACGACACAATTGCTGGAAGCAAGTGAAGACGTACGCCAACGATATGCAGAACAAGCTCAGCGATGCAAGCCGCAATGGCTATACCGAGCAATACGTCTCTGTAACGACTGCGACCAAGCATACCGCACGAGCCGCAACAAACGGCTACAGGTAGAACTCACTCTGATAGAAGTAGCTCAGGCCGACGACGAGCCTTCCGCGGGGCGTCGCCCTGCACATAGAATCTTAAAACCAATATTCAGTCGCCTGGCAGAAGCTGCCAAGGCGGCTCAGACTGTAGCGTCCAAGGAGGCTACTGCCACGACTGATAACAAGACAAGCTCGGCCGCCCAGGCTGAAACATATAAGCCACAAGCACCGGCATCTGCGCCGCTGACGCAACCGACCCCTAAAAAACGCTCGCTGAAACTTGCAGGTTTGGGAACGGCTATTGGTCCACGCATCCATCCGTCCCAAAGCGAGAGTGCCACAAGAGCCGAAGCGCCAGAGGTGAAAGAGCAAAAGAATAGCGAAGAAGTAAAGACCAACTCGGCGTTCACCCTCACCGATCTTCATCTTCAATGGCAAGCTTTCATCAACACTTTGCCAAAGGAAGACACCGCCCTTGCCCAGAACATGCGCATCATGTCTCCGGCATTAGATACGACAAACTGGCAAGCATCTGTGAGTGTTGATAATGAAGAGGTTGCCAACATGCTGCAACGCATACAGCCACAGCTGCTGCAATTCCTTCACACGAGCTTAAACAACTCGGCCATCACCCTATCGGTCACGGTCACTGAAATGAGCCAAACGCCGACACGAGTCTACGACAAGCGCGAACAATTGAAGTATTTCTGTAAACAAAACCCGGCTCTTATCAGTCTCGGAAAATCATTCAAGCTCGAATTAAGCTAACCTGTTTTGCGTCAACGCATGTTGATATTCAACCGTTTCATACCGTTCAGCACCTTCACAGCCGTGAATCTCTTCGGATTAATATTTGTCCGAAAAGAAAATCGATTCACGGATGTCGACTTGCGCCACGAGCAAATTCATTCCCGGCAAATGCGTGAAATGCTCTATATTCCCTTCTATATTTTCTATGGAATGGAATGGATTGTGCGAATGATCCAGTACAGGAAACCGCTAAAAGCCTACTTCAACATCTCGTTTGAGCGGGAAGCGTATGCCAACCAGTCGGATAAAAACTATTTACGACAACGTGGTTTCTACGCCTGGCTCAAGTATTTACGACAAAAAGACTAAGCGGTCAGAAAGGAGGCTCCGATTCAAAATGTAACTGTTCGCCGGTTGCAGGATGAATGAAATCGAGTGCTTCAGCATGCAGATAAAGGCGGTCGGCAAGATTTCCGTATAGGCGATCACCGACGATAGGAAGGTCGAGACCTTCTGGGGAAGCGGCATGGACCCGTAGCTGATGCGTACGTCCGGTCAAGGGGTAGAACGAAATGCGCGTGTACTCATGGCCTTCGGAAGGCGACAGGTTATTGCGTGGCGCCAAGTGCCGGCCAACCTCGATTACTTCATATTTCGTGACTGCCTCAAGCCCATGTTCGTAATCAACCTTCTGACGAGGCAAGTCGTCGTAATCGGGCGACAAAGGCAAGCGGATTAACCCGCTTTTTTTTATGCTTTGACTTGAACCGTCGAGCAATGCAACATAGCGTTTCCGTATTTCCCTCTTTTCAAACATTTTCTGCAGCCAGCTATAGCTCATCTGTGTTTTAGCCAAAATCATCAATCCCGACGTATCCTGATCCAAACGATGCAAGATGATAGGTCCCGAAGCATCGGGCCAGCGTTGCATTGCCTCTTCCTTCACATTAGGTTGAAGCGTTTTCCCTGGCACACTTAGCCAGCCTGTAGGCTTAACAATGACAGCCATCCAGGCATCTTCCCACAACACTTCCACGTCCGCGCCTATTTGTTCGTAATGACGCGCAGGGTCAGGAGCGACGTTAAGCCCTTGCAGCATGAACGATAATATGGGTCTGCATTTCCGATTACATGCAGGGTAGAATTCTCCTTGCCTTCGGAACAAGCCGCGAGGGCTACTCCCCCACCAAAATTCGGCCATTGCAATGGGCTTCAGCCCAAGAGCATAAGCTGCGTTCAGCAACTTTGGGGCACAACATTCACCTGCACCAGAAGGTATCATTGAATGAGAGCTACCCGCAAAGTCATCAAAGATGTCGACCAAACTTCTCTGCTCTCCTTTGGCATTCAAAAAAACGAACTGGTTGAAGAGCCATTCCTGCAATGCCTCGCTTCTTATCTTGCGTTCCTGACGCAGCTGGCCGATGTTATTCTCCCGAAGGGCAATAAGCGCCTTCGTTTCTTCTATTGCTTTGTTGTTCAGCTGTCTTGCTCGTTTGACATCAGCCTTTTGCTGTTGGCTCTCCGCTATCAAACGAGCCTCCACCAACAAGGCTTCATCTTCACTTCCTGCGAGCCTTCTACGTTGTTCATCGCGTACTTTTTTCCCTCTCTCATATTGTATTTTAGCTTTCTCAACAGCCTCATCACGCTGTTCTGAAAGATCGTTCAACCGAGTTCTCAGCATAGACAGCTCAGGATGACATTCAAGTTGCGCTATGCGCCCGTTCAGTTTGTCTATTTCGGCTTGCTCTTTTTGGAAATGACTTTCCGGATTGAGATAATCCACAATAGGCGGAACGAACCAAGGATGAGCATACGAGCCAGCCAACTGCCCTGAATAAGCAGCGAGAAAGCCTCCTTCAACGACAAGCACTCCAAACATTTTTGCCTCGTTGCACTGCAGTTCCTTCAATTTCTCTTTGACAATAGCAGCTGCAGCTTCGCATAAAGGATGAGGAGCATAGCGAAAAGGATAAGTAAACGCAGTGGGCAATTCAGTCCCTTGCGTATCTAATGGGTGCAGAAAAGGCGGTTGGTTTTGCATTTCACAAAAGTAAGACATATTTTTCACTTGCGGCCACAACAATTCGTAAATTCACATTTAGAGCCAAGTTTTTGTGCATTTCGCTCGGAAAAGCGAATGAAATACGCTGTAAAGGTTAAAAAACTCGCTTTACGAGCAAGCATCTTTAAAGGTTTATTGTTACTTTTGTAGCCGAAATCACACATATAATTATATATAAGAAAACAGCATGGCACAAAGATTCCTTAAGGTAAGCTACAAAATGTACACTAATAGCGCAGCCTCTCACAAGTTGCTGTATGAGACAGAAGTCATGAAACCCGTGTCTTTTGTTACAGACATGGGGCTGATGATTGACGCCTTCGAACAGAAACTTTGCGAGCTCAATCCCGGCGAACAGTTCGATTTCACCCTTTCCGCAGCCGAAGCCTTCGGCGAGCGCGACGAGGACTTGATTCGCCCTGTGCCACGTAAGGCTTTTGAGATTCAAGGCAAATTCGACGACGAACACATTTTCCCTGGCGCCGAAGTGCCTCTCATGGATGGCGAAGGCAACCACTTCTATGGCACTATCGTGAAGGTGACAGACACAGAAGTAACGGTAGACCTTAACAACCCTCTTGCAGGCAAGGCGTTGCAATTCACCGGAACCTTGCATGAGAACCGTGAGGCTACGCTCCAAGAGATAGAGCAAACGGCCAAGATTCTCAGTGGAGAATGTGGCTGCGGCGGCGGTTGCGGCAACTGCAACGACGGATGTTGCAGCGGCGAAGGCTGCGGAGGTTGCGCATGATGATAAATTGTAAATTATGAATCATGAATTGTAAATTATGAATTCATTTGGCAACATTTTCCGTCTCACTTCCTTCGGCGAGAGCCATGGTGCGGCCATAGGCGGTGTCATCGACGGCTGTCCGGCCGGCATCACACTTGACTTAGACCTTATCCAGGCGGAGCTCGACCGACGGAAGCCCGGTCAAAGCCGTCTAACAACCGCCCGCCACGAGAGCGACTGCGTGGAACTCTTGTCGGGCATACTTGATGCGGAAGCATCCATTCCCGAGTCAGAGAGCGGCAAGCTAAAGGTGACGACTGGCACGCCCATAGGTTTTATCGTACGGAATGCCGACCATCATTCTTCAGACTACGATTCGCTCCGCGATGTGTTCCGTCCCTCTCATGCCGACTACACCTACTTCACGAAATATGGCATCCGAGATCATCGTGGCGGCGGCCGTTCCTCAGCCCGAGAAACCATTGCTCGCGTGGTGGCAGGTGCCATAGCCAAGCAAGCGTTGCGCCAAGTGGGCATCGAGGTCAGAGCTTGGACTGCTCAAGTAGGCGAAATAGCATGTTCGCGTGATTGGACTAAACTCGACTTGGACCTGACAGAGAGCAATGCCGTGCGCTGCCCGGACCTTCAGGTGGCCAAGCAGATGGAAGAGCTCATCTTGCGTGTCAAGAGCGATGGCGACACCATAGGCGGAGTTGTGACCTGCGTGGTCACAGGCTGTCCCGTAGGCTTGGGCGAGCCCGTCTTCGGCAAGCTCCATGCCCAGCTCGGCGCAGCCATGTTATCCATCAATGCCGCCAAGGGCTTTGAATATGGCGAGGGCTTCGACGGCGTGGCTCAACGCGGAAGCCAACAAAACGATATCTTCGTAAACGACAGCGACGGCATCCACACGCTCACCAACCATTCCGGAGGCATTCAAGGAGGCATCAGCAACGGCCAGCCCATCACGTTCCGCGTGGCCTTTAAGCCAGTTGCCACACTGCTTCAGTCCCAGCCTACGGTCGACATTCATGGCACACCGACGACGGTCAACCCGAAAGGACGCCACGATCCATGCGTACTGCCGAGAGCCGTTCCCATCGTTGAAGCGATGGCGGCCATGACGATTCTTGATGCTTATCTCTTGAACCAGACCGTGAGGTTGCAGCAATAGGGCTCGTGTCAAGCGCTCGAAGTCGGAGCATGCCACGCGCAGCCGGGGACCGTTTTCATGACTTTCAGCAAACAACAATAACAAAAATTCAATGATCACATTCATCACTTGCCTCGTAGCTCTTATTCTTGGCTACCTCCTTTATGGAGTATTTGTGGAAAAAGTGTTTGGCATTGAGCCTGAACGCACGACCCCGTCCTACCGCTTGTCCGACGGTGTAGACTACATCCCCATGGCTACATGGCGTGTTTACCTGATACAATTCCTGAATATTGCAGGTACAGGTCCTATTTTCGGTGCTATCATGGGCATTCTCTTCGGCCCTGCGGCTTACATCTGGATAGTTTTCGGCTGCATTTTCATGGGTGCCGTCCACGATTATCTTTGTGGCATGATTTCCCTCCGTCAGGATGGTGCGTCGCTACCGGAAATGGTCGGCAACGAACTCGGACAGACAGCTCGCCAGGCAATGCGAGCCTTGTCGCTGCTTCTGCTCGTACTCGTAGGTACTGTGTTCGTGACTACAGCCGCCGGCCTGCTTGCTACGATGACCAACGGTTCCATGGGTTTCGACCTCACCGCTTGGCGGTGGATATGGATTTGCATGGTTTTCGTATATTGCATCCTGGCCACTTTGTTGCCTATCGACACACTCATCGGCCGGCTCTACCCTGTCTTCGGCGCTGCCCTTCTCATCATGGCAGTCGGCGTAGGCTATGGTATTCTTACGCGTGAGGGCTGGCTACCCGAACTCACCGATGCCCCCTTCGTGAGCCATCACCCTAAAGGTTTGCCCATCTTCCCTTTCCTCTGCATCACAATAGCTTGTGGTGCCATCAGTGGTTTCCATGCCACGCAATCGCCTCTTATGGCTCGTTGCCTTGAAAACGAGCGTAGGGGGCGTTTTGTGTTCTATGGCGCCATGATCACCGAGGGTATTGTAGCGCTTATCTGGGCTGCAGCCGCCATCAAGTTCGCAAGTACGGCTGCAGCACCTCTTTCCGAAGCCTCTACTGCAGGTTCCCCTACGGCATACGACAGCCTGGCTGCACTGATGAGTTCTGGCGGCAGCACCAATCCGTCGCTCATCGTAGACATGATCTGCAAGACATGGATGGGCCGCATCGGTGCCATCCTGGCCGTTTTAGGCGTCGTAGCCGCTCCCATCACCAGCGGCGACACGGCCTACCGCTCGGCGCGCCTCATCATTGCAGACTTCTTACACCTGAACCAGCACAAGATTGTCAATCGTCTCGTACTGGCCCTGCCGCTCTTTGCCATATCAGCAGCCTTAGTGTTTGTAGACTTCGACGTGCTGTGGCGCTACTTTGCCTGGACAAACCAGACGTTGGCCACATGCTTCTTGTGGACAGCAGCCGTGTGGTTGCTGCGCAAAGGGCGCAACGCATGGATTGCCTTCCTGCCTGCGGTGTTCATGACCGTAGTCGTAACGAGCTATATCCTCGCCGCCCCTGAAGGTTTCCGTCTGCCCGAGGGCATCTCCGTGGTCACAGGCCTCGTTGTAGCGACTGCCTTGGCTATATGTTTCCTGCGATATATGCACACACGCAAACAAAAACACACATGAAAAGAATCCTAACGTCAATGGCTTTCGTCGTAGCTGGCATGGCACTGATGTCATGCAGCCGCGCCACGACGAAGCTATTCACAGACAACAAAACACCAACAAAAGAAACTACTAAGATGAAAACAATCTACGATTTCAATGTGCGCGACAAACACCAACAAGAGGTCAGCCTCAGCAAGTTCCGCGGCCAAGTGCTGCTTGTAGTCAACACGGCCAGCCGTTGCGGCTTCACACCTCAGTACGAAGCCCTCGAAGCAATGTACGAACGGCTTCATGAGCGTGGGCTCGAAATCCTGGACTTCCCCTGCAACCAGTTTGGTCAGCAAGCTCCCGGAAGCGACGAGGAGATTGCACAGTTCTGCCAGCTCAACTATGGCACCAAGTTTCCCCAGTTTACCAAAGCCGACGTCAATGGCGCCAACGAGATGCCGCTTTACACCTGGCTCAAGGAACAAAAGGGATTCGAAGGCTTCGACGAAGGTCATCAGCTCACGCCCCTGTTGAACGACATGCTGGCCAAGGCCGATCCTGATTTTGCCAAGAAAGCCGACATCAAATGGAACTTCACCAAATTCCTTATCGACCGCGAAGGTAAAGTCGTTGCCCGCTTCGAACCTACGCACGACATGTCCGACATTGAAAAACAGATAGAAGCACTGCTCAAGTAAGGCTTCCGGCCAAAGCACATGGAAAAGATTGAGACTTATAGCTTTACCGTAGAGCCGTTTCATGTCGACTTCACGGGCCATTTGTTTATGGGCGTGCTGGGCAATCACCTTCTCAATGCTGCCGGCCACCATTCCCACAACCGTGGATGGGGCATCGACCAGCTGAACGAACGCCACTACACATGGGTGCTCTCGCGCTTGTGTATCGAGCTTGACGAGATGCCGGCTCAATACGAAGACGTAGAGATAGAGACTTGGGTCGAAAGCGTCATGAAGCTGTTTACAGAGCGTAACTTTCTCATTCGCAATGCCTCGAACGGTCGCGTCTATGGCTATGCACGTTCCATCTGGGCAATGATAGACACCGAGACGCGCCAGCCCTCCGACCTCCTTGCACTGAAGAACGGCGACATCTTGCATTACGTGCTGACGGAAGAGGAAAAGCCATGTCCCATTGCCAAGCACGGGCGCGTTCGCCTGTCGAAGGCTGCTGAACCGATACGGACTCTCAACACCTACTATAGCGACGTGGACATCAACGGCCACATCAATTCAATAAAATATATTGAGCACATTCTCGACCTCTTCCCTCGCCAACAATTCGAGCAGCACAGCATACACCGCTTGGAGATAGCTTACAAGGCAGAAGCCTATCAAGGCGATACGCTGACTTTCATTGGCGAGCCGATGGCCGACCTCCTGCCCGACGGCACACCTGCTGCCACGCAGCTGGAGATTCGCAAGAACGTAGGCAGAGAGGATAAACCTGAGGGCGAATCTATCGTTACAGCACTCATCAAATGGGGTGACAACTAAAGAGCATAAAAAAATGCGCCTAACCGTGTGACCTGATTCGGTTAGGCGCATCGACCATTTCTCTTGGCCGCATCAGCCGATGCGGCCAAGTGTTTTTTTTGCCCTCCTTAGCTGACCACGTTGCAGGGCTTCCCCTGAAGGAACGCCTGGAGGTTAAGAACGGCAGTTTCTATAAGCCGGACACGTGCCTCGCGCGTAGCCCATCCTATGTGGGGCGTAAGGTAGCAGTGCGGAGCTGACAGCAAAGGATTGTTGGCCGACGGAGGTTCTGTGGCAAGCACATCGGCAGCATAGGCCCCGAGGCACCTGCGTCCGAGGGCATCGGCTACAGCCGTTTCGTCGACCAACGGCCCACGTCCCGTATTGATAAGAATGGCGGTAGGCTTCATGCGGGCAAGCGTTTCTGCATTAATCATGTGGCACGTAGAGGGCGTAAGCGGACAATGAAGCGAGAGCACGTCGGCCTCGGCCAGCGCCTGTTCCCACGAAGCTTTCTCCACGCCCGACGGAAGGGCTTCGGGTACGCGAGTAGTTACGGCCAACACCCTCATCCCGAAGGCTACGGCTATTAGAGCCACAGCCGAGCCGATGTTGCCAAGACCATAGACGCAGAAAGTCTTGCCGGCGAGTTCGGTAAGCTTAGTGTCGGTCCACGTGAAATCCTTCGATTCTACCCACCTCGATAATTTAGCTGCGCGACCAAGTCCATCGCCAGTCGCCAACTGGCTGTTGGCCTCGGCATAGTGGGCAACGGCATTGGTGATGTTCAACAGATGAGCAAACACCAGCTGTGCCACCGACGCTGTGCTGTAGGCCGGTATATTCGTCACGACTATGCCCCGGCGGCGGGACTCTTCACAGTCGACGACATTGTAGCCAGTGGCAAGGACGCCTATATATCGGAGCTTAGGCAACGACGCCATGACATCGGCTGTGATGGACACTTTGTTAGTGAGCACAGCCTCTGCCCCTGTGCAACGCGCTACCACGTCTCCGGGGAGCGTGCGCTCATACGCACAAACATCGATGCCAGCCAAAGCATTCAGCGGCGCCCAGCTGAGGTCGTCCTGCACGACGGGATAACCGTCCAAGATTACTACTTTCATAAGGTGCCGTCAGTCGTCGAAATCGAAATGATCGAGGAGCTTGCCACACTTCGAGCAAAACACTTCATGACGATAGATTACGCCACCGCAGTCGTTGCACCGATAAGTCCGAGGCTCCTTCGTTTCGTTGTTTTTTGTTTCCATAGTGCACTGTATTGGCTTTTGCCTCCGAGGACGAAGGCACAGATTAATGAGTTCCTTTGGCGACAAAGGTAAGAAAAAATTCAAAAGCCCGATAAAAAACCGAGATGGAAATACAAACATTGGGGTATTTGTGTATATTTGCAGGCAGAAATCTTAAATCCAACGTGCCGACAGAAGGCACGTGAATAAATCTTTAGCAACTATATGACACACTATCTTGCCGTAGATCTCGGCGCCACAAGCGGGCGCACCGTGCTCGCCGCCATTGAGGGGAAACAGATCAGAATGCGTGAGTTCACTCGATTCGAAAACCCGCAAGTGCCTCTCCTCGGCCATGTTTTCTGGGACATTGTCTACCTGTACGACCAGATACTCAAGGCGCTCAAGCTCGCACACGACGAACACATTGAGCTGCAAAGCATTGGCATCGACACATGGGGCTGCGACTTCGCCTTTTTCGGGGCTGACGGCCAGCTGCTCGGGCAACCCTATTGCTACCGCGACAACCATACGGACGGAGCCATGGAGCAATACTTTGAGAAATGCTTGTCCAAACAAGAGGTGTACGCTCACACGGGCATACAATTCATGCCCTTCAACTCCATCTTCCAGCTGTTCACGCTGCAGAAGGCTCAATGCTCAGCCATGAGTCAGGCCGCAAAAATCCTGTTTATCCCCGACGCCTTGATATACATGCTCACCGGCGAAGCTGTGTGCGAATACACCGTAGCCTCTACATCACAGCTGCTTAACCCCTCAACCGGAGAACTCGACGACAAATTGCTTGCCTCACTGGGATTGCAACGCCAACAGTTCGGACGCATGGTTCAACCTGGTGAAGTTATCGGCAAATTAAGCCTTCAGGTGCAGCAGGCCACTGGCATGGGAGCGGTGCCGGTCGTAGCCGTGGCATCGCACGACACAGCCTCAGCTGTAGCTGCCGTGCCAGCCTCGAACGAACATTTTGCCTATCTGAGCTGTGGCACTTGGAGCCTGCTTGGCATCGAAAGTCCTAAACCGATTATCTCTGACGACAGCCTGGCTGAGAACTTCACTAACGAGGGAGGCCTCGACCACACGACACGTTTCCTGAAAAACATCACAGGGTTGTGGATTTTTGAGCAGTGCCGAAAAGAATGGAATGCAGTGGATGGCCTTGTGCCACGCGACGTCAACGAATTGAATGCACTCTGCCTGACATCTTCTTGCCAGAGCCTTATCAACCCCGACGACCCGCGTTTCGCTCATCCAACCTCGATGACAGCCGCCATCAGCGAGTACCTTACCGAAACCCATCAAGCCCTGCCTGCCACACCGGCCGACTACGTCAGGGTTATCTTCCGTTCGCTGGCAGCACGCTACCGCGAGATAATCGACATTCTCAAACGCCTCACCGGCGCTGACATACGGCAGCTTAATGTAATCGGGGGCGGATCCAGAAACCAGTATCTTATGCAATTCGCGGCCAACGCTCTGCAGATGCCCGTAATAGCCGGGCCACAGGAGGGAACGGCTCTGGGCAACGCACTCGTGCAAGCCAGGGCACAAGGAGCTGTAGCCTCGCTGCAAGAGCTCCGGGAAATCGTAAGAAACAGCGTGGAACTTAAAGAATATTTGCCTCAATGAAGAACCTCGACTGGAAAACGCTCAAGAGCGAATACCTCTTCCGCCGCCCATGGCTCACTGCACGCCGCGACACTTGCCAGTTGCCCGACGGACGCATCAACGAGGAATACTACGTGCTGGAGTACCCCACATGGATCAACGTGATTGCCGTCACAAAGACAGGAGAGATGGTAATCATACGACAATACCGCCATGGACTCGGACGCACCTGCTTCGAGATTGTGGCCGGATGTGTGGAAGAGGGCGAGGACCCCATGGACGCTGCCAAACGAGAACTGGAGGAAGAGACGGGCTTCACGGGTGGCGAATGGAGCGAACAGATGCAGTTCTCATGTAATGCCAGCGCCATGAACAACATCACGCATAGCTATCTGGCTATTGGCGTAGAGCAGACGTCCAAGCAACATCTTGATGCCACGGAGGACATTGAAATATACACATTCAGCAAGGACGAAGTGAAGGCCATGCTGCTGCGTGGCGACTTCGTGCAAGCATCTATGATAGCTCCTCTTTACAAATTCTTCGCTGAACTCTAAGAAGCACTGTACCCACTATCCTAACACAGCAAACCTATGAAACCGAAAATGCTATCACTCTTGTTCGCGCTGTGCTGCCTATGCACAGAAACGTATGCGCAAGACCTGCCTCAAGCGGCGTCCTATACAGTCAACTTCGATCGCTCAACACCGCGAACGCGTAACGACCGCACACTGACAGCCATCGTTCTCGATGGCACATCCATGGCCGTCGCTGACCCATCGAAGATGTACAACGATATGACAAACAAAATGTTCACGGTGAAAGCGGGAACAAAAGTACAGCCTTCGGTAGCGTTTTCCGGCCAATGGATGCAGACATACATCTACATAGACCTCAACGGAAACGGACAAATGGATGTACAGAAACCGGGACCAAGCGGATTGCTCGAACCAGAAAACGAACTGGTCTGCTTCTCCGGAATGGAACTGGACAATGGTTTATTCAACAGCGCAGGGCAAAACCTTAACAATCTCTCTGGCGTGCAGCCTCCGGCATTCACCATCCCCGAGGACCTCGAACCGGGTGTGTATATGATGAGATGGAAGATTGATTGGAACAGCTGCGACCCGGGAGGTCGTGTCGATGAAGCCAACTCTATCATTAAAAACGGAGGAGCGATAGTTGACGTCTTGCTGAAAGTGACAGATGACGTTGCCGATGATGGCTACGAGTTGGTCTTCTCGGATGAATTTGACCAGCCTGACGGCAGCCTTCCTGACCCGAAAAAATGGCATGCATCCACACGGAGGAATGCGACCTGGAACAGGTGGATAAGCAAATCTCCGGAGGTGGCATACATTCAGGATGGAGCTCTCGTTTGCCGCGCCATACCTAATTCCAATACGTCTACGGACAATGTTCCCATGCTGACTGGAGCCGTGGAAACGAGCGGACTCTTCTCTTTCACCTATGGAAAAGTGGAAGTAAGGCTGCGCACTAATCCGCATACGGGCAACTTCCCTGCGGCTTGGATGATGCCTCAACCGCCATGTGCCACTTGGCCTAATGCTGGCGAGATAGATATCTTTGAAAGCATTGACAAACAACAGACCGCTTACCACACCATTCACTCACATTGGACCTATGACTTAGGCCATAAGAACGAGCCAAAAAGCTCTTTCTCTGAGTGGGTAGACGTTAGCCAATGGCATATCTACGGACTCGAATGGCTCGAAGACGGCCTGCTATTCTCCGTAGATGGAAAGGTCGTCGCAGTATACAATCGCAGCACAGACGACAATGCTCTCTCACAAGGTCAATGGCCGTTTGACCACCCCTTCTATCTCATCTTGAATCAAAGCGTAGGTAATGGGTCATGGGCAAGCAAGCCTGACACTGGACATACTTATGAGACGCGTTTCGACTATGTACGAGTTTACCAGAAACGTGCGGAGCAAGACGGCATAGAGAATCTTCTCACCGAAGAGCATAATGCCGAATCAAAGCAAGCTCTAAGCAACGAAGGGAGAAACGCTACAATCGACCTCTCTGGCAAACAAATAAAACGGATGAAGGCTAATGGCTTATACATCCACAATGGACGTAAAGTGGTGGTCAGATCCGAACGGTAAGGGTTGAAAGCAAATCGCCAGGAACCAAGGACAGCACTGCCACACACAGCCAACCCAGAAGTAACACCCACACCCACATACGGGCAAACCACGAATGGGAAAAGGTGAACCAATAGGCACATGATGGAACTACAGCGAAAAGCAAAAGGGGAAAGAGATAGGGGAAAAGCCAGGGTTGGACAAGCAGCCATAGGAACAGGAAGGCCTGCATGTGGATAAAAGTGTAATGACACATGCGAACGCGAATCTTGTCGTCGTAACTGGTATGGATATAAAAAAATGAGCCTGTCGCCCCCATCAACAGAACTAAGATGAGGGCGGCAAGCTCAGCACAATGAAATGAGATTAGCCGTGAAGCGAATGAAGTGAGACTGCCGGCTTGGATGTTGCTCCAAGTATTCCAGTCGTATGTGGAAGCAAGTGAAAACTGATGACGACCTTCCTCCACAAGCTGAAGAACTGGAAGCACAGTCTCTTGAACATGGGCAACAAACATGCTGATGTCTCCCATGAGGAAGGACGCGGAACTCCAAAAGACATAAGGAGACAGAAGGCCAACAATGCAGGCGCCAAAGCTACGCAACGTCAAAGAACGGAGGAAGACGGCTTGATTGAACAGCTGAGGTATGGCCAGCAACAACATGGGCGGCCATACCAGACTGCCAAGAGAGAGCACCAGGTAAGCATGGAAGCTATCGAGTTCGGGCCTGCTTTTCTCGCAAGTGCGAAGAAGGGCAAAGAAAGAAAAGAGAAGAGACAACTGCAAAAGTGAACCCGCATACATCTCATGCAAAAACCCACAACCGGCCATCATGAGCAAGAAAAGGCTCGACACCATGCGGGAACGAACGCGCAGGAAGGCGTTCTGAGCAGACATCTCAACAATAAACGACATCCCCAAAGCACAAAGTAGCCACCCACCAAGGTAAAGCATGGAATAGCCTCCTTGCGGCAGCCACCATAGCAGAGTGGTAAGCACAGCTGCCACAAGGAGTGTCACTGAGCTTCGAGCTACGTTATTATACCAATACGTTTTCACAAGTCTGCACCTATATCATGCCTAAAATATTTCCCTTCGAAAGCGACCTGTTCAGCAACAGCGAAACTGCGATTCATGGCTTCGTTCTGTGTGGAACCATAAGAAGATATGCCCATCACACGTCCGCCAGCCGTAACGACAACGCCGTCTGCATTGAAGGCCGTACCAGCATGGAAGACTATGGTGTTAGCACCGGCCTGAACGCCCGACATATCAATTGGCAGGCCCTTGGCATAAGTTCCGGGATAACCGCCACTAACCAACATCACACAGACGGCATGACGTTCGTCTATCTGTATCTTTCGCTGGCCAAGATTGCCCTCGGCAACACCTTCAAATAAATCTACAATATCGCTTTTTAGACGGAGCATCACAGTTTCTGTCTCAGGATCGCCCATTCTGCAATTGTATTCTATTACCTTGGGTTCGCCAGAACAGTTGATGAGACCAAAAAAGATGAAACCTTTATAGTCAATATTCTCTGAAGCAAGGCCCTCAACAGTAGGGCGAATAATACGTTCTTCCACCTTTCGCATCCATTCTTCATCAGCAAAAGGAACAGGAGAAACAGAACCCATGCCACCAGTGTTCAAGCCTGTATCACCCTCACCGATACGTTTGTAGTCCTTGGCCTCTGGCAGAATCTTGTAGTCCTTGCCATCAGTAAGTACAAACACAGAGCACTCAACACCTGAAAGGAACTCTTCTACGACAACTCTCGCCGAAGCTTGACCGAACATGCCACCGAGCATGTCTCTCAATTCTTGCTTTGCCTCCTCTAAAGTTGGCACAATGAGCACACCCTTGCCAGCACATAAGCCATCAGCTTTGAGCACATAAGGAGGGGCAAGTGTCTCAAGGAACGACATGGCTTCGTCCAGTTGAGTGCCGTCAAACGTACGATATGCAGCTGTAGGTATGCCATGACGATGCATGAATCGCTTGGCAAAATCCTTGGAACCCTCAAGCTCTGCACCTGCACGAGAGGGACCTATTACAGGGATATGGGAAAGCTCTGTATCGTCCCTGAAGTAGTCGTAGATCCCTTTCACCAACGGATCCTCGGGGCCAACGACAAGCATATCTATGCCTTCGGCAAGGACAAGACGTTTAATACCTTCAAAATCATCTGCCTTCAACGCCACGTTCACGCAACCGCCAACTGCGGTTCCGGCATTTCCTGGCGCTACAAACAATTTATCTACTTTGGGGGATTGCAGGATTTTCCATGCCAGGGCGTGCTCACGTCCGCCACTTCCTAATAACAGAATCTTCATTGTCGTAAGGTTCTTTTTGTGGTTTTTAACATATCCGCTAATTCAAAAGTGAACGGCCGACAGCCTTGCGGATTTCAAACATATACATTAGACACGAAAGCAAAAAGTAGATTGCAGCTAAAATCCATAGTGCCATAATCTCTTCCCGACAGTCGCCTAAAGAGGCACCCATGCCCGAGATACGGACATAAGCATTTAAGCCCCAAGTGGACGGGAAAACACTACCGACGACCTTCCACAAAGGAGGTATGGATGCACCCGGCCAACTGACGCCTGACAAGAAAAGAAGCGGGATAGACATAAAGACAAACAGCAATATACAATCTTCGCGGCGATAAATAAAACTGGAATAGAAAATGGCCATGTAAGTACATGCCAGAAGATATGGGATAAAGAATCCGAGCAAATCTACAAAGTGAGCCAGTTGTGGAAGACCAAACCAACGGGTCACACAAGTTGACATATAAAAAGCCATCAACAAGAAAAGAAGGAAATGGACCAAGCCCTTACCAAGTACAATGGCTAAGGTATTCTTGTAGTGCTTCGTAGGGGGAATGACCAAACCATGGAAGCGCTCACGGCTGCGTCCCATAGACATTCCGACACCAAGGCAAAGTGCTTGTTGCAGAATAAGCATGAGAACAGGAGGAATAAGAAAGGCTGCAAAACCACCTGCAGAATTATACATCTTCACCTCGTCAAAACGAATGGGCCAACGAGCCAATGATTCCTCACGAGAAGTTGTCGTATTCTGGTGTTCACGAACCTTAATGTTGCGGTTCAACTCTTGAGCCACATTAATCACTGCTAAATACTCTACCTTATAATAGAGCATTGATGTTAAATCGCTGTATAAGCCTACCACAGTCTGATTACCACGCCAAAGCTCCGTGTCGAACTCAGATGGAATGCGCAAGATGCCATAAACCTTACGCATACGCATAAGTTCTTGGGCGTCTGCCATGCTAACGCAATGAGCTGCAACCTTTACCTCCGGAGTAGCATCTACACGACGAATAAAGTCCCGACTGCGGGCACTCATGTTATCGTCGACTACACAGATTGGCAACTCTCGCTGTGTCTCGGTATTGTATATCATTGCATATAGCAAGGGATAAGCTAAAGGCAAAAGAATGATAAAGATGAGTATGCCCTCGTCTTTAACTATGTCCGATAGCTCATCAAGCCACACATGCAGTATAGGAAACTTTGGTCTGATCATGGTTCATACTCTTTATTAAGGAATGCATCTGTAAGTCTGTAAAAGAAAACCTGCGGCAACAAGAATATCAAAACCAAAGCAGCAACACTCGACCATACGTAACTTATGGCGTAGCCATTCAGTGCCTGATTGACATAGATGAGGAAATAATGGTGAAGGGGAAAGATATTACTGAGCCATTGAAATGGCTTATCCATAGCCGACACCGGGAAGGAAAAGCCTGCAAGAGAGAATTGCATGACTCCTAACAAAGAGCAGGCAGACATCGCCATACGCATCTGACCGGGGAAAGCCTCAAACATAAGCAGGCCAAAGCCCTGAGACGCCAACACAGCCAGCAGGCCCCACAACATCATTCGAGGAATTCCACATTGACAAGGGAACTGCAGATAACTATAAAACACCAAGTCGATAAGCCAGAAAATAAGCGTATAAAGCATGGTCTGAGGAAGCAACTTTCCGACAACGGCCACCCATGTTTTCCCTCCTGCCATATTATACAATTTCTTCTGCCTTCCCCGTTTCCATTCCATGCCTATAGCATAGCTCGTTGTCAGCATAATAACAAGCATCAGGAGACCTGGCACTATAAGGTTGGAGAGTACGACAGAATAATTAAGATGAGGGTTTCCCAAAGGATGACTCTCTACCACAATAGGCTGAATGGTTCCCATGATTTGGTCGTCTCTAAACCCTCGTGCCCTCATGGTCTCACGCGTCATGGCCAATCCAGCCATCTCACTCATCTTACGCATGTCTTTCATCAAGAGTGAAGCCGCAACGTAATAGGAATCGTTGGTATAAAACGAAATGACAGGTTGTCTTTGCGTCAATGCGGCTTCAGTCGTTCCCTTCGGAATGCGAAAGATAGCATAAACCTCACCTCGTTGCATAGCTTTGCGCGCTTCGGTGAAGCTGTTAGTTTCCAGCACGAAGTGAGTTTCCTCCATTGTGCCTAAAATACGAGTGAGTTGACGGGTGACATGTGTATTATCCTCGTCGACAAGAGCTGCAGGTAGCTTAGTTGGCAACCCCGACTGCATCAGGCTCGTAAACATCCATAGAAAGCCTAATGGAGCCACAATCATGATGACGAGGAAAATAGGCCGTTGGGAAAACATCCTTAACTCACGCCTGCAGATATGCCATATATTGGTTATTGTGTCCAGCATCTCTATACTTTCACACTTAAAGAAACGAGGGTTATTTTATAATGACCGTCATGCCAGCCAGAACATCCTTGACATCAGCTTGGTTGACAGGACGAGCCGTAACCTCGAAAGTCTTAAGATCATAGCTATCGAGGGCTTTCGTAGCTTTCCATGTGGCATAACTACCCATCACATTCATGCTGGTAATACGCACTTTTAATTGACGGTCTAAAGCCGGCACATAAACCTCTTTCTCTATACCCACTTTGAGTTCAGGGAGGAAATCCTCGCGCACATTGAATACGAAACGAACATCATCAGTCTTCGCGATATTCATTATGGGTGCACCTTGGCCAACCAATTCACCGACTTCGGGAAAGATTTCTGTGACAACTCCATCAGCCGTAGCCAATAAAACCGTTTCGCGACGATAACCCTCGACTTCTGTGACAGCGCCCTGTGCCCGTGCAACTTGAGCTGCTGCAGCGGCCTTATCCTCTCTACGAGCTCCTTCGCGAGCCATCTCGTATTGGCTTTTTGCAGCTTTTTCCGTAGCCTGCATAGCTCGCAACTGAGCCTCAGCCTCATCACGCTTTTGCGCTGGTATGACACCTTCGTCGTAAAGGCGGGCGACACGTGTAAACGTCTTTTCAGCCACATCCAAGCCAGCTTTTGCTTTTTGCCAAAGTTCGTAAGCTCCTTGTATTTCCTGACGGCGGGCACCATTCTGAGCCTTTTGTTCAATGGCCTTAGCCGCTGCCTCGGCAGCCTCAGCCTGCATCATTTTAGCTTCCACTTCGGGAGAGTCCATGATTACGAGCGTGTCGCCAACCTTTACCTTATCACCTGAATGCACACGCAATTCCTTCACGCGACTTGGCACTTTGCTCGACACTCGATAGTCTGAAGTCTCGGCTTGTCCCTGCAAGACCTCTTTAGGCTTCGGCAGAAATATTCCAACGAGAATTACCAATGCCATCACTCCTACAAGCACGATAGCTATTATAAGGAGATTATTCAATTTACTTCTCTTAGCCATAATATTTATTTTTATTCACAAACATGTTGTCAAATTCTTGTTTTACATTCTCACCACAACCCTTATCATTCTTTGAGTATAAGGGGAACTATCTGCTCAGTGTGCCTAAGGCGCGCATGAGGTATAAGTCAGCCAACCTCACATCAATAGCCGACTCAACAAGTGTAGAATGGGCTGCGAGCCATGCTGTTTGGGCTTGTAAAACATTACTTACGGGTATCACGCCCTCACGTAATCCCAGCTGGGCCATACGCAAATTCTCGTCGGCTTGTTCTTGTGAACGCAATGCTGTAGAGAGACGACGTTGTGCTTCTTGCATCTTTTGCTGGCTCTGACTGACCTGAAGACTTATCTTCTCACGAACTTCATCCACCCGCGTCTGAGCCATGGCCGCTTCTGCTTTAGCCTGACGAACTTTATAGATACGATCGCCCCACGTTACGATAGGCACTTTAAGCACAAGGCCTGCGCTCCACATGCCATTGAATTTCTTTTCAAAGCCATTGAACACATTAGGGTTTGAAACCAGATAACCTGCTGTGAGAGCAAGGTTGGGCATATATTCCGATCGGGCGACTTTCACCTCCTCTTTTTTAACTTGGGCAGCGATATCAAGGGCTTTCAGTTCATGACGATGAGCCAATGCCGTTTCAATGGCAAAACCATAATCAGCATTAGGTTCAAGTGACTGAGACATCTGTAAAGCGCCATCGGCCGAAATGCCGTCATTTTCATCTTCTAAGGTAAAGTCCTCGGTCATAGGCAGCCCACACAATTGTGCAAGTGCCATACGGGATAGAGCCAAGCCATTGTCTACTTGTATCATAGCAACCTCAGCCTCATTCACTTTCACCTTCACGGAAAGGCCATCAGCCTTAGTTGCCATTCCTTCGTTTACCAGCTTATCAACGTCGGCATCCAACTGTTTGACAGTTTTCAGAAAACTCTCTGCAAGATTTTTCTTACTCTTAAGTGCTACAATTCTCCAATAAGCCTCATCAACACTCACGAGCAAATCCTGTTCCTCCATGGTATGCTGCTCGCCTGCTGCTTCCTGTGCCAAGCGAGTTATTCGGTCGTATGCCCTGATTTTACCACCCATATAAAGCGGTTGAGTAAGCATCACTGCTGCACCAGTCATATTCCTTGTATCAGTACGAAAGGCATCAACAATGCTCTGCCCTGCTCCATCGACCATCGAGGCCATACTGCTGAGCATACTGTTAAAGGCTGTTGAAGCCTGCTGCATATATGGCGCAGCCATTTGCTGAAGAGCAGCAGGATTAGCCAGCAACCCAGCAAGCTGTGGATTCTGAGCCAACAACGCCTGAACCTGAGGATTCTGCATCAGAGCCTGAAACTCTGGTGAACTCGGCAGCCCGGCTAATTGCTGCTGAAATGATGCGGCACCTTGCTGAACACCTTCGCCTATAGCAGCACCCAGGCGCGACCCCATCGTTGAGAGGGCTTGTTTTTGGCTTTTATTGAGCAGCGACAGCTCTTTAGACGTCCGTTGATAAGTGCCTATAGCCGATATCTTGGGGAGATAGTTTGTCTTCACACTCTTATGCTGCCAATAGGCCGCATCTTGTTTCAAAGCGCTCATCTTAAGCTCTTTGTTATTACGCAAGGCTAAGGCACGACAACTATCCAGAGTCAGTTCCTGACCCGAAACAGCAGTGACACCCGCAAGCGCCACTGCCATGATTATTGACATTCGTTTATTCATCTACCTTCAAGATTTAAATACGAAACGCAATGTTCGTAGTTGTTTCCGGCTGCAAAGGTCGCAATAAACATCTGAAAAACCATCAGAAAATAGAACAATTTGTTTGAACATAAAGGCTCTTTTATTGAACAAAGAGTCTTTTTTTGTTCTTTTTGTTCGGTCTCATACTACTTTTTTATTGAATCGAAGCTATCAATTCATGCTCTTTTACCGTCTTTTGTTCGCCTGAAACCATATTCTTTAGTGTGAAAACACCAGCAGCCATCTCGGTTTCTCCAGCGAGCGCCACAAAAGGAATAGCCCGAGCGTTAGCATATTGCATTTGTTTCTTCATTTTAGCTGCGTCTGGATATATTTCGGCTCTAATGCCTGCGCGTCGTGCCGCAGCGAGAGTTGGCAAGGCGTATGCAGCCTCAGCCTCTCCGAAGTTGACAAACATGAGTTGCGTTGCCGTAGTAATCTCCTGAGGATAAAGCTCCAATTGATTGAGTACATCGTAGATGCGGTCTGCCCCGAATGATATACCTACTCCTGAAAGACCAGGCATACCGAATATACCCGTCAGGTTATCATAGCGGCCTCCTCCAGTGATGCTGCCAATCTCTACATCCAAAGCCTTGACCTCAAAGATACAGCCTGTATAGTAGTTGAGTCCGCGTGCCAAAGTGAGATCAAGCTCTATGACGTTCGTTAAGGCGCATGTTTTCAGGGTATTCAGCACATATTCCACTTCATCTATGCCTTTCATTCCCGTTGCGCTATCTTTCAGCACTTGGCGCATGGTCTGAATTTTCTCCTCATTGGTGCCGCTGAGTTTGATAATCGGTTGCAGCTTCTCAATAGCTTCCTCTGGGATTCCATCCTCTGCGAGCTCGGCATTTACAGCATCAAGACCTATCTTATCAAGTTTATCTATTGCAACGGTAATATCAACAATTTTGTCCGCCTCGCCAATCATTTCTGCGATGCCTGAGAGAATCTTGCGATTGTTTATCTTAATGCATACTCGAATGCCGAAGCGGTGGAACACCTCATCAACAATCTGCATCAGTTCGACCTCGTTCATCAGAGAATCTGAACCGACAACATCGGCATCGCACTGATAGAACTCACGATAGCGTCCCTTCTGTGGGCGGTCTGCTCGCCAGACAGGTTGAATTTGGAAGCGGCGGAAAGGCAGCGTAAGCTCTTCACGATGCTGCACAACATAGCGGGCAAAGGGAACGGTGAGGTCGTAACGCAAGCCTTTTTCACAGAGTTGAGCAGCCAATTTCGGCGATCCCTCGCCTGACAATTCACTGGCATCTATTCCGCGAAGGAAGTCTCCTGAATTCAATATCTTAAAAAGCAATTTGTCGCCTTCTTCGCCATACTTGCCCATTAGCGTAGAAAGATTTTCCATTGCAGGAGTCTCAATCTGACGGAAACCGTAGAGCGAATAAACACCACGAATGGTGTCAAAGATATAATTGCGTCGTGCCATTTCTGAGGGGCCGAAGTCGCGCGTTCCTTTGGGTATACTTGGTTTCTGTGCCATCTATATATTATAATTAATGTGTATTTAAATAAATTCGGGTGCAAAGATAAGCATTTTCAAACAAAAGCCATGATATAAATCTCAAATAAATAGAAATTATCAAGACATACATTCAAAAGAAATGCCTTATCATTAAGAGTCTGACTTTACGCAAAGAATAGCCTCATCCGTATATGGCCGACAAACCATACAACCACCGCCTGGAGTTTATGACTGGAAAGAAAGTTGACAGAAACGTTTTTTTCGCTTCAAATGATACGCTACCAGCAAACTTTCGGCCATTTGTTCGGGGATATTTTCACAAACTGTCGCTCTCAGGTTGTTGATACGATCCTGCTTGAAGCCGTTTTTCATGCTCCGAAAAGCACGGCGGCCCTGCCATACGGCCTTGAAACTGCGTACTTCACCCTTCATCAGGAAAACGAAAGACGCAAGAGCATCAAGGAAGAAACGAATGAACAAAACGCGACGGAGACGATGTTCCGGAAGGTTTTTGTAAAGCAAAAGGAGGTTGTTGCGGAAGTTAAGAAATGTCTTTCGTGGATTTTCCTTTGGCAAAGTGCCTCCGCCGACATGATAGACCACGCTCTGAGGTACGCACACAATCCTGAAGCCTCGTGCTCTCAGGCGCCAACAGAGATCGATTTCCTCCTGATGAGCAAAGAAACGGCCGTCCAGCCCACCAACCTGCCAAAAGACTTCGGCCCGAATCATCAGTGCCGCCCCTGTAGCCCAGAACACATCTGCCACGTCGTCGTATTGTCCGACATCCTCTTCCACGGTCTCAAAGAGACGCCCCCGACAGAACGGATAGCCCAGACTATCAATGTATCCACCCGCAGCTCCGGCATATTCGAAATGAGACCGTGTGTGTTCAGCTCGAAGCTTAGGTTGACAAGCAGCCGTATCAGGGTGGTTTTCCATATAATCAGCCAATGGCTGCAACCAGCCTTCCGGGGTCTCGACATCTGAGTTCAGAAGCAAGTAATAATCGTAGCTTGATCCCACACGGCTGAGCGCTTGATTGTAGCCTTCAGCAAAACCATAGTTGCGGTCGAGACGAATAATCTCCACATCGTGAAATTCAGATTCTAAAACGGCCAGTGAATCATCGGTAGAACCATTGTCAGCCACGATGACGCTTGCCAACTCCTTTGGCGTTGCAGCGAGGACCGACGGGAGGAAACGGCGGAGCATCTGAGCTCCGTTCCAGTTGAGTATAACGATAGCTATATTCATTCGGCTATGAGTGAGGTGTGGTCGGCATTCCAACCTTTAAGATGCAAGGGAAGGATAGCATTATCGCTTCCGTCCCCACGGTATTCCACTTTAATATAATTGTCTGTAAAACCATTATAGAGTCCCTTCGTACGTGCATGTTCGAGCAGTACGGGACGCACTGAACCAATATACGTCTCGTAGAAAGCTGTCAGCTTCCGCTGACTTATCGCCAGCAAACGTTGACTGCGTTCATGCTTTTCTTGCGGTGAAACCGTATGAGGAATGCGCAAAGCAGCCGTACCGGGACGCTCACTATAGCTGAACACATGCAACTGCGAAACGGGCAAAGTTTCAATAAAATGCTCGGCCTCGTCGAACAATTCGGCTGTTTCGCCACGTGTACCTACTATGACATCTACACCTATGAACGCATCAGGCATCAGCTCGCGCACGCGCGATACTTTATTATAGAATAGCCGCGTGTCGTAGCGCCGGTGCATCAGGCGGAGCACTTCGTCGGACCCCGACTGCAAAGGAATATGAAAATGAGGCATGAAAGAACGACTCTGTGCGCAGAACTCAAGAACTTCATCGGTCAGAAGATTCGGTTCGATGCTGGAAATTCGATAGCGCTCAATTCCCTCGACCTTATCCAATGCCCGCAACAGATCAATGAACGACTCGCCAGTCGTCCTGCCGAAATCACCAATGTTCACGCCTGTGATGACTATCTCACGCCCGCCCGATTTAGCTACTTGGTTTGCCTGCTCCACGAGTGATGCGATGCTGCCATTACGACTGCGACCGCGTGCAAAGGGTATCGTACAATACGTACAGAAATAATTACACCCATCCTGTACTTTCAAGAAGTACCGCGTACGGTTGCCGCATGCACAGGAAGGCACAAACGGCAGTGAATGGGTGGAGGCAGGTTCACCCGCATCCATACTCTCTGCCGACCGAGCTTGCTTTGCGACGACGTCTGTATTCTCAGCGGTGTAAGCTTTATGAGAAGAGCTGGAAAAATAGTCCTCAATATGAGAAACCACCTTTCCTTTCTCTTCTTGCCCCAGCACCAAGCCCACGCCCTCAATAGAAGCTACCTCTATAGGCTTCAGCTGAGCATAGCAACCAAGCACGACCACCATAGCGCCTGGATGTTGGCGCACCAGTTTATGTATTGCCTGTCGGCATTTATGATCAGCGACCTCTGTAACGCTGCACGTATTCACGACACACACGTCGGCCACCTCACCGGGTGTAGCCCGCCGTATGCCAACCGCTGACAGCTGCGCCTCAATGGTGGCAGTCTCCGCAAAATTCAGTTTGCAGCCCAGGGTGAAGAATACAGCTTTTTTGCCATTTAGCGAAAAATCTCCGTTCATTGCATTTTCTATATGTGGCTGCAAAGGTAGTATTTTTACTCCATAAGGACGAGAGTGTATTAAAATTTAACATTTTGTCATCTTATTGATTTACAAAGTATTAAAGAAATCAAAAGAAAAAAGATTGAAAAAAATTAAAAAAAAGTTCATAAAAAAAGTACAACGTATCTAAAAAGTACTTACCTTTGCGGCGTTTTAATAAGCACAAGATTGTTTTACAGAATTTAAAAAGCAAAAAAGAAAATGAAAAAGGTTGCATTTATGTTCGTAGCTGCTATGGCTATCTCTTTCGCTTCTTGCGGCGGTCAGACTGCTGCTAACGTTGAGACTGTTGACTCTGACACTGTTGTTGCAGTTGTTGAAGAGGTTGTCGACAGCGCTGCTGCAGTTGTAGACACTGTTGCTACAGAGGCTGCAGAGGCTGCTACAGAGGTAGCTGAAGAAGCTGCTGAAGTTGTTGCTGAATAATCAGTACTCTTAATGCTTCCTGCGAACATCAACAGGAAACAAACTGAGCCACACAAATCGTGTGGCTCTTTTTTTGTCCCTTGTGCCTGCGTTGCACAAAGCAAACATTCGTCGTTTCTACAATGACGCAGAAGGCATTCGAAACGCAGTAAACACCTTACCCCCGCTTCTTGTTGCTCAGTTCTTTTGGCAGATTTACCCTTCAGGCCGGCCAACACTCCCGACCTCAGAGCGATTCAATCGCCGATAAACTCAAACAGCAATAAAACATATCTAAAGACAAAACAAAAAAGCTCAAGGCCTCACAGCCTTGAGCTTTTTTTGTATCTGACTATTTATCCGGATTCGGATTAAGCCTCAGCGGGAGCATCGAGAGACTCGAGTACTTCCTGCTCGTCAGCGAGTTCCTCTGCGACCTCAGCATCAACGGGAGCCTGCTCTTCAGCAGCTTCCTCAGCCTTGGGAGCCTCCTCGATGGGAGCGTCAGGAACAACGGTTACGGGGATAGTTACGCTAACCTCCTTGTGCAGACGGATGAGAGCAGAGTGCTCACCGATGGTCTTGACATCCTTGATAGTGATAAGCTTGCGATCGACATCGAAGCCGAGCTTAGCGAGCTCATTAGCTACCATGAGGCTGTTTACGCTACCATAGATGGTGCCATTGTTGCTGACCTTAGCTGCGATGGTGAGTGCAACACCCTCGAACTTAGCAGCAGCCTCCTGGGCGTCAGCCTTGATCTTCTCGAGCTTCTTAGCTTTCTGCTTGAGCTCTTCTGCCAGCATCTTCTTAGCGCTGTCAGAAGCGATTACGCCCTTGCCTTGGGGAATAAGATAGTTGCGGCCATAGCCGGACTTCACATTTACGATGTCGTGCTTGTAACCCAAGCCGATAACATCTTCTTTCAGAATTATTTCCATAGTGCTTATTCCTCTTTTTAATTATTTCATCATATCAGTTACGAAGGGTAACAATGCCAGATGGCGTGCACGCTTCACAGCCTGAGCTACGCGACGTTGGAACTTGAGTGATGTACCTGTGATACGGCGGGGAAGGATCTTAC
>DGSC01000014.1:0-67875 GCA_002391275.1 Prevotellaceae bacterium UBA4372 | reverse complement strand
TCTTGAGGAACTCAGGATCCTTGTAGTCGATATACTTGATGCCGAGCTTCTTGAAACGGCAATACTTTTTCTTTTTGACGTCAACTGTGGGCGGTGTCAAATAACGAATTTCTGTCTGTGCCATTGCTTAGTCCTCCTTTTTAGCTAATTTGTTTCTTCTCTTCTCGGCATATTCGGCTGCGAACTTGTCGTTCTTGACAGTCAGATAGCGGAGCACGCGCTCGTCGCGACGATAGTTTACTTCAAGCTTGCTGATGAGAGTAGGCTCGGCCTTGAACTCGATCATCACGTAGAAGCCTGTAGACTTTTTCTCAATGGGGTAAGCGAGCTTCTTCAGCCCCCACAACTCTTCATTCAAGAGCTCTGCACCTCCTTCGGTGAGAATGGTCTTGAACTTTTCGACCGCTTCCTTTGTCTGCTCGTCAGACAAAACGGGAGTTAAGATGAAAACGGTTTCGTACTGATTCATAATACGTTAATGGGTTAATAATGATTGTTTTTGCAAAAATGCTCGGCAAAGGTACTGCTTTTTTTCAATATAACAAGCGTTTAAGTCCATTTTTCTGAAAAATATTTTGTTAGCAGACAGGCCCATAGATAAAAATGAGTGGCGGCATAAACTTTTTTGCTATAAAATTTCGAGGTTTCAGCTTTTTTGCCTTATTTTGTGCTGTCTAAGCGCAATATGCGCCCGCAAGAGAGAATTTAACAATAAATATACTTATCACTATGAAACTTTATTCTGGTATTATCACTGCTATCGTAGGCGCTGTGGTTCTTCTTCTTAGCTACTTCCTCGACTGGGTAGACTACAATCTGGTGCAGTTGTTGGCCGTTGTTCTTATCATTGCCGGCATCTGCATTCATATTTATGTGAATTACAAGAAGCCAAACTACGAATAGTATTCCCAAGAACGGGGGCCGCGCGATGCGCGGCCCCCGTTCTTTTTTTATTCTTCTTCCATGTGTGCGATAAGCCTGTAGCCTTTTCCGTGCACATTGTTGATTTCGATTTCCGGGTCGTCCTTGAGATGTTTACGTAGCTTTGTGATGTAAACGTCCATGGAACGGGCATTGAAGTAGTTGTCGTCGATCCATATTGTCTTGAGGGCGAGTTCACGCTGAAGCACGTCGTTGGCGTGAGCACACAGGAGGATTAAGAGTTCGCTTTCCTTCGTTGTGAGCTTGGTCTGCTTGTCCCCTATCGAAAGTATCTGACGTTTGGTGTCGAAGACGAAGCGTCCGATGTGATAGACAGCTACATTCTTCTGTTGCTTGCCATGCACACGGCGCAGGATGGCCTCCATTCTATAGACCAGTTCCTCCATGGAGAAGGGCTTGGTGATATAGTCGTCGGCACCGATTTTGAAGCCTTCGAAGATGTCTTCTTTCAGGTTCTTGGCCGTGAGGAAGATGATGGGAATCTCCTGATTGATTTGCCTTATCTCCTGAGCGAGGGCAAAACCGTCCATTTTCGGCATCATGACATCGAGCACGCACATGTCGTACTCCATTTTCAAGAAAGCCTTATAGCCCGCTTCACCGTCGGGGCAAAGGTCTGCTTCGTAGCCTTTAGCCTGCAGGTATTCACGCAGCAACATGCCGAGGCTCTCGTCGTCCTCGCACAATAAAATTTTGAGTTTGGATTCTTCTTGTGACATGATTTGATTTTCCGATTAAATGATTTGACAAAATAATATTCATTCTTTATTAGTAGCGGAGCGAGGTGGAAGGGACTATGCCTTGCTCAGTCGATGAGCGGCAACGTGATGACGAATCGCGTGCCCTTGCCGAGTTCGCTCTCAACCTTGATGGTTCCGTGCATGAGGTCTACGATGCTTTTGACATAGGCCAGGCCGAGGCCGAATCCTTTAACATCGTGTTTGTTGCCTGTATGTACGCGATAGAAACGTTCGAAGACATGCTTGAGGTCCTCATGGCGTATGCCAATGCCGTTGTCCTGCACTTCTATTACCAGGCGATCGGCATGGTTGCGGGTGGACACTTTCAGCTCCAGCGGCACATTGTCCCTCCTGTATTTGACGGCATTGTCCATGAGGTTGAAGATGACGTTCGTGAAATGCATCTCGTCGACATAGATGGCACCATCCTCGGCATCGAGGGCTGCCGTGAGTGCGCCCCCACTCTGTTTCACTTTCAGCTGGAAAGTCTTCACGACATCGTCTATGACAACGTTGGCGTCGATCTCTTTCTCGTTGAAACGGATGTTGCCTCTTTCGTAGAGCGACATTTGCAGCACCTTCTCCACCTGATAGCGTAGCCGGCGTGTTTCCCCTACGATGACGGACGAGAGGTTGTCGAGCATGGCTTCGCTCTTAGGCACGCTCTTGTCGCCTAACATCTGTGCGGCGAGGGAGATGCTTGAGATGGGCGTCTTGAACTCATGGGTCATATTGTTGATGAAATCATTCTTCATTTCGGTTTCCCGTTTCTGGCGCACGATGAGCCACACGGTGAGCGAGAAGGTGAGGAAGAGAATGATGGTGAACATCAACACGGGCAGCATCTTGTTGGCTACGCCCAGGATGTGGCTGTTCATAGTCGGGAAATGCACTTTGAGCATGCCCATTTTCTGCGACGGGTCGTTGCGAAAGAGCGTTTGCGTATAGCAATATTCCGAACCTTCGTCAGAGTAGTCCTCGCATCGGTACACTTCTCGTCCTTCGACATCGTAGACCGAGAAGTGGTAAGGCAGGTTGATGCCGGCCGATTCAAGTTCTGAGCGCAGGTTTCGGTCAAGCAGGCGGAAATCCAGACGCTGGCTGAAATCCTTGTCGCTAGCGTTGTAGAGGATGGTGTAGATAACCTCGTCGAGCACACCTTTCTGATAGAGATAGGCATTCTTCACGAAATCCTGGAAGCGTTGGTTAGCCAGGTCGAGCGATGCCGTAGGTCTGAGCGATAGTGATTTCTTTAGTTGTTGGGTGCTTGTGGTCTTGGGATCGAGCTTAAACGGATCGTTGATGGCGTTTTTGTCGCCAAGGTCGAGAACTTGGTCGAGCTTGTAGTCGCCCAGTCGGTCCTGGAGGCTGTCGGCTTCGTAGCCAGAGCGCATGGCCACTTCTTCGAGATAGCGGAAGGTCTCGTTGCGTTCCATGTCACGACTTGTCTGGTCGAGTGCACGGAACACTGTCTCGTCGAACTGCTCCTTACGCATTTTCACCATGGCACGAATGATACGGCCTTGCAGGAACAGAAGCCCGAAGAACGAGATACCTATGATGAGGCTTATGATGGTGATTGTCGTGCGTTTCATTGCTTTCTTTTCGTTGCTGCAAAGATAATACGCTATTGCCAGCCCGCCAAGGGCGGCAAGCTACCGCCGAGCAGATATTTAACAATATTAACCTATAAAAACTCGTGTTTGTGCATATTTGCACAAAACAAACTTTCTTTTAGGGCGCATAAACGTTAAAAACAAGGCCTGTTCTGAATTTATCTCAAGGCAGAGGAATGAATCATAAAATAATTGTTACCTTTGTGGCTGTAAGAAAATCGAAACTAACATCATCAATACTATGCGCACCTACAACCTTTTATGCTGCCTTTTGGCTGCATCTTTTCTGTTTCCCTCTCACAGCGTGGCCCAAGGAAGCTATTCTGCAAGCCCACAACGCCTGTTCACGACCTACGACTCGTATGGCGTTCCTTACCGCATTCCTGCCATTACCACAACCCGCAAGGGACATCTCATAGCCGTAGCCGACCGCCGTTACTGCGGATTCGACATCGGATTCGGACAAATCGACTTGGTAGCCCGCACGAGCAAGGATAATGGACGCACGTGGTCGGCCGACACCGTCATCCAACGCGGCACGGGCGTGAAGGGCGCCAACGATTGCGGCTATGGCGATGCGGCTTTGGTGGCCGACCGCACGAGCAAGCGCATCCTGTGTATGTCCGTCACTGGAAGTACACCTTATATTAATGGTACGCGCGCGAACCCCAACCGCGTGGCACGATGGTACAGCCCCGACGGCGGCCGCTCATGGACTAAAGCCGAAGATGTGACCGATGCTTTCTACGAAATGTTGCCTCATACACGCACCATGTTCATTGGCTCTGGCAGAATCATGCAAAGCCGCGTAGTGAAAAAGGACAAATACTTCAGATTGTATTGCTCGGTGCTCACCCGTACGCAAATGGACGAGAAGGATGTTGCCTGTAACTATGTCATCTACAGCGACGACTTCGGACAGACCTGGAACGTACTCGGAGGCACCACACTCGACGGCTACGACAGCCCGTGCATCGACGGCGATGAGCCGAAAGCCGAAGAGCTGCCCAATGGCGACGTCGTGCTTTCGTCAAGAAAATGGTACGGCCGTTTCTTCAACATCTATCATTTCGACAACATCGCAGCCAACCAGGAGCAAGGCAAATGGGGCAAATGCGTAGCCTCGCACGAGGTTCCTGGAGGCATCAAGGTAGGCGCCAACTCATGCAACGGCGAAATCATGCTCATCGATGCCACGGAGGTGCAGACGGGCAAGCCTGCCAAACTGATGCTGCAATCCCTGCCGTGTGGCGAGGGACGCACCGACGTTGGCATCTGGTTCAAGGAAATCCTGCCCAACGGCATCTACAGTCCGCGAGCTTTTGCCCACAACTGGACGCGCGGCCTTCAGGTGTCGCACACTACCTCGGCCTACTCCACGATGTCGGTTCAGCGCGACGGCCGCATCGCATTCTTCTACGAAGAGGACAGCAAGGACAATGGCTACTCGATGGTTTACGTGCCGCTGACGGTCGAAGAAATAACCTGCGGGAAATATAAGTAAAAGCCGCCTATAGGTTTAGCCCAAGCTGTACGAATCAGCCTATAGACCGTCTGCAACCATCTTCTCAAGTGCATCTGAAAATTCTCTTAGGCGCATCGGCCAATTCTCTTAGGCGTGTTGGCCAATTCTCTTAGGTGCATCGGGCTATTCTCTTAGGTGCATCGGGCTATTCTCTTAGGTGCATCGGAAAACGTGCCTGATACCATACGACAGCGCCCCTTAGGTTTCTGGTCAGAAGCCTAAGGGGCGCCGTTGGATGTAGACGAAGCTACAATCTTTATTCTTCTTCCTTGCGGTCGTCGATGTTATCACCCTCGGTGGGACGCAGCTTAGAGAAATCGTCGAGACCTGCACCGATGAGGATGTTGTACCACTGGATAAGTTTCTTGACATCCGAGGGGAACACGCGATCGCGGTCGAAATTGGGCAGCACTTCGGCAAAATAGTCGAAAAGCTGTTCCTTGGATGCTTTCTTATAATCGAGCGAGCTCTGCGCACCATTCTCCTTGGCCTTGAGGCTGGTGAGCACGTCTGCCAAGGGCACTTCCTCGCTGTCGGTGTACATGGCTATATCGGCCAGCGAGATGACGCGGTCGGTAGCAAAAGCGGGCATACGCTGATGCTTGTCGTCGATAGACTCTACGATGAGGTTGCGGTTGCCACGGGAAACGAGTTTGTACAAACCGGGCTTACCGGCTATAGATAAGATAGTTTCAAGCATTGTTTTGTATGTTTTAAGGTTTGTAGTTACTATTTTTGCAAAAAGCGACTGCAAAAATAAGCTTTCTACACTGATTAGGCAAACATTTGTGCCATAAAAAATCTTAATTGCGGCATAATGGGTCTACCGTCGTTGCAGACCACGACGTCGGCATAAGGCATTTGTTCGGTCGAAGGGAGCTGGTGCCTGATACGGGCTTCCACTTGTTCGCGCGTAGCTCCGTCGCGCTGCATGGCTCTGCTGATGCGGAGGTCCAGAGGAGCATCCACGAGGACAACATGGTCGACGACATCGAGGAAGCCAGCTTCTATGAGGATAGCGCTCTCTACGAGCACGACCGGTGTGCCTTGTCGGGTTGCCCAAGCCGCAAAATCTGCCTTGACGACGGGATGAACAATACCATTCACTGCGGCCGCATGCTCGACATTGGCGAACAAAAACGATGCTACGACGGGTTTGTTGAGCTGGCCGTCGGCAGTGTAGGCCTCAGGGCCTATGAGACAGACCAACTGCTCGCGAATGGCCGGACCAAGCATGAGACGGCGTGCTTCGCTATCACAATCGTACACGGGCACACGATAGTTCGTAGCCAACAAACGGGCTACATACGACTTGCCGCTGCCTATACCGCCTGTTATGCCTACGATTTTCATTCCTCTGTCTGCTCTATCAGGAATTGCACACGCTGGGGATGGATACGTGCTTGCGAGACCCCTTCAGGAATGGAACGCAGGTGCAACGTCAACATAGAGTCGGGCAAAGACAACAGTTCCTCATACGTCGTGGTGATGACAAACTGCTCCTTGGTAATCTTCTTGTAGTCCTTGGCTCCTACGCGAAAAGTGACAGACGCCGATGCGGGGAAAGTGCGCAGCGACAGCCCGGCGGGGAAATTGGTTGCCTGAATGGGCACTTCCACCGTCTTCTCTGTGAAGACATCAATCTCGGCCGTGAGCTGCACCTCGGAAGGCTCAAACTTAACACCCTTGATCGTAGGCAAAGGCACCGTACGCGACATACTCTCGGTGAGGCCGGTGATATTGGTGAGCACCGTAGGGACTACGGTCAAAGAATCGAGATAGCTATCCTCTGCCCACACCGTGACTGAGTCCGGACGACATTGCAACGAAGCCAGATAGTACAAGGCATCGGGCTGAACATGGCCCCTGAATACTACCGGCACACGCTTCATGTGACCACGCGTGTAGAAAAATTCGAGCGTATCGGGACGCAGGCTCACAATATGCGTCGAAGCATCGAAGATGGATTGCAGACGTTTCTGGACATCGCTGTGAGTGACAATCGACCGGTGATAGGATTCACCATGGTCATAAGCCCTGAAATCGAGGGTCAGCACGCGCTTCTTGTCGCCATAGTAATAGCCTAACAGCGAGCTCCCCTTGTCGCGGACCCGCACTTGCAATGTCGACGGCAAGTCGGAGGTCAGCACCACTTCCTTGGGCACATTCGTCAACTGAAGCGGCACCTCTACATCCATCTCATAGCTCTCATTGAGCGTGAGCAAGAGCCAAAAGCCCGCAGAAACCAGTACAAAAAAAAGAAACACAAAGGCTTCCCTGCTGAGCTTGCTAAGCAGGAATGCCTTTGTGCCTTCGTAGGCAAGCTGTATACGCTGCCTGTCCATGCAAAATTATTTCACGTAGTTCTCCGAAGCTGATGCCGAAGCGAACACGGAGTTGCGGTCGACACGCACGCGAACACCGTTTGCGACCTCGATGATGAGCACGTTCTTCACTTCATCAATATCGCGAACGACGCCATAGAGGCCGCCTGCGGTGATCACTTCCTGACCCTTCTCTATGCTGTTGCGGAAGTTCTGTATCTCTTTTTGCTTCTTCTGTTGCGGACGAATCATAAAGAAATACATGATTGCGAACATAGCCACGAGCATGAGAATCATGCCTAAACCGCCATCGCCCTGAGCTTGTAGTAAAACTAAAATAGGTTCCATAATTAATATTTAATGTATATAATGAATAATCTCTATTCGTTGCCGGACTCTTTGGAGGGGACATCCTTTTGGATGCGGCCTTCATCATGGAGGCGACGGCATATAGCATCCAGCATACCATTCACGTAGGCAGAGCTCTTAGGCGTAGAATATACCTTCGCAATCTCTACGTATTCGTTGATGGTTACGCTGACAGGTATCTGCGGGAAGGTGACGACCTCGGCAATCGCCGTCTGCATAATCAGCAAATCCATGAAGGCCAGACGGTCGATGTCCCAGTTGCGCAGCGACTGCTGAATCAGCGAGCGATAGGTGTCGCAGCCAAGCACCGTGGCACGAAGCAGTCGACGCGCGAACTCACGGTCCTCTTCGTCGCGGTACTCGGGCAAGAGGGGTTGGTGGGCACCTTTAGACTGATCGAAACGCTTTATCGTCTTTATCACGAAGGTGTCAACAATGAAACGGTCGTCGTTCCAATAGAGGCTCTGCTCTTCAAGCACCGAGTCGAGCTCTTCGTCCTCGGCTATAATCTTCTGGTAAATCTGCCGCCAAAGGTTGCGATCCTCCTCGTAGGTGGTGGGAGCTGTTCCGCTCATCCACTCTTTGTACAGGTCGGATTGCGCGATGCGCTTGAACAGACGACGCACATAGTCTTCCTCGTTCACCCATGTTTTCTTCTGGTTGTCGATGAAGTCGCGCAACTGCTCATTCACCTGGAGCTGGGCAATAAACTTATTATCTATAAAGCGTGTGCTCGGTGCTTCTCCTTCGTGGAGGCGCTGGAAACGACTGAGATCGGTGGAATACGTACGTTCGGCTATGCGATTCAGCTCAAGCATAAGCCCGAACATATATAGATAAAGGTCGTAGGATTTGGACAAACTTACGAACAAGTCGTTTTCTGCTGTATCAAGTTTGCGGTCGCAGTTCATGTAATAGACATAAACTTGCTGCACAACTTTCAGACGGATAAGCTCTCTATTAATCATAAAAAAAGTAAAGAATGATGCTATTTGCGAGCGCAAAAGTAGTCATTTTGGCCGAATAATAATAGTAGAGCCTCAAGTTTTTCAGAAAAATTTGGGTTGTTTGGCAAATATTGCCTACTTTTGGCACGCAAAAATGATAAAATACACTTTGAAACACAACAAATGAAAGACAATTTTAAGGACGGTAGCAGCAAGGAACGCGACATCTTGTTCTCAAAAGCTATCAAGGCAGGAAAACGCCTCTACTACATCGATGTAAAGAAAAGCAGCAAAGGGGACATGTATTTATCGCTGACCGAAAGCAAGAAAATCGTGAGCGGCGACATGGAAATGCCTCAAGTGACATTCGAGAAGCATAAACTATTCGTCTACCCAGAGGATTTCGAGAAGTTCACAGGAGCGTTGGCCGACGCCATGCGTTTCATCTACGAACAGCAAGGACCCGTAGAGCAACGGCCAGAGGAACCACGTAGCGAGATTGAGCTGGAAGACATTGAGTTCTAAGCAACAGCTTCCACCAGCTTTTACCACTATCACATACAATACGGCTACGGCGCTACTGACGCCTGACGCTACCGTGCCAAGCAACCACGCAAGTCTCTCAGCAAGGGAGGCGGTTGTCATTGGCAGGCAATGACCATAACTCCCGAAGACCATCATCATTGGCCTCTCGGGATTTTTCTTTTGTGCAAAGTACTCAGACATAAAATATTTTTTGTTTCTTGTGGCTATTTATCAACTTTATATTGTATCTTTGCACGCAAAATAAAAGAACACTTACACTTTACCATTATGGCTATTTTCTTTTTCAGAACTCCGACTCAGAGCATCATCGCCACACAGGCCAACCATAAGCTCAGTCAGGAAGAGACCAATAAACTCGCATGGCTCTACGGTGACGCATCACCGATTGACACCGCACAACTCACGGGCTTCTTCATAGGCCCTCGCCGCGAGATGATAACTCCTTGGAGCACAAATGCCGTTGAGATCACACAAAACATGGGTCTCAGCGGCATTCTGCGTATAGAAGAATTCTTCCCCGTGGACAGCGAAGACGCCGAGCACGACCCTATGCTACAACGCATGTACCAAGGGCTTGACCAAGAAATCTTCACCGTCGACATCAAACCTGCACCTATCCAGCAGATAACCGACCTGGAAGCATACAACGAACAGGAAGGGCTTGCGCTCTCACCCGAGGAAATAGAATATCTACACACCGTAGAACATCAGCTCGGCCGCCAGCTCACAGACAGCGAAGTGTTCGGCTTCGCACAAATCAACAGCGAACACTGCCGGCACAAAATCTTTGGCGGCACGTTCGTCATCGACGGCAAAGAAATGCCTAACAGCCTCTTCCAGATGATCAAGCGCACGACTCAAGAGAATCCTCACAAGATCATCTCGGCATACAAGGACAATGTGGCCTTTGCTGAGGGGCCTGTCGTAGAACAGTTTGCACCTGCCGATCATGCTACAAGCGACTACTTCCGCGTAAAACCTATCGAAAGCGTGATCAGCATTAAAGCCGAGACACATAACTTCCCCACCACGGTGGAACCCTTCAACGGGGCAAGCACAGGCACCGGAGGCGAAATACGCGACCGCATGGGCGGCGGTACAGGTTCGTGGCCAATAGCAGGCACGGCGGTCTACATGACCAGCTACCCGAGCAGTCAACGCCCATGGCTCTACCAGACACCCGAGCAGATTCTTATCAAAGCGAGCAACGGCGCCAGCGACTTCGGCAACAAATTCGGACAGCCACTCATTACCGGATCGGTGCTCACCTTCGAGCATGAAGAGAATGGCGAGCAATATGGTTACGACAAAGTCATCATGCTTGCCGGAGGCGTAGGCTATGGAACCAAGCGCGACTGCCTGAAAGGCACCCCCGAGAAAGGCAACAAAATCGTTGTCGTAGGTGGCGACAACTATCGCATCGGACTCGGAGGAGGCTCCGTGAGCTCTGTCGACACCGGCCGCTACAGCAGTGGCATAGAACTGAACGCCGTTCAGCGCGCCAATCCCGAGATGCAGAAAAGAGCATACAACCTTGTGCGCTCGTTGTGCGAGGAAGAAGTGAATCCTGTCGTCAGCATTCACGACCATGGTTCTGCGGGCCACGTTAATTGCCTGAGCGAACTCGTTGAAGACTGCGGCGGACTGATAGATATGTCGAAATTGCCTATCGGCGACCCCACCCTTTCTGCCAAAGAAATCATCGCTAACGAGAGTCAGGAACGCATGGGCCTGCTGATTCAGGAGGAACATCTCGACCACGTACGCCAAATAGCCGAGCGTGAACGGGCTCCGCTCTATGTCGTAGGCGAAACAACAGGCGACGCTCACTTCGCTTTCGAACAGGCGGACGGGGTACGTCCCTTCGACCTCGACGTGGCACAGATGTTCGGACATTCACCGAAAACCATAATGGTAGACGAGACCGTGGAACGCTGCTACGCACCTGTTGAACATATAGAATTAAAGGCTGAGGGCAGCCAAACGGAGCAAAGCATCAAGCCACAAACGTCAAGCCTCAACAGCATTCTCTCGAAAGTGCTCTCGCTCGAAGCCGTAGCCTGCAAGGATTGGCTAACCAACAAGGTAGACCGCTCCGTCACGGGCAAGATAGCACGTCAACAATGTCAAGGAGAAATTCAGTTGCCGTTGTCAGACTGTGGCGTGGTAGCCCTCGACTATCGTGGCACCACGGGCATAGCCACAGCGCTTGGTCATGCTCCGCAAGCAGGCTTGGCCAATCCTGCTGCCGGATCGGTTCTTTCTGTCGCAGAAAGCCTCACTAACATCGTCTGGGCACCACTCACCGAGGGGCTCGACAGTGTGAGCCTAAGCGCAAACTGGATGTGGCCCTGCCGTTCTCAGAAAGGCGAGGATGCCCGTCTGTATCAGGCCGTAGAGGCATTGTCTGATTTCTGCTGCGACCTTGAGATTAACGTCCCGACCGGAAAGGACAGTCTCTCCATGACTCAGAAATACCCTGACGGAACAAAAGTGATTGCCCCGGGTACGGTCATCGTCACTTCCGGCGGTGAAGTCAGCAACATTCGCAAGGTCGTAAGCCCCGTTCTGGCCGATGAACCTAAGAGCGCTCTCTATCATATCGACTTCTCTTTCGATGAGCTTCGCCTCGGCGGAAGCGCGTATGCACAAGCTCACGGCCGTGTGGGTTCCGATGTGCCCACTTGCACGAACCCGGAATATTTCCGCGATACATTCAATGCTGTGCAAGAATGTGTGAAGCGCGGCCTCCTGCTTGCAGGCCACGACATCTCGGCCGGAGGCCTCATCACCACCTTGCTTGAGATGTGTTTTGCCAATACGCATGGTGGCATGAAGATTAACCTGGTGAACTTCGAGACCGACGACATCGTGAAGATTCTGTTTGCCGAGAACCCAGGCGTCGTCGTGCAGGTAAGCACAAAGAACGAAGCCGAGTTCAAGGAGTTGTTGGACGATGCAGGTGTAGGATATATATATATAGGTACGCCTGCGCGTGAACGCAGCATAAGAGTCCGTAAAGGCGACTTCGAGGAGACGCTCGATATCGACGCCCTGCGCGACGTTTGGTTCGCACCTTCACATCGTCTCGACGGCAAACAGAGCATGAATGGCTGTGCCGACCAGCGTGCAGAGAACTACAAGCACCAGCCTCTGGAGTGGAAGTTCAGACCATCTTTCACCGGGAAGCTTGCACAATATGGCCTCAATCCCGACCGTTGGAAGGACGAAGCCGGACCGTCGGCCGCGAAGCCAAAGGCTGCCATCATCCGCGAGAAGGGAACAAATGGCGAGCGCGAGATGGCCTACTGCCTCTATCTTGCAGGTTTCGATGTGAAGGACGTCATGATGACCGATCTCATCACCGGCCGCGAGACGCTCGACGACTTACAGATGATTGTCTTCTGCGGAGGCTTCTCCAACAGCGATGTCCTGGGCTCGGCTAAGGGCTGGGCAGGCGCGTTCCTCTTCAACCCCAAGGCCAAGGCAGCCCTCGACCGCTTCTATGCCCGCAAGGACACACTCTCTCTCGGTATTTGCAATGGTTGCCAGCTGATGGTTGAGCTGAACCTTCTTGGCTCCGACGAGGAGAAGATGCTACATAATGACAGCCGCAAGTTCGAATCGGCCTTCCTCGGTCTGACGATTCCCGAGAACAACAGCGTCCTCTTCAGCTCGCTTGCCGGCAGCAAGCTCGGCATCTGGGTAGCCCATGGCGAAGGCAAGTTCCACCTGCCCAAGCCTGAGAAGGCTTACAACGTCGTTGCCAAGTACAGCTACGACGCTTATCCGGCCAACCCCAATGGCTCAGACTATGGCGTAGCCGGTCTCTGCTCGGCCGATGGTCGTCATCTGGCCATGATGCCCCACCTCGAACGTGCAATCTTCCCCTGGCAGTGTGCCTATTACCCTGAAGCCCGTCGCCAGGACGAAGTGACACCTTGGATAGAAGCATTCGTGAATGCAAGGGTTTGGTGTGAAAGCGCCCGGTCGCGCTCATAAAGAGCAAGCGTCTGCAATGTAAAGCCTTTTTGAAATTCATGATATGACACCGATAATTCCACAAGAAAACACATCAAACCAGCCCCATTCTTCCCTGATGGGAGAGGATGGGAGCTGGTCTTTATTCACTACTTTCTTCCACATCGGCCTGTTTACCATCGGGGGCGGTTATGCCATGATACCGCTCATTGAGGCAAAGGTGGTCGACGAGAAGCAATGGATTTCGCGCGAGGATTTGCTCGACCTTATGGCCGTAGCGCAGTCGTGCCCGGGCATCTTCGCAGTGAATATCGCCATCTTCATCGGTTACAAGCTACGAGGCATGACGGGAGCGCTCATGTCTACGCTTGGATGTATCATGCCTTCCTTCCTCATCATCTTAGCCATAGCCCTTTTCTTCCGTCAGTTTCAGGACAATGAGTGGGTGGCACGTGCATTCCGAGGCATACGTCCGTGCGTCGTAGCCCTCATTGCCGCCCCTACATTCAAGATGGCTCAAACGGCAAAAATAGGTTGGACAAACGTGTGGATTCCCGTGCTGGGCGCCTTCCTCATCTGGATGTTCGGCGTCTCGCCCATCTGGATTATCGTAGCCGCCGGCACCGGTGGCTATCTCTATGGCAGGCTCGTTAATGTGAAATAGACCATGATTTACCTACAACTCTTCTACACCTTCTTTCTTATCGGCCTCTTTGGCTTCGGCGGAGGCTATGCCATGATTTCCATGATACAGGGCGAAGTCGTGACGAACCACCATTGGATGACGATGGGTGAGTTCACCGACATCGTGGCTGTGTCGCAGATGACGCCCGGCCCTATCGGCATCAATTCGGCTACTTACGTAGGCTACACGTCCGTGGTCAACGCCGGCGGCGAGCATTGGATGGGCATTCTCGGGTCGGTAACGGCGACCTTTGCGGTTGTGTTGCCTTCGTTCATCCTGATGATTGTCATATCAAAGTTCCTGATGCAGTACAAGCACCATCCGGTGGTCGAGCATGTCTTTATGGGACTTCGCCCGGCTGTGGTAGGGCTGTTGGCTGCCGCCAGCCTGCTCCTGATGACGCGGGAGAACTTCTCAAGCCCGGGCGAAAGCCCTTGGCACTTCTATATTAGCGTGGCCATCTTCTTGGGAACGATGATTGGATGTCAGGTCTACAAACTCAATCCTATCCGCACACTTCTCTTTTGTGCTTTGGTTGGAATCCTGCTTCTCTAAAGAGCGTAGAAATATTCACCTAAGAGAATTGGTCGATGCGCCTAAGAGAATTGGTCAATGCACCTAAGAGAATTGCACGATGCGCCTAAGCGTATTGAATAATGCGGCCAAGTAAAAAGCTCAAACGAAGAGTAATGTTGGGCTTTTTACTTGGCCGCATTGTTTTTTCGTCCCCACGCAAACAACTTTAGAGCTTGACCTTGAGGGCTCCACGCTCTGCTATATCATAGACGCTCACCCCTACCCTTTCGGCTTGCCGCCTCAGCTGCCGACGTCTCCAGCGAGGGAGGCTGGCATCCAAGACGAGCAATTGCGGCTTATACAGGCTCACGAAATCGCTGACACGGTTTTCTGAACAGCCATGGGTGAGCCAGAGAAGGTCCACATCGGAAGGAGCATGTTTTTCCTGTGTCTCCGCCACTACCCCATCTATCATTACGGCCTTGAAACCATTGTCAAGGGCTATCACATGCTGGCCGCCAAGGACTACAGGAGCTGCAGTTAGACGCTTTTCCCAAAACGAGGAAGCTATATATCTCATGCCTACGGACACAGAATCGGGCTGAGGCGTAAGCAGCCAGCTCTTGTCTGGAGCAGCTATCACATGCAGGGCAGGACAACGGCGGTTGTTGTACACGACCACCTGGGGCTGAGCCTTACGACTCCAGAAATCGTGGACGACAGCTCCTGGCAACGACACCTCGAACTGCATCACCCCCATCTGGAAAGTCACCAGAAACGACAAGGCACGGCTCAGGAGCAGGGCCAGCGGAGCCAACATTCCTACAAAGGAAACAGCCAAAAGCACCAAGGCCCCCAAGATTAAGACCGTTGTCACAGGGATAAACACGATATTGAACAGCGGCGCATACAGCGGCAGTCGATGGAAATAATACGCAACCAACGGCAACGTGAAAGCCTGCGCCGCAAGCGATACCGACAGCAATGACAGAGGCCACAGGAGATGGTGACGCTGAAGCCTGAAAAGCTGAATTTGCCAATGGCCAAAAGCCCATAGCACGATACGCCGATGAATCACAAGAATCCCGGCTACGGCGGCAAACGAAAGTTGGGCTCCCACATCGAAGAGAAACACAGGACGCACCAGCAACAGGAGCAACGCTGTGAGGATGAGCCACTGAAGGGGTGTGCTATATCGACGCGAGAGCATACCAAACACAAAGAGGCTTGTCATGGTTGCGGCCCTGACCAGCGACGTTGGCAGGCCAGCCAGAAAAGCATAGAACCAGATGAATACTACCACGGCAGCGCCCATCAGAAAGCGCCAGCGCGACAGCAAGAGACGAGCACGCAGGAGGGTCAGCATGAAGCCCACAATAATGCTCAGGTGCAACCCCGAAAGGGCAAGCAGATGACTGGCACCGGCCGCAGCGTAGAGATCCCGAGTCTCATAGTGAAGCTGCGAACGGTCACCCAGCGTAGAAGCAATGATGATGCCGGCTGTCTGCCCGTCGACAGCCGTCTGATGATACTGCCTCACCAGCTTATCTCTCAGCTTGTCAGCACGACTACGAAGAAGCGCCAGGCTCGAAGTGCTATCGTGTGCGCCCTGAATCCAGCGCCATCTCACATAGTCAAATTCGTCTGGATTACCTTGATTGACCGGAGGATAAGGAAGCTGATGCCAAGCCGCATGTACATCCTTGGCATACGTCGCATAGCGCTGAAGTCCTACGGCGAAGAAAAACAGGCCTACAAACAAAGGAAAAACATATCGGCCCAGCGCCTCAGACTGCCGGTGGCGCCAGATCAACAGGGCGGCTACGGCTATCACGAAACAAAAAAACCACGTGACTACATCGAGCCACGTGGGTACAACATATCGGTCGTAAAAAAGATTGTCGGCAACAACGATGCCGGCCACAAGCGACAAAAGCATTAACAAGACTGGCCGTGACATACGATGCAAACTGATTGAACCGCTATTTCACGATGCAGCCTGTCAGCATAGAGCCTTCTTGATGATGTCTTTGAGCTCATGCACTTCGCTAACAGGGTCGGGCTTGCCATAGAGTGCCGAGCCGGCAACATACACGTCGACGCCGGCAGCCGCCAGACGCGGAGCCGTGGAACGGTTGACACCACCATCGACTTCGATGAGCGCATGCGAGCCCGAACGGGCTATAAGCTCACGCAAACGCTTCACCTTGTCAAGGCTATGCTCGATAAACTTCTGCGCTCCGAAACCTGGATTTACAGTCATGAGCATGACAACATCCACATCGCAGATGATCTCCTCCAAAGTGGAAACGGGAGTCGACGGGTTCAGCGTGACGGCGGCACGCATGCCAGCCTCATGAATCTGCTGGATAGTGCGGTGGAGATGCACGCACGCCTCCTGATGAACATTCATGATAGCGGCACCGAGGTCCCGCACCTGCGAGATGAACTTGTCGGGCTGCACAATCATCAAGTGCACGTCAAGAGGCTTCGTCGTAAGCCGTGCCACATGCTCAAGCACGGGAAAACCGAATGAGATGTTAGGCACGAAGACGCCGTCCATGACGTCCAGATGCAACCAGTCGGCCTCCGATTGGTTGAACCATTCCATCTCGTCTCTCAAGTTGGCAAAGTTAGCAGCCAACAAGCTTGGAGCAATCAGGGTGTGCTGCCCTGAACCTTGATTTCGTAATTCTATCATAGCGGACGAACAGCCCTGGCGCGGGCCTTGATACGATTGAGAGTTGAGAGCTTTGGCATTGCACGCAAGCCGCTGTCTGATGCGGCGAGGAGCGAAGCAGTAAGTTGTTCGGCAGTGACAACACCTGTCAGCTGCACAGGAATGAGTAAAGGTTTTGTCATAGGCAAACTAAAAGAATTATACCTTTTTGTTTTATAAACGTACACAAAGGGCTGTTTATTGTGCAAAGGGGGCAGAAACAACTGTTAACATCCGTTAAGCGTTAAACTGCAAGAGACTAAAACAACCCTCCTAAGAGAGTAAGGCTACTCTCCTAAGAGGGTGAGGCTACTCTCATAAGAGGGTATGACAACCCTCTTAAGAGAATTATAGGTGTCCGGTAAACGCTCAGTGAGAGCACGCCGAAGGTGTCCGTCTGTATCCAAGCCCCTTCTGTGGAGGTTATTCAGCGAGATGCATCGACAAAGCCTCCATCGTAGGTCGTATGGATCCTTACCGTATACTATACGTTTTTTTATCAAACATCCTACACTCCTACACCTTTTGCACCTTATTGACTGAATACCAACGGCATAAATGGGTGTTGGATGGGGTGTAGGATGGGAGTAGGGGTGTAGGATGAAGGCCGAAAACAGGCCTTTCACACAGATTGACCCGCCCCATTTTTCTCGTATGCCAGAGTGCTTGACGTTATCGTACTGCGTGTTCCCGTAGATATTCATGGCGATATGTCCGAGTCCCACTAATGGGAATCTCGAGTCCCACTAGTGGGACTCACTGATTGTCTTAGGTGACAAAGGCTGAAGACCTAACGCTCCGGCACGCCCTGCGCAGCATCGAAAACCGATCAGGCAGACGGTCAAAAAAGGGGGGCTATTCTGTGAAAAACCGTTAAATCGGCCTTTATCCTACACCTCCTACACCCATCCTACACCCATCCTACACCTCGTAGATTGCAGATAATCAAGTGATGAGGTGCAAAAGGTGTAGGAGTGTAGGATAAATCCGGGAAAAATGATTAGTAAGCGCAGCTTCGCGGGTACTCGCTTACCTTTCTTGACCCTCAATCATCCGTCAATCTAACCATAAATGGTGCTGTGCCCTTGTCAAGACTCACCTCGTTCGAATGAGCGAGCAGAGCTCGAGCGGACACATCAAGAAGGGGCAATGAGAATTCAGCCCAGGGCACTGCCCTGGGCTGACATATCACTGCCCTTTCAGGGCATTGGCTACTTGCGAAACTTTAATAACAAACAGTATTGATGTATCAGCGTACCACCTTGCGGACACGGTTGCCCTGCTTCACCACCAATACACCACGGGCAGGGATGTCCCATAGGTTGAACTGTGGGGTGGGGCAGGAGTAGATGAGTCGTCCGTTGGTGTCGAAGACGCGGGTGGTGGCGGCAGCTGAAGAAACTTTGTCGTCAAGGCGTACGGTGTCTATGGCATCAACCAATGAGCCTTCGCCCACTTGCATCTGTCCCTCTGCCGTTTTCACTACACTTATGGCATACAGACCGCCAGGTGCACGCACGAGCTCAGTCCTTTCAGAGCCTGCGACCTTGGCTGCCATGTACAAAACATATTCGCCTGCGGGGAGCTGCGAAACAGAATGTAATGTGCTTTTAGTCATTGCACCGTAGCCAGGGGCAATTGCATCGCCTTCGGCGTTGTTGTAAGCCGAGACAAAGATATTCTTGCTTGCGTCGCCGTCGGCACTTACGAAATAGAACCCGACATCACCTTTGAAGTTGCGGAAACCAGTGTTGTAGAAAGTCGCGGAGCTCAGTTGAAGGTAGCTGTTGCCGATCTTCTTCACTGAGAACACATCCTTCAGTGAGATGGAGAATGCTTCTTCAACCGGCTCTTCTGTGGTTGGGGGCATAATACCCAACAGAGCTTCCTGGTGTACGATGAAAGCATAGGGATAGCTGGTGCCGAGGATGCCAGTGGGATTCAGCGAGCGTACGTCGTAGAAGCCGTCGGCCGAGCCGTCCCATCCCCAGTTGATGTAGAGGAGTCCTTTCTCGTCCATGCCACAGGCTATGAAGGCGTGGCCGCCATGGTCCTTGTCGGCGCCGCTGTAGAGGATCGGTCGCCCTTGGCTGAGCTCATCGTGCATCAGTTGCAGCCACTCCTCAGCGCCATAATATGTGCGGCTGAGCAGGCGTAGTGTACCGGGATTGTAGCTGAAGTTATCAATCAGCGAGCGCGCGCAGTCGCTGACGTACGCACCGCTGCCGCCAGAGGCATAGTTCATATAGCAGCCATAGCCACAGTCGCGCATGAGCGTGGCCACGGCGTTCTTCTCTTCATCTGACGTCTTGACGTTCTTGTAAACATCGCGCATAAGATTCCACTCGTAGATGCCTTCAATCTTGGCGCTCATCTTTGACGAGGTGCCTATAGAGTAGCGTCCAGAGCCTTTGCCTTGTGCGGGATATTTGTGGAAGTACATGATCTGTGACATGGCAGTTGCTACACATCCCGAAGGCGGCTGTTTGCCCTCAACTTGCGGGCACAGCAGGTTGTAGGGCTTCTCCTGGCCCCATTGTGCCGTGAGCAAGTTGTCTATGGGCGTGAAGGTCTGCGTCGGCGCTTGCTGGCGGATGCCTTTCTTCGCCTGTGCCGAAAGACTCTCTTCCATAGCCTGCAGCCACCATCGGAGGCCTTCAGGCATATTGCCTGGATTGAAGGCAGTGCTCTTGGAGTAGGCCAACACGGGCTGGCAGTTGTCGTCGGCGCTGACGACAACGAAGCCTGCCCTGTCAAGTCCGAACACGCTAAGTTCGGAGCTGACGTACAACTCTTTCAGCGTTTTGTTGTCAGTCTGCGCACCTGCAGCAGCCCTTGTCTTTGGTAACAGCTGCTCAAAAGCAATCTGGCGCATCGCGCTTTTCGACCTCAGGCCGGCAAAAGCGCTGATGGTGCATGTGAGGAATAGTAGTGTGCAAAGCTTTATTTTCATAGATCGGTGGTGTTATGTCATTCAGACCCGAAGAACGGACCCGCAGCCTTGTGAGCTCCGAGTCCGTTCTGATTTAGGGTGTTATAGGCTAACCGCCAAGGGCTTATTCGCCCTCGTAAGGAATAGCTGTGAAGGTGTAGATGCCGAAGTAACCGGCCGATACGCTGAGCGTGTAGGGCGTCGATACGAGCGAGCCGCCGAGGCTCTTGAACTGCAGCGTGATGATGTCGTCAGCTGCATAGTCACCGGTGCTCATGTCGAATGCCACGGGGAACATCGGGCCGTATGTAGGATGCTCGCCAACGACTTGTGAGCCGGGAATGGTCACCGTGCTCGTCTCGGGATCCCAAACGCCGACGATAGTAGCGTCAAAGCCCAGGAAGCCGTGGATGAGAACGTCGGTCTCGCTGCCTTCAGCGAACTCAATGCTCATGAGGTAGTAGCCAGCGTCAGAGCCGTCCTCGCCGACCTGAATCTGCCAACCGGCATCTTCGTCGTATTCATATTCATGAACGAGGAATGTGGTGTTGATGTCGTAGATAGGCGTGCGCGGAGTGGTGAGCTTGGTGCTCTCGCTGTAGATAACCTGTCCGGCGTTGGTGAAGGCATAGGCACGTGCGTAGTACGTGGTGAGGCCTTCGAGTCCGGTGGGATTGGCAGCGAAAGTCAGTTTGTCGCGGTTTGCGGGCTGGTAGGCGGCGTCGGCGAAGTCTTCGCTTGTGCCCACCTGGAAGCCCTGTTCAATGATGTCGAGCGTGTCGGAGAGAGCAGCTGTGAGCGAGAGTGTCTGGTAGTCAACGACCTCGCCTGCGGTGAGAGTCACGGTCGTTGCAGTAGCCTTCTCGTATTGCTTGTCGATAACGCTCTTGTCGTCGACCTCGTCATAGCAGCTGGTGAGCACCATACCGAGGGACATGCACGGAATTATGTATTTAAAAAACTTATTCATTTTTTCTATTGCTTTAGCGTTATACATTAGGGATTCTGGTCATCCTCTGTCAGACGGCTGTTCTCCTGCAGCTCAGCCAGCGAGATCTGGTAAGTCCAGCGCGGATCCTGAGCGGGAACGTCGATGAATGTGAGGTCGGTCTGCAGGTGGTTGCTGCCGGCATAGGTGCGTTCCATACCCTTGTTGTTGCGCTTGAGGTCGAAGAATACGAAGCCTTCGCCCCAGAGCTCGATGCGGCGCTGCAGCAGTACGTCAGCCACGGTGACGTTCGTCTTGCTCCAGCTCGGCTGACGGGCTGCCATGAGTTCGCCCAGAACGGTAGCGGCTTCGCCGCCCTTGCCCTGGCGTGCGAGTGCTTCAGCCTCGATGAGGTACATCTCAGCTGCGCGCATGTAGGTGTAGTCCATTGTCCAGTTGCCATCGTCGCCGAACTTCAGGTTGGCATAGGGATAGCGTGCGCTGGCTGTGGGCTGGCTGCTGTCGCCTTCGGGACCGTTGAAGAGGCTCTTGCGGTAGTCGTCGTCGGGGATCTGGCTGTAGAGGCGTGCGTCGATGCAGACAGTCTTATAGCCTAAACCGTTGTAGCCGGGAGCGATGTTCGAGATGTGGCTGAAGAACGAAGCATAGACAGTAGATGTCTCGGTGCTGTGGATGAAGCCCCACATGAATTCGGGGTTCTTCGTCAGCGAAACCATTCCGTCGTGCAGATCCTCCTTGCTCATGGGCTTGTAGCCCTGGCGAGCCTTGTTGGCAGCCTGGGCAGCCTTTTCCCACTGCTGAGTGAGCAGGTAGTGGCGAGCCAGCAGGCCGTTGGCCACGTTAGCGTCGATATAGTCCTTGTTAGCGCGCTTGTAGTCGGCAGCCTCGAGGAGCTCGACGGCCTTTTCGAGGTCGCTCTGAGCTTGGTCGAGCACGAACTTTACGGTGTTGACGCCCTGCAGCTCGAGCAGCTCGTCGGTGCTGTAGCCGTCGGCCTCTGTGAGGTACACGGGCAGACCCTTGCTGTCGTACTTGATGTTGCCGTCAGCGCCCATGTAGGGGCGGAAGAGCTGAATCAGGTAGTCGTACGACATACCGCGGTAGGCTAGAGCCTGGCCGAGCAGTGCCTTACCGTTGGCGTCTGCTGCTTCCAGACCGGGATAGAGGCCGATGACCTCGTTGGCCTTAGATATGGCGGTGTAGAAGGTGCTCCAGTTGACGTACACGCGACGGTAGTTGTTCATGCGGTCGTCGAGCTGGTAGTCCCAGATGAAGTAGTTGGTCTGGGGATTGGCGAATACCATATCCTCGCCAGCCCAGTCGCAAGCGTGGAGCACTGACATGAAGTTGAACGAATCGTGGGCATCGCTGTACATATCTACGAGGTGTGCCCACATGCCATTCAGGAAGGCGTCGGGGTTGTGGCCGGCAGCTTCGCGTGCAGCGTCGGCATCAAGGTACGAGCGGTCCTCAATGTCCAGATAGTCGCTGTTGCAGGCACTCAGTCCAAGAGCCAACAGACCTGCGGCCATATATTTTAATACTTTCATATTTGTATAAAATTAAGATTAGACTTCGTTGTTGCAAAATTAGAACGTGAGGTTCAGACCGATAGAGTATGTGCTGAGGGGCTGATAAACCCAGCTTGTCTTGCCGTCGAAGTTCTGACGGGGATCCAGACCCTTACGTTTGCTCTTGAGCCATACGTTGTCGCCGGCGAGGTAAACGCGGAGGCTTTCGATGTAAGCCTTGCGTGTGAGCTTCGAAGGCAGTGTGTAGCCCAGGGTGATGTTACGCAGGTTGAAGAAGCTGGCCTTGGTCATGAAGTAGCTCGACGAGCCGCTCAGGCCTGCGCTCTGGCTCTTGTAGTTTAGACGAGGAATGTCGGTGTTGGTGTGCGAGGGAGTCCAACGGTTGAACATGTCGCGGTGGAAGTTGTTGCCGTCGCCGCCGCTGTTCATCAGGGCTGCATAGTAGCTGTCGCGAACCCAACCGCCAATCTGGTAGGATGTCTGGATAGAGAGGTCGAAGCCGTAGCCCTCGAACGTGGTGCTCAGACCGCCGGCGAGAGCGGGGATAGCGCTCTTGCCCAGGTCGACCAACGTAGCCTCAGAGTCGGTATAGACAACCTTGCGGCTGCTCTTGTCGATGACGTTGGTCAGTGTGCCCGAGCCGGGGATTACGTTGCCGTCTTCGTCATATTCCTGGTTGATGCGAACGTTGTCGTAGTGGTTGTACATGGGGCGACCCGTAGCCTCGTCGACGCCAAGGTACTCATAGCCTAGCCACTCATAGATGCTGCCGCCCTTCTTCCACCAGTAGTCGGAGTTGCGTGCGAAGCCTTCGGGATAGTCCTTCTCGGGCTTGGATGCGGGCAGGCGAGTGAGCTCGTTCTTGTAGTGAGTGCCGTTGAGTGCGATGTTCCAGCGGATGTCCTTTGTCTTGATGATGTCGTAGCCGATCTCAAACTCGATACCGGTGTTCTTCATGTCCACCTCGTTCTGGTAGATCCATGAGGGAGCACCCATTGAGGGGGGCAGCGGGCTGCGGAACAGAAGGTCCTTATTGTTCTTGATGAAGAAGTCGAAGTTGACGTTCAGACGGTTCAGAAGCACAGTCTCGAAGCCTACGTTGAACATGCTCTGACGCTCCCACTTGAGGTCCTTGTTGCCGCGGAAAGCCTTGGCGAAAGCCATGGCGCCGCCGTCGAGGCGTGTTACGTCGTAGAGGTCGATGTAGGCCTTGGGCACACCGATGTTGTCATTACCCTGTGTACCGTAGCTGGCCTTCAGCTTCAGCTGGTTGACCCACGTCACGTCCTTCATGAACGGCTCCTCGTTGACGCGCCAAGCGCCGCCGATAGCCCAGAACGTACCCCAGCGGTTGTCCTTGTGGAAGCGTGAGCTGCCGTCGCGACGGATGCTGGCGGTGAGGTAGTAGCGGTCGAGGTAGTTGTACTCTGCCTTGGCCAGATAGCCTTCGAGGGCATATTCGCTGGTGTAGGAGGTGAGGTCTTGATAGAGGGCTGCGTTAGCGAACTCGGGGTTCGACCAGTCTGCATAGTTGGTCATGTGGCCATACATGTAGTGGTCTTTGTCCTTCTTGTTCTCGTGAACGAGCATGAGGTGTAAGCCGTGGTTGCCGAATTCGTGGCTCCACTCGAGGATTTGGTTTACGTTGAGGGTGCCGGTGCGTGTGGCATACTTGTAGCCGCGTCCGCCTACGGTCTTGGCATCGCCGCCGATGGGGGTTGCGAAATTGGTCTGGTTGGTGTTGAAAGCGTCATAGGCTACGTTGGCCGTGAACTTGAAGTCCTTGAGGAAGTTCACCTCAACGTAAGCGCGAGTGGTGATGTTGTCGCGCAGCGTCTGGTTGATGTTCTCCTTGGCTACGGCGTATGGGTTTGAGTTGGCGGCGTAGGGACGGCCATATTCATCACCCCAGTCGTAGAGGCGCTTGCCATCGGCATCGTACATGGGGTTGCCATTCTGGTCATACATGTAGATAGGGAAGATCGGACCGATGTTCTGTCCGAACATGAAGATGTTCGAATAGTTGTTGCCTACGCTGCTGGCAAAGGTCTTATAGTCGGTGCGGGCATAGCCGATGTTGGCACCCAGCTTGATGTAATCGCCTACCTTGTGGTCAACCTTCACGCGACCCGAGAAGCGGTTGAAGCCCGAACCTACCATGTAGCCCTCGTCGCCGAGGTAGCTGGCTGAGGCGTAGCCCTGGGTCTTGTCGTTACCGCCGCTTACGCTGACGTTGTATTCCTGACGGAAAGCGTTGGAGAATGGATCGTCGGACCAGTCGTCGTTCCACTTGCGCTGTGCGTTGGCAGCAGCTGCGGTGAGGTGGCCCGTCAGGGGATCGATGATGTTGTTGTCGGCCACTCCCTTGAAGATGTTGTAGCGCAGCACGTCGCTGATGAGCGTGTTGGCAGCAATCTGCGAGGCGTTGGCATAACCCTGTGTGCCTACGAGGCTGTTGCGATAGCTCTCATACATCATCTCGTAGTACTCTCCGGGATCCTTGATGATATCATAGTTGCCTACGGCGCGGGTGTTGAAGCCCCAGCGGCCGTCGAACGTCACGCGCGTATCGGCGCGCTTGCCGCTCTTCGTGGTGATCAGGATGACGCCGTTGGCACCGCGTGCACCATACATTGAGTTGGCTGCTGCATCCTTCAGCACTGTCAGGCTTTCGATATCCTGCGATGCGATGGAGTTGAGCGAACCTTCGTAGGGCACACCGTCGAGCACGATCAGAGGGCTCTGGTCGGCGTGGATAGAACCGATACCGCGCACGCGGATGCTGGCGCTGGCACCGGGAGTACCATTGCTCGAAGTGGTCTGCACACCGGCCACCTGACCTTCGAGGGCCTTTGAGATGTCGCTCACCTGCAGCTTCTCTATCTTGTCGGCCTTGATTGTGGAGGCAGCACCGGTAAAGCTCGACTTCTTCTGTGTGCCATAAGCTACTACCATAACTTCGTCGAGACCGAAATCGTCGCTGTCAAGAGCGATGCGCATACCGTTGCGGGCCTTGACGATGCGGGTCACCATACCGATGTGTGACAGCTCCAAACGAGACTCTTGGTTAGGAACGGTGATCACGAAGTCGCCATCCATGTTCGTAACTGTACCGGACTTTGTGCCAAGGATCTTGACTGAAGCGCCAGGCAGAGGTTCGCCATCATCAGCTGAGATGATGGTACCCTTTACTTGTACCTGAGCCAAAGCTGCACCTACGCAAAGGAACAACGAGGCCAGAAACATAGAAAGTCTTTTTTCCATAAATACTCTCTTTAATTAAACATAATACTTGTTAGTAGAAAAATCAATTTTGCTTTGCAATCTTTTTATACGGACTAATCTTTTAAAAGTCTTAAAACAAACAACGGGGCAAAATTAATATAAATTATGCTAACTACAATAAATTTTTTAAAAAAATGATGTTTTTTCTTGCGTTTTGAACAAAAAGCGTCGCCAGAAACGCCTTTTTGCTAAATAAATCTACGCTTGTCAGTAGCTCGCAAGCCTCGCTCTTTTTACTTTTTTTTGCAGAAGCATAACGAATTATTACATTTTTTATGGCTGTTGAGTGTGAAAATGTACGACTGCTGGATGGTCAACGACGGCGTTAGCCCACAACCAAGACAAAAGGAAATCATGTAATAGCCTTGCCTTCTCCATGAAAGAAGAATCCTGCCAAAACTATTCATTAAGGCTCAAAAGCCGTTGCACCTAAGAGAATTGCACGATGCACCTAAGAGAATTGCACGATGCACCTAAGAGAATTGTGTGATGCACCTAAGAGAATTGCGTGATGCACCTAAGAGAATTGTGTGATGCACCTAAGAGAATTGTGTGATGCACCTACGTGTAGCTTTTCTGCAGCCTGCATATTCTTACAAAAGCCAACAACTATAATGAAATACAGCGTATGTCATTGGAGAAACGCAAAAAGCCAATGCGTCGGCAGTACCCTACTTGGATAGTACTGAGCAGCAGGTATAAATTAAACGACACTTTTGCTCAGTGAACAGAAACACAGCTCTCATAAAGCCATTATTATACTGTGAGCCCTTGGGGCTATATGGATAAAACAATATATACTAATCTCGAGCCCTGCAATATTATATATTTTAATGTACGCGCGCGTAACGAAATAGGCACAAAGCCAAGAAAGTCTTTGTAGACATTTCTACTAACAAGTATTATGTTTAATTAAAGAGAGTATTTATGGAAAAAAGACTTTCTATGTTTCTGGCCTCGTTGTTCCTTTGCGCAGGTGCAGCTTTGGCTCAGGTACAAGTAAAGGGTACCATCATCTCAGCCGACGATGGTCAGCCTCTCCCCGGTGCTTCAGTCAAGATTCTTGGCTCAAAAACCGGCACAGTGACAAACATTGATGGTGCATTCACCATCTCTGTTCCCGACGCAGACACCCGCTTGGAGATCAGTCACATCGGAATGATCCAACGCGTAGTGAAGGCTCGCAACGGCATGCGCATCTCACTTGACACTGACAACCGCCTTCTCGACGAGGTAATGGTCGTAGCGTTCGGTCAGCAAACCAAGAGCTCATTCACAGGTTCGGCTGTGGTCGTCAACTCAGACGAACTGAGCAAAAAGATTACATCTAATGTCCAGGATGCACTTGTCGGTGCCGTTCCTGGTCTTCAGATCCGCGGTGCCAGCGGCAGCCCTGGTAGCGATTCCGGCAAGATGAACATTCGCGGCGTGCCCGGCATCTACACCAATGCGAATTCCAGCCCGCTGGTCATTGTCGACGGCTCGCCCTATCCTGCCAGCCTCCTCAACATTCCCACCGAAGACATTGAGAGCGTGACCGTACTCAAGGATGCTGCTTCTGCCGCTTTGTATGGTGCACGCGGTGCTGCTGGTGTCATCCTCGTAACAACGAAGAAGGGTGATGCCGAAAAGCCCCAAATCAATATCGATATGAAATGGGGCGCCAACAGCCGTGCCCTGCAGGACTATGAAACCATTGACGACCCCGCCCAGTTCATGGAAACCTATTATTCCCAGTTCTACAACCACGGGTTCTATAAGATGGGCATGTCTGCAGCCGACGCCAATGCTTATGCAAACAATGCAATGATCAACGGTGCCACAGGTCTGCACTACAACCCCTACCAGGTTCCCGACGGAGAAATGCTCATCGGGATGAACGGCAAGCTCAACCCCAACGCAAAGCTCGGAAACACTTACAACTACGAGGGCACCGATTACTATATTATCCCCGACAAGTTTGAGGACGAGGCCTTCAAGACAGGTTTCCGTCAGGAATACAATATCAACGCCAGCGGCGGCTCCAAGCAAGGCGGCTGGTATGCAAGCCTTGGCTACCTCAACGAGGACGGTATCGTAGACAAGGCCAACTTCGAGCGTATCACAGCACGATTGAAGACCGACTATCGCATCCGTAAATGGTTGAAGATCGGAGCCAATGTAGGCTATGTCCACAGCAAGACTACTTCCAACCCCAACCTCTCGAACCTGCGCGCATGGGCCACACAGATTGCTCCTATCTACCCGCTGTACGTACGCGTACTCGATGCAAACGGCAAGCCAGTCATCAACACTGACGAGTTCGGTCACAAGCATTACGACTACGGTGTGCCCAACAGCAACTTCCCAGGTATCGGCACACGTCCTTACGGATATACCTACAACCCTATCAGCCAGAACATGTACGACGACGTATATAGCTGGGGACACCAGTTCAATGGAACATTCACCCTCGACGTAGACCTCACATCTTGGCTGCGTTTCAACAGCACCAACAACCTGAATTTCGGTCAGACCTCCTCAAGCGACTACACCAATCCATTCTACGGTGCACAGTCCGCGAACAACGGTCAGATCGTCAAAGGGCAAGGCACGAGCTTCCGTCAGAACTACATTCAGACACTTACCTTCTTCAAGAAGTTCGGTCTGCATGATGTCAACGTGATGGTTGGCCACGAATGGTACAAGACACAGAGCCGCAGTCTCTCTGCAGTTGCACGTGGCGGTTTCTCACCTGAGATTCAGGAAATCAACGCTTTCAGCGACCGCTATGATTCCGGCTCCTCAACCAGCGCCTATAATGTCGAAGGTTACTTTGCCAATGCGCTCTACAACTACGACGAGAAGTACTTTGCCAACGTCTCTTTCCGCCGTGATGCCACATCACGCTTCTATAAGGATAACCGCTGGGGTAATTTCTGGAGCGCAGGTGCCGGCTGGCTCATCAACAAAGAAAACTTCTTCAAGGAAACAGGAGCCACTTGGGTAGACCAGCTGAAACTTAAATTCTCTATCGGTCAGCAAGGTAACGACGCCATCGGTAACTGGCGGTATGCCACCCTCTATAGCCTCTCCAAGGGCAACAACACCATGATTCCCTCTTATTGGTCCTTGGGCAACCCTGACATTACCTGGGAAACAACAACCAACTACAACCTTGGTATCGAATGGAGCTTCTGGCGTGGACGCCTTACAGGCGGCATCGACTTCTACAATAAGCGCGTAGACGACATGCTCTTCTGGGTAAGCATTGCAGAGACTTTTGGCGCCCGCGGTCTCTACTCTAATGTAGGTGATATCCGCAATCGCGGTGTGGAACTCACGCTTGCCGGCGACATCATCCGCCAGAAGAATATCGTTTGGAACGTTTCTGCCAACCTCTCACACAACACCACACGCATCCTCAAGCTCGTTGAAAGCAAGGTGGAGATGAACGGAGGCTTCGCTGCCGGCGACCAAATCCTTGGCGGTCAGAACATGCTTACCCACTGGTATGAGGTAGGCAAGCCACTCTACAATGCCATGATTCCTGAGTATGCAGGCGTGAACGAGTATGGCCAACCCCTCTATTGGGTCGACAAGAATCTCGAAAACTCCAGCTCCAAGACAGCCGTTCCCGGTAAGAACCACGATTTCACCACGACAGACTACAACAAGGCCAGCTATTATGAGCAAGGAAGCGTACTGCCGAAGGTGTTCGGCGGCTTTGCCACAACACTTCGCCTGTGGGACTTCGACCTTAGCGCAACCTTCGACTATCAGATCGGCGGCAAAATCTACGACTTCGGTTATGCACAGCTGATGAATCCCATCACGGCTAATGCCACAGGTGCTACCTATCACAAGGATATCCTCAAAGCTTGGACACCGAACAACACCGAGAGCGATATTCCCCGCTTCCAATACCTCGACGACCTCTATGTTGCTGGTGGAACACGTAGCACACGCTTCCTCACAAAGGCCAGTTACCTCAACTTCCAGAGCTTCATGGTTGGCTACACCATCCCTGCACGCATCACACGCAAGGCTCAGATCAACAAGATCCGCGTATACGCACAGGGCGAAAACCTCTGCTTCTGGAGCGCACGCAAGGGTCTTGACCCACGATACAACTTCGTAGACACTCCGTCAGGAGGAGCAGCCGTCATGAGCCCGTTACGCACTATCATGGGTGGTATTCAAGTTTCATTCTAAACAAAAACATAGAACACATATACTATTATGAAAAAGATATTTTCAATAATACTGACGGCAAGCGTCTGCGTTCCCTTCCTCACTTCCTGTATCGAGGAAATCGACCCTCAGACCAGCTATGTTACCGAAGAACAGATGGCTAATGCCCCTGGCGTGTTCGACAACTATGTTGCTTCGCTCACCGACGGTTTAGTTGGCGAGTTCCTCTATAACAACGACAGCGGAAATATGTGGGACTTTGGTTATCCCACTTTCTTCATCACCCGTGATGTTGAAGGACAAGATATTATTCCCGTCAACTATGGAGCTTATAGCAGTTGGTACCAGAACTTCACGTACTTAGCTCCCGGATGGGCTGTAACACAGTTGCCTATAACGGTCTATTACAAATGGATTAAGGACATCAACCTGACAATCAACATGGCAGGAGCTACAGGCTATGCACAGCCCAAAGAAAGACATGAAGTAGGTGCAGGTATCGCCTACGCCATGCGCGCCATGCACTATCTCGACCTTGTCAGGATGTTCGCCAACGAGCCCTACTATCAGAATCCTCAGGCTCCCACCACAGTTAAGATTACCGAAACTACGACTATAGATGAGAGCTACAACAATCCTCGTATGACTTGGGAGCAAGCCTTTGATTTCATTCTTCGCGACCTCGACGAGGCTGAAAAGCTACTCGCCAACTACGAACGTACTGACGTCTACACGCCCGACCTCTCGGTCGTCTACGGTCTGAAGGCACGTACCTATCTTGAGAAGCGCGACTGGGCTAATGCCGAGCTGTATGCTAAGAAGGCTCAGGAAGGCTACACGATGATGAGCAAAGAAGAGTACATGAGCCGCGACTATGGATTCAACACGCCTACCAGCTCTTGGATGTTCGCAACCCAATATAAGGATACTGATCCCAACATTCTCGATAACGACGGCGACTCAAGCTGGGGTAGCATGATGATTATGGAGAACGGATTCGAGTGTGGCATGGGCGCATTCTATGGCTATCCCATGGTCATCGACCGCCACCTCTATGAGACAATTCCTGCAACGGACTTCCGTAAAGGCTTGTTCGTAGACTTCGCCATCGACGACATGACATCGGCAGAGGCTGCTCAGGCACTGACAGCTTATTCCGATCATCCAGCTCAGCTCCTGACTTCTGCCCTCGCTGCTGAATATGGTCCCGGCGGCTTCAACCTCAAGTTCCGCCCACAGGCTGGCAAGTATGACGTCAAGTACACCGCTTGGGTCGTATCTGTACCTCTCATGCGCGTAGAAGAGATGAAGCTCATCGAGGCCGAGGCTGCCGGCATGCAAGACCAGAACCGCGGTATTCAGTTGTTGACGGCATTTGCAAAGACCCGTGATGCAGCTTACGAATACGGAAAGCACAACGAAGCATACGGCAATGCTACGACCCCCGCTTTCCAAAACGAAGTATGGTGGCAACGTCGTGTTGAACTCTGGGGCGAAGGTTTCGCCACCTTCGACATCAAGCGTCTGGGAAAAGGCATCATTCGTTCGTACCCCAACTCCAACCATGTTGAAGGATGCCGCTTCAATACGACAAGCATTCCAGGCTGGATGAACTGGTGTTTCGTAGGCACTGAAGCCGACAACAACAAGGCTCTTGTCAACAATCCGGACCCAGTACGTCCTGAAGGCGACTCGCCTGAACACATTTGGTAATTATGCACAAAAACATAAAGTATTAACGCAATGAAAAAGTATATTTATAGATTTTTCCTGATGGCAATGGGTCTGGTCGCTTTCGCCTCTTGCACCGAGGACGAAGGTACAGAGCCCGGCCATGACAGCGAGCCTAATATCGCGCTCTACCAGTCGACCCCTTCAGCACCCAACGACCCAGACCTTGATGTCCAGGTTCTTGTGGCAGCCAACAACAAGGTCACAGATGTCTACTATTTTTGTGAGTCGCCCCAAGCAAAAGAAGAGCGTGGGTTAGATGAGAACGCTTATGCTTCGTACATCATTGAAAACGGCACCAAAGTCAGTGAACTCGTAAAAGACGAAGCTGGCAATGGCAAAAATGCGACAGTTATCGTGAATTGCAAAGGCGGTGACAATGTTGTCACTTTCGTAGCTGTTGGCGGCAACAAACATCAGACTCGCTCCTTCGACTTCCGCGGCATACCTTGGACGACCTTGGCCAAAGGAACTTATTACTTTGCCGCCCGTCCGCAGGCTTATTTCGAAATGGAATCGGCAAAGACAGAGTTCCAACAATGTGGCGACGATCCCACCCTCTTCCGCTACCGCGACCTCTATGGCCCAGGCATACACCTACAGCTCGTCAAGACACAGTGGAAAGGAGAGGACGAAGATGGCCCTTACACGTTCTATCGTGTACCGGCACAACCTACGGCTTTTGCTTACGGTACATACGGAACCATCTATGTACGCGACCTCGGCTATTGGCAAAACGACGATTCATACTGCCAAGACTTAGGTTATGGCGTTGCTGTCTGGGACAATGACTATTACGGTTATCTCCATCTTCAGCTCCACGTAACTGCTGGTAGCTTAGGATGGGCTGCAAACACAGATACCGATCAATTCGTGCCTGGCGAATAAGCTATCGCAACGAATGAAGTATCTCTAATTCAAACAACGCGTGGTGCCTGCGCAAGCAGACACCACGCTATTTCATTAACTTTTCCATGAGTTTCAGCATGAGGAAACTGCTTACTTTTATCTTCCTTACTATTGCTATTGCCTCAATAGCAGAGAATAGAACAGATCAGGAGATGCGAACCATTGCAGCTTCTCATTTCAGAAGTAGCAATCAGGCCTTTAATCAACAGAGGAAACCTATACAGTCCTTGCTCTATACGCCAATGGTTGACGATACTTACACTGTATTCAGTCCCCAAGACGGCAAAGGTTTCGTCGTTATTGCACGTAATACTAAATACCCAGCCGTATTGGCATATAGCGACGCAGAGTTTAATGCCGACAGTATTCCTGCGGACGTGCAATGGTGGTTCCATTCTGTCAAGAAGCTAATGGCATCAGGAAAAAGTGTGAAACATATGGCTACATTCAAGCCCGTTGACAACTTCATCACAACACTTTGGGGGCAAGGAGCGCCGTTCAACCGCAAGACGCCCAACCAAATGCCTTCCGGATGTGTAGCCACAGCCTTGGCACAAGCCATGAACTATTGGAAATATCCGGCTTCAGCTCAGTTTGAGGAGAACTACTACGTCATGACAGATTCCATGCGACGCTACACGGCGGAAGTAAATAGCACATATACTTGGAACTTCAAGGACAATTACTCAGCTTCTGGTCCACGACAGGGAAACGATGTAGCTCAGTTCTTAGCCGACTGTGGCTATGCTACATGCATGCAATATGCCAATAGTGGCAGCGGCACATACACCTTCATGGCAGCTCGCGCCCTAACCTATTATTTCGGTTACCCCAAAGCTTCCGTAAAGACATGGACCCGCGGCTACGTCAGTGACGAACGTTTCTATCAGACTATCTACAACGAACTAATGGCCAAGATGCCTATCGTCTTCGGTGGCTCGGACGCCAACTTTGGCGGCCATGCCTTTGTGCTCAGTGGTATAGACGACGAAGGACTGGTGTGGGTAAACTGGGGATGGGACGGCAAATACAATGGCTTCTATGCCATTGACCTCATGGATTCTCCCGAAGGTTATTTCAAGGATTCACAAGCATACATCTATGGAATCCGCCCGACTGTATCAGCTTCCGACCACATCGAAGGGCGAATAAGAATGAGTGGCAAGGAACCTTATACGTTCAAGTACGAACCTTTTGTAGATGAAGTTCATGGGATTGACGTTCAACAATGCATTCAGGTAAACATTCCAAATGGTTTCTTCAATGAGAACGGAACTGACATGTGCGGTTCTATAGGGCTTTTTGCCACCGACCTTACGGATGGTTCGCAATGGATTGTTGCAGAACCAGACAGAGATACCATCTACTGCGCCACTGGTTACTTTGCCGACGGATTGATGTTCTACTACGACGTAGCGGATCTTAGAACAGGCCACACATACAGGATGAGCTTCGGCGTGCACGATGACCAGGACACTCAATGGCGCTCGCTTTATTGTCAAGGTGGTGAGATTGCATATGATGTCACGATTAATGGCGACGGAACGGCTTCGATTTCCGAGCCAGTGAAAATGGATTCGGCTGACGCAATTCATGGAATCATTGCAGATAAACGAACGAAAGCGGCCGACAGTCTCGCCCGCGTTTATGATGCTTCCGGACGGTTGGTCTACAGTGCCCCCACGTCCAGCTTCAACCTCTGGGACATCCCTGCCCGTGGCATATTGGTGGTGACGCAGGGCGAGAAAGCTTACAAGATTGTACGTTGAAGCCATAATAGATACCAACGTGACAAAGAAATCCCGCTGAAATTCTTTCTTTCTGAATTTCAGCGGGATTGTTATTCCTACGCCCTAACAGCAGGAGGATTGATATGACTCTTATTTTTCTATAAACGTAAGGTCCTTGCCAACCGCCATTTTCCGCAGATTGATGATAGCATAGCGCATTCGGCCAAGAGCCGTGTTGATGCTGCAGTTTGTAAGAGTTGCTATCTCCTTGAACGACAAATCCTCGTAGATACGCATCTTCACCACCTCGCGCTGCGACATAGGCAGACGTGCAATCATATCCGCAAGGTCGGAAACGGTCTGCTCATTATGAATGTCTGACTCGATGGAAGCTACCGACAAAGAAACCATATTCTGGAGCGCATCATAGTCTTTGTCCGCCGAGACATCCACTTGAGGACGCTGGTGACGGGCGTTGTCAATGATAAGGTTACGTGCAATTCGCATCAACCATCCCTGGAACTTACCATTATCCGTGTAGCGGTGGGACCGGATGTAGGTTATGGCCTTAAAGAAGGTCTCTTGGAAAACATCATTCGCCTGTTCTTCATCGTGCACAATGGCTAAGATATAGGAGAACAAAGAATGCTGATGACGCTCGAGCAGAATATCAAATGCCGCATCATTGCCATTTTCGTAGAGCTGGATAAGTCGCTCATCCGTCTCTTTACTGAGATTTTGCATTACTATCTAATGAATGTGTTTAGGAGTAATGATCTTTCGATAGGCAATAACGTTTTGAATGATTAATGATTACTGAATAATAAAAAAATCAGGGCAGATAAACGAGCTAAAACGTCCGATTTGGGCCGCTTTGGTTGCAAAGATGTGGTATTTTCTTGAATTGACCAAACATTTTGCCGTTTTTTTCACTTTTCCACGAGCATTGCTCCTTCTAAATGGGCCCCTCTAAGGAAATCTGAAGCAGACATTCGGCGTTTGCCAGCCAGCTGGATGTCAGTAAGGCACAGGTTGCCGTCGCGGAGATGCACAGCCATTGAAGAATGGAGAACCGACAATGGAAAGACAGACTGTTCCCCTTCGACCGATTGTTCATGGCCAAGGGTCTGGCTTCCATTCTCAAAGTCCTTTTCCGCGAAGAACACTTTGAGTTGTGTCTCTTTGCCGTCAGCCGTTCGCAATGTTGTCCAGGCACCTGGATAGGGCGAAAGGCCGCGGATGAAGTCGTAGGCGCTCTTCACCGTATGCTCATGCCAACGTATCTCGGTGTTCTCCTTGAAGAGTTTCGGCGCAGGGTTCAAGGACGACGAAGGACGATGGGTGGATGTCGAATGAACATCGCACTCCGAACTTGAAGAATCCTTTGATTCGTCATTCGCCATTCGTTGCTCGTCATTCGTCATTAATTCCGACTGCTCAACAGTCTGTACATTCCCGGCTGCGATATCGTCGACAGTACGCAGTACGAGCTCAGCACCCAGCACCATGAGACGGTCGTAGACGTCGCCCACGGTGTCGGTGTCAGCAATGGGTGCTGGCACACGATGGATGATGCGGCCGGTGTCGATGTCATGGTCGAGGAAGAAAGTGGTTACGCCCGTCACGGTTTCACCGTTGATGACAGCCCAGTTGATGGGCGCCGCTCCCCTATATTGAGGCAATAATGCTGCATGGAGATTAAAGGTGCCTTTGGGAGGCATGGCCCACACAACTTCGGGCAGCATACGGAAGGCCACTACAATCTGAAGGTCGGCCTGATAGCTACGCAATTGTTCAAGGAACGTTTCATCCTTCAGTCGCTCTGGTTGCAGCACAGGAATACCGTGCTCCACAGCATATTGTTTTACGGGCGAAGCCTGGAGCACGTCGTGATGTCGCCCTACAGGTTTGTCGGGCATAGTAACGACTGCCACGACATTATATTTATTTTCTACCAACGCACGCAAGCTCTCAACAGCAAACTCGGGCGTGCCCATGAAGACAATTCGTATTGAGGAAGACTCTCCCCCCGCCCTCCCTGTTAGGGAGGGAGCGGTTTGTATTTGGCTGGCAGTATTCATCATATTGTAGGATTATTTGAAATAAGATTCTATTTGTAATAAGACATTATCAGTATCATATAAAACTTCTTCGTTGCTGGACCGCATGATGTGAAAGCCCATATTCTCCAAATCTTGCTCGCGCACTGCATCATCCTCTTGTTGCTTCCGCTCAGCATGATAGCCTCCATCTACCTCGATGATTAAGCCCTCGCGTTGTGATACGAAATCAACAATGTAATCACCTATAATTTGTTGCCTGTTGAAACGCGTTCCCACATCCAAATCATGCAGTGCTCGCCAAAGAACAGATTCTGCAAGAGTCATGTTGCGCCGGTTTTCTCTTGCAAAATCCTTCAGCAACATATATCTATAGGGTGAAGCTGTCCTATAATCCATATATTAATATCAATTCTTGAAATGTAACCGCTCCCTCCCTAACAGGGAGGGCGGGGGGAGAGTCCCCCCATCATTCCTCACTCAGGTCGTGAAGCATCGTGCGATAAAGTGCCGTGACATGGCTTCTTCGGATAAAACCAACGAAAAGACCGTCGGCATCGACTACGGGCAGCGTCCAGGCTTTGGTACGGTCGAAAGTCTGCATGACAAGTTCCATGGGGTCGTTAGTCGTCAGACGTGCTGCACATTGCGACATCAAATCGCGCACATGAAGCTGGTGGTAAAGTTCGGTTCGGAACATGACATGGCGCACACGGTCGAGGATCAACACGGCCAGCAGCTTGCCCGCATCGTCTACCACCGGGAACACATCCCGCTCGGACGAGGATATATGCCTGACAATCTCGCCCAGATCATCATTGGGGTGCAGGTGTTCTTCGTAGCGCTCGATAACAGAGTCCATCGACATGAGCGTGAGGATGGCATGGTCCTTGTTGTGAGTCACCAGCTCTCCCTTACGGGCCAGCCGCATCGTATAGATGCTGTGAGGCTCGAAGATGATAATCGTCAGGTACGACACGGTAGCCACTATCATCAGAGGCAGCAGCAGGCCATAGCCTCCCGTCAGCTCGGCAATGAGGAAGATGCCTGTCAAGGGAGCATGCATGACGCCGCTCATAAGGCCGGCCATCCCCAAGAGCGAGAAGTTGCTTTCAGGCACCGTCTGGAAAATAGCCCAGTGCCCAAGACCCGTCGCCGAGTCTTGAACCATCGAGTGCCCTTCCGGACCCGCCGGCACGACATCAGGCCCGAACACCATATTCCAAAGTGAAGCAAACACGAAGCCCGCCACACATCCCAGGAAAAGACTGGGAGCGAAGGTACCGCCGCACCCACCTCCACTATTAGTGGCTGTGGTGGCGAAGACCTTAAACAGGATGATGCCTGCCAGATAGACTAACAAGAGATGGGGAAAAGCATAGAACGCAGAGCCCTCCATCACCTGCACCCAGTCGTCGGGGCCGCGTCCGTTCAGCAGCACGCGTATCATCTCGTAGCCCTCACCGTAGAGCGATGGGAAGAGGAAGATGAGCACGCTGAGCATCGGCGCTGCTACGAGGAAACGTTTCCAAGGGGAGCCCAGGCGCCGGAAGCTGTCTTCGAGCCAATTCATGACTCGTGTGAAATAGAGCGACACCAGTCCGCAGACTATGCCCAAAAGGATATAAGCAGGAATACGCTCGGCAGCAAAGCCGCTGACGAGATGGAACTCGAACAAATTTCCCAGCCCAGAGACGGTGAAGGTGACGGCCGCAGCAGTGACAGAGGCTACCAGCAGAGGGAGCAAACTGCCAAGCGTGAAGTCCAACATCAGCACCTCAAGCGTAAACACAAGCCCGGCAACGGGCGCCTTGAAAATACCAGAGATGGCACCTGCCGCTCCGCAGCCCACCAACAACATGACACGCTTGGAGTCGAGTCCGAACAGCTGACCGAGATTGCTACCGATGGCAGAGCCCGTCAGCACGATAGGAGCCTCGGCACCCACACTGCCGCCAAAACCGATGGTGATGCCGGAGGCGAGCACCGACGACCAAGTGTTGTGGGCCTTCAGATGACTCTTCTTCCGGGCAATGGCATAAAGAATCTTAGTGATGCCGTGGCCGATGTCGTCGCGAACGACATAGCGAACAAACAGCCCCGTAATCAGGATGCCGACAACAGGCCACACAAGGTAAAGCCAGTTGACGCCAGTGATAGAGAATTGATGGGTGAGCAAGTGACCAATCTCACCAATAATCCATTTCAACAACAAACCGGCAAAAGCCGTTAGCACACCGATGACAAAAGCAAGAATGAGCATGAAATGCCTGTCCTTGATATGTGCCGTGCGCCAATTAAGAATATGATTCCAGTATTGATTCATTTACGCCCGCAAAGGTACAACTTTACCACTACGCCACAAAAAAAATGACTGATAATTTGTTGAAAGAGCAAGGTTTCGAATTATCGGTCATCTGGAAATGCATCTTCAGCTGGGCAACTGCTCTTGAACTTTGTACGAAAAACAGAAAGCCTCACAAGCGGGATGAGCATACCATTCAGAACAGAGGGATTGAGGAAAGGATTGAGCAGACTGGAAAAGCTGTAGTATCAACAGATTATCAATAAAGAGATTCTCTCCCCTTCAATCATCTCACACAAAGCATACGCCAATCCATTCCGATGGAAACACAGCCCTTTAGCTGAATACTTTCCGGTACCGTCTCTGGCTGCCGCTGCCTTCCCTGACGAGTCGTCCTTCGTCAACAAGGCGGGCGAGGAGGTCGGAGAGGCGGTGACGGGAGACAGTGCCGTCGAAGGCACGATAGAGATCGGCACGGGTAATAACATCCTTGCGGGCGAAGAGGTCGGCCATGGCGGAGTCTATCTGCTCTTGTGTGACAACGGGCCGCATGGGAAGCGGCTCCTGATCGACCTTGAGGCGACGCAGTTCTGCCAATAGCTCCTCGTCAGGCGTGAAGCGGATGCCATCGACATGAACATCGCGTCCCACATACTTGCCATCCTGCACCTCTACCCCACCGCCGAGCGTCAGCGTGAAGGTGCCAAGTCCTGGCAAGTGGATGGCTGAGCCATTGCTCATCATGTCCACCAGCTCATCGCGCATAGTGTAGAGCGCACCAATCATCGAGCCTTGTGAAAAAGGCTTTTGATCAGCGTTGTACTTCTCTATGAATTCTTCTATGTTACCGCTTTTAAGGCGCGGCACCAACACTTGCTCGCCCGAAGGTTGCGTGTGGTTTGCTATTGTAAATCGAATCTTATCGAGCATCTTTTTCAACAACGAATTAAAAGACTGTTCCTCATTCTTCACTCTTCATCCTTCACTAAATCCGTGCTATCGAAAGAAATAAATGAAGAACAAAGAGTGACTAATGAATACTAACGTTAACACAACCTACAGGTGCAGACAGCACGGCCATCGAATGAAGGCAACACGCTAAACGGATGCAGACAACACGACCTGCCGCTGACACCGACACGCCCTAATCTTTCAGGCCGAGCGACCAGCCGAGTAGCTTGTTCGCTCGCGAGCGAACAAGCAATTTACATTAGCGGCGGATAATAGTGACCTCGCCAGAAGGGCTGAGCTTGATGATGGAAGAAGGCTCGTGACGCGAGGTGTCGCGCTGACGAGACAGACAGACATAGTCGACGGCGTTCTTGATTTCGTCGGAGATGTCAGCAAAAGTTTGTGGCGAAGGCTCACCGCTGATGTTCGCAGAAGTAGAAACGACAGCCTTCTGGAAACGGTAGCAGAGTTGTTGCGAGAAGACCTCCGAAGTAACACGCAAGCCTACACTGCCGTCCTCAGCCAAGAGGTTGGGCGCCAGACCAGTAACTCCGTTGAGGATAACTGTGGTAGGTTTGGTGGCTAAATCTATGATGTCCCATGCCACATCGGGCACGTTGCGGACATAACGTTGCAGGCGACCCGGGCTGTCTACAAGGCAGATGAGTGCCTTGGAGTCCTCACGTCTTTTGATTTCAAAAACCTTCTTCACCGCCTCCGGGTTAGTGGCATCACAGCCGATGCCCCAAATTGTGTCAGTAGGATAAAGGATGGTGCCGCCCTGCTTCAGCACGTCGATAGCAGCGCGGATATCTACGTCGCGAGGACGTTCACGTTTAATCTTCTCATCAGTCATACTTCTTTTCTTTTTGAATTGCGGCGCAAAGTTACGAAAAAAAACATAAGACAATTCGTTCATTTTATATTATTAGTTTTTTTATTCAGCTATTTCGGACGAAGTAGTGGACATTGCCAACAGCAGCCTGAATAAAACTACAACAGGATGCCCCGAGTCATCTCATAAGCATTAATGGGATGATTCGTTAATTACACATACAAAAAAAGCGTGACATGTTGTCACGCTTTCTGTAGCTATAGTGATGATAACTAATTAATTGATTAACGTATCGGAGTCTGACTAAGTCAGAATTCGGACGTGAAATGGAACTTGATGTGTTCGAAGTCCTGCTGTGCCATCTGTAGGACATAGGCGGAGTCGGCAAGGAATACGTCGCGACCTTCGATGTCACGGGCCATATACTGGTACTTGCGCTTCTTGAAAGCCTCCAACTGGGCTTCGTCATCGCTTTCCACCCAACAGGCTTTGTAGAGCGAAGCCGGTTCCCAACGGCACTTGGCACCGTACTCGTTCTCCAAGCGATATTGGATGACCTCGAACTGCAGCTGGCCGACAGTGCCGATGAGCTTGCGGCCATTAAACTGGTTGATGAAGAGCTGTGCCACGCCCTCGTCCATGAGTTGGGCGATACCTTTCTCCAACTGCTTGGTCTTCATAGGGTCGGCATTCTCAATGTACTTGAACATCTCGGGAGAGAAGGAGGGCAGGCCACGGAAATGAATCTGCTCGCCCTCGGTGAGCGTGTCGCCGATCTTGAATATTCCGTTGTCGGGCAGACCCACGATGTCGCCCGGCCACGCCTCGTCGATGGTGGACTTGCGCTGTGCCATGAACTGCGTAGGTGATGAGAACCTGACAGTTTTTCCCTGACGGACGTGCAAGTAAGGGGCGTTGCGGACGAACTTGCCCGAGCAGACCTTGCAGAAGGCGATGCAGGAGCGGTGGTTGGGGTCGATGTTGGCGGTTATCTTGAAGATGAAGCCTGTGAACTTAGGCTCCTCTGGCTGTACGTCACGCTCCTCGGCTTTCGTGGGACGGGGCGAGGGAGCTATCTCAACAAAGCAGTCGAGGAGCTCCTTGACACCGAAGTTGTTGAGGGCTGAACCGAAGAAGACGGGAGCCACCTCGGCGTCGAGATAGGTCTGGCGGTTGAACTCTGGGTAGACGCCCTCGATAATCTCAAGGTCGTCACGGAGCTTGGCTGCATCATCCTGGCCGACATAGTTGTCCAGATCGACGGAATCGAGCTGCACGCTCACCTTCTCGGTTACGCGTTGCTTGTCGGGGGTGAAGAGGTTGAGGTTCTGTTCGTAGATGTTATAAACGCCTTTGAAGCGGGCACCTTGGTTGATAGGCCATGAAAGGGGGCGCACCTTTATCTGCAGCTCCTCTTCGAGCTCGTCGAGGAGGTCGAAGGGGTCTCTGCCCTCTCGGTCCATTTTGTTGACGAAGACGATGACAGGTGTCTTGCGCATACGGCAGACGGTCATCAGCTTGCGTGTCTGGGCCTCTACGCCCTTGGCTCCGTCCACGACGATGATGGCGCTGTCGACCGCGGTAAGAGTGCGGAAGGTGTCTTCGGCAAAGTCCTGGTGACCAGGGGTGTCGAGGATGTTGACCTTGTAATCATTGTAGTCGAACTCCATGACAGAGGTCGTCACGGAGATACCGCGCTGCTTCTCTATCTCCATCCAGTCGGAGGTGGCAGTCTTCTTAATCTTATTACTTTTGACGGCACCTGCCACCTGAATCTGTCCGCCAAAGAGCAGCAGCTTTTCAGTCAGTGTGGTCTTACCGGCATCGGGGTGCGAGATGATGGCGAAGGTTCGCCTGCGTTCTATTTCGGGATTCACCTTGTTATATTTACTATATTAATGATTTACAATTTATTCAATCATTTACGATTTAATGATTGGCGGAGTGCTCTGATTATTATCTGTCGTATTTTGTATTTACATCAGCCCTTTGATACATTCACGTAGGCTATCCTCCCAGTAGTGAATCTCGATGCCGTAGGTCTGCTTGATCTTGGTCTTGTCCAGCACGCTGAAATGCGGACGTGCAGCAGGCGTAGGATACTCTGATGTGTGAAGGGGGCGTACGTGGCAGGTGGTGATGTCTGCGATGCGGTGGATGGCTTTCGTAAAATCATACCACGATGTTACGCCTTCATTGGTGAAATGATAGATGCCTGGGACGATGCCGTGGTTGATGGCTGCCATGATGGCTACGGCAAGGTCGCGGGCATAGGTCGGTGTTCCTATCTGGTCGAAGATAACGCCCAGCTCGTTCTTCTCGCGTCCGAGGCGCAACATTGTCTTGACGAAGTTGTTGCCGAAGGTGCTGTAAAGCCAGGCTGTGCGAATGATCATGGCTGTGGATGCGTCGCCTGTCTGTGTGGCAGCAAGTACGGCTTGTTCGCCAGCCAACTTAGTACGTCCGTAGGCAGAGGCAGGACAGGTTGGAGCGTCCTCGGTGTAAGGCGTATGAGCTGTACCGTCGAAGACATAGTCGGTGGAGATTTGTATGAGGTGGCCGCCAAGTCGTTGGATGGCTGCGGCAAGATAGCCAGGAGCGGTGGCGTTGAGGAGCAGGGCTTTAGCTTCGTCGCTCTCGGCACGGTCCACGGCGGTGTAGGCTGCGCAGTTGACGATGACGTCAATTTCTTGTTCCTGAACAAAGGCTTCGACGGCAGCGCGATCGGTAATGTCGAGGGCGGTGACGGCGTGTGAACTGGCGGCTCCCTCAGAGCCAGGCAAAGCTCCGTTGGCAAGTCCAGAGGATGGGGTTGCGACAACGTCGGTGAAGAACCAACGATATTCGGGATGCAGCACTGCTTGCAACTGCATTTCATTGCCTAACTGTCCGCAGGCACCTGTAACTAATATATTTTTCATTTTATTTTTCAACTTTAGCTTTGCTGACCGACTTCACGGCCCGACAATCCGAACATGCTCGATTGCTCCAGCTGTTCCATGCGTTCAGCTTCCACCGTTAGTGTTTCCGCTTCTTAAAACTTCAGGGGCATCACTTATGCGAATGTTGAGCCACCCTGTAAAGGATTTCCGACTTCTCAGATTTCCAATTCGCCGGCCTTTTCTTTTTTCCAGGCTTCAGCCAGGAGGGCAAGCAGGTGAGAGATGTGGCTGACTGCCTCCTGCGTCTCTTTCGAGACAGGTTTGTGTTGAAGGCGGAGAAGCATAAGGCCATAGAGTGCCTCAAAGCAGTTCTCCAATTCAGGCGCGTCGGTGTGTCCGGAACGTGCTCTCAGCTCTACGATATAGGGCAGGGCCTTGTAGTAAGCGGCGCTATAGAAAGGGTGTTTGGGGCTTTGGAGCAGTTCGAGATGGAGGTCTGTGAGCAGCGACAGCGTGCCACGATTCATCTGCAAATGTCCAGTTTCCTTGACGCCCTCTTCGACCATCATCGTGCAGAGATCAGCCAGCCACTGAGCTTCCTGTTGGCGTTCACTGTCTGGAATGTCAAAGCGGCTGACATACTCGTCGCGCAAACGGTCGGCATCGCAACCATAGGCGCGCAAGGTGTCTTCGAGCTGCCACATGTACAATAAATACTCGGCAATATTGTTATCCTTGAGTTGTCTGGCAATTTTCATAATTCACTTTTCGGTTTGGTTCGTTTAGTATAAGGTAAGCCCCAAGAGCGTTGAGAACAAGCCCAAGAGTGAAACTACCATAACAACCATTCCTATCGCCTTATTGATCATACCGATGCGCTCCAGCTCGAAGGTTGTGCGAAGTTTGTCAACAAGATACGTCAGGCCATACCACCACAACATCGCACCAAGGAATATCGAGACATAGCCCAAGATTTGCTGCCCTAAATGATCGGGAACGACAAACGTGAAGCGGGCAAACAACGCTATGAACAGGAATATAATGAGTGGATTACTTATGGTGACGAGGAAGCCCGTAAGACAATTGTGGGCCAAGGTGCCTTTCTTACGCGAAGAAGGTCTGAGCTGTGGTTTCGTACGATAGGTGTATAGACCAAAGAGAAACAGCAAGAAGCTGCCAACGAGCTGGAGCACATACATCGTCCGGGGGTTTTCGATGAACTCAATGACGAGGCTCATGCCAACACCTGTCACGACCGCATATATGATATCACTAAGCGCTGCACCTAAGCCTGTGACCAGACCAAACCATCGCCCTTTATTCAGCGTCCGTTGAATACACAACACACCCACAGGACCCATAGGAGCACTTGCAACCATGCCCACAATAAGTCCCTTGACGGTTAAATCTAAGAGTGTTATATGTTCAAACCACATAATGCGAGTGCAAATGTCGGTTTTTTCCATGAGATAGGAAAAAAACATCCAAGAAAAGAATGACTTTTGCTCAAAAAAAGAACATTTCTTAGATAATATTTCGTTCAATGCCAAACTTTCTTTATTTTTGACCCAATATTTGCAACACTAACTTAAAACTCAAAGCTGAAAATAAACTAACTTTATTATGGAACAGAAACCTTATGTTATCGGACTTGATTTAGGCGGCACCAACTCCGAGTTCGGAATAGTAGACAAGAATGCAAACATCATTGCCTCCACACGAGTCAAGACCGCCGGCCACGGCGACATTAACCAATATGTCGACGATTGCGTGGCTGCCTTACGCCCCATCATCGAACAAGTAGGCGGCATCGAAAAGATACATGCCATGGGCATCGGAGCGCCCAACGGCAACTACTATAGCGGCAGCATCGAATTTGCGCCGAACCTGCCTTGGAAGGGCAAGATTCCATTGGCGCAGATGTTCCATGAACGCCTGGGGATTCCTGTGCGCCTGACCAACGACGCCAATGCTGCAGCTATAGGTGAGATGCAATATGGTGCAGCCAAGGGTATGCAGAACTTCATCATGATTACCCTTGGTACAGGCGTAGGCTCAGGCATCGTCGTCAACGGACAATTAGTCTATGGCTGCGACGGTTTTGCCGGTGAGCTGGGACATGTCATCGTAGAGCGCGATGGACGGCAATGCGGCTGTGGCCGCAAAGGTTGCCTTGAGACTTATTGCTCGGCCACAGGTGTAGCCCGAACAGCACGCGAGATTATTGAGAAAACAGACAAGCCCACCCTCCTGAGAGAGATTCCCTTGGACAAGATAGAATCCAAGGATGTCGCCATTGCTGCCGGCAAAGGCGACGAGGTAGCTAAACAGATATTTGAGGAAACGGGCCGCATCCTCGGCGAAGCATGCGCCAACTTTACAGCTTTCTCAAGCCCCGAAGCCTATATTTTCTTCGGAGGATTGGCCAAGGCAGGAGATCTCATCATGAATCCTATCAAGAAGGCCTACGATGAGCACGTGCTCAGAATATTCAAAGACAAAGCCAAATTCCTTGTCAGCGAGTTGGATGGTGCCGGAGCTGCCGTGCTTGGTGCCAGCGCTCTCGGTTGGGAAGTGAAATAGAACGAAGAACGGAGAATGAAAAATGAAAAATATAAAAATGGATAGTGAAAGATTAATAAATAGATTTCTTGACTACATTTCTTATGATACCCAATCCTCCGAAGAGGCTGAGGGTTGCCCGAGTACACCAAAACAACTGATCTTCGCACGTCACCTGGCCGACACCCTCGAGGAAATGGGGCTGGAAGACGTGGAGATGGACGAGCAGGGCTACATCTATGCCACGCTTCCCTCCAACGTACCGGCCGATGTGCCTACGGTAGGTTTCATCGCGCACTACGACACCAGCCCCGATTGTTCGGGTGCCAACATCCACCCACGCATCGTAGAGCACTATGATGGCGGCGACATCGTCCTCGATGCCGAAGAAGGCATCGTCACTTCGCCCAAGATGTTCCCCGAGATGCTCGACCACATCGGCGAGGACCTCATCGTCACCGACGGACACACGCTCCTGGGAGCCGACGACAAGGCTGGCATCGCAGAAATCGTGGAAGCCATGGCATACTTGATGGAGCATCCCGATATCTCCCACGGGCGCATCCGCATAGCCTTCAATCCCGACGAGGAGATAGGCGCAGGCGCACATCTCTTCGACGTGGAGAAGTTCGGTGCCGAATGGGCTTACACCATGGATGGCTCCGAGGTGGGCGAACTGGAGTACGAAAACTTCAATGCCGCCAGCGCCACCATCCACGTCAAAGGCCTCAACGTGCACCCAGGCTATGCCAAGGACAAGATGCGCAATGCCTGCCTCATCGCAGCCGACTTCGCCGAGGCCATGCCTAAGGATGAAGTGCCCGAACGCACCGAGGGCTACGAGGGTTTCTACCACCTCACCGGCATCCGAGCCACCGTAGAGGAGGCTACGCTCAGCTACATCATTCGCGACCACGACCGCCAGCGCTTCGAGCAGCGCAAGTCGCACGTAGAAGAGCTCGTGGCCGTGTTTGAGGAACGCTATGGCGAAGGCATCGTCACCGCCGACATTCGCGACCAGTACTACAACATGAAGCAGCAGCTCGAAGGCAAGGAACACATTATCGACATTGCCCGACGTGCCATCGAGGAGGCTGGGATGGCATGCAAGGTCAAGGCCATCCGTGGCGGCACCGACGGCGCACAGCTCAGTTTCAAAGGCCTGCCCTGCCCCAACATCTTTGCCGGCGGCCTCAATTTCCATGGCCGTCATGAGTTCGTGCCTATCCAGTCGATGCAGAAAGCCATGCAAACCGTAGTTAACATCTGCAAGATTGTAGCTGAATAAAGACGTTTGGTATTGACGCTTCACGTGGCCACGGTCACAGCATCCTATTACAGCATCAGCGGTGGAACCAAGCAACACCTGTCAGTGTTTAGCTTAGTTCCACCGCTGATACATTTTGATAACGCCTGTCTGTTTAAGGGATTAAATTTAGCCCCCCCCCTTTTGCCTATGGCCTAAGTAAGATTTAGAGACTGCTGCATGCTAATATAAAAAAGAGTTAGATGAAGTCTGAACACATAGTTCTGACAAAAAAATGAACCTATGTCCGTGAGCCGTTTCACATAGGTTCACGAGGCTATGAACCTTAGTTGATTGGCTCACGAACATAGGTTCATGAAAACACCAGCTTTGGAGCAATAAATATAAATATATCTTGATACTGAAGTCCGAGTTTGACTTCGACACCATTGACACAGAGGTAAGATGCCCTACCCCATCACGAATTTCCCCACTTTGGGAATGCGCTGAAGAACGATGGACACAATCGCTACTATGCCAAAAGCTACGAAGGCCGCGAGCAGAATCTCTACAGGTGTCGTCCACAGGCCAAGGCGACCGGCGTCACCAGTGCCCAACCATTCACGCACAGCAGCACTGACGGGCACCAGCACAAACAGATGACAGAGGTACATCCCATAACTCGCCTTCGAGACGGGCAATAGAACGTGACGATAGAACGTCCCCGAAGCCTTAATCTTACGGAACAAAAGGATCCAAGCCACCGCCATCAACGCCACGCCGATGGTGTCATTGCACCAAGTCGTCTCCCACCAAACAGCCTTTTCCACCAATCCCCCTACAGGGAATACGCCTGCAGCTGTCTCCAGCACACGGCGCAAAAAGCCAACGAAGCAAACGGCAAAGCCTGAAACAAAAAGGGGCAAAGCTACGGCCAGCGTCCGCCCCCAAGACCATTCAGCCAAGAACCGGCGCACATAGAGGCCGAAGAGCAAATAGCCGATGAAACCACAGAGATAATAGAACATTCCGTAAGCATTCCAACTACATTCACCCCAAAGCGGGTAGACAGCCTGACGAGGCAGGCCAGATGTACCATAGATTACTGAAAGCTCCCCTCCTGCCAGCCAGTCGCGAAGCAACGGAAACAGTGTCGTCAGCAGGCAAAGCATGAGGTAAACTTCCAGCTCGCGCCGCCCCACAAGCTTGGCCCAAGGAGAGAGCAAAGGCATCAAAACATAGACTCCAACGAGCATATACACAAACCACAGGTGGCCGGCAGCATGGTTGAAGTTGAACAGCAGGTCGTGGAAGTTCTGCACAGAATCGCCCCAAGCCATGGCATAAAACACCGTCCACACAACAAAAGGCGACAACAGACGGGCAGCACGGCGCCGCACAAATTCACCCGTAGAATAACGCAGCGGAAACAACAGGTAGCTTGAAGCCACGACAAATAAAGGAACGCACGAGCGCACAAACGAATCGAAGAACGAAGACCAGACGGCATCGCTCAGTGTAAGAATCTGTGAGCCATCACCACCCAGATAGTATGGCTCGGTCGCGTGCACGACAAACACCATCAGACAGGCTGACACGCGCAACCAGTCTATCCATACTTCGCGCTCATGAACGCACACATCAGACACATTCTCTTGCATAATATTTACCAACTATAGGTTAGCGACAATGTTAGCTAATAAAATAGAAAGCCTTTAATTAACCGGAGCAAAGGTAGCAGAATCTCTCAATAATAAGAAAATAAAATAACTTTTTTCTATATTAAGCATGATTACAAAGATTGCAGTTGGAATCTTTGTTGTCGACAAGGATTGAATAAAAAAAGGCTTAAATGTTCGTTAGAAACACTTAAGCCTTTTATCGTATTAACAAAAGATATTAGTGGAATCATCTAATATCACTTGTTCCAGTCGTCCTCCCAGACATTATATATGCCATTTTTTACTCGATTGTCATCGCTACTGTCGTCACGATTTGAAGATATATTGACATTGTTCTGCGAATCACCGCCACTTATACAGACCAAATGCTCAGTGGTGATGCCGACAGACTGAAGACAAGGAAAATGATATATTTTTTTCATTACCGTATGCTATTTATGATGAATAGGTTTACTTGACAACTATTTTTTTACCATCTTTTATATAGAAGCCTTTTTGAATCGGCAACTTTTCAAACTGCCTGCCTCCAAGGTCATACCACTTGCCATTCTCATCCTCAGCGGTCAATCGTCCTTTTTCTAATGAAACGATGCCATCGGTGTCCCCACCAAAATTGAGGCTGAAGGTCAGAGCCTTGACTTGACCATCTGCTGTTGTGAAGCGGAAAAAGGCACGACAAGACTTGAGTGTGCGGTCTACAGCGGTCGATTTCAGTTCGTTATCTGCCGTCATATAGTAGATATCCTCATCAGAAGCTGTGATGTTGAAGGCATCGTAGTAGCCAATGAACTGGACATGATTATCTGCAAAGCTCACGGTCTCTGGCATAGGAGCAGTAATGCCGACACCATGGAAAACGGGTTCGTGTATATCCTCATCATTCGTCCATTTAATAATATAAGGTTTACCTGCTACCAGCTCTGTGACATCATCACCGAAGGTGAGATCAATGTGCGAGCCGGTCATCGTCGCTGACGTGAGCGCCTTTGCCGTAGCACCAGCCAACGGGCTGCCTTCGAGCGTGAGGTTGAAAGGCAGGCAGATAGTGTTCCAGGAGTTGTCCTTGAAGAGAGTGCGACCTGTGAGAGTGACGTCGGCTGTGGCACCGTTGGCATTGGCGATGGCGATGGTGTTGTCCGTGGCGTTGTTATCCAAATCGATAGTCAATGGGAGTTCATTGCCTGAGCGGATATATTTAAACTCCACGACAACGGGCTTATGGTCGCCCAGGGGAGTTGTACCGTCCTCGTAGGTGTAGTCCTGTTCTATACGGAAACTCTGCGGAACCAATTGCAGCGTGTTGGCAGCCTTTGGATTGATGTAGATAATCTTATCCACAATCTCGTAGTTGCCATAATTAGCGGGATCGGATACATCCGTCAGATCAGCCATATCCATCGTGGGATAGATGCCGTTTCGATGAAACTCCACCCATACGTCGGAAGCTGTGAAGTCCGTGCTGAGAATATCAAGGAAGTTAGCCTTCAAGCCGTCACGTGTCCAGCGACAATTCGTATCGCCAAGGACTATTTTCGGACGTGGCATCTCTCGCCCATTATCTACTGTGTTGATGGCCTCAGTCAGCTGTTTCCATTGTTTGTTTCGGGAAGTCTTGGCATCATCATTATCACCGGCATCCATGTGGGTGATATATACGTCAATAAGCTGACCTTCAAATGTGACATCGTAGTGGCGATAACCTTTGTTTATGTATTGGTTGCCATCGGTGCTGGACTTTGAGTCGTATTTAACGTAAGTCTCATTGGCAAAAGATAAGCTGCTATTCTTACAAGCAAACTCCAAACCGTCTGTGGAATTTGTTAATCCCGTTATCTTCCCTCTGAATTTACCCCATGTGTAGCCAGAGATGTTGGATTTTAATTCTGTATCGAAATTAAAATCTTCGCTGAAACCTATAATGTCGTATCCTTTGTTGTTTAAATAGGTACTTATTTTCTTGGTGCCGTCGCTTTGAGGACCCTCAGGATTCAGTTCCACGAAAAGAATCTTATCAGGCAGTCCATCCACATTGAGTGCGCAAGCCGTAAACGAGTTCGTGCTCTCTATGACTTCCCGCTTGGCTACGACCTTGAGTGTGGCATCATTGCGCGTTGTTTTGAAATAGATGCGCCCCTTGCTAAGCGTCATCTCGCGGTCAGCAACGGCGGTAGTGACGTTGGACAGTTGTTTGTCTCCATCGGTGCTATAGACCATATCGGTGAGGTTGCCAATCAGCCAATAGTCAGTAGTATAGTTCAGATCATAGAAATACCATTGACCAGCATCGAGCATTGTCGTAGCGTCATTAGGTAAAGGCTTAGCTGCTCCATTGAGGTACAGCCCCTTACAGATGAGCTGAACATTGTCCAGCTTGAAAAAGGTCTGCGTTTCACTTTCATGGTTTTCTACCCACCATTGACCTGTACTGCCTGCGCTGATAGTGAGCTTACTATCTAAGCCAATGTTAACATCGAGTGAAACGGGAATGCCTGTGGCATCACCTGAACCGGCTTGGTTAACCGACGAAGCATTACCTGTAAAATAAACAGTACGGTTCTCCCACGTAGCTACCACGCCTGATAGTTTGTACTCGCCACTAGGGATGTTAGTCACGGTTTGTGTGACGCCGAGGTTAGTAGCCCACCACTGGTATGCGTTCAGCACGTAGCCACCATCCTTGTTCGACATTCCATAGTCACGGGCCTTAAACTCATCATTTCCATTAGGGTCCTTACCTATCAATGTCCATCCAGTCTCATCTCCAGTTTCAAAGGAGGGATTAGTGATGAGCCACGTCGCATCCACCGGGTTGTCGGGAGAAGCATCTGCAATCATGGATATCAAAGCTGTTCTCCTGAGATTATTCAGAACAGCCTTTGGGATGCGGAACAGCCTATAGTGGCCAGCTGCATCATCCGTGGTGTTCTTGCGATTGAGAGCCATCGGTTCACCTTCCGCTACATTATGGTTCCATGGTCCTAAATAACCGCTTGCCCAGTTGCCTCCAGAAATAGGGTATTTGCCATTCTCGAAGAGCCAGTAGCCATTCTGATAGGTCGGTATCAGATAACTCCATTCATCGAAGTTCTTATCAGTAAAAGTGTTGACGTACATGAAACCAGCATCGTTATGTGTCTGGAACATGTCAGCACTATAGACCACGTTGCGCAGGCCGATGTACTGTCCGCTCTTCTCGATGGTGAAGAAGTTTGTGAGATCCAGTATGGGGTCGGTGGCAGCCAACTTGTAGCGCAGGGCTTTAGATTCATCGCTGGCCCAGTCGGGTTTATTCTCAAAGCGGCCTACACCCACAATCAACCCGGTGTTCTCAGCAGAAACGAGGATGTAATAGTCATTAGCATTGCCTGTAATGTCGCTCGTGCTGGTTACTTCTGTGAAGCCGCGAGCTGTGGTAAGATAGGCTGTGTAGTCAGCAGCAAAGCTTGGCTGTGTAAATAAGAATAAAAAAGCAAATGTATGCAACCATATATTGCTCCAGCACTTGCCGTTCAATTTTTTCTTCCACATGATATGTTTATGATATAAAGTTAGTTAGAAAGTTGCTGCAAAAATAGCTACTTATCTTATTCCAACAATAAAATAATGAGTTTTTTCAATAAAACACATTAACTTTGACTGAACTCGGGCTTTTTCCTTCGATGGATGACATCCCTGAGCTATCAAAGGCTACTCCTCTTCTCCGTCGTCTAAATCGAAATCGAAGTCGCTGAAGAAAACAGGCAAATGAGCGGTTTGGGCGTCAAAGTTGTCGAGCGCTCTACGCTCTTTTTTAGTAGGTCGGCCAGTGCCTCGAGCACGGCCAACGAAGCCGCTGATGCGATTCATCTCAAGAAGTTCGTACTGCTCAGGTGGCGTGATGTTCTCAAGAATTTGAGGGATGAGTTTTGCACCGACGCGGTGCTCTATAGCCTGTAGGATGCGGAAGCTGTATGTGATGGGTGGCTTACGTACGTCGACGATTTCTGCAGCCTTCACCATGCGGGAGGGTTTCACCGGGGCTCCTGCGATGGTGACCTGTCCACGTTTGCAGGCGGCAGCCGCAAGAGTGCGGGTCTTGAAGATGCGGGCTGCCCATAACCATTTGTCAAGGCGGGCTATGGCGGCTGAAGCTGGGGTAGCTGTCATGCCAGCAGCCTGACCCAACGGCTCCTCCCAGTGTGGGGAGGGGATGGAATGATTAGTTTTTTGGTTCTTATTGGGTTTCATTTCTTGAAAGCTAATTCATAGAGAAAAACAAATGACGAATAAGAGTTGCCTTCTGAACTTGCAGGTAACTCTCATTCGTCATTCCGAACGAAACGAAATTCGTCATCCTTCTTCATTCTTCATTTTTCACTCTTCTTTCTGCCTTGGGACGAGCTTCTTTTCTGTTGAGTTGATTCATGGCCATCTGTATGCCTGCGAGACAGAAAGTCTGGATGGCAGCAGAGGTCTGCTTGGTGAGTTCGGGGATGAGGGCTTCTTCCTCAGGTGGGAAGTGCCCCAGAACATAGTCGACCTGCTGGCCAGGATGGAAGTTGCTTCCAAGGCCGAAGCGGAGGCGGGCATACTGCCCAGTGCCAAGAATCTGTGCGATGTGTTTTAGGCCGTTGTGACCACCGTCGCTGCCGCCGGGTTTCATGCGGAGCTGACCAAAGGGCAAGCCGATATCATCGACGCACACAAGCAGGTGCTCCAGCGCAATCTTCTCTTGTTGCATCCAATAGCGCACAGCGTTGCCGCTGAGGTTCATGTACGTATTAGGCTTGAGCAAGATGAGTTGCCGGCCTTTGACGCTGATGCGGGTGACGAAGCCGTAGCGGCGGTCGTCCCACTCAGTCAGCTTGCCCTTGTCTTCGTTGACAGAGGCGGCCAGGGCATCAACCATTCGGAACCCGATGTTGTGGCGTGTGCCTTCGTAGTCGGGGCCTATGTTGCCGAGGCCTACAATGAGGTATTTTTCCATAGGACGAAGCCCCCCTTCCTGCTCCCCCTTTAGGGAGGGAGTAGTTGCTTTTGCTAATAGCTTTTTTATGAAATCAAACATATTCATGAGGGGGTATTACAACAACGATTTATGTTTTATAAAAAAAGACGCAAAGTCCATGTCATGTTCCTTGCGTCTTCTCTATTCTATATTAACAAATTAATTCATTAACAAATTAACTCATTAACGGATTAACGGGTTTCTTTATGCCTCTGCGGCTTCCTCGGCGCTAGCTGCGCTGCGGGCGTTGCGGGTCATCTTAACCTGGCATACTACGACGCTGGGCGAAGTAACAAGCTCGAGACCCTCAAAACTGAGTTCGCCAACCTTGATGGTTTTGCCGAGCTCGAGGTTGGTGACGTCGATGTCGAGGCGCTCGGGGATAGCGGTGTGGACGGCCTTGACTTTGAGTTTGCGTACGCTTGCAGCAAGCTTACCACCGGCTCTTACGCCTACAGCCAAACCGTTGAGCTTGATGGGCACTTCCATGACGATGGGTTTCTCGTCGGTAATCTGGTAGAAATCGACGTGAAGGACATTGTCCTTAACGGGATGGAACTGTGCTTCCTTGAGGATGGCGAGGCACTGCTGGCCATCGATATCGAGCTTCACCGTGTAGATGTCGGGGGTGTAGAGGAGCTTGCGGAGCTCGCCTTCAGTGACGCTGAAGGCTACGGCTTTTGGCAGGCCTTTCTCGTCCTTTAGCTCGCCATAGAGGTTGCAGGGAACAACGCCCTGTTTGCGAAGCACTTTGGCAGCCTTCTTGCCGCCGGCAACACGTGCTGTGCCTTTGATTTCGATTGTTTTCATTTTCGTTTAAGTTTTGTGTTACTCTAAATGAAGTTAATAAATTTAATGCTTCATTCGCCATCACACGAGCTGAAACATATTAACATGTTAACACATTAACATTGTTCAGAAATGTGTGCTTTGATGAAAGCGGGCGCAAAGGTAATAAAAAATAGAAAGTAGAACGCTAAAATACGAAAGTTTTTTTCGTTGCGCTTGCATTTTTATTGTACCGAGGCTGTTTTTCTGCCGTTGCGAATGTATATATTATAATTAATGTGTACTTTTGGAGCGAAGATTTAAACATCAAGATAATAAGATTAACAAATATATGAAAATGGAAAAAGTGAAAAGATTTAGTCTACAATGTGTGCTTGCATTGACGGGCTTGCTAAACGCTTGGCAGGCCTCGGCACAGGTGGACGTCACCGACCAGTACTTAGTCAACCCTTCTTTTGAGGCGGACGCGACAAAATGCACAGACGCCGTAAGGAAGAGCGAGAGTAGCGACGGGCTTCGCGGCTGGGACTTGAACGCCATCACGGGATGGACTACCACACGACCCGACAAGCAATTGCTCATTACTGCCGACTGTTTCACCGACAACAATTTTGGGAAGACGGCCATTGCAGATGGCGCATATGCCTTGTTTCAGAGAATGGGTTGGACGAATGGTAGCAGCACCATCAGCCAGACGACTACGACGGAGGTACCTGCAGGCAAATATAGGTTAGACGTTAAAGCCAAAGCCTTTTTTGCGAATGGCGGCAGCAGTGCGACTATGCAAATTAAAGCGGGGAACAAAAACCTTGGGACGGCAGCCATAGTCTTTGAGAAAGGTGCAGCCGGTTGCATGAGTTCGGCACCATGGACGACCGTGAGTGTGCGTTTCACCCTCAATGAAGCAGCTGCAGTCAACATAGGGATAGACATCGCATGGGTAAGTGGCGGCAGTCAGATTGCCCTCGACGATTTCCGCTTGACAAGCCTGCCCGAGGATACGCCCGACGAGCCCCAGACAGAGACCGTCCGCTACACTGAGGGCGTGATCACCCACGACTTTGTCCAAGAGGCCGAGATGATGCAAGATCTCTTGCAGATGCTGGCCCGATCAATGCAATATGCCAAGGGCATTTGGTTCAATTGTCAGGCACCCAATTCTGTGGGCGAGGCTTGCGGCTATTTCAAAGGCAACAGCGCTGGACAGAATAATGAGGATGGCGTTCGCACTAACGCTGACTTTGCAATGATCAGCGCCTTCTTAGTGAAATATGCGCAAGGAAAAGCGACGTTGCCCGACGGCATGACTTGGAACGAGGTTCGCGACATGGCCATGAAGGCACTCGTATTCGGCTACTCCACCCACAAAGCGAACAAGCTGAAAGTGACGTCGAACAACGCCTATTGGGGCAGCACTTCAAACTCAGACCATACATGGGAGAGCTCGCTGTGGGCGATGAGTCTCTGCTACGCGGCTTTTTTCCTCAACGACCAACTGACCGACTCACAGCGGACATATATTTATAACATGGTGAAGGCTGAGTGTAACTATGAGCTCGAGCGCTCTATTCCCACAGGTTTTTCCGGCGACACGAAAGCCGAAGAGAACGGATGGGAAGCTGACGTACTGGCCTGCGCCCTTGGGCTCTATCCTAATGATGCGTTGGCCGAACGCTGGTTCGACCGTCTGCGTGCTTTCGCCGTAAACAGTTATTCACATGTTGACGACACACAGAACACTAAACCCATCGACCCGGAATACGACTCAAAAAGCGTAGCCAGCTACTATCGCGGACAAAACCTATATGACGACTATACACTCCAGAATCACAACCTGTTCCACACATCATACCAAAACGTGGTCATGCAGGAGCTGGGTGAAGCATACCTGGCCATGCTCCTTTTCCAAGGCAACGAGCAAAAATGGCATACCAACGCCCTAATGCACAACCAACAGAACGTCTTCGACCTTGTGCTCAAACGTCTGGCCCTGGCCGACGGTGAGCTGGCAATGCCTAACGGCAACGACTGGAGCCTATTCCTCTTCGACCAAATTACCAGCTACACCACTGCCGCCTGCTTCTTGCGCGATGCCGATGCACTAATGCTTGAAAATATGGCCTACAAGTACATCAAGGCTCGCCAACAGACGACCAAGGATGGCTCGTGGCTCCTCAACAGCGATATAGGACCACGACGCATGGGAGTGGAGGGCCATCGCGTCATGATGACTTATTTAATGCACTTGGCTGCCTCAACATCTACGCTCACGCCATCGACTTGGGACGACTTTGCAGCCCGACAGCAAGAAGCTTATATCTTCAAGTCGCAAAACATTATCAGAGCATCTTCAAAGGACCGATTTGCCACCTTCTCATGGAGCAACGGTCTCAAGAGCTACACCGGATATTTCGCTGACACCACTCCTGACCGCAACAAAATTATCTGCCCCTTCCGGTCGAACAACACCGGGAACCTCTTAGGATGGTACACTGTGAATGGGAAAGGCACTAATGCGACCCCTATCGTCAGCGGAGTTTATGACCTTCATGCAAATGCGTTCACAATGAACGGGCGTGTGCACACGAACGATGCAACGTTAGAGAATAGTTTTGTGCTTGCAGCCACCCAAGGCAATGCTGTTGTATACATGAACAATGTCAAAGGACTACAAAACGGCACAATCACAGGACGGCGTGGAGGTTTGTTGGCTATCACGACAGACCCATTCACTGCCGAGGAGCGAACTATCTATTCATCAGAAGGAGAAAGCACAAGCAATGGCACAGCCACAACAACGTGGACTACGAGCTGGGCAAACATAGACAATTCGGTCGGAATAGTCACCCTCGGCGGTACAGGACGTATGGCTTTCGGTGACAGAGCTCTGAACAACAGTATTCAGTGTGCCAAGTTCTATCCTATCTACTCTCAGGGCAACGAAAGTTTTACCTCAGGCAAAGTGGTTGACAAATCTACAATTATTTATTATAGCAAGGTAGATGCGACCGAAACCGAAGCATTGCAAAAGCAAGCCGTAAGCCTTGCAGAGCAACTGCCTGAAGGATGGAATGGAGTGAAGTTTGCAGACCCCGACGGCACACGCTATCTCATCGTAACTAATCTGGCAGGTGGGAGCAACAACAAAGCTGAGCTGAAAGGACTGGTAAGCGAATACGGCGCTCCAGTGCTGAGCACAGAGACAAAAATCATAAACAGCAAAGCTTCAGCCACCATCGCCCTGGACGAAAGCCACTCGCTGATGCAGCCCCTGAACGTCTACTTAAAAGGTGATGGAGTAGCAGCAAAAATGTTCAATCCATGGGACGACAAACAGCTGTATGTACGTTCATTGATAAACGCAGATCAGACTGTCACCGTAACGATTATGGATGGCGACAAGATATTGAGCAAGGACATCCTTATTCCTGCCGAAGGCTCTGTTATCATCCGTCTGGACGACGGAGAAATCAGCGACAATGTAAAAAAGGATGAGACAGCCTATTATGAGGACATCACAGCACAGTACATTGTAAACCCTAGTTTCGAGGAGGACAATACTTGGGGCACCACAGGCAGCATCACCCTCAACGGGACGAGCTACAACCCCTGCTACACACAGACCGTGAAGGCCGACAACAGCCAGTTCCCACAGGTGCTGCCCGTAGAAGGCTGGACGGCAGAGAGCAAGCTCTCGCCCGCCAGCAACTTTGCCCTCCTCTATTCTATGCCTTACAGCTTCTCACAGTACTGCGTCTCGCCATCCAATGTGGGCAACAGCACCAGCATCATGGCCGTGCCTGCCGCTTTCGAAAATGCTGTAGGTGACCGTTGCCTCAGCATCCTCAATTCATGGACCATTGGCACCAGCGCCATCAGCCAGCAGATCCAACTGCCAGAGAGCGGAAAATACATGCTCACGTTTAACATGCGTTACGACTGCCCAGGCGAGAGCCGCCGCACGGCACCGAACATCATCACGACCACGGGCGGGAACATCTGCACGCTACTCTGTGGAGTTGAATTTGGAGAACAGCAACACTATGCCCCCTACCCAGACGCTGCTGGCACATGGCAACAAATGACTGTGCCCTTCGAGCTGGTAGAGACATCAGACATAAAAACCATCGCCCTACGCCTCGGCCTCAACACCACCGCCAACACGGGCGTCGCAAATCAGACACGCCTCTACATCGACAATGTGCGCCTGTGGCAACTCAAGGAACAGGAAACAGATGACGTGCAAGCGCTAAAGGAAGAAACAGAAGCCATGCGATTAAAGGAGTTCCATCATCTCTATAACCTCGCCGGTCAACGCGTCGGACAAGCGCGTAAAGGCTTGTACATATACGACAACTCAAAAATACTGATTCCATAAGAACATGCAAGCACGCATTCTTCTCGTCTACACAGGAGGTACCATAGGCATGGACGTAAACGCCGCAACGGGAGTCCTCGAACCATTGGACTTCAACAAGTTGCTGGCACACATGCCCGAACTCCAAGATATTCCTGCACACGTAGATGTTCATCAATTTGCCGAACCTATTGATTCAAGCGATATGAACCCGCGTTTGTGGGCTCAACTTGTTGCAATCATTGCAGAGCACTACGACAACTACGACGGCTTCGTCATCCTTCATGGCACAGACACCATGGCATTCACAGCCTCAGCGTTGTCGTTCATGCTGGAAAACCTGACCAAGCCTGTGGTGCTCACTGGTTCTCAGTTGCCAATTGGGCAGTTGCGGACCGACGGACGCGAAAACTTAATAACCAGCATAGAGATAGCTGCGGCTCGTCGCCCCGATGGACGTCCACGGGTGCCTGAGGTTTGCATATATTTCAGCGGTAAACTTCTTCGCGGCAACCGCTCTACGAAAATCAACAGCGAAGGTTTCAATGCTTTCGACACCTTCAACTACCCACATCTTGCCGATGCTGGCATTAAGATTAATTACCACGACGAACTTATTCTTCAGCCTGACTACACCCAACCAATGGTGCCACACACGAAGATGAACACGGGCGTTGTAGTCTTCACACTCTTTCCTGGTATAGAAGAACGCATGGTACGCTATCTTCTCGATGCGCCCAATCTTCACTCTGTAGTCATGCGTACCTATGGAAGTGGCAATGCACCTCAGCTTCCATGGCTCAAGGACGCCCTATGTCGAGCTGAACAGCAAGGAATAACGATAGTGAACATAACGCAATGTGCAGCCGGCCCCGTGGAGATGGCCCGATATAGCGGTGGCTTTTTGCTCAAGAATGCAGGGGTCATCAGCGGCTACGACAGTACTGTCGAATGTGCGATAGCAAAGCTCATGCACCTTTACGGAAAGAGCAACGACCCTTTTTACATACGCTCAAAGATGCAATGTGCCCTATGCGGTGAGGTCACAATAAAAGAATAGTCTCATACAGCTATCATAGCTTACAATACATCTAACAACCTTACCCCTCCTTTAGCTATATTAAACGGCACATTCTCATTATTTCTAAAGAGCTTTAAAAACGAACACAAACAGGTTTTTGAGCAGCTGAAAGGCTACACCTGAATGTAGCAAAACAAAGTCCGTCGTATGATTCACCACTTCACATCCTTTTCTCACTTGATGGTTTGCTTTTCGGTGATTGTTTTCAGCACCGCAGCTAATGCAAGTAACTTCTCATCAGATGCGGACACCCTCAACGTCACCGAGCCTCAAGCAGCCAGTGCTCATTGCCAAGCCACCCATTTTCGTTTGCAACAGCTTTATGTTCCAGCCTCACTAGCCGCAGCCGGAGGAATTATAGCTGGTACTGGGTTTGGCCACCATTTTCAAGAAAACGTTAAGGATGGAATGGCCGACCTCCGCAATGATCATTATATTCATGCAGACGACTATATCAGATATGTGCCTGTTGCTGCATACGTAGGTTTGGGTCTGTGCGGCATTTCGAGTAAGCACAACATTAAGGATCGTCTGCTTGCTGGATCTACAGCCTTTTTAGCAATGACAGCATTGACAAGCGGGCTGAAATACTCCATTCGTGAAAGGCGGCCAGACATGTCGACGCGCAATTCATTTCCTTCGGGTCACACAGCAACAGTATTCACAGGCGCTGAATTAGTGCGCTCGGAATATGGACTTGGCATTGGTATTGCGGCCTATGGCGTTGCGGCTGGCGTTGCCTTGCTTAGGCTTTACAATGAACGGCATTGGGTAGGCGACGTCCTCTTTGGTGCTGGCATAGGCATTCTCTCCGCCCGTATAGGCTATTGGATGCTCCCTTTATGGCAGAAATGGCTTAAGATTCCATCCTGCCGTGGCATCCAGGCAACAGCCATACCACTTTACCAAACTGAGAATCGAACTATAGGTGGAGCTGTTGTGCTGCTTCTGTGATAATTAACCACACACAAGTTGACACTTGTCCCTAAAAGCGTATTTTGGCCCCTCACAGCAAAAAACTTGCAGAAATCTTCTGCCATAAAGGATTTTTCTGTAATTTTGCCCACCATAAGCATAATAATAATGTGTTGTAATTTCAGCAGTAAGACAAGACCATCTGACTGCGCCCGCTGCTATTCGACATATTTTCAGCATATTACACTCATTCCCAACCCACGTTGGTTTAATACCCCTAAAGACTAATATATGGAAATTGATTTTGTGATTACATGGGTTGACATGAACGATCCTAAATGGCAAGTGGACTTTTCCAAGTTTTCTGGCAAAAAAGAGAACACTAAAAATGGAATCTCTAAAGCACGGTTCAGAGATAACGGTTTCTTGAAGTACTGGTTCAGGGGGGTTGAGAAGTTTGCTCCATGGGTACATAAAATCCATTTTGTTACAAGTGGCCAAAAGCCGGAATGGCTTGTCGCCAACCATCCGAAAATCAATATTGTAAACCATAAGGACTTTATACCATCGCAATTCCTGCCGACATTCAACTCGGTGGTTATAGAACGCTATCTGCATAAGATAGAAGGATTAGCAGAGCATTTCGTTTATTTTAATGACGATTTCTTTATCATCAACAACGTTGAGAAGGAACGCTTCTTCAGGAATGGTCTTCCGTGCGATATTGCTGTGTTTGACTACAATCCATCATGGTCGCAATGGTACACGAGAATCAAGAATAATGTAAAAATCATCAACCGCCACTTCAACAAAAAGGAAGTCATGAAACTCCATCATGAAAAATGGTTTGACAACAGTTACGGGATGAAGGCACGTTGGAACTACCTCCTTTGGTTTTATGATAAATTCATCACCCTCCGCACTCCTCATAATGCTCAACCTTATTTGAAATCGACATTTACTGAAGTATGGGCTGCAGCAGGCAAGGAACTAACAGAGACTTCTTCCAACAAATTCCGTGCGCTGACCGACTATACTCCTGAGCTATTTCGTATGTGGCAGATTTGTAAAGGTAATTTCTTTCCGTACAATACGTATAGCGATACGAAGATGTTCCCTCTAATGGTACGGCCAAAGCAAGCAGAAAAGGCTATATACCAACAAGAGTATACTCTTATATGCCTCAACGACAATGTCCACATACGCAATTATGACCTTGTAATGAGGAATATTCGTCATTCATTCCAACATATATTGCCCGAAAAATCAAGTTTTGAACTTTAGACCATGAACAAGGTTGCTGCTGAAATCATAGCAGGTGTCATTCCTCACAAGATGACGCGCAACAGATGGCGGGGAATACTAAGATTTGGTCCCATTAATGCCATCAAATTGAAGAATCGTATTAAGAACGACCATACGATTCCCGAACATTATCTGTCCGTATGTGCTATTGCTAAAAACGAGGGACCTTATTTTAAGGAATGGATAGAATGGCATCTCAATCATGGGGTTGAGAAATTCTATATCTATGACAACGAAAGCACTGACGGCACAAAGGATATACTTTTACCCTTCATCCAATCGGGCGTCGTGGTCTATAAATTCTGGCCAGGAAACAGGCGCCAATTAGCTGCCTATGACGACTGTCTGGAACATTTTCGTTTTTCCTCCCGTTGGATTGCATTTATAGACTTGGACGAATTTATCGTTCCAGTCAAGGATGCCTCTATACCTGATTTTTTGAAAAGATTTGAATCCTTTGCTGCAGTAGAGATTAACTGGCTAATCTATGGTAGCAGCGGCAGGAAAACAAAAACACCTGGTACTATGATGGAGAGATTCAGGTTCCATTCTAAACCAAGCCATTACTTAAACCGCCATGTGAAGAGCATTGTAAATCCTCGCCAAGTTTACACGATGATAGGCTGTCATGAGGCTGCGAAGATTTCCGGTTTTATCTCTGATTCTCATGGCCATCCCGTAAGGAAGAATTTCCGTGAGCGAGAACCCCAACAAGACATTATCCGTATTAACCATTATGCGGTAAGATCATATGAGGAATTCATCGAGAAGCAAGCTCGAGGAAGAGCCAGCGGAACACAGACGACAGTTAAGTCGGAATACTTCACGCAGTATGATCTCAACGACATAGAAGATACGAGTGGTTTACAATAAGCATATTATCTTATGGATTCAAGGAATCAGAAGCAGCAAGTAGTGGTATCGATGACTTCATTTCCGAAGGCCATACCATACGCAGTTAAAGCTGTTCAATCTCTTTTGAATGGGTCTGTCCTCCCCGATAAATTAATACTTTATCTCACTTTTTCCCAATTTGAAGAGGGAAGAATTCCCAATAGTCTGAGATCTCTGTCTGAGAATAATCCCGTTTTCGAGATTAGAAATTATGATAAAGACATTCGCTCTTATCGTAAACTGATACCAGCACTCAAAGATTTTCCTGAGGCCATCATCGTCACCGTAGATGATGATGTATTGTACCATAAGCACATGCTTCGGGACTTATTAGACCTGCATGCACAGATTCCCGATGCAGTGCTGGCTCATCGTGCCAAGCGTATTAAGTTAGGAAAACCTTATCGCAGTTGGAAGAAATATCGCTGGTATGATTTCTTGCTCAAGAGGATACATTTAAGTTTCTTTAATATGCAGACGGGCGTGGGCGGAGTGCTCTATCCACCTCATTCATTGAAGACAGAAATGCTGGACGAAAAACAATTCACCCAGCTGGCTCCAAGCACTGATGACATTTGGTTTTGGGCAGCAGGTGTCGCCAATGGTTTTCCTGTAGTTCCCGTACCTTTTGGCCACAATAAACCTCGAGGATTAGACAAGCCTAAGACGCTATCGTTGAAAACCACGAATTTCAAGGGAACTACAGACCGTAATGTATTAGCATTAAATACGATTCTTGAACATTATCCCGAAATCAAGCAACAACTGAGTAATAGTAAAAAGCAATAGATTATAATGGACATTGATTTAGTATATCTTTGGGTAAATGGCAACGACCCAAAGTGGATAGCCAAGCGACAAGCCTGCATTGGGGATCTTTCTTTAGAAGATATTAATTGCAAAGGACGATATGTGGATAATGATGAATTAAAATATAGCTTACGTTCTTTAGAAAAATATGCTCCTTGGATTCGCAATATCTTCATAGTCACAGACAATCAAGTTCCCAGATGGCTTGACACCTCACATCCGAAAATTAAGATTGTGGATCATACTGAAATAATGCCGTCTGAGTGCCTTCCTTGTTTTAATTCTGTCGTGATTGAGCATCATTTGCACAAGATTCCAGGTCTTGCCGAGCATTTTCTCTATGCCAATGACGACATGTTTTTCAATCAACCTGTTACGCCTGAAACATTCTTCGCTAAAGATTCCTTGCCAAAGTTTCGTATGAATTGGAGAATATTTAAGAAGTGGGCTCTCCTATTCAAGACGAAAGTTCAAGGCAAACAATTGACCAACTATAAGCAGACGATTCATAATGCAGCATTATTAGTTGAACAGAAATACGGTATCTACTATAGTTGCAAGGCTCATCATAACATAGACTCTTATCTTAAGAGCAGCTATGAGCATACAAGACATGTATTTGATAAGGAAATTAGCGCAACCCTATGCAATCATATCCGTGCCGAAAATGACATCCAACGGAATATCTATTCCTACGTACCGCTTGCCGAGAAACGTGGACATTTGTGCTATGTTTCGCAACGAACTTCCTTTAGGTTACACATCGACAACAGGAAAAATTACGATAAATTCCTAAAATACAATCCAGTGTTTTTTTGCATGAATGACTCGCAGTTCGCCAATGACGACGACAGACGTTACGCAGCAGATTTTCTACGACAATACTTTCCAGACAAGTCGCAATTTGAAATTTGAGAGCTGAATAATAGTATACCTGAGCTTGTGAATCAATCTTTCGCAAAACGAGGATTGGAAGTCTGAGCTTGCCTGCGGTTGTACTCATCACGGCTCAGGCGCCAACGACGGTGAGACCATAGCCACAGCTCGGGTTGTCGACGAATGGAGGCTTCGAGCATACGAAGATAAGAGATGGTATAGGGAAATTGCTCACCCTCTGCAGGCTTAATCTCATGCAACGAAATACGATAATAGCCACGGCGAGGCTGCTCAAAATCCATAAATATAAAGCGGGCACCTATCTTACGTCCAATCTCCTCGGCACCAGTAATATAGGCTGAGTCCTGACCAAGAAACGTGGTCCAATGCTCTTGGACGCTGCTGTCGGGATGCTGGTCTGAGTTGAAGGCCACAACGAAAGGTTTTGACTCGTGGCTTAGACGCAACACGGTCCGTAGCACTCGCCGCTGAGGAATACTCACGCTGTTAAAGCGTTTGCGAAGACGTAAGAGGAGCTCGTCGAAAGCCTTGTCGCGCAACGGATGATAGACCTGACAGAAGGTGATAGATTCGGTGCAGAAATTATACATCTGTTCAGCCCACTCCCAGTTGCCGTTATGTCCTAAAAGGACAAAACATGGAACACCTTGGCGAGCACACTCATCTACGAGTTCGATTCCATGAGGTTCCACTCGTCGCGCCAACTCTTCATCAGAAATATGTATAAGCTTGATTATTTCAAAGATAAGGTCACAAAGATGGTGGTAGAAAGCAACTTCCAACTCGTGACGTTCGGCATCGGTGCGGTCTGGAAAAACGCGCAGGATGTTCTCTTGGACGACACGACGACGATAACGCCAAACATGTAGCATCACCCAACAGAGGGCGTCACTCAACACGAAAAGCCAAGAAAGCGGCAGTCGCGCTAACGCGCCAAAAACTAACAGGTAAAAGTTACAGCGAATCTTATCTTTCATAAGGGTAATATGTGCGGGAGAATGATTTAATAGGTTCTATTTGAGGAAACAGTTAATCCTTGGGATACCATTTGACAAATAGAGGTATATGGTTCCTTAAAATCAAAAAAGGTTTACGCTTTTTTGGAACAAAGCCTCAATCGTACAAAGGTAATGAAATAGGCTATTATATCATATTGGGATTGACTTACTAAACTATGTTAAGGAGTACTTTGAAACTACTTGTATTTCTTTTTCGGTGGCAAAGATACGGCAACTTGCGCGTAAAACAAGATAAAAAATGAAAAAAAAATGGAAAGTGTATGTCTTTATCAAAGAGATTCGCTACTTTTGTAGCCAAAGACATTGCCCTACATGATTTTCGTCACTTTACCTGTTGAAAAGCAACATCGCTTGAGCTTCTATCTTGCGATGGAAGAATTTCTAGCTCGCCAGAAAAACAATGAAGATGATCTTTTTTTCATGTGGCAAGTGACACCTAGCGTTATCTTCGGCCGGAATCAAGACATACTCTGCGAAGTTAACATAGATTACTGCCGTGAACATGACATTCAGTTCTTTAGACGAAAGAGTGGAGGTGGATGTGTATATGCTGACATGTCCAACCTAATGATGAGCTTTATCACCCGCTCCGATGAAGTCGTGAAGACATTCAACCATTATCTTTCGATGGTAAGTTCAATGCTTCGAGACATAGGTTTACAAGCTACTACAACGACAAATAACGATGTACTCGTAGATGGCCGCAAAGTGTCAGGCAATGCTTTTTATCACATTCCAGGACATAGCATTGTGCATGGTACAATGTTATTCGACACAGATATGCAGCACATGTTAACCGCTATAACGCCAAAGAAAGCGAAACTTGACAAACATGGCGTAGAAAGTGTAAGGCAAAGAATAGCCCTTCTTAAAGAATACACCAACATTTCCATTGAAGAATTTAAGCATTTCGCAGTAAAGCGACTTTGTGATAAAGAGCTTAAACTCAGCGATGAAGATGTTGAAGCAATAAGAATAATTGAAAAAGAATACCTAAACCCGAACTTTATCTATGGAAAAGAAAACCTGCCTCTATGACCGCCACGTGGCACTCGGCGCACTGATGTCGCCCTTCGGAGGGTTCATCATGCCAATCCAGTACACCAACATCACCGACGAGCACAACGCTGTGCGCCAGCACTGCGGCGTCTTCGACGTCTCCCACATGGGCGAAGTGCGCATCACCGGCCCCGAGGCCGAGCGCTTCGTCCAGCACATCTTCACCAATGACGTCGCCGGCGCACCCGTAGGCCAGATCTACTATGGCATGATGTGTTACCCCAACGGCGGCACCGTCGACGACCTGCTCGTCTACAAGATGGGCGACAATGATTTCTTCCTCGTCATCAACGCCGCAAACATTGACAAGGATGTCGAGTGGATGCAACAGCAGATGCAGGGCTTCGACATCCGCTTTGAACACCAGAGCGACTACTACGGGCAGCTCGCCGTACAAGGCCCCGAGGCTGAAGCCGTTGTAGAGGAAGTCCTCGGCCTGCCGTGCAAGGAGCTGAAGTTCTATACCGCAAAGACGCTCGACGTCGCTGACGGCGACGAAGGCGAGACCATCATCATCTCACGCACCGGTTACACGGGCGAGGACGGTTTCGAGATCTATGGCTCGCATGAGTTCACACAAAAGGCGTGGGACAAACTGCTCGAAAGCGGACGCTGCAAGCCCTGCGGCCTCGGCTGTCGCGACACGCTACGCTTCGAGGTAGGTCTACCCCTCTATGGCGACGAGCTCTCGGCAGACATCACGCCCGTCATGGCCGGCCTCTCCATCTTCGTCAAGCTCGACAAAGAGGAGTTCATCGGCAAGGAAGCACTCGCCGAGCAGAAAGCCAACGGCGCACCCGCACGTATCATCGGCATCGAGCTGGCCGACAAGGCCATCCCACGCCATGGCTACCCTGTCCTCAACGAGGCCGGCGAGCAGGTGGGCGAAGTCACCACCGGCTACCACTGCCTCTCGGTCGACAAGAGCGTATGTATGGCTCTGGTCAAGACCGAATTCGCCAAGCTGGGCACACCCCTGCAGGTTCAGATCCGCAAGAAGGTCTTCCCCGGTACAGTCGTCAAGAAGCAGTTCTATAATAAGAGTTACAAAAAGTAATTAGAAAATAAGAAATTTAGAAAATAAGAAA
>DGSC01000045.1 GCA_002391275.1 Prevotellaceae bacterium UBA4372 | reverse complement strand
TAACCAACTGAGCTACAAGTCCAGTGCAATGTGAGGAAGTCTCAAGAATGTCCTCCCTAACTTTTGCGGTTGCAAAGATAGGAAGAAAAGGGGAAAGAGGAAAGAGAAATGTGAAAAAAAATTGTTTTGAAGATTTTTTTTGTTTGTTTTTGATTAATTATTGATAAAGATGAGTAAGATGAAGAACTTATCACGAATTGAAAGAGACTATAAATCGTCGAGGTGGGTGAGGGTTTGGAGACGACGCATGGCTGCAGGGTCATCCTTGGGGCAGATCATGAGTACTCCGTCTGCCTCGACTATTGCGAATCCGTGAAGGCCGCTAATTGCTGCTATGTTCCCTTCAGGCAAGCGTACGAGGTTGTCGGATGCGTCGTCGAAGAGAGCTTCGGAGTGAACGGTGATGTTGTTGCGCCCATCAATGTGGATGTCAGTAGGTGGCTGCGGGGTGTTGTCGGAAGGCGCATGCATGGCATCGGCTGCTATGCCTTGCCATGTTCCAAGGTCTGCCCATCCGAAATGACAGCGCTGGACGTAGTTGTGGCCTGTTTGTTCAAGCACGGCAAATTCCATGGAAAGGTTGGGCAATGCTGTGTAAAGCTGTGGCGGGGTGAGTGTGGTGAGGTGGTTCTCGTTTTTGGTGAGCTCGGGGAACATGTCAGCGTACTCAGGTACGTGTTTGATGATGTTGTGCAGCATGTAGTGCGCGCCAAAGACGAAAAGACCAGTGTTCCAGAGAAATTCGCCACTGTCCATGAACATGCGTGCGAATTCGTGATTGGGCTTTTCCGTGAAGGTCTTGACATGGTAGATTTGGCGCTCCGCATCCTTGACATCGCCTATTTGCACGTAGCCGTAGCCTACTTCTGGGCGTGTGGGCTGTACGCCGAGGGTGACTACTCCCTGATGACAGCTGACGTGGTCGAGAGCCTGTAGGAGGTTCTCCATGAAAATCTCATCGGAATAGATGACCTGGTCAGATGGCGTAACGGCTATGCATGCGTTGGGGTTGATGTGGCTTATGGCACTTGTGGCCCAGGTGACGGGCGCGAGTGTGCCTCGGCGAACGGGCTCGGTGAGGATTTGCTGTCGTGAGAGTTGTGGCAGCTGTTCCTGCACGAGTTGGAGATAGCTCTCTTGGGTACTTACGAAGATGTTCTCGGGCGCTATGAATTGGGCGAATCGGTTGTAGGTCTGTTGAATGAGCGTGAGCCCGGAGCCTTCGAAGTCGAGAAATTGTTTAGGTTTGTGTTCGCGGCTTGCTGGCCACAATCTGCTTCCTAAGCCTCCAGCGAGGATTAGGCAATAGTAATTCGGGTATTGATTCATGTATTTGGGTTAGTTTTTTACTTATTTCAACTGCTAAGATAAATTTTTTTTGAATTGCCGCAAAACATATTATTGATTATTTTATGAAAAAGCAGGTTTTTAAAGATTTTATAACTACTTTTGTAGCCCAAAGTATCACGAAACGTTCAAACGACAATGAATGTCCGTATAAATGAAAGTTGGCGTAAGCACTTAGAATCAGAGTTCGCTAAACCATATTTTGCAGAGTTGGCAGCTTTTGTGCGCTCGGAATATGCTTCAGGTCCCTGCTATCCGCCTGGTTCAAAGATTTTCAATGCATTCGACAGTACACCCTTTGACCACGTCAAGGTCGTTATTCTTGGTCAAGACCCATACCACGAACCAGGCCAGGCCATGGGCTTGTCATTTTCGGTGCCAAACGGTGTTGCAATACCACCGTCATTGAAGAACATATATGAAGAAATACATAACGAACTCGGCACACCCATTCCTCTCTCTGGCGACCTTACTCGCTGGGCGCAGCAGGGGGTACTGCTTCTAAATGCCACGTTAACCGTACGCCACGGGATTGCCGGATCCCATCAACGTCGGGGATGGGAAACGTTCACCGACGCAGCCATCCGTGCCTTGGCTACAGAACGCGAGCATTTGGTATTTATGCTTTGGGGCTCTTACGCAGGGCAAAAAGCTTCGTTCATCAATCCTGAGATGCATTTGGTCCTAAGGTCAGCTCACCCTTCACCCCTCTCAGCCTTTCGAGGGTTCTTCGGCAACCACCATTTCCAACTATGCAATGACTATCTGGCAGCTCACGGAAAAAGCAAGATTGAATGGTAAGCTACACAACTACAATATATCTATACGCCCATCTGCCATAAGAAAGATACAGATGACAAGAGCACCTATTTAAGTTCAGTGCTTTCATATCTGGAATACCCGTGAAAAATCAAATCACACCCATTAATAATACTCTTGACAGAGGTTATTCAACATTGTAATGAAACAAATTCCCATACTCGAAGTTGGCGATGTACTGATTTCAACTGCTATCCTGACTGAAAAATTCTGCTGTGATCTCTCGGCTTGTGGCGGAGCATGTTGCATTGAAGGAGATGCTGGCGCCCCTGTAACGTCAGATGAAATAGATGAGATTGAGAAATCTTTGGATGCAGTCTGGCCATTGATGTCGGCCACTGCACAAGCAATTGTAGAACAACAGGGTGTAACTTACACTGACCCTGAAGGGGAACTTGTCACATCCATCGTCAATGGGAAGGATTGTGTCTTCACCTATTACAACTATCCTCCTAATGCAATTCGTGAGTTACCTTCAGGATGTTGTCTCTGTGCCCTTGAGAAAGCCTGCCGAAAGGGGCAAACCAACTTTATGAAGCCGATATCATGCGCCCTCTACCCCATCCGCGAGAAGCATTTCGGTGGAGGACTTATAGGCCTCAACCTTCATCACTGGAGTGTATGCGAAGCAGCATACGAGAAAGGGCGAATGCTTAACATTCCTGTCTACCGTTTCTTGCGTGAACCACTAATCCGGCGATTCGGGGCTGATTGGTACGCTGATTTAGAGCGAGCAGCAAAAGCATTCGAGCATGAATATAGCAACACCTGACAGATTATTCATTGTATTGATTTGTTATGCTCACCCACAACAACTAAGTATTATTATCGGCCCCACGAACTTTAGAAATTGGAATGATGAAATCCTACGGCTACAGAGGAAGCCAAATTAAGTGGCAATATTGACTAAGATTATAAAAAAAACAACATATCAGTTAGCACAAATCTTCTCCGAAGCCTATCTCTTTTAGGCTTTACCAATGATTCATTATTTAAAACCAAAAAGCAGAAAGAGTCGATGACCCTTTCTGCTTTTTGGTTTTTGCCTGGATTTAGGCGTCAATATTAGCGTAATTGGCGTTCTTTTCAATGAAGTCACGACGTGGAGCGACGTCCTCGCCCATAAGCATAGAGAAGACGTAGTCAGCACCTGCGGCATCCTCGATGGTCACCTGCTTTAGTAGGCGCGTCTCAGGATTCATTGTCGTTTCCCACAGCTGTTCAGGATTCATCTCACCAAGACCTTTGTAACGCTGTGTGTAGACGCCCTGTTCCTGACCGTCGTTGTACTTGAGCAGGAATTGAAGGCGTTGTTGGTCGTTGTAGCAATACTCTTCAATCTTTCCTTTTTTGCATCGATAAAGTGGCGGCGTAGCGATGAAAAGGTGACCACGCTGGATGAGCTCTGGCATGTAACGATAGAAGAGAGTCATGAGGAGGGTGTCGATGTGGTAACCATCGACGTCGGCATCAGTCATGATAACGACTTTATGATACCGCAACTTGTCATAGTTCGCCTCCTTTGAATCCTCACCCAGACCATAACGTACGCCGAGAGCCTGAATGATATTGTTAACTTCTTCGTGCTCGAAGGCTTTGTGCCACATTACGCGCTCCACATTAAAGATTTTACCACGTATGGGCAGAATCGCTTGGAAATGACGGTTGCGTCCCTGTTTGGCAGATCCGCCTGCAGAATCACCCTCTACAATGAACATCTCGCAGTTGGCGGGATCACGGTCGGAGCAGTCTGCCAATTTTCCAGGCAACCCTCCACCCGACATTGGAGACTTACGCTGTACGCTCTCACGAGCCTTACGGGCAGCTACACGAGCGGTGGCTGCAAGAATCACCTTATCAACAATGAGTTTAGCTTCCTTGGGGTGTTCCTCAAGATAGTTGTTCAAAGCTTCACCTACAGCCTGCTGAACCGCACCAGCCACTTCCGAGTTACCAAGTTTGGTTTTTGTCTGCCCTTCAAACTGAGGCTCAGCCACTTTAATAGAGATAACAGCCGTAAGGCCTTCGCGGAAGTCCTCACCGGAAATCTCTACTTTGTTTTTCTCCAACTTCTCCAGTTCCTTGGCGCATTGTTCTTCGGCGTACTTTTTCAAAGTACGTGTAAGTGCCATACGGAAGCCTTGTAGGTGGGTTCCACCTTCTATGGTATTAATATTGTTAACGTAGGAATGGAGATTCTCCGAGTAGGCCGTGTTGTACATAATAGCACACTCGATGGGTATCCCCTGCTTCTCTGTATTAAGATAGATTACATCGTTGAAGAGGTGCGTTCGTGTAGAATCGATGTAACGAACAAACTCACGTAGGCCATCTTTAGAGTAGAAAATATCCTGTCGCGTATTTCCCTCATCATCAGGGCGCATGTCAGTTAACGTAATGGTGATACCGGCATTAAGGAAAGCCAGTTCACGCATACGATTTGCCAGAATATCATATTTGTACTCCGTTGTAATAAAGATTGAATCGTCTGGCCAGAATTGCTGACGTGTACCCCTGAGTTCTGTCGTGCCTACAACTTTGACATCGTACAGCGGTTTTCCTTTCTCGTACTCCTGTTGGTAGATTTTGCCATCACGGAACACCTGGCTCTTCATGTGAGTAGACAGTGCATTGACACAACTGACACCAACGCCATGGAGTCCACCAGAGACCTTATATGAGCCTTTATCAAACTTTCCGCCTGCATGCAGCACAGTCATTACCACTTCAAGGGCGCTCTTATGCTCCTTTTCGTGCATATCGACAGGTATTCCACGTCCATTATCTTGAACCGTTATGGAGTTGTCTTCGTTGATCGTAACTTCAATATGGGTACAATATCCAGCAAGAGCCTCGTCTATAGAGTTGTCTACAGTCTCGTAAACGAGGTGATGCAGACCTTTCTCGCTGATATCTCCGATATACATAGCCGGGCGCTTGCGAACGGCTTCCAAGCCCTCAAGTACTTGTATGTTACTCGCGCTATAGTCAGCGCCATTTTTCAGTTCTTCTTCCATCTGTAGGATTTTCTATAATTCTGCGTGCAAAGATACAAAAAATATTTCGCACGCGCGCACGAAAGAGGAAAAAACTTTTAGACGTTTTTTTGAGGCCTGACACAAAAAAAGAACAATGAACCTCACGGCTCACTGTTCTTTGATTTTAATATAATATAATTGCTATGGACGAATGCGAAAGAGCCAGTGCCTCTGCATTTAGCCGAGCTTCTGGATGTAGCGTGCAAGCTTAGACTTCAGATTTGAAGCCTTGTTCTTGTGAATGACGTTAACCTTAGCAAGCTTATCGAGCATTTTCTGCACAGCAGGGTACATGCCCTGAGCCTCGGCCTTGTCTGTTGTAGCACGCAGTTTACGCACAGCAGCACGCATTGCCTTTGCATAGTAGCGATTGTGAAGGCGACGTTTTTGCTCCTGGCGAATTCTTTTAAGTGAAGACTTATGATTTGCCATTTCTACTTTTTATCTTTTTTGTTTAACTTAAGTAGTCCATAGCAGAGTCGAACTGCTCTTTAGAGAATGAAAATCTCTCGTCCTAACCGATAGACGAATGGACCAAACCGATGCTTGAATCACAAAAGCAAGCGCTCAGAAGTGATTTGCGGGTGCAAAGGTAGTTCAAAAAGTAATACGCACCAAATATTTCGACAAAAAATATTAATTTTATTGCTATTTTAGCCCTTTCCGAACACTTGAGCACTGTTTTTTTCATACTTTTGCGTCCATGAATCGTTCGCATGGCATTGTCCTTCGCTCACTCCGTTATAACGACACTCAGGTTATTGTGAGCATCTTCACTGAGCTTTCAGGCACAGTGGATTTTATCGTGCGCCACTCGCCCAAAGCCCGTTCGGGAACAAAAGCTATTGCATGGGCTCCTTTGTCACTGATAGACGTGATATGGGAGCCACGTTTGGGAACCTCCATACAACGCCCCAAGGAGCTGAGTCTATGGAAGCCCTGGCTTTCGATTCCCTTTCATCCTGCCAAATCGGCCGTTACGCTATTTTTAGGAGAAGTACTGAGCCACACATTACGCCACGAACAGGCCAACCAACAGCTTTTTGAATTCCTTACAACCAATATGCTATGGTTGGACGAGAGCGACGAGCATTACGCCAACTTCCATATTATTTTTCTACTTAAGCTGACCCGTTTTCTCGGGTTCATGCCAAACGTCGAAGATTGGCACGAGGGCGCATTGTTTGACCTCGAGTCAGCGACCTTCGTGGATATTGTTCCACAACACCCTTATTATCTCGATGCGACAGAATCAGCACTTGTGCCTAAGTTTCTACGAATGAACATCCGCTCGATGCAAGCTGTAGGTCTGAACGGGAAGATGCGTAGAAGAGCCCTCGAAATCGTCACCTTATTCTATCGCCTGCATATCCCTGAGCTGCCTGAGCTGAAGAGCCTCGCGGTGCTCGTTGACGTGTTTGCATAAAAAAAGTGGAGGATGCTAAGCAACCTCCACTTTTTATTTATCATTTCATCAGGACCTTTCGTCCACCTACGACGTAAACTTGTCCTCGACGAGGGGTTTCTACACGTCTACCATCGATACTATAGACCGCTTCATCACCCGCTGAAACGCCAACACCATGAATACCAACAGGCACGGACGTAGTAACACGCAGGATGCCCTTTGCCAATTCTGAGACATCCCAGTACAAGCCTTTCTCAGGGCTGATGACATAAGACCCCTCGTCAAGCTCTGGAGTTCCTGCCACCGTTTTCACATCGTTCCACAGAATCACCGTATCACCCTCCTTGACATCATCGAGGAATGTCGACGAGTAATGCAGCTTCACAGTAGCATTGACCGTGAGCTTGTTAATGTTCTGAAGGTTGGTACAGCCAGTTAAGGTTTCGGTAGAGGCTTGATTGACCCCCACTTCCAAAATGGAACCCTTTGCCAGGGTGACATTTTTGCCGCCAAAATCCATCTGATCTGTTACAGCTGACGCACTCGCGCCTACAAGCAATGTAGCACCAGTGCTAACTGTCACAGAACTGTTAAGCAAAGGCACCGCAGCCGTTGTCACACCAGAGAGCTTAGCACCCTTGAGTACCGTCAAGGTCCCCGTACCCAGCTGTGCACCGCTCTTCAGACAAATCTCACCGGCCTTAATTTGTGTTGTACCTGTATGGTCGCTCTTACCTCCGAAAGTGACCTTGCCTTCGCCTACCTTCACAAGGTTTGAGTTCGCCGTCACAACACCGCCCCAAGTCCAGTTGGCATCATTTCCAAGCTGCCAGGTATTAACGCCCGAACCGCCACTATTGGAAAATGAAGCATAGCCTCCAAGCTTACCCTTGTCGCCGCTGACCCTACCTATGGCAAAAGTCTTTCCTGTATTCTGCACTGTGAGGTTATCCGCAATATTAAGGGTTCCCTTGGGCATACCATTGTCCGTATTCAATGTCCAGCGTGCTCCGCTGTCATCGCCACGACCTGTGGCTTTGATAGTCCCTTCGAAATTACGGAAATCAAGGCCCAACTGAGTTCGCGTAGCAAACCACGTGCTACCCTTCTCCTCCTCACAATAGATGGTCAGCGTGCCTTCGCCCGTAACCTTATTTGAATAACTTGAACGATTGGCCGTGTTCCAAGTGCCAGCTTTACCCTTTGGTACGTAAAGCGTAAAGCTCGATCCTGTATTTTCGGAATATGTTCCGCCCTGGAACTCAACCGTATTAGCCACCTTGTTGGCGTTATAGCACTGAACGTTACCAGCCACTACTATCAAACGCTGAAGTGTGGAAGGGGCGTTCATCTTCATCCAGCCGCCACCTTTCTTTGTAAGAACAGTTCCCGTCATGCTTTTGTTGACAATGAAGTCGGCTGTATTATTGATGACACCGCCTTCATCTGTGAGAATCTGCATGGGCGAACCTTGTGTAACGGCCATCGTCGTGTTCAGCTCTGCGCCGTTCTCGATGATGAACTTGTTTGCGATATTATTAACGGCACCCAGATTGCCATATTCCTGATTTTCATTACTCAGACTTTTCACAATAACCTTACCTCCACTGATTCGTGTACCACCAGTATAAGTATTATCCGTTGAAATGGTAAGATTACCCGTACCTCTTTTCTCCAAGCTTGTAGCACCTATGATAGCACCAGTACCTGAGAACGTGTAATTTTTGCTGGCATCAACAATGATACTTTTAGCATCAATATTACCTTTAATAGTGACATTAAGCTTCTTGCCGTCATCGCCAAAATGTACGATGTCACCCGTTACGAAGCTCTCTGCACTCTCAAGATCGCTGGAAAGCGCAAAATTCTCGTCACCGCCGAACTGCCAAATAGCGCTCTCTGCACCCGTCCATACTACGTCACCAGCATCACGAACGTCCTTCACAACGAGGTAAATCTTGTCGTCTTCCTGTTCCAGCGTTGTTTTCATATCGGAACCCACGCCTTCGATAATAATGTCAGAGAGCTTGCCTTTAAGTACTTCAACCCCTTCGAAAACGAGATACTTACCAGCCTTTAAATTGGCTCCGTCATTAGCATGAGGAACAATTTCAAATACAGGTGCCAAGTATCGAGGACCGTAGGTGAGCCAATTACCGGTCATCTTGGTCTCAATATTCACTAAGCGCGATTTGATAACATCAGCGGTATTGTCGTCACCATAGACATCCAGTTGTAAACGCGAGCCAAAGCCCAACATAAGCGAGTCGGTAGCAACAGAGCCCTTATTGTCGATGCCACCCGGACGCAGGATGGAAGCATAGTCCATCTTGATGCGACGGAACTCACCGCCATTGGAATTGAGCTCAGCAAAGCGGTTGAGCCAGAGGCTGCTGCTTAGCAGTTTGCCGTCGAAATTAAGCGTGCCGGCCCACACGTCTGTATTGCCCGTATTAGTGAAGTCGGCAGCGGGCAGAGTGAGCACGCCATCGCCCTGCTTCACAAGGCGTGCCTTACCCGTAAGGCCTGAGCCAGTGACGTTGCAAGTATAAATCTCTGTGTTCACTTTGGCTGTACCATTGAGGATACTGCTGTTTGTACCCTGCACCCATGTTGGGACGTAGAAAGTTGCCACAGCGGGTTCTGCGCCGCTGGCAATGCTTACATTAGTATTTGCCGGCTCGCACACGATAACATGTTGTCCATTGTTGGCAGTGCCGATAGATCCTCCTGAGGTAATCTCAGTACGGCCTGAAAGCGTGAGAGGTGGCGGTGGAACCGTGATGCCTTCCATCTGCCCAAGGAAGTAGCTCTTGTGAGGAGGCTGGTTGTAGCCCACACACTGCCATACCATAGCGTTACGATACTGATGGTCGTGCCACAGCGTATAGACGCGATAACTGGTAGGTATAGCTGTTGTGAAGATGCGGAGGGCTTTACTGTCGTGTGTACGCATGACAACTTCCTCTCGCCAATCGCCAAAGATGTCGGCAATAGCACCGGCATTGTTTTTCTTTCCGTTGTTGGTAAGGCAACCGTCGCTATTGAAAAGACGTCCCGATGGGAATTTATAGATGGCGGCTGCACGACCATCGTCAGAGCTGCCTGGCGAGTCATACACCTCGTCACAGAGGTCGCCATCCCAATAGATACGCTGATTGAGATGACTCCAGAAGAAAGCGTCGTTGCTCCCCTCGGTGCCACCGATGCCACTGATAACCTTGTCGGCAACTGCGGAAACAATTCCTGTCTGTGTCGTGCGTCCTATGCTGCCAGGATATTCGTTCGAGAAGTTTCCACAGAGTGCTCTTCCATCGTCGCTATCAGACTGGAGCCGGTAATATATCTTACCAGTCGTTGCATTCCAGAATGTGCAGGCGGGCTCGTCCTCATTGCAGTTGAACTGCTCGTTGCCATGACGATAGGGGTCCAAATCGGCACAGTGCTGTGCATCACCATGACCGAGGCCTGTGGTGCAGAGGCCCTTGCCGTTGTCGTCGATGATCATGGAGCCGAAAACAATCTCGTCGCGGCCATCCCAGTCGACGTCAGCAATGGCGAAATTGTGGAAGCCATTGCCAAACCAGGGATCATTCCAACCGTTGTTGTTTGCCCAGCGCCAGCGAATCTTAAGTTCGTGCGTAGCGGGATCAACGTCGAGAGCACACATCTTATGACGCGTGTAACAGCCGCGGCCAAGGAAAATGCTGGCGTGGCGACCATCAAGGAACGGAGCGCCGAAATAGTGCTTAGTGGCTCGGTGGCCTGTATCATTTTTGCCCCAGACAGCCTCATAGTTGCTTTCTCCCGTTTCATAGCGAGGAAGGGGGTAAGTCATCGGCTTGAAACTATTTGATGAGCCATCCCATCCGTAAGGTTCACCTGTCTCTCCATTAAGATAGAGCAGGTATTCAGCTCCCTCACGGGTATACTCGTCGCGTGGAGCATAATAGTTCATATTACCAATCTCTATGTCGTGGCCGGTAGCCGTGTGGATGATCATATTGTCGGCTCCGCGCATGATGCATTCTGCCTTGCCATCCTCGTCCCAGTCGAAAGCCACAAGGTCCCACTGTTCGTCGGGGCCAGCCATTAGATTGGGCCCAAGATCAATCCACCAGAGGCGCTTTCCCTCAAGGGTATAGCACTCATAGCGGTGGAAATTAGTCTTGTTACTGGCGACATTAACTCCCCCCGTGAAATTACGTTTGACGATAAACTCAGGTATTCCGTTACCTGTGACATCGCCAAGCGAGACATCGTTGAAGATGTACTGATTTATAACATCCTGCCCCGCACGGTTGATAGCCGAAGCTGCAGGAATATCCTTGTAACCGGAGTCCCAACGGGTCACTTCGGCACACTTCTCCTGCTCCACGCCGTTGACGACAGCAGCCACTTGATACTTCGTAGTGGCATTGCCAGCGCTATGGCTATAGCAGCTTACCTTAAGACCACCCTTGAGAAGGGTCCCATTGGCATAAAGGTTATAAGTCACATCATAGTACTCTTCGCCAAAGATTTTCCAGCTGACAAAATTGCCATTACCACTGCCACCATTGACATTGGCTGGCACAGCCACGAGACCACGGTCGAGGCGGTCGGTACGACGTTGGGCGAACATTGCCGACACGACAAGCATCAGCAGTAAAAAAGAAAGGATTTTCTTATTCATTATAGTGTTGAGTTAGTTAGCGCTTTTTCATAAAGCCATATGCGGTTACAAAAATACTAAAGTATTTTCGCTTATTGGGAAGAACAGCCGACATTTAACTTTTTTTGTGCCGTTTTTGCCCCCTTAGCTAAAGAAAAAGGAGATTTTATCGGGGGGAATTATAACAATTAGATACAGGAAAGACCAATTTCATGGACAAACGAGCCCATGAATCACTGACTCAGACATCCATTCCCAAAGCTTAGTCCCTTCGGCTAGATGGATGTTCCTGCTTCAACCAGCCATTAGCTGAAGGGGGCATAACAGATATTAGTGATGGTGAGGTTTTGTGAATATGTTCAAGATGTTTTTTGAAACGGCCTTTCGATAATCTGCAGACAAAAAAAGGCTTTCAATGTGAAAGCCCTAACCTGCAGCTACGCTGACCATCAAACGTAGCCATTGTTATTATTATGCTATCGCTATTGGATATCTCTTTTGACACGCTGTCAACAGGTATGCTTAGGTAAGCATCCGTAGAATAAGCAGTAGGATCATCTCCTTGCCTATGATGCAGCAATAAGCTATAGGTTGTTCCCCCGCCGCCGTTATTGGTTGCCGACTCACGGGCATAAGCCCAATAATGAACTCCGCCCTGAGTTTTAGGCCGTAGATGCAAGTTCACATAACGGCCACTCCGCCAGCAACTGACAAAGCCGATTGGATCGCGACGCAGATCTTCTGATGTTGTACTATCTCGCAGCACCACTACCGGTTCCATAGCATAAACCGAAGCTTCGCCACTCTCTTCTAAAGCATACCCAAGAAGCATTCGCCAGGCGGCATTGGCCTTCACGCCCGTGTACGGCTTGACCAATACATAGCTCTTCTGAGCATCAGTGACGAAAGAACGGATGGTGCCGGTGTCGTCGGAACGCATAACAACCATCTCCGTAACGACAGACGGATATGCACGCTCATCATCACTACTGCAAGCGACAAGACTAAGAGCTAATATCGTCAGACTTAACAGCCTTCTCATGGTTGAAAACAGGATTAGCGTACATCGTCAGCATGCGTTCACGCAGGAACTCCATATCCGGGATTAAGCCATGCAACTTCAAAGCATCTTCGGCTAAGGACAAGCGCTCGGCAACATAGTCAGAGAATGCCTTAGCATCGGCGCCCGTATAATGTTCAGCATGAGCATCGCCGTTGCATAGCATGTCAGCAGCCAGATAGTTGGCGGGATACAGACAATACAACTTATGTATCTCTTTATCGATATGCTGAGCAACCGCAGGGAAGAAGTCGGTCTTAGATATTGAGGCATCTATTGTATCAAGCCATTCGTTAATGCAATCGGCGGCCTCAAAATGCACATGCCCTTTCTTGCCCAAGATGCCTGTCTGCATATTGACCAAGTCATCATTCTTACTTTTCACGAATCCTGGTATATCACGCTTCAGCTGGAATTCTACAGCCTTGAGATAGTCACACGGATCAAGTTCGTACGACAAGGCCATCGGCGTGATATTTAGTTGGCGAAGACGGTCTATCATTGTGCCTTCGCCCCCCATAGCCATCATCTTAAGGAGCGAATCTTGGGTCAGGTCGTTGCTATCCTTTGCCCTACCCTCTCGCTGGGCGATCCAGATATTCTCGCGTTTCTGAGTCACAGCAAAGTGCATATACTGGCTCATGGTCTGCGAAGCCCTCAGCATCTCGCGCATGGAAAGCGACCGCTGAACAATAAATGATTTGTTTATGCGCACCAACTTCTTTATCCAAGGATATATCAGCAGGTTGTCGCCTATGGCTATTTCCACGGTTGTGGGGAAGCCATTCTCCACGAGCATACAACTGAGAAATGCAGAGTCCAGCACTATATCGCGATGATTCGTGATGAACGTATGCGGCGTCTGGCGGTCGAAAGCCTGAGGCACCACAAGTTCATAGCCATTGGCTAAGCGCACAAGGATATCTTTAACAACAGGATATATAAGATGTTTCTGGACCTCAAGATTTGAGATCGTACCTCCGGCTTGCCGCAATGCAGCTGACATTTGCGCAAACTGTTGCTGCAACGACGGCGACAGCTTGCCCAAAACGCTCTGGAACTGCTCGTCTGCCTCCAACTCTTCAAAGACCTGGGGCAGTTCGTCTTGCGTGTAAGGGCGGATATCCTTGAAAATATCCGGTATCTGAGCGCTGTTCATAATTTATCTTCTATGATTTCAGTGAGCACATCTTTTATGTCTAAGCCTGCAGCACGCACTTGCTGAGGAATGAAACTGGTAGCCGTCATGCCAGGCGTAGTATTTATCTCAAGCATGTTAATACGGTCGCGTTCTTTGCCTTCATCGGTCTTCACCTTTGTGACGATATAGTCGACACGGATAATACCCGAGCAGCCAAGGATGTCGTAGATTGCACTGGTAAGCGTCTGTACACGGTCGCGAAGGTCGTCGCTTATACGGGCAGGCGTTATTTCATCCACCGAGCCATTGTACTTGGCATCATAGTCGAAAAATTCATTGTGGGTCACGACTTCTGTCACGGGGAACACATGCTCGCCGGCAGCTGTCTTGTAGCAGCCGCAGGTGAGTTCCGTTCCGGGCATGAAGGCCTCAACCATCACCTCGTCGCTCTCGTTCATTGCCAATGCTATGGCAGGACGCAGCTGCTCCAGCGTCTTCACCTTCGTGACGCCGAAACTGCTTCCGCCGGCGTTAGGCTTCACGAAGCAGGGCAGGCCGATATGGTTGATGATTTCGTCGTCGGTGACCAGATCCTCATTACCTTTGCGCACGACGAGGCTTTCGCTGACGCTTACCCCAAAGCCTTTAAGATATTGGTTCAAGGTAAACTTGTTGAAAGTCATAGCTTCCACGAGCACTCCGCTGGTCGAATAGGGCATACCGATAAGATCGAAATAACCCTGTAAGATTCCATTCTCACCTGGAGTGCCATGGATAGTGATATAGGCGAAGTCGGGACGGACTGTACGATGCCCGACTTTAAACGAGAAATCCTCGCGGCTAACCGACGAGCGTTTGCCGTCTTCGAGATGAGCCTCCCATGTCAGGCCCTTCAGTTCCACGATGAAAACTTCGAAGCGTTCTTTATCAATAAAACTATATATGCCTTCTGCACTGCGCAAGCTCACATCGTGTTCTGAGCTATCACCACCGCAGACGATGGCTATGATCTTTTTCTTATCCATCTTTCTATTTCTTTATATTTCAGTTCTATATTTTAGTTTGCGCCTTCGTGTAGATTATTATTTAAATAATGTACGCGCGTAAGAGCGCCATTTTTCTGTCAAGGCTTCCAAGTCCGCCGGTAAATCTGATGTGAAGAACATTTCCTCTTTGGTTCTTGGATGAACGAAACCAAGAGTGCGTGCATGCAGGGCCTGTCGGGGACATATTTCCATGGCATTTCGCACAAAGGCTTTATATGCTGCAGTAGGTTGTCCCCTCAGGATTTCGCATCCCCCATAACGCTCATCGGCAAAAAGCGGGTGCCCAATTGATTTCATGTGAGCCCTGATCTGGTGCGTCCGACCAGTCTCAAGCACACATTCGACCCATGTTACGGGGCCGAACGACTCGATAACACGCCAATGGGTCACAGCCGGCTTACCCTGCTCGCTCTCAGGCGGCATCACCGTCATGCGCTGCCGGTCGCGTGGATCGCGTACGATGTTGCCTTCTATGCGTCCGGTGTCGGCATCGAAGCCGCCCCAGACCAAGGCATTGTATTGACGACGGGTAGAATGAACGAAGAACTGACGACAGAGATGTGTCTTGGCCTCTGGCGTCTTAGCCACGACAAGCAAGCCGCTGGTATCCTTGTCTATACGGTGAACAAGCCCCACATTCGGGTCGTTGGGATTGTATTTAGGGTCTTCCCTAAGGTGCCAGGCCAAGGCATTCACCAGCGTTCCGGTGTAATTGCCCACACCCGGATGCACCACCATTCCAGCCTCCTTATTCACCACAAGCAGGTCGTCGTCCTCATAAACGATATTCAGTGGAATTTCTTCTGCCGTGATTTCAGTCTCAAAGCGTGGATGATCCAGCATGAGCGTGACCACATCAAATGGCTTTACGCGATAGTTGCTCTTGACGGGTTTGTCGTTCACATGAATACATCCGGCTTCTGCAGCCCGTTGGATGCGTGCCCGACTGGTATCGCGCAGATGCTCCATCAAGAACCTGTCCACCCGCAGAAGCGTTTGTCCCTTGTCCGCCACAACACGGCGATGCTCATACAAAGTGCCATCGGAGGCTAATTCCAAGCCCTCGTCATCAATTTCGAGTTCATCTTCGCCCGTCGGCCAAAGGTCTGGCTGCAGGGCTTGATTAGTCAAGTTGGTCGAGGCCATAGATTTCTTCATCCAAATCTATATCATCAACTTCTTCATCAACAAGGTCGTCCTCCCATTCATCATCATAAACATCTGTAAACTTACCACTGCCTACCTGTAAAATCAGGGGGACATCTACAGGCACGCGCTCTCCGAAATAGACATTACGTCCACGGCTCTTCACGCCATAGACCCAATCCCTATCTCCAGCGACATATTCTACAGGCCCCAACTTGAAGCCCATTGATGTGAGCTTGGCCTGTGCTTCGCGCAACGAGCTGTTGTCTGCCACATCGGGCAAAGGCAGTGTTGGCGTCTGGGAAGAATTAATCGTAAGACGCACCTCACGTCCAGCCTTCACCTTGCTACCTACAGCTGGCATCTGGTCTAAGATGCACCCTGTCGGTTTACGTTTGTTAAAAGCTGAATCGGCTACAACGCCCTTCAGCCCTAAACGTTCCAGCGTATAAAGTGCGTCGCTTTCCTGAAGGCCCACCAGAGATGGCACCTGCACCGTCTGACCGTGATTCGTATACAAAGCCAAGCCTTTCCACAGCGCAAACAAGACCAGCAAGGTCACGGCAACCATGGCTAACAAGTTTCCCCATACCATGGGGCTGAAGACTTTCTTAAAGAATCCCATCGATTAGGCGATTACGCATTTACACATTGAAGCCTTACACACTAATTTATATAATACGTTAACACGTTAACACGCTAACAGGCCGCAAGGCTCGCGTTACTGTTAGTCTGTTAACGTGTTCGATCGGGCTCTGTGGCCCGATACGTCGGAACGTGTTCAATCAGGCTATTAAGCCCGACGCATTAAGAACAGAATTATTTACCGTGACGCTCATCGGATACGGTGAGCTTCTTGCGGCCCTTAGCGCGACGTGCGGCGAGCACGCGACGGCCATTAGCGGTCAACATACGTTCACGGAAACCATGCTTGTTCTTTCTTCTGCGATTGTGTGGTTGGAATGTTCTTTTCATTGCTATATCTATTATATATTTATGCGGTAAGAGTGCTTATCGGGCTGCAAAAGTAGATACTTTTTTTTATTCTCGCAAGATTTTTGTTAAACTTTTGTTCATTTTCGCTTATTTTCATTACCTTTGCGCCCGAAAATCAGGCATAAGCACAATTTTACTTTCAAATTATACATTTTACACACATCAAAGTATGATTAACTCACAAGACATCAAGAAGGGCACGTGCATCCGCATGGATGGCAAGCTCTATTTCTGCATCGACTTCCTGCATGTGAAGCCTGGCAAGGGCAACACCATCATGCGCACAACCTTGAAGGACGTTGTCAGCGGCAACGTGCTTGAGCGCCGTTTCAACATCGGTGAGAAGCTTGAAGACGTACGTGTAGAGCGTCGTTCCTACCAGTACCTCTACATGGAAGGCGAGGACTACATTTTCATGAACAACGAGACCTTTGAGCAGATTCCCATTGCCAAAGACCAGATCAACGGTGTCGACTTCATGAAGGAAGGCGAGAACGTTGAGGTTGTCACCGATGCCAGCACCGAGACCGTCCTCTACGCCGACGTTCCTGTCAAGGTGAGGCTTGCCGTGACTTGGACAGAGCCTGGCCTGAAGGGCGATACAGCTACGAACACGCTGAAGCCTGCAAAGGTTGAGACTGGCGCTGAGGTTCGTGTCCCCCTCTTCATCAACGAGGGCGAGATCATCGAGGTTGACACGCGCGACGGCAGCTACCAAGGTCGCGTAAAAGCATAAGCCTTTTATCATAGCAGCTAAAAAAAGCCCCGCCATCCACATGGCGGGGCTTTTTTTATTATTACCGTCCGATAAACACGAGTGTAGCAATTCCGACGTGTCGGCAGCACGATACGTACCGTGCTTGTAGTGTCCGCTAAATACGAGTGTGGCAAATCCAAATCTTTTCAACTCCGCATTTAAGCTTGTCACCGATACCTTACAACCTCCCTACTCGCCTTCTATGGCCGGCAGGCTGGCGAACTGGGACTATCCACCATACCAGACAAGCCATCTTTCCCCATTATATCGCCGTCCGCTTATAAGGAAAGTAGGACACGCATCAAAGAGATTTGATTATTCCATGACCTTGGAACAATCATTCCATGACCATCGAATGATTGTTCCAAGGTCATGGAATAATCCTTTCACCCGTGTGTATCGTAATCTTTAACCAAGGCTAAACGCCTAAAGGACTTGGCATCATGGCCTTAAACACCGGGGCATGATGCCATTTTTTTGTAGAGAGCCGAGTTATTGATTATGGCGCTATTCAGCAGGCAGCAATATTGTTTAACATCTTGTTTAAAGCAATGCTTTTTGAGCCTCAACAGCCCAAAGCCTCCTTCCACATCTTTGTGCGGACCACGAGCCAACATAACCGCTTCCTTTAACGCTGCAACAAAAAAAGGCGAGACAGAATCAAGGTTCCGTCTCGCCTTCTATATAATTCTCCATCCAAAGCTGTTCCCCGTCAAACACCGCATACGTGAAGTGGGATATCCAATCGCCAAGAATCATGATGCGCGCCGAGCGCGACAACATCAGTTCAAGCTCGATGTGTCGATGGCCGAAGATGAAGTAATTCACATCTGGATGGGAACGAAGATAATCCTTCGCAAACAACACAAGATGCTCGTTGTTCTCGCCCATGTAATGCGGTGGCTCCTCGGCAAGATGCTTCCGCATGCTGTATTTAGCCCATGAAAGTCCTAATTCCATGCCCCAGCGTGGGTGCAAGGCTGAGAAAAGCACCTGACACACACGATTATGGAAAATGTAACGCAAGAACTTGAACTTCGGGTCGGGATCGCCGAGGCCGTCGCCATGAGCAAGGAAGAACACCTTGTCGCCCAGCTCCACGGTCTGCGCCTTATGATGCATGATGATTCCACATTCCTTCTCGAGATATTCGTAGGCCCAGATGTCGTGGTTGCCCGTGAAGAAATGAACTTCAACGCCGAGGTCGGTCAACTCGCTGAGCTTGCCCAAGAGGCGTGTATAACCTTTCGGCACTACGAGTTTGTACTCATACCAGAAATCGAAGATATCACCCAGCAGGTAGACGGCGCCAGCCTTCTCCTTAATACTATCGAGGAAACGGACAAGACGGCGTTCCTGGGTGCGTCCATGCTTGAGAGCACGGCTGCCCAGGTGGGCATCTGAGAGGAAATAGACCGGTTTCATCGTCGTTTATCTTTTATCCAAACAATTATTCACGAATAATGAATCTTATTAATGACGGATTGCGATGCGCCCGGAATGTCATATCCAAGTTAAATGCAAATCCTGAAGGCAATCCTCATCCGTCATTTGTCGTTCGATATTCATCATTCCCGTAAAACTTCTGAGTACAAAAGTAATACAAAGATGCTTTTCGAGCAAACAGAATCCTTTTTTTAACGTTCTTTACCGCTTTGTGAAGCCCGCTCAATAAGGAGAGACGGGACGGAAAACGCAAGAAGCCTCGCAAGGTGTTGCGAGGCTTCTTGCATTATGTCGGTATACAAGCGGACTCTCACGAAAACCGTCAAAGCAGGCCTAATTCCAGCCTGGCTTCCTCGGTCATCATGTCCTGCGTCCACTCAGGTTCGAAAACCAAGTTGACGTTGACGGTCTTGAGGCCTTCGATGGATTCCAATTTCTGCCGCACATCTTCCAGGATGAAATCGGCCATCGGGCACGAAGGCGCAGTCATGGTCATATCCACGTCAAGCTGTGTCCGGTCGTCGTTCAGTTCAATGCGATAAATCAATCCCAGGTCATACACATTGACAGGTATCTCAGGGTCATACACCGTCTTGAGCAGTTCAACAATCTTATCTTCCAGTTCTATTTTATCCATTCTTGAATTGTCCATTTAACATTATTCTCCATTATATCTCTTAAAGCTTCCCTTGCTCACGATAGCTGTAGTAGTTGCCATCGGTCACGATGATGTGATCCAGCAGCCGCAGGTCCATTGTCTTGCAGGCCTGGTTCACACGTTCCGTAAGGTTGTCATCCTCGCGGCTGGGGCGCAGGCTGCCCGAGGGATGGTTGTGAGCCATCGCCACGGTAGGCGTCTGACGGATAAGGGCTTCGCGCAGAATCAGACGGATGTCAACCATCGTACCTGTTATGCCGCCTTTATTGATGAGGACCGGAGCTCCCGAGAGACTATTGTCAGCCTTGAGATAAACGGCATAACATTCTTCGTGAGCAAGGTCTCGCATACGCGGGTACATTATATTATATAGGTCCACCGAACTCTTCACATAGCGTTTCTCGGCGGCGGCCTCCATGATGCGACGACGCCCCAGTTCACAGGCTGCAAGGATCGTGACAGCCTTAGCCGGTCCCAAACCCTTGTAACGCTTCGTCATGTCGTGCACCGACATCTGACTCAACGTCTTCAGGCTTCCGCCACACTCTGCCAACAGGCGCTGCATCAGCTGAACTGCCGATTCTTCGGTATTGCCCGAGCCTATGAGTATGGCCAGCAACTCTGCGGGCGTCAAGGCTTCGGCACCTTGCTCCAACATCCGTTCCCGAGGGCGCTCGTCTAAAGGCAATTCCTTGATGTTCATTTGTACAACCTTTCGTTATCGTCGAATCCCTCACCCTTCTGTTTCATCACCAACCGCTGCCAAGCTGCTGAAAGGAAACCCGTGCCATAACCTATTAGCTGAATAAACGAAGCTGGAACAGACAACAGGCCTACCCTCATGCTACGGTTGCGGATGGACGAGTCCACGAAGATGAGCAGCTTATACAATACTATCGGCAGGGCGCTAAGCAAGCACAATGCACATCCGTAAGTCTGCAGCATGACCTCAGCGGCAAAGAGCCACATCACCAGGCCATGGACAAAAAGGATAAGCAGCACAAGGCATCCCACCGTGAACACCGCCGGAAGCAGATGTACAAGCTTCATCGAGCCCGGATGCAACAAGTGCAGATTGATACGGGCCTTTCCCGAATTGTTCACTTGGCGGAAGAAACTGCGGAAACTGGTGCGACGTTTGTGCCATACCCATGCGTCGGGAAACAGTCTGCAGCGAGCGCCTGTGTCGCAGATACGGTAGCTGAAATCAATATCCTCACCGAAACGCATTGCACGGAAGCCACCCAGCTGCTGCCACAGCACACGGCTCACTCCCATATTGAAAGAGCGCGGGTAGAACTTATCCAACTTCTGTTTTCCGCCACGGATGCCGCCCGTAGTGAAGAACGAGGTCATCGCATAACTGATAGCCTTCTGCAGCGGCGTGAAGTCAGGATGGGCACGATCTGGTCCGCCAAAAGCATCAGCCGGACATTCGTTAAGTTCCTTGTCGACAGCTGCGAGATAACCCACAGGAAGCACCACATCAGAGTCCAGCACGATCAGGTAGTCGCCTTGAGCCCGCTCGGCGCCGTAGTTGCGCGCTGCACCTGGTCCGCCATTTTCCTTCACATAATAATGTATGTCAAGGCGATTGGCAAAATGGTCACATGCCTCACGACATGTTACCTCACTACCGTCCTCCACAATGTGAACGTCGAAATCGCGAAACGTCTGCTGTGACAGGCTCAACAATAGCTCCGCCACCTCATCTGGACGGTTGTAAACCGGGACTATGATACTATAATGCATAATCTGTAAATGATGAATGTCAGACGACGGATGACAAATGACGAATGACAAATGACGAATACCTATATCTCTTAAAGGTAAATCTCATTTGTCATTCATCATTCGCCATTAGTAACTTGCCATTCAGCTGACCAACGCCAAAGTGTCCATGGCAATCATCAGTTCCTCGTCGGTGGGGATGACGCAGACCTTCACACGTGAAGAGTCCTTACTGATGACGGCTTCAGTGGCGCGGCAGGCACGGTTCTTCTCGTCGTCAAGCTCTACACCGAGGAACTCCAGTCCACGTGTAGCTCCCTCGCGCACCTCGTACTGGTTCTCGCCGGCACCTGCAGTGAAAAGGATGACGTCGACGCCACCCATAGCAGCAGCATAAGAACCGATGTACTTCTTGATACGATAGGTGTACATTTCCTTGGCCAGACGAGCGAGATCGTTGCCTTCGGCAATGCCGGCAAGGATATCGCGGAAGTCGCTGCGACCCTCGCTGACGCCGAGCAAGCCCGACTGTTTGTTCAGGAGATTGGAAATGCCCTTGGTGTCGAGGCCAAGCTTATCCATGAGGAAGGTGACGGCACCGGCATCGATATCGCCAGAACGCGTACCCATCATGAGACCCTCCAGAGGGGTGAGGCCCATAGAGGTGTCAACAACCTTACCATCCTTGACGGCAGCGATGGAGGCACCGCCGCCAATGTGACATGTGATGACCTTGGAACCTTCCTTGGGCATACCGAGGAACTCCAGGACACGCTGAGAGACATAGCGGTGGCTGGTACCATGGAAACCATAACGACGCACACCATGTTTCTTGTAGAGCTCGTAAGGAAGGGCGTACATATAGGCATAGTCGGGCATGGTCTGATGGAAAGCGGTATCAAAGACGCCCACCTGCGGCAGCTCTGGCAGTAGGGCCTTGACAGCATTGACGCCCTTGATGTTAGCAGGATTGTGCAACGGTGCCAAATCGTTGCAGGCAGCGAACTGTTCCATCACCTCTGGGGTGAGCAACACGCTCTCGGAGAACTTCTCGCCACCATGCACCATGCGGTGACCTACGGCATCAATCTCGTGAAGGTCTTTAAGCACAGCGTGCTCGCCTTCGGTCAAGACCTTGAAGATAAGCTGTACGCCAGCGGTATGCTCGGGCACAGGAGCCTCGAACTGAAACTTCTCGCCGTTTGCCTTATATTTAATGAACGAATCGGGCAGCCCAATCTTCTCGATGCCGCCACTGGTGATGACCGAGCGGTCATCCATGTTGTACAATGCGTATTTGATACTGCTACTTCCGCAGTTAAGAACAAGGATTTTCATGTTGTTTAATTACGAATGACGAATGATGAATGACAAATAAAAGTTACCCTCTTACCGTGTCAAACAAAACTGTCATTCTTCTAACTTTTATAAATTGTTATTTAGTTTTGTTGTTTTTATAGAAGCCGTTAACATTGAGAGCAATTCATTGCATTGCGGATAAAGACGTCCGAACCACAATTCATCGATTGTATTTGAATCATAGAGGACCTCCAACCAGCCTAATGTTTCATTAGCTTCTTTTCGCGCTATGGATAGTTTTGCGACGAAATCAGCTGGACTTTGTGCGAATTCAGACTCACGGATATTTGCATGAATAGAATTGCTGGAACAGACTATTCATACGCCAGTCATTAGACTGTTTGACCATTTCAACAGCACTCACAGCAAATATTTTACTTTTCACATTCAACGGAGAATCCGTTCCCCGCCTAGTAATTTGCACCATAAGTAACTTTCATTCGTCATTTGTAATTCGTCATTCGTCACTCCCATGGATTCGCGCGTTAACCGCGCGAATCCATGGCCTGGCAAGCAGTGATAGCAATGAGGTAATAGATGTCATCCACGGAGCAACCGCGGCTGAGGTCGTTGACAGGACGCGCAATGCCTTGGAGGATAGGCCCTATGGCGATGGCGCCGCCGAGACGTTGTACGAGTTTGTAGCTGATATTGCCTACTTCAAGGTTCGGATAGACGAGGACGTTGGCATGACCGGCGATGGCACTGCCCGGGGCTTTCTTCTCGCCTACGCTGGGCACGAGGGCGGCATCGGCTTGCAGTTCACCGTCAACCTTCAGCTCTGGGCAACGTTCCTTGGCCAGACGAGTGGCCTCAATCACCTTGTCCACGACTTCGTGCTTGGCACTACCCTTAGTGGAGAAGCTGAGCATAGCTACACGGGGATCTTCAAAGCCTGCCACACTCTTGGCTGTCTGTGCGGTGCAGACGGCAATCTGTGAGAGCTGGTCAGCATCGGGCATAGGCGTCACGGCAACGTCGCCCACGACGAGCACGCCATCCTCGCCATATTCGGGACGGTCGGTAATCAACAGCATAGCACCGCTGACGCAGGTGATGCCCGGCGAGCATTTGATGATTTGGAGGGCAGGACGCAGTGTCTCTCCCGTAGTGGAGAGGGCACCGGAGATTTGTCCGTCGGCGCCTTCGGTCTTGATAATCATACAACCGAGGTAGAGCGGATTCTTCACCAACTCACGAGCCTGTTCGATGGTCATGCCCTTGCTCTTACGCAGTTCGCAGAGCAGCTGAGCAAGTTCCTCGCTGCGTTCGTAGTTCTCGGGATCTATGAGCGTTGCCTCGTCGATGTGGGTAAGACCGTGTTTCTCGGCCAAAGCATGTACCTTCTCGGGATTACCGATGAGGATGATGTCGGCCAGATGGTCGGCCAGAGCCTTGTCTGCCGCGATGAGCGTACGCTCTTCCTCAGCTTCGGGCAGCACGATGCGCTGTGGATTAGCCTGCGCGCGTGCAATGATTTTCTCAATTAATGTCATGGTTGTTTTGATATTTTGTGATTACGATATTTCGATATTACGGTATTCCGTCATTATCTAAGCCTCTTGCCTTGTAGCCTTGAGGCTCGCCATGATGACATAGAGTATCAGGAGGGCATAGACCAGGATGGAGAGCCATTCAGACATGGGGTTGGCAAGCCAAGCTTCATTGATGGGATTGAAGCCCACAAAGCGGAGAAGTGCAGAGACAACACCCATAAGGGCACCACCGGCAATGAAACCGCTGGCCAGGAGTGTGCCGCGCTCGCCGCGTGCCTTGTTGAGGGCTGCATCCTTACTGCGGGTGGTGACGAACCAATTGACGGCCCCACCTACGACGAGCGGAACATTCAGCTCCAGAGGAATAAACATGCCGAGGGCGAAGGCCAGCACGGGCACGTCGAGGATGTTCAAAAGCAAGGCCAACATAGCACCTACGCCGTAGAGCGTCCACGGTGCACCCTGCCCCATCATTAAAGGTTCTATGACAGCCGCCATGGCATTAGCCTGAGGAGCTACAAGAGCATGCTCGCCCGTGAAACCGTATGTCTTGTTCAGGATGATGATGACACCGCCGACGGTGGCAGCTGAGACAAGCGTGCCAAGGAACTTCCAGGTTTCCTGCTTGGCGGGGGTAGTGCCGAGCCAATAACCGATTTTCAAGTCGGTGACAAAGCCTCCGGCCATGGACAAGGCTGTGCAGACGACACCTCCGATGACCATGCTTGCCACAATGCCGCTGGTGCCGTTCAGCCCAACGGCTACGAGAACGACGGAAGCGATGATGAGTGTCATGAGCGTCATGCCTGACACAGGATTGGAACCGACAATGGCGATGGCATTTGCAGCCACCGTGGTGAAGAGGAATGCAATGACGGTGACAACAAGCCAGGCCACCAATGCCTGAGCCAGATGATGGATGACACCGACATAGAAGAATACGAATACAATGACCAACGCTGCCACGACAGCTATGGCAAGGAAGCGCATCGACAGGTCACGCTGTGTGCGCACGGCTGCAGCTGCTACGGCGCTACCCTTGCCCCTAAGCTCACGTCCGGCCAGCCCCACGGCTCCCTTGATGACGCCCCAGCTCTTGACAATGCCGATGACACCTGCCATGGCTATGGCGCCAATGCCGATGTAGCGGGCATAGTTGGCAAAGATATACTGAGGATCCATCTGGCTGAGCATAACAGAGTCGGTAGCGGCCATGCCCAAAAGGGGAATGAGGAACCACCACACAAAGAGACTGCCGGCACAGATGATGGCTGCGTATTTCAAACCGACGATATATCCGAGGCCCAGGACAGCAGCTCCCGTATTTATGGAGAACGTGAGTTTGGCTTTCTGTGCAAGCGCCTCACCCCAAGTGGTCATACGTGTGGTAAGTGTCTCATGCCAGAAGCCGAAGGTTGACACCAGAAAATCATACAGCCCGCCAATGGCGGCGGCCCAGATAAGCGGACGTGCCTGCGAGCCTCCCTGCTGACCGCTCACCAGCACTTGCGTGGTTGCAGTGGCCTCGGGAAAGGGATACTTTCCGTGCATATCCTTGACAAAATAGCGACGGAATGGTATCAGGAACAAGATTCCTAAGCAACCGCCCAGCAACGAAGCCAGGAAGACCTGAAAGAAACTCACCGTAATCTCCGGGTACTTCGCCTGAAGGATGTAGAGAGCCGGCAACGTGAAAATGGCACCAGCCACAATAACGCCCGACGAGGCTCCAATGCTTTGAATGATGACATTCTCGCCAAGTGCTTGCTTGCGGCCCGCAGCCGTACTGAGACCTACAGCGATGATGGCGATGGGAATGGCGGCCTCAAACACCTGACCCACCTTGAGCCCAAGGTAGGCGGCCGCAGCCGAGAACACAACGGCCATGATAATGCCCCACGACACGCTCCAAGCATTCACTTCCGGATACTCGCGGTCTGGCCGCATCAGCGGTTCATACTGCTCACCTTCACGCAATTCACGGAAAGCATTTTCCGGCAAATGCATCTGTTCATTCTGTTCCATATTGTACGCTATTTTAATAATATGCGCCGCAAAGGTACAATAAAGAAACGAAAAAAGCCGCCAGCTTGGCAGCTTTTTTTATACCTTTCAAAAACAAAGCTTTAAAAACGCATTCCCCAAGGCTTTCTCCTTCATTCTCCGTCTTCCAGTGGTTTGCAACACCAACGGGACACGTTCACCACAACACCCCAATCACCGATAGTGCGCACAAGATAGTATTTCTTATTCTTACGTATCAGCTTGCCGACAACATTCTTCAAAGGGCCGTGAGTGACGAGCACTTCCTGGCCGATTTTCATATTGCATTCCCTGGCCGACATGAATTTGGGTTCGTTGAACGAATTATCACAGATCAGACGTAAATCAACCATATCACGATCTGGAATCTTTATCCATTCGTGATTAAAGCCGGGACGCCGGTATACATAAATTGCATAAGGGCATCTATCAAAGATGTCCTTCAGCACTTCTGGCTCGTGTTCGATAGGAACGAAAAGCAAGTTGTGCACGGCAATTTGCCGCGTAAGACGCGTGTTGCCCTCTGCGTCGACAGTCTTACGGGTCACCATCGGGAGGAAATGGTCGACATGTGCGCTCTCAAGGTAGTTACTCACCTTTTTCTCCTGAGCAAAAAAAGTCTTTATGGCCAACCAGTACCTCGATGGATCAACGCTCAACGAGGGCGTGACAGGGTGCTGCAAGATGAATAGAATAAAATAATATGTTGGTTAGATGTCGCCACGATCACATCGGCATCACAAATAAAAAAATCCTCCCTCCCCCTATTCCTAAAAAAGATAAAGAAATGGGGCTAAAAATATAAAGCGGGACCGACTCCCAAGATTATTGTTGAGGTCCGTATATGAGATGCCTTTAGCATCTTGCAGGCCTTGTGACAACAAGAATCGAATTGTATGGCACAAAAGTAATAATTCAGTTCAAACGTTTCTGCTATTTCGAATACTATTTATGCATTTTTAACCAATTCCATTTTACCCCCCCCGAGTCTTTTAAGAAATGTTAAATAGTTGATTTTCCCACGTTTTTCTTTCGCCAAGAACAACGAAATACATACTTTTGCGCCAATTTTGAATGGACGGTATTCGCCAAAGTTTGTGAAAAGTTCATTTTTTATGTACGGACTTTGACCGCTTCATTATTGTGAGATTATATTTATATAATCTCCATCTTTACCGCTAATGTTTCAATTAGTCGGGAAGGGAGATTTTGTGCTGTTGACACCCCATCTTGGCGATCTCATTTGTAATACCTTAACCTAAACATCATTTTTTATTATTAGCACAGCAATGAAAAGAACCTACACAGGGCTCTACACTTGTCGCATGGTTGTAGAGAACCAACCACTCCTACAGAATTCAACCCAGAAGATCAAAGCCAAAACAAAGAACTCAAACTGGAAAGAAGAGAACATCACTGTTGAGGAATTTGGAGTCACAGGCATCTCTGTTTCTGATATCTCCTCCCCTTTGCCTTAAGGCGGCAACAGTGAATTGTCATTCTATCACGTTAAAACAGTATTGGATTATAATTATCAAAGTATAATATGAAAATTAAAGGTTTTGTAGGTACAGCGTTGACGGCTCTGGCGCTGGCCGCATGTTCAGATGATACGGGCTTTGGTCCGGGCCGACTGGAGGGTTATCTCTATTTCAATGTCAGCGAAGGACGAGGATGGGTCGACAACAGCAAGGTGTCGCGTGCTGCAGTGGAAGCACCAATGAAAATGGAATGTAGCCTCAACGGACAACCCATCTACCTTCATACGGAGGTGACCCCTACTATGAGTCCTCAGCTCGAAGAAAACATTAACAAGGGAGACAATGATAATGCCGCAACGACGCGCGGCATACGTTATACCGGCGACGTGTTCAGCCTCAGCAGTGGTAGCAGCCAAAAGATTTCCAGCTTCGGCGTATATGCCACCCGCACCAGCGATCGCGGTGTCGTCTTCGGCTATTCTGAGATTACCGCAGACGGCACTGAGGCGTCTTCGCCCTATGCCTGGAACAAGAAGGAGCAGGAAATCGAAGGCTTATGGGACAGTGGCACGGCAGACTTCTACGGCTACGCCCCTTATTTCGCTAATCCCAGTGCGGCCAATGGCCTGAGCATGACAGCCAATGCCGTGACGGGTGTGCCCACCCTCACCTACACGGTGCCCGCTGATGTCACCAAACAGCTCGACATCCTCACAGCTAAACATATCGGCGTCAACAAGGGCGAGGACGTAGAACTGTCCTACGACCATGTCATGTCGGCCATTAAGTTCAACTTCAAATACGGCAGTAGCCCCGACGGCACACCGACCGACGGCGGAACAGCTAAAACGAGCTTCCAATGGAACGACGGTGTCACGACTTATGATGTCAAGGTCACAAATATACAAATCACAGGAGTCTACAAGAAAGGCTCTTGGCAGGTGGGCGAAGACCCCTACACAGGTGCCCGTTGGACCGTGGACACGGGTGCCGGAACGGGCAACTTCAGCTATGAGCCTAAGAAGACGCTCACCGGAGAGACATCACCCGTGGAACTCAATCCCGACAACGAAGAGAATGTCTTCATGATGTTGCCGCAGCAAGTACCCGATGGCGCCAAGGTCCTGCTGACTTGCGAACTTACACCCGCTGGTGAGAGCACAGCCACAAAGACCATGTCGCTCAGCGTGAATCTCTTGGAGACTGACGGCACCACCCCCAAGACCTGGCTACCCGGCTACACCTATACCTACACCATGTCGCTCTCCGACTTCGTCTATGTCTTCGACTACAACACGGCGACTGCCAAGAACTATGGTACATCAGGAACAGCTGTTGGCTATGATGGAACGTACGAAGAGAACGTCTTCATCCGCAGCTACAAGATGGACTCCAAGGGCGTCAAGACCAATGTCAATTGGGAAATCCAGTATCAGGAATTTGAATCAACCGCAGTAGGTGCCGGGACGGACCATGAAGAGACTTGGAAGGTCGGCAGCAACGGCTGGATTCACGTGTATGACAGGAGTACGGGGACGTACACGACCCCAGTGACTTCCACCCACACCGGCGCCAATGAAGGCAACGAGGATAACGAAAAACTGTTCAAGATAGAAGTCGGTAGCATCATGACTCCTGTCATCGACCTCTCCATGTGGGACCAGTACCAGGAGAATCGCTGGAAGGGACGTTCCACCAGCAACTGCTACATCGTGGCAGGCCCCGGCACCTACCGCATACCGCTTATCTATGGTAACGCCTGGACGAACGGCCATAAGAACCCGAACGCCTACTCGACTTCCAACTCGGGAAGCAACCTCCTCAGTACCTTCCTCAACTATAAGGATGTGGCACTCCAAAGTGTGTTCATCAAGGAGGACGTGGGAAGGTCCAACGTGAAAGACGCTGTGCTCATCTGGGAAGAAGGCGACGGCACGTCCAGAACCAACACTGGCGGCAACGGCAGCAATGAGGGAACGGTCGTGAAGGTCATCTCCACCATCGACAATGCCGTGACAGGCGAGGACGCGTACAACACCGACAACACGACGGCAGGTACGCTGACGAACTGCGATTACCTGAAGTTCGAGGTGGACTACGAGCATTTCAACTATGGCAACGCCGTGGTTGGCATTCGCGATAATTCAGACAAGATTATCTGGAGCTGGCACATCTGGATGGTGGACCCCGACTGGTTCCTGAAGAACAACGCGACGATCGACGTTGACGGAGGCGGGCATCCGGCCACCTACGCCAGCACCAACATCGGATGGGTGGACGGCGGTGTGTCGGTTCCTGCCAAAACCCGTTCGGGTAAGGCTCGCCTGGTGCAGGCCGAATCCGGCAAAAAGATCACCATCGATGCAACGCAGGAGAAGCGACGCGCTTTCACCACATACTTCACCAATGTGCTCTACCAGTGGGGACGCAAAGACCCCATGCGCGGAAACGTGAACACGTCTGATATGAAATCTGACAATGGCGCTCCTCGTGGTGTCGCAGGCGTGAAGGCGTGGTCCAATGGCTATAGCGTCACCGACGGCACCAGGACGGTTGGCGCCATGATTCAGGAGCCGAATACCATTTACGGTACCAATGAAGGTGACCTGTACCCGTTCTCCAATTCTTACTTCAACCTGTGGGCCACGAATCTGGATGGACCGTATGTGTCTAACCGAGGCACATGGAGTTTCTTCGGCAAGACCATCTACGACCCCTCGCCTGTAGGCTATTGCGTGCCGCCGTCGAAATACCTGACACAGCTGTCCCGCTCGAAGTTCGCTGAAATCGGCGGCTCTGCGGCACTGCCCATCATCTGCAATTATACCGATGGCAGTAATGTTATTCCGTTCCATGCTTCCGGTGTCAGAACCACCACTAACAATTACGATGGTCATGCACGTGGCTACCACCAGCCCGATCTGCTGAATGCGGCCAACGGCTTCTACCACACGGCCACGCCGTACTCGCGCGATGAGAACTGGCAGCTCCACCTCTACTTCTACAGCGGCATCGACACCCACAACTTCATCCGAGGCGATATGTCCGAAGCTCTCAGCGTGCTGCCTGTGGTTTGGTCGGGCGAAATCATAGAGAAGGTTGACGAGGATTATGCAACGCAATACCTGACCTTTAAGTTTGCTGGAAGCGGTAATTTCTATTGGAATAGTGATGATGCCTTGACAACGGATAGGACTATCCAATATATGATATCTACGGACAATGGTAGAACGTGGGGCGAATGGCAAAACAAAACCAGTTCTAGTTCTACATCGGGTGCTTTGATTACAACGGTTTCTGCAACCACTGTCATTAGGGTGAAAGGAAGTAATCCCACTTATTGTACTGACTATACTGGTACAGACTACCACTACAACTACTTCAGCAGCACCGCAGAATATGAGGTGTCGGGCAATATCATGTCCTTGATTCATGGTGATAGCTTCGCAGGTCAAACTGCGTTGACCTCTCCAGGTGCTTTCTGCTATCTCTTCAGCGAGCATCTGACTATAGGTGCTGGTCAGCGCGGCAAGTTGGTGGGTGCCGACAATCTGATTCTGCCTGCCACCACGCTCACGACCAGCTGCTATGAGGGTATGTTCCACAATTGCTCGGGCTTGACAGTGGCGCCCAAACTCCCAGCCACAGAAGGCGCTACCAACTGCTACAAGTCAATGTTCGAAGGCTGTAGCAACCTCTTGAGCGTCACATGTATGCTGACGGCACCCTCTACCAGCTTCACTACCGACTGGATGAAGAATGTAAACCGAACGGCAGACAATCCTGGAACCTTCTATTACAACAAGAACGTGACAACGACTTGGCCTACTGGCACCAGTGGCATACCTGAATACTGGAATAGCTATAAAGTAGAGAATTAAGTCTACACAAACGCGATTGATAACTGAAGCCCTCTGCACAGCGTTTCCATCTCGGAAGCGGTATGCGGAGGGCTTTTCGTAGATGACATACACTTGGTCACCAAAATCAGGAGGAACATGAAGAACTCACTCATGAACCTTTACGACAAAATCATGCTCCGAAAGAGATCGGTCATTGAGACTGTCAACGATGAACTCAAGAATGTCTGTCATATTGAACAAACCAGACATCGATCGATTGACAACTTTGCCAGTAATCTCTTTGCTGGGCTTATTGCTTACAATCTACTGCCGAAGAAGCCCGAGATGAACATCGAAATCATTGACAAAACCAGATTAATTGCATAAAGCTTATACCGAACTCACGTTAAATTAGATTTTTGAAAGAT
>DGSC01000039.1:3447-7174 GCA_002391275.1 Prevotellaceae bacterium UBA4372 | reverse complement strand
AAATCTTTTAGCGGACAGCAATATATTATTTTCTATGCCTTGGCAGATTCCTTCGGAAGGGTATAGTTGAGCATAAGCGAGCCTACGAGTGCCGATGCTACGGTGCCACAAAGGATGCCGAGTTTTGCTTCGTTGAGCATCTCTGCAGCTTCAGTGCCGAGGTGTGCAGGATAGCTCAAAGCCGCGATGAACATAGACACTGTGAACCCGATGCCACAGATCATGCACACGCTGGCAAAGCTCTTCCAGTTGCCGCCTTCGGGCATCTGACACCAGCCGAGCTTGATGCTGAGCCATGAGAAGCTGAGCACGCCACTGAACTTGCCGACCAACAGACCGAGGAAGACACCCAGGGCTACGCCATGGAACAGGCTGCCGATGCTCATGCCCGTGAAGTCGACGCCGGCATTGGCAAAGGCGAAGATGGGAATGACCAGATAGTTGATGGGCAGCACCAGATAGTCCTCGATGTCCTGCAAGGGCGAAATCAGATTGTCTGATGCCTTCTCGATGCGACGAAGCAGCTGAATGTCCACTTTGTCCAGCACCATAGCTTTCTTGCGGTCCTCCTCGTTGAAATCTATGTCTGGGTATTCCTTCAGGTACTCGCGGATGTACTCCATATAGTAGCGGGTGCCACGAGGCAGGTTGGCCGGGATGCAAAATGCAAGTACCACACCGGCGATGGTGGCGTGGATGCCTGAGTTGAGCACCATGTACCAGAGGATTAAGCCGAGGGGCATGTAGAACTGTTTCAGACGTATGTCCTTGTGGTTGCCCCACAACAGGATGGCCACGATGGCTGTCGCGCCTATGAGGTAAGGCCAGTTAAGGCCTTGCGAGTAGAAGATAGCAATGACGATGATGCCGCCCAAGTCGTCAGCTACGGCTAAGGCAGCCAGAAAAATCTTCAAGCCCAGAGGCACACGCTTGCCGAACATCGAAAGCACTCCGAGAGAGAAGGCGATGTCGGTGGCCATGGGGATGGCACAGCCGCGTTCCATCAAGGGGTGGCCCAGGCAGACGCAGAAGAACACAATCACGGGCATGAGCATGCCGCCGCAAGCACCTATGATGGGCAGCAGGGCTTTCTGGCGGGTAGAAAGCTCGCCACAGAGCACCTCGCGCTTGATCTCCAGACCTACACTGAGGAAGAAGAAGAACATGAGGAAGTCATTGATGAAGTCCATCATCGTCATCGCATGGCCGCCATGTGAAAAGAAATTGAAGCCTCCAATGCTGAGAGATACGGGTTGTTCCCACAACCATGCATATAAATGACGCGTAGCCGGGAGGTTGGCGCAGACAAGAGCCAACACCGTAGCAACAATCAGTAAGCCGCTGGCGCTTACATAACGTTGAATAAGTCCAGATAAGGACGAATCGGGTTGTTGAATTTTTGACATAAATGTATATTTTTAGTTTATAGCTCGTATATTCTTGTATTCACTTCCTGATCACGCTCCTGACGCAGAACCATACATGGGCCGCCAAAGTGCGTCCCCATCCGTAGTGCTTGGCCATGATGTGCATGCGTTCCATGAGCGATCGGCGGTGGTTGCGCGTGGTCATGCCCTCCGAGAGGTAGTTGGTAAGTATGAGCTTCGAGTTGTGAATGGGTAGGTGCCGGCGCTCGGCTGTCTTGAGGATGCGTATGCACCAGTCGTAGTCCGACGAGAAGCGATAGGAGAGATCGTAGCTCTGTGCGCGGGCAATGTCGGTGCGTGCGTAGAAGCTTTGGTGGCACACGAGCATGCCGTCCAGAAAGCTTTTGGAGGTAAGGCGCTCAGGAGCAGATAGCCGACGATGGCGAATGAAATGCCCGTTGTCGTCCACCAGGTCGGTCTCACCGTAGATCACCACTGGCAGGCGCGAGGAATTGTAGTGCGATAGTTGTGCGGCGACATCGGTCAGCGTGGTGGGAGCGTGAAACGTGTCGCCTGCATTAAGGAAGATGATATAGTCGCCCTTGGCAGCCACGAGCGCCTTGTTCATCGCATCGTACAAGCCATTGTCGGGCTCACGGATGAGCACGATGTTGTGCGGATGGCGCTCGTCGGTGTTGCGCTCGACGTAGTGCTGCACCTCGCTAATGGTGCTGTCGCCCGAACAACCGTCTACGATGATATGTTCCACGCCGTCGTACGACTGTTGCGACACGCTTTCGAGCGTGCGTCGGATGGTCGCTCCGGCATTGTAGGTTACGGTGGCTATGGTGAACTTAATCATGATTTATGCAATAGTGATTCGTAGAGTTCTATGTGCTGCCGCACAACACTTTCGACATCCCATTGGGCTCTGGCCTTGTCTGCAGCAGCAGCCGACAGGCGGTCGTGATGGTTGACGTTGAGCACATAGTCGATGCCGCGAGCCAGATCTTCGGCGTCGCAGAAGCGAGCTACGTAGCCTGTCTCTTGGTGGGTTATCATCTCGGGTACGCCTCCGACATTGAATCCTACGCAAGGTGTACCTGTGGCCATGGCCTCCATCAGCGTGTTGGGAAGGTTCTCCTCTAACGATGGCGTCACGAAGGCATCGACAGCCTGATACAACAAAGCCATCTCGGTCTCGTCAGAGATATAATCCTTCGTGATGACGGGGAATTGTACCTCTGCCGCTACGGAGACGGCTAATTCGCCTACGACCACAAGCGTAAGGTTGTCCTGCCAGTGGAGGAGGGTAGGGGAGGAAAGGGCATCGAGCAAATAGGCGAAACCCTTGCGGGGGTTGGTCACCTTCTGGCAGGCAAACAGCAACAGATGGCCTGTGGCCGGGAGGCCGTGATGGCGGCGTGCTTCGGCCTTTGAGCCAGGACGGAACGCCGTATGGTCATACGTATTGGGGATGGACACTACGGTCTGTCCGTGGGTGAGAGCACTCTGCCGAGCCTCTGAGGCTATCCATTTGCTGCAACCGATGAAGGCAATTTGCCCCTGGGCATAAGCCGAAAGTTTATGCTTGAAAGTAGAATAGGATAAATCGCGAGACCAAGGACGGCAAAGCTGAGGGCAGTCGTGGCAATGCGTGTGGAAGTTGGTGCATGAACGGGCGTGATGACATACGCCCGTCACTGGCCACATGTCGTGCATGGTCCATACGACGGGCTTTCCGCTGCGGAGAATCTTGCCAATCTGAGCTGTGGAGAGGAGCCCTTGATTCACCCAGTGAAGATGGATGACGTCGGCCTCGGCGAACTCGGGCAAGGAGGTGATGTCGGCTCCGGAAACGGCGATGTCTACTTCCCACAGGCCGCGTTTGCTAAAACCATTGGCCACAAATATGCATAGACGCTCCCACAGGAATGAGAGGCGCTGAAGCCATTGGCGAGGAAGCTGGGAAGTGGTGACCGATGTGCTCTGCTTGTCGCGTACTAAAAGCAGTGCCTTTATGCCGTGGCTGTTGAGTGCCGACGTGAGCCGACGGGCCGCAATAGCTGCGCCACCTGTGCGCTCTGAAGTGTTCACCAATAATACTCTCATAGCTGTTCTGGGTCTTTGCTTTTTCCGTTTGACGATGCAAAGGTACTACGTTTTTCACAAAGAGCCATCCCCAAAAAGAATTTTTCAGCACCGCTTGAGCACCTTTGAACCCAAAAAAAGACGAAAAAGGCTATTTTGCGGAAAAAACTATTTACTTTTTATTACATTTTTCTCTTTTCACTTTTCACTTTTCATAATAATACCTATCTTTGCGCGTGCTAAACAATGCCCAGATGGTGGAATTGGTA
>DGSC01000039.1:0-3346 GCA_002391275.1 Prevotellaceae bacterium UBA4372 | reverse complement strand
GGTTCGATTCCCGTTCCGGGCACAATGTATTTCGAAAACCGATTTTCGTCAACCGACGACTTCCGTCGGGATGAACTAACCAGAAAAATTGAACGCGCATTGCAAAACCTCACGCTGAAGGAGCTTGAGGCTTTGTATTATCAAATATCAACCCAAACCTTTGTCAATGATTGATTGAGGCTTGGGATTTTTTCTTTAAAAAAAACAACTAACTATCTAATGAAGACGATGAAACACAAACTTTCATTCCTCATCTTTATGCTTGTGGCTGTGCTCTTCGGCGTGAATAGCTCTATTGAGGCACAGACTTTGCCTACATTCTCCACGGATGAGGCCGAAACGTGGTACATGATTCAGTTCAGACGAGGCGAAGCCGTCATTGCCGATAAAGGCGAAGCAGTCAGGTTGCAGACGGTGGCCGCCGACAAGAAAAATCAAGCACTGCTATGGAAGGTCGTAGGCTCGCCCGACAACTGCGAAATCATCAGTAAGGCCGGGCGCCACATCTATTTTAATGGTAGCATGTATGCCGCCTCTGAATCGCAAAATGGCAAGCTGAAGCTCGTATCTTCTACGAATGCTACTTTTGCGCCGGCATGGGAAATTCAGTCTGTTGATATACCTGGGAAATCCATGAACCAGTGGGGCGGCTACGGCGTAGGACGGGAAATAGGCTCGTGGCGTGCGGCCGACGATAATAACCCGCTGCTCTTCGTGGACCCGGCAACCTTGCCGGACAAAGATCCTCAGCCGGAAAAACTCGCGGAATGGGCTTGCTCGGCAAAGTCGGGCTATCAGCCTGAAGAGCCGCTTACGCTATGGTACACCTCGCCTGTAACAAAGGCTACCGTCAGCGATCCATGGATGGAGTATGCCCTCCCTATAGGCAACGGGCAGCTCGGGGCCATGGTCTATGGAGGCATTCGTCAGGATATGGTGCAATTCAACGAGAAAACTCTTTGGACGGGTTCTTCTTCTGATTACGACAGAGGAAAGGGTTACCAGAATTTCGGACATCTGTACATTGAAGATACATCGGGCATGTTTGGCACTCAAAGCTCTCAGAGCGTCAAAGATTATGTACGCACACTCGACTTGGCTAATGCTGTTGCTACTGCGGAATGGACTAATGCAGACAAGAGTATTGCCTTCCGTCGCGAATACATCGTTTCATATCCCGACAAAGTCATAGCCGTGCACCTCACTGCCAGCCAGCCGGCACAGCTCTCAAACCGTATCTATCTGTGGAATGCGCAGGAGCTGTCGTCAACGTATGCCGATGGTAGCGCTTCTTTCGGCGGTAAGCTGAAGACGGTGACCTATAGCGCTCAGTTGAAGGTGGTCGCTAAGGGTGGCTCTGTGACGACCGACGAAAATGGAATCAATGTCAGTCAGGCTGATGAAATCCTGATACTGTTGGCCGCTGGCACCGACTACGATCCTGTGGCTTCAGGCTTCGTGAGTGGCACAGAACAGCTTGCCGACCGATTGCGCGCTGACGTTGAAGCTGCCGCGGAAAAGGGATGGGAAAGCATCAAGGAGGCTCACCTTGCTGATTATAAGCCCTTGTTTGACCGATGCCGCCTGAACCTCGGAAACGCTGCGAATAAGAAGGCCACGAATAGACTTGTCGACACCTATGCCACGCTGACAAGCAAACGGTCGCTGGCCAACTCGGCTGATGCACGTATGTTGGAATTGCTTTACTTCCACTACGGACGCTATCTCCTTATAGCCAGCTCGCGCGGTATTGACTTGCCTAACAATCTGCAGGGTATCTGGAACCATAAGAATAATCCACCTTGGAATAGCGACATTCATGCCAACATCAATATCCAGATGAACTATTGGCCCGCAGAACCTACCAACTTGTCGGAAATGCACGAGAAATATCTCAACTATCTGTATAATATGGCCGTAGTTCAGCCTGTTTGGAAAAACTACGCGAAGAACTGGCTCGGACAGTCGAGAGGATGGGCTTGCTTCACAGAAAACAATATCTTCGGAAACTGTACCAACTGGATGGCTACACAATATCCTGAAGCTGGTGCATGGAGTTGCGACCATCTCTGGCAACATTATCGCTACACCCTCGACCGCGACTTCCTCAAGAATGTGGCCCTGCCTGTCATGATCCCTTGCGTACAGATGTGGATGGACCGGCTTGTCAAGGCTAACGATGGCTCGTGGGAGTGCCCCAACGAATGGAGCCCGGAACACGGACCTACGGAGAATGCAACAGCACACTCTCAGCAGATCGTATGGAACCTCTTCGACGAAACTATTAAGGCCATTGAAGTGCTGGGAACGGCAGAGGCAGGAGTAACTGAGGCTTTCCTCAGTCAACTGAAAACTAAGTTCCAGAAACTGGACAACGGTCTGCATACCGAGATATATAACGGCACTTATGGAGCTACACGCAATGGCGTGAAGACCGGCGACGAGATACTGCGTGAATGGAAATATACAGATTATGCAACAGGAAATGGCGGCGAAAGCGGCCACCGTCATCTCTCGCACATGATGGCGCTCTATCCTTTTGCTAATCTGCCTGCATCCAATCCTTACTACATCCCGGCTGTTAGAAGTCTAAAACTGCGCGGCTTACCTTCGACAGGATGGTCTATGGGTTGGAAGATGAACCTTTGGGCAAGAGCCCTCGAACCTGATCAAGTCGTTGAGCTCTTCAAGGCTGAGTTCACCCATAGCACAAGCTATGGAACTGACCAGTCGAAGGGTGGTGTCTACTACAACCTCTTCGATTCGCATGCACCTTTCCAGATAGATGGAAACTTCGGCGTCTGTGCAGCGATGGCTGAATTGCTGCTTCAGAGCCATACTGACACCTTGCAACTCCTGCCAGCCCTGCCGTATATCTGGCAAAAGGGTGATGTGAAGGGGCTGCGTGCAGTGGGCGGATTCGAAGTAGACCAAGAGTGGGCAGATGGAAAGCTGACCCTTGCAACCATTCGCAGCCTGAAAGGTCAGCCTCTCATGATATCCTACGAAGGGCTCGATGGCTACACCATAGTTAAGGCTGACGGCACAGATTTTGAACAAGCTGAGGCTACTACAGACCGCATAGTCATTCCTGTAACAAATATCGGCGATACCTTTATTATTTCGCCTAAAGGTGAAGAGGATGCTATAGCTGTTGTGGCTGCTCAAGCCCCCTTGGCCGATACAGCCTACGACCTAAGTGGCCGCCCTGTTGCCTCCACATCTCACAAAGGTGTTTACGTTTCTGCAGGCCGAAAAGTAGCTGTGAAATAAACATTCCCCCTTCGCTACTCACCAATCTCCCCTGTTCTTGCCCACCAATAGCGCTCGGCGATTTTATCGCCGA
>DGSC01000059.1:13810-14149 GCA_002391275.1 Prevotellaceae bacterium UBA4372 | reverse complement strand
CTATGGTTCCCCTGGGCGAGATGTTTGGTTATGTGACGGCTCTCCGTACCATTACCTCTGGTCGTGCTACCAGCAGTATGACCTACGACCATCATGCACCTGTTTCCAGCAGCATCGCTAAGGCCGTGCTCGAGGAAGTTAAGGGTCGCGTAGACTTGGTATAACAAGCGTGAAGAATGATAAGTGGAAATTGATGATTTCATTCGTCATTCGTCATCTGAATTAAATAAAGGCAGGGGGCTGCCGAGCATATGACTCTTCGGCAGTCGCCCACCTTAAATAGTAAATATTAAATATTATAATTGTAAATCGACATCATGAGTCAGAAAATCAGAATCA
>DGSC01000059.1:13623-13758 GCA_002391275.1 Prevotellaceae bacterium UBA4372 | reverse complement strand
TCAGAATCAAACTGAAATCCTACGACCACAACCTCGTAGACAAGTCTGCTGAGAAGATCGTAAAGACAGTGAAGGCAACAGGTGCCATCGTGAGCGGTCCTATACCTCTCCCCACCCACAAGCGTATCTTCACTG
>DGSC01000059.1:13331-13579 GCA_002391275.1 Prevotellaceae bacterium UBA4372 | reverse complement strand
AGCGTATCTTCACTGTTAACCGTTCAACCTTCGTCAACAAAAAAGCTCGCGAGCAGTTCCAGCTCAGCAGCTATAAGCGTCTCATCGACATCTATAGCAGCACAGCTCAGACTGTTGATGCACTGATGAAATTGGAGCTCCCCAGCGGCGTTGAGGTCGAAATCAAAGTCTAGGAATAAAGTAACTGAAAAAGATCTTTAATTAGATAAATTGTTAATTAATTAATTACTGAAATGCCAGGATTATTA
>DGSC01000059.1:3324-13211 GCA_002391275.1 Prevotellaceae bacterium UBA4372 | reverse complement strand
AATTAGGTCCTTGCGTAGTTACCCAGATCAAGAGCGTCGAGAAGGACGGCTATGCAGCTGTTCAGCTCGGTTTCGAGGAGGCAAAGGAAAAGAATACTCCCAAGCCCATGCTCGGACACTTCGCTAAAAGCGGTACAACACCCAAGCGCCACTTGGCCGAGTTCACAGGTTTTGAAGATGTAAATCTGGGTGATACCATCACCGTTGATATCTTCGCAGATGCACCCTATGTTGATGTTATCGGCACCAGCAAGGGTAAAGGCTTCCAAGGCGTTGTTAAGCGTCATGGCTTCGGTGGCGTAGGTCAAAGCACACACGGTCAGGATGACCGTCTGCGTAAGCCAGGTTCTATTGGTGCCTGCTCTTATCCTGCAAAGGTCTTCAAGGGCCTGCGTATGGGTGGCCAGATGGGCAATGCCCGCGTGACTACGCACAACCTGCAAGTGTTAAAAGTGATTCCCGAGCACAACCTGCTCCTTATCAAGGGCAGTATTCCGGGTTTCAAAGGTTCAATCGTAAGCGTTATTAAGTAAGATGGAAGTCAGTGTATTGAATATCAAAGGTCAGGATACCGGCCGCAAGGTCGTCCTCGACGATGCTATCTTCGGCATCGAGCCCAATGACCACGCAATCTATCTCGATGTCCGCCTCTTCCTCGCCAACCAGCGCCAGGGCACAGCCAAGGCTAAGGAGCGCTCCGAAGTGAGTGGCTCTACTCGTAAACTTGGTCGTCAGAAAGGCGGCGGCGGTGCACGTCGTGGCGACATCAACTCACCTGTACTCGTAGGTGGTGGCCGTGTGTTCGGCCCTCAGCCCCGCGACTATGGCTTCAAGCTCAATAAGAAAGTTCGTCGTCTTGCTCGTAAGAGCGCCTTGGCTTACAAAGCACAAGAAAACGCTATTGTAGTCGTTGAGGACTTTACTTTTGATGCACCGAAGACCAAAAACTTCGTTGAAGTGATAAATAATCTTAAAGTTGATGGCAAAAAGTCCCTTTTCGTTTTGCAGGGTACGGATAAAGCTGTATATTTGTCGGCTCGCAATATTGAGCGTGTCAATGTTATGGCTGCATCTGCGCTGAACACTTACAAAGTGCTCGACGCAGACGTGCTTGTGCTCACTGAAAGTGCACTTGGCGTTGTCGGAGAAACTCTTAACAATTAATGAGCAACAACTATGGGATATATCGTAAAACCTTTGGTCACTGAGAAGATGACCAATATCACAGAGAAGCAGAACAAGTTCGGCTTCATTGTGCGTCCTGAGGCTAATAAGCTCGAGATTAAGAAGGAAATTGAAGAGCTCTACAACGTCACCGTTACTGGTATCAGCACTGCTTCCTATGCAGGCAAGAACAAGAGCCGTTATACCAAGTCCGGTCTGATTCAAGGCCGCTCGAACGCATTCAAGAAGGCTATCGTCACTCTGAAGGAGGGCGAGACCATCGATTTTTATAGTAATATCTAATCATTAAGATGGCAGTACGTAAATTAAAGCCCACAACACCGGGCCAAAGACACAAGATTATAGGTACATTCGAAGAGATTACTGCATCTGTACCTGAAAAGTCTCTCACCTATGGTAAGCGCTCTACCGGTGGCCGAAACAATACCGGTAAGATGACTGTTCGCTACATGGGCGGCGGTCACAAGCGCAAGTTCCGTTTCATCGATTTCAAGAGAGATAAAGATGGTGTTCCCGCAGTCGTGAAGACAATTGAATACGATCCGAACCGTTCGGCTCGTATCGCTTTGCTCTTTTACGCTGATGGTGAAAAACGTTATATTATTGCTCCTAACGGTCTGCAGGTAGGCATGACCCTTATGTCGGGCGCAGATGCTGCACCTGAAGTAGGTAATGCTCTTCCCATGCAGAACATCCCCGTTGGTACGGTTATCCACAACATTGAGCTCCGTCCTGGTCAGGGCGCTCTGCTCGTCCGTTCGGCTGGTAACTTTGCTCAGCTCACCTCTCGTGAGGGTCGTTATTGCGTGATCAAGCTCCCCTCGGGTGAGACGCGCAAGATTCTTAGCGCTTGCAAGGCTACTGTCGGCAGCGTCGGCAACAGCGATCATGCACTCGAAAGCTCCGGTAAGGCTGGACGTAGCCGCTGGCTCGGTCGCCGTCCTCACAACCGTGGTGTTGTTATGAATCCGCACGATCACCCGATGGGTGGTGGTGAAGGTCGCCAGAGTGGTGGACATCCGCGTTCACGTAAGGGTCTCTATGCAAAGGGTCTCAAGACACGTGCTCCTAAGAAGCAGTCGAATAAGTACATCATTGAAAGAGCCAATAAAAAGTAATCACAGTTAAACTCAAAGAAATATTATGAGTCGTTCACTTAAGAAAGGTCCATACATCGCAGTAAGCCTCGAAAAGAAGGTTCTCGCTATGAACGAGAGCGGTAAGAAGAACGTCGTGAAGACTTGGGCTCGTGCTTCAATGATCAGCCCTGACTTCGTAGGCCACACGATTGCTGTACATAACGGCAATAAGTTCATTCCTGTATACGTGACTGAGAATATGGTTGGCCACAAGCTCGGTGAGTTTGCTCCCACCCGCAAGTTCGGCGGCCATGCAGGTCAGAAGAAGAAGTAACAGGACCCAGGACATTCAAGATTCACTATTTGAATAATTAGAGTAATAATATAATGGGAAAAAGAAAAAGACTGGCAGCCGAAGCACGAAAGGCTGCACTGAAGACCCAGTATTTTGCAAAGGCTAAGAGCGTGCCTTCCTCCCCGCGAAAGATGCGTTATGTGGTTGATTTGATCCGCGGTATGGAGGTGAATCGTGCACTGGCTACACTGCACTTCAACAAGAAAGCTGCAGCTGCAGACGTGGAGAATCTTCTTCGCTCGGCTATTGCCAACTGGGAACAGAAGAATGATCGCAAGGCCGAGGATGGCGAGCTGATCGTATCGAGAGTATTTGTCGACGAAGGTGCTACACTCAAGCGTATGCGCCCTGCACCTCAGGGCCGTGGATATCGCATCCGCAAACGCAGCAACCACGTCACCTTGTTCGTTGACACTAAAACTAATGACTAAGTAACAATATGGGACAGAAAGTTAATCCTATAAGCAACCGTCTTGGCATTGTCCGCGGTTGGGATTCCAATTGGTATGGTGGCAAGAACTTCGGCGATTCCATTCTTGAGGACAGCAAGATTCGCAAGTATCTCATGGTTCGCCTCGGTGATGCCAGCATCTCCCGCATCGTCATCGAACGCACGTTGAAGCTCGTGACAATCACCATCTGCACCTCTCGTCCAGGTCTTATCATTGGCAAGGGTGGCGAGAAGGTTGATGCACTTAAAAAGGAGCTCAAGAAGATTACCGACAAGGAGATCCAGATAAATATTTTCGAGATTAAAAAGCCCGACCTCGATGCGAATATCGTTGGTGCTAACATCGCTAAGCAAGTTGAGGGTAAAATCGCTTACCGTCGTGCCATCAAAATGGCCATTGCAAATGCTATGCGTGCTGGTGCTGAAGGTATTAAGGTGCTTATCTCCGGCCGTTTGAACGGAGCTGAAATCGCACGTAGCGAGATGTTCAAAGAGGGACGTACTCCTCTGCACACTTTCCGCGCAGACATTGACTATTGTCAGACTGAAGCTCTTACGAAAGTGGGTTTGCTGGGAATCAAGGTGTGGATCTGCCGCGGTGAGGTTTATGGCAAGAAGGATCTTGCTCCTAACTTCGCTCAGCAGAAAGAGACGGGTCGTTTCGGCGGAAATGAGCGCGGCGGTCGTCGCGGTCCCCGTCGCCCTCGCAACAATAATCGTTAAACTTCATCTGAAACAACGCAACTATGTTACAGCCGAAAAGAACAAAATATAGAAGACCGCAAAAAGGTCGTTGCAAAGGCAACGCCCAGCGCGGCAATCAGCTCGCTTTCGGATCCTTCGGCATCAAGAGCCTCGATACACACTGGATTACTGGTCGTCAGATTGAGGCCGCCCGTGTTGCCGTAACCCGATATATGCAACGTGAAGGTCAGGTCTGGATTCGTATCTTCCCTGACAAACCTATCACTAAGAAGCCTGCCGATGTACGTATGGGTAAAGGTAAGGGTGACCCCGTAGGTTACGTTTTCCCCATCACCCCTGGACGTATCATCTTTGAGGTTGAAGGTGTACCTTATGAGACTGCAAAAGAAGCTCTGCGCCTCGCTGCTCAGAAGCTTCCCGTGACAACGAAGTTCATTGTTAGAAGAGACTACGACAAAAACGCTTGATTATGAAGATTACAGAAGTTAGAGCTCTTACTGTTGAGGAGCTCGTTGAGAAAATTGAAACGGCCAAGGCTCAGTACCGTCAGATGCTGTTGAACCACGCCGTGTCACCCCTGGAGAATCCTTCTGAAATCAAGAAGGTGCGTCGTGAAATTGCTCGCATGAAAACCATTCTCACGGAGAAACAGAATGCTAATTAATAATGGTCTTAGACATGGAAGTTAGAAACTTAAGAAAAACTAGAACCGGCGTTGTCATCAGCGACAAGATGGATAAGACCATTGTAGTGGCTGCCAAGTATAAGGAAAGACACCCGATTTATGGTAAGTTCGTCCAGAAGACGAAGAAATACCATGCTCATGACGAGAAGAACGACTGCCATCGCGGTGATACAGTTCTTATTATGGAAACCCGTCCCCTGAGCAAAACCAAGAGATGGAGAGTAGTAGAAATCGTTGAAAGAGCTAAGTAATTATGATACAGGCAGAATCTAGATTAGTTGTTGCAGACAATAGCGGCGCTAAAGAGTGTCTATGCATCCGCGTTTTGGGCGGAACTCGTCGTCGTTATGCAACAGTTGGGGACGTTATTGTCGTCTCTGTGAAGAGCGTCATCCCCTCAAGCGATATTAAAAAGGGTGCTGTGTCGAAAGCTTTGATCGTCCGCACAAGCAAGGAAGTCCGTCGTGCCGATGGCTCCTATATACGTTTCGACGACAACGCTTGCGTACTGTTGAACAATGCTGGTGAACTTCGCGGTAGCCGCATCTTCGGCCCTGTGGCCCGTGAGCTGCGTGCAACCAATATGAAGGTGGTTTCACTCGCACCCGAGGTACTTTAATCATCAAAAAGATTCATTACAGTAATGGCTAAGTTACATATTAAGAAAGGCGATACCGTCATGATTCTTGCGGGCAATAGCAAAGGCCAGACAGGCAAAGTCTTGAAGGTGCTCGTCAAGGAGCAGAAGGCTATCGTAGAAGGCCAGAATATGGTCTCCAAGAGCCAGAAGCCCAGTGCAAAGAACCCTCAGGGTGGCATCGTAAAGCAGGAAGCCCCAATCCACATCTCGAATCTGAATGTGGTGGATCCTAAATCCGGCAAGGCTACCCGTATTGGACGTAAGTTAAACGAAGACGGCAAGCTTGTCCGCTATGCCAAAAAATCAGGAGAGGAGATTAAGTAATGGCAAATACAGCAAGACTGAAGCAGGAGTACATCGAGCGTATTGCTCCCGCATTAAAAGAGAAGTTCGGCTACACTTCTGCTATGCAGATTCCCGTCCTGAAGAAGATCGTGGTCAATCAGGGCCTTGGCATCGCAACTGCAGACAAGAAGATTATTGAAGTTGCTGTCAACGAGCTTACGGCTATCACCGGTCAGAAAGCTGTTGCCACCGTTTCGAAAAAGGACGTGGCTAACTTCAAGCTTCGTAAGAAGATGCCCATCGGTGTTATGGTGACTTTGCGTCGTGAGCGTATGTATGAGTTCCTTGAGAAACTCGTGAAGGTTGCTCTCCCCCGTATCCGCGACTTTAAAGGTATCGAGAGCAAGCTTGACGGACGTGGTAACTATACCCTTGGCATTCAGGAGCAGATTATCTTCCCTGAGATAAACATTGATGCTATTGATCGCATCGTGGGTATGAATATCACATTCGTGACAACAGCTAAGACAGACGAGGAAGGCTTCGCCCTTCTCAAGGAGTTCGGACTTCCCTTTAAAAACGCTAAAGACTAAGCAACTATGGCAAAAGAATCAATGAAAGCACGTGAGGTAAAGCGCGCTAAGCTCGTTGCCAAGTACGCTGCAAAGCGTGCTGCCCTCAAGAAGATTGTCAATACGGGCGATCCTGTTGAGGCCTTTGAGGCAGCACAGAAGCTGCAGAGCATTCCTCGCAATGCAAATCCCATCCGCCTGCACAACCGTTGCAAGATTACGGGCCGTCCTAAAGGTTACATCCGCCAGTTCGGTATCTCCCGTATTCAGTTCCGTGAGATGGCTTCTCAGGGCCTCATCCCCGGTGTGCGCAAGGCAAGTTGGTAAGCTGATATAGCACCCCAATTATTATTATCTTTTAATATTGTCGGCAGAGTGCCGATTAATTAAATCTTAAACAACAATGACAGATCCTATTGCAGATTATTTGACGCGGTTACGCAACGCCATTATGGCAAAGCACCGTGTGGTTGAAGTGCCCGCGTCGAATCTGAAGAAGGAGATCACAAAGATCCTCTTCGAGAAGGGCTACATCCTCAACTACAAGTTTGTTGATGATGGTCCTCAGGGCACTATTAAGATTGCCCTTAAGTACGATGCTGTTAACAAGGTTAACGCCATCAAAAAACTCATCCGCGTGTCCAAGCCCGGTATGCGTAAGTATACAGGTTACAAGGATATGCCTCGTGTCATCAACGGTCTTGGCATCGCTGTCATCTCAACCTCTAAGGGTGTGATGACCAATAAGGAAGCCGCAGAACAGAAGATTGGTGGCGAAGTTCTTTGTTACGTATATTAAATTAGGAGGAATTAACATGTCAAGAATTGGTAAATTGCCCATTAACATCCCTGCAGGTGTTGAGATTTCCATTGACGGTAACAAGGTTACGGTCAAAGGTAAGGAGGGTGTTTTAACCCAAGAGGTTAATCCTTCCATTAAAGTTAATTACGACAAAGAAAAGGCAGAAATCACGTTTGATATCGATGAGACCTACGATCCCATCAACGTTTCTATGAAGCAGAAACAAGCTTATCATGGTCTTTATCGTTCACTCATCCACAACATGGTTGTAGGTGTGAGCGAAGGCTATACCAAGCAGATGGAGCTCGTCGGTGTCGGTTATCGTGTGAGCAACAAGGGCAACCTTGTGGAGTTCGCGCTTGGTTATACCCACAGTATCTTTATCCAGCTTCCTGCCGAGATAAAGGTAGAGACCAAAGCCGAGCGTAACCAGAATCCCCAGATTATCTTGAAGTCTTGTGACAAACAGCTCCTCGGACAGGTTTGTGCCAAGATTCGTTCTTTCCGTAAGCCCGAACCTTACAAGGGCAAGGGTATCTTGTTCGTTGGCGAGCAGATTCGTAGGAAGTCTGGTAAGTCAGCAGGTGCTAAATAATAGTAACTCTAAAATAGCGTAATCATGACAACGAAAATAGAAAGACGAATCAAGATTAAGTATAGAGTTCGTAACAAAATCTCTGGTACTGCAGAGCGTCCCCGTATGTCGGTCTTCCGCAGTAACAAGCAGATTTATGTTCAAGTCATCAACGACCTGACAGGTACCACCCTCTGCGCAGCATCTTCTCTTGGCATGGAGGCATGCCCCAAGAAAGAGCAGGCAGCAAAGGTCGGTGAACTCATAGCAAAGAAAGCCCTTGAGGCAGGTATCACCACTGTGGTTTTCGACCGCAACGGTTACCTCTATCATGGCCGTGTGAAAGAAGTTGCAGACGCAGCACGTAAAGGTGGACTTAAATTCTAAATCATTATGGCAATCAAGAATGTAAAGATCAATAGCGATGTTGAATTGAAGGACCGCCTCGTAGCTATAAACCGCGTCACTAAGGTGACGAAGGGTGGTCGCACGTTCACATTCGCAGCAATTGTAGTAGTAGGCGACGGCAAGGGCATCATCGGTTATGGCCTCGGCAAAGCTGGTGAAGTTACAGCCGCTATCGCCAAGGGCGTAGAAGCAGCCAAGAAGAATCTGGTTCAGGTGCCCGTTATCAAGGGTACAGTTCCTCATGAGCAGGCTGCTAAGTTTGGTGGCGCAGAAGTGCTCATCATGCCAGCTTCTACCGGTACCGGTGTAGTGGCAGGTGGTGCTATGCGTGCCGTCCTTGAGAGTGTTGGTATCACTGACTGTCTTGCAAAGAGTAAGGGTTCTTCCAACCCTCACAATTTGGTAAAGGCAACCATCGCTGCTTTGGCAGAGATGCGTGATGCACGTCAGGTTGCACAGAACCGTGGCGTCAGTGTTGAGAAAGTATTTAGAGGTTAACAAACAGGAGGACCAAGATTATGGCAACAATCAAAGTTAAGCAGATTAAGAGCCGCATCGGCGCTCCCAAGAATCAGAAACGCACACTTGATGCTATGGGTCTTCGCAAGCTCAATCATGTTGTTGAGTTGCAGGATACTCCCTCTGTGCGCGGTCAGATTCAGACAGTTCACCACTTGGTGAAAGTCATCGACTAAGTTAATCTATTATTCACGTTTTAAACCGACACACGAATATGAAATTACATAATTTGACACCTGCAGCTGGTAGCACGAAGACGCGTAAACGCATCGGCCGTGGTCCAGGCTCTGGTCTCGGTGGAACCTCCACACGTGGTCATAAAGGTGCAAAGGCTCGTTCGGGCTACAAGAAGAAGATCGGCTTTGAAGGTGGTCAGATGCCTCTTCAGCGTCGTCTGCCGAAATTCGGCTTCAAGAATATCAACCGCAAAGAGTATGCCGCCATTAACTTAAGTACCATTCAGAAACTTGCTGAACGTGGCATGGAGAAGATTGGTATAGAGGAACTCGTAGCAGCTCGCTTGGTTAAGGCCGGTGAGCTTGTTAAAGTGCTCGGCTACGGCGAACTCACTGCCAAGGTTGAGGTTGTAGCTAATGCCTTCTCAAAAACTGCCGAGGCTGCTATCACAGCTGCAGGCGGTACAGCAACAACTCTGTAAGACCAAATAAGCTCATGAAGAAGTTTTTTGCAACACTGAAGAACATCTGGATGATTGAGGACCTTCGTACGAAGATCCTCATCACCCTGGGCTTTGCCGCCGTCTATCGTTTCGGCTCTTTTGTGGTGCTTCCTGGCATAAATCCTAATATGCTTGTGGCACTTCGAGAGCAGACGAGTGAGGGTCTGATGAGCCTTCTCAATATGTTCTCTGGAGGTGCATTCTCCAATGCGTCAATCTTCGCTTTGGGAATCATGCCTTATATTACGGCATCCATCGTCATTCAGCTTCTTGCTGTAGCTGTACCTTATTTCCAGAAGATGCAGCGCGAAGGTGAAAGCGGCCGTCGAAAGATCAATCAGTACACCCGTTATCTGACGATTTTCATCCTCTTGTTCCAAGCACCAGGTTATCTGGTGAATCTTCGTCACATGTCAGGCGGTGCTTTGTCGCCCGCTATAGGTTGGACCTCGTTCATGATTTCTTCTACCATCATTCTCGCCGCAGGCAGTATGTTCATCCTTTGGTTGGGTGAGCGCATTACTGATAAAGGTATAGGAAATGGTATCTCGATGATCATTATGATTGGTATCATCGCTCGTCTGCCGCAGGCCTTCTTCCAGGAGGTCTCGTCACGTTTCACGGCTATTTCGGGTGGTGGTCTGGTCATGTTCCTTGTCGAGCTTATCATTCTTTACGCAGTTGTTTGTGCAGCTATTCTTTTGGTGCAGGGCGTCCGTAAGGTTCCTGTGCAGTATGCAAAGCGCCTCGTGGGCAACAAGCAGTTTGGTGGTGCACGTCAGTACATCCCCTTGAAGCTNNGTCAGGAGGCTGTCAGCCGTCTGAAGAATCTCGAAGGCGGTGGCTTGGTAATGTTCCTCATTGAGCTCGTCATCCTCTTCCTTGCTATCATTGCCGCCATCATGCTCACCCAGGCTACCCGTAAGGTGCCCGTGCAGTATGCCAAGC
>DGSC01000059.1:2986-3196 GCA_002391275.1 Prevotellaceae bacterium UBA4372 | reverse complement strand
TGCCTATCATCTTTGCTCAGGCCATTATGTTCCTGCCTATCACTTTGATGCAAGCCTTCAGCGATGGTCAGAATCCATCTGCTGTATTGATGGCTTTGTCAGATCATCGTAGTTGGGCGTACAATATTGTCTTTGCAGCTTTGATTATTATCTTCACCTACCTCTACACGGCAATCACGATGAATCCTGTGCAGATGGCAGAAGATATGA
>DGSC01000059.1:199-2944 GCA_002391275.1 Prevotellaceae bacterium UBA4372 | reverse complement strand
CAGATGGCAGAGGACATGAAGCGCAACAATGGCTTCATCCCTGGCGTACGTCCGGGTAAGGATACCGCTGATTACATTGATAATGTGATGTCACATATCACCCTTCCGGGTTCTATCTTCTTGGCCTTCATTGCATGTATGCCCGCTTTCGCAGGCCTGCTCAATGTTCAGCCAGAGTTCGGACAGTTCTTCGGAGGTACATCGTTGCTCATCCTTGTTGGTGTTGTGCTTGACACACTCCAGCAGATCGAGAGCCACCTGCTTATGCGTCACTACGACGGCCTGCTTGAGTCAGGTCGCATCCGTGGCCGTGGCGGAGTGAGTGCCTACTAATATATTAAAGGAGTATCACCGAGATGATATTTCTGAAGACAGAAGATGAAATCGAGTTGATGCGGGCTGCCAATCAGTTGGTAGCAGCCACACTGGCTGAAGTGGGTAAAGCCATAAAGCCTGGCGTGACAACCGCTCAGCTTGACCATCTCGCAGAAGAATTCATCCGCGACCACGGGGCCATACCTACCTTCAAGGGTTTCCCAAATCCTTATGGAGGTCCCTTCCCCGGAAGTATATGCACCTCAATCAACGACGTCGTCGTTCATGGGATACCGTCCGAGAAGGATGTCTTACAAGATGGAGATATCATCTCCGTTGACTGCGGAACCCTTCTCAATGGCTACAATGGCGACTCCTGCTACACCTTTCAAGTAGGAACCGTAGCAGAGGATGTCCTCAAATTGCTTAGGACTACTAAAGCCTCCCTCTATAAGGGAATAGAAGCCGCCGTCGCAGGTCATCGTATAGGTGACATCGGCTATGCAGTCCAGACCTACTGCGAAGCTCAAGGCTATGGTGTAGTTCGCGAGTTCGTAGGTCATGGAATCGGCCGCGAGATGCATGAAGACCCCCAGGTGCCCAACTATGGTCGCCGAGGTCAGGGCAAGCAGATTAAGAATGGCCTCTGCATTGCAATAGAGCCCATGATCACAATGGGATCGCACGAGATTTATATGATGCCAGATAAATGGACGATAAAGACTCGTGACGGAAAGCCGGCCGCTCATTTCGAGCATACCATGGCCATCCACCACGGCAAGGCAGAGATCCTATCATCTTTCGATGAAATAGAGAAGTTCGAAGCTTCTTGTTCACATTGATTCAGAATTACAATCTCAGAAACTCAATACACTCAGTATGGCAAAGCAATCCGCTATCGAACAAGACGGGCAAATCGTAGAAGCCCTCTCCAATGCGATGTTTCGTGTAGAACTGGAGAACGGGCATCAGATCACAGCACACATCTCTGGCAAGATGCGTATGCACTACATCAAGATTCTTCCCGGAGACAAAGTCAAGGTAGAGATGAGCCCGTATGACCTTACCAAAGGTCGCATCGTATTCCGATTCAAATAATAAGCAACAATATGAAAACAAGAGCATCCTTAAAAAAGCGTACCCCCGACTGCAAGATTGTTCGTCGCAAGGGGCGCCTGTATGTGATTAACAAGAAAAACCCCAAGTTCAAGACACGTCAGGGGTAAGATTGTATTGCAAAACGAATAAGTATAGTATATGGCAATAAGAATTGTTGGTGTCGATTTACCTCAGAACAAGAGAGGTGAAATCGCTTTGACCTATGTTTATGGCATTGGTCGCAGTAGCGCAGCAAAGATTCTCGCAAAAGCAGGTGTCGACAAAGACATCAAAGTAAAGGACTGGACCGACGACCAGGCCTCCAAGATACGTGAAGTAATCGCTGCCGATTATAAAGTAGAAGGTGATCTCCGCTCTGAGATTGCTATGAACATCAAACGCCTGATGGATATCGGTTGTTACCGCGGAGTCCGCCATCGTAATGGTCTTCCCGTACGTGGCCAGAGCACAAAGAACAATGCCCGCACACGTAAAGGTAAGAAGAAGACCGTTGCAAATAAGAAAAAGGCTACAAAATAATCATTAAGATATGGCAAAGAAAACAGTCGCAGCAAAGAAAAGAAACGTCAAGGTTGATGCTTTGGGCCAGCTCCACGTGCATAGCTCATTCAACAATGTCATCGTTTCCCTTGCCAACAGCGAAGGCCAGGTGATTTCATGGTCCAGCGCAGGCAAGATGGGTTTTCGTGGTTCTAAGAAGAACACCCCCTATGCAGCTCAGATGGCAGCTCAGGATTGTGCAAAGGTCGCCTATGACCTCGGCCTCCGTAAGGTAAAGGCTTATGTCAAGGGTCCTGGAAACGGTCGCGAGAGCGCTATCCGTACCATTCATGGTGCAGGCATAGAGGTTGTGGAGATCGTAGACGTTACTCCGCTTCCTTTCAATGGATGCCGTCCTCCGAAGCGTCGTCGCGTCTAATCGCCAGTGAACCCGAATCCCCAAATAGTAAATCGTAAATAGTAATTAACTATGGCTCGTTATACAGGTCCAAAATCAAAGATTGCCCGTCGTTTCGGCGAGGCTATATTCGGTCCCGACAAGGTTTTATCCAAGCGCAACTTCCCTCCTGGGCAGCATGGAAACAACCGTCGTCGCAAGACCTCCGAGTACGGTGTCATGCTTGCTGAGAAGCAAAAGGCAAAGTACACCTATGGCGTACTCGAAAAACAGTTCCGCAACATGTTTGATAAGGCTGCACGTACCAATGGCATTACCGGTGAGATCCTTCTCCAGAATCTCGAGTGCCGCCTCGACAATGTAGTGTTCCGTCTTGGCATCGCTCCTACCCGCGCTGCTGCACGTCAGCTCGT
>DGSC01000059.1:0-124 GCA_002391275.1 Prevotellaceae bacterium UBA4372 | reverse complement strand
GTTGACGGCAAGGTGGTGAACATCCCCAGCTACAGTGTCAAGCCTGGTCAGATTATCGGCGTTCGCGAGAAGAGCAAATCACTCGAGGTTATTGCCGCAGCACTTGCAGGCTTCAATCACAGCA
>DGSC01000024.1:2032-12460 GCA_002391275.1 Prevotellaceae bacterium UBA4372 | reverse complement strand
GTACAGCGAGATCGTTGGTTCGCTGTCAAGCGTCTACTTCTGTGGTGGAGACTGCGTGGAGGATGTGACAAGCCACCTGAATAATCTCCTCAAAAAAATGATGGGGCTTTGACTTGCAACGGCTGAATATGCCCGTCATTGCGCCTGCGCCGTAACCTGATGGCAGGGCATCACGGCCCGAAATGGCCTGGACGAACCTCCATGCACAGCAGGTCGTGTGGCTTGTTCGCTCGCGACCGAACAAGCTACACTTATAGACGTTCAGGCTTACACGACTGACCGTATCGTCACTAACGTCTGACCGTATCGTCACTAACGACAAACCATATTGTATCACTCTTCATTCTCATCGGTAATCTTTCCCTTTTCACTTTCTACTCTTTCGCGCGCGTGAATGCAGATATTTCCATACACCGATACACCCAAAATTATTTAACAACTTATATGCCAATGCTCTACCTCCTTCGTTTTGGGTGTATTTTTTGGTGTATGGGTGTATTTTTTCGGTGATAAGAGTCTAAAAAATTGCATAATTGAGAAAAATGTTGTAACTTTGTACCGTTTAAGGATAACAACCTCATACGGGTCAAAATCGTCAAACTAACCCTATCTACAAGTAACATGAACAAAGAAACTAACAAGAAAAACACACAACGGCGGGCGCCCAAGGTGGCTGACATACGTTTCACGCTCGAGAAGCCTTATGGCACGAAGCGAGTGACACGTATCGAACTGACCCCTGGGGCGCTGCTCGCGCTGCTGCGGGACGGCGACCATCGCGCTGCCGTCGCGGAGCTGAGGCGACAATTGCCGACGACGCGCGGCCTGACCTTCGACCACCCCGAGATATGGAAAGTGGGGTGGGTGGTGCCCTCGTGCCTACGCCTGAACAGGGGCGGACGGATGAGCGCCAAGGTGTTCAACGGCGTCGTGCTGCTCGACGTACAGAATGTGTACTCGCCCGATGAGGTGAAACGTCTCAAGCAGCTGGCGGCGTCGATGCCCATGACCTTAGGCGCCTTCGTGGGGTCCAGCGGCATGAGTCTGAAAGTGCTGGTGCGCTACTGGCCGGCCGATGGACGCCTGCCGCGCGAATGGCAGGAGGTGGAGGCACTGCACAAGGCGGCCTACCGCCAGGCCGCGGCCGCTTACGGCGCCGTGATGGGACGCCAGCTGACCGAGGATCCCGATTGCTCCATGGCCTCCAGCTTCCGGCTCAGTATCGACGAGGAACCGATGTGGAACGCCGATGCCACGGTGATGCTCGTGACGGCGGGAGCCACGGCTGTAGACACCGTGCAGGAAGCGCCCGGCGACGTGCCCCCAGCCGACGCCCGCAACTACCGCTATTACTACGAACGCTACATGAAGGCGCGCGGCGTCGTGCTGGCTCGTTTCCGCGAAGAGCAGCGCGACACGACGATCGAGCGCGAAGCCTTCATGCAAGCCGTTACGGCACAATGCTTTGAGATGCAAATACCTTTGGCTGAGACACGTATGCGTATCGTCGACGGCGAGCCCGAGGAACGTGCTATGGCCTGGGGCAACTACGTCAACGACTACTATGCCGAGCATACGCCCGAGGCGGGCACCAAGGACAAGAAGGCCAAGGGCGTGCGCGAGATGCAGGCGTTGCTCATGAGCAACTATGAGATGTACCACAACGACATCGACGGCGGCGTCTATTATCGTCCCCGCACGACGCGCGGCCGTTGGCAGGCGCTGGACGTGACGAAGCAGGCGGGCATGATGCTCGAGGCGCTGGAAGCCGGGGCGGTGACGTCGCCCAACGTGGTGAAGACGTTCCTGCTGAGCGACCGCATCCCGCGCCGCAATCCCCTGCGCGAGTACCTCGACGGCGTGCGCGGTCAGTGGGACGGCAAGGACCGCATCACGCAGGTGGCGCGCGCCGTGGCCAAGGACAATCAGCTGTGGGAGAGGGCATTCCACGTGTGGTTCCTGGGCGTCGTACAACAATGGATGGGCATACACCCCGAGCACGGCAATGCCGTGGCGCCGCTGCTCTGCGGTCCGCAAGGCACGGGCAAGAGCACGTTCTGCCGTTCGCTGCTGCCCGACGAGCTCATGTGGGGCTACCTTGACCATATCGACTTGACGAAGCGAGAGCAGCTCATGCGTACCATGGCGCAGACCTTGCTCATCAACATCGACGAGTTCGACCAGTACCGCGGCGACTCGCAACGCGGGCCACTGAAGAACCTGCTGCAGCAGGCCGACGTGCGCACCAAGCAGATGTGGCGCACGAATATGCAGGTGCGACAGCGCCTGGCATCGTTCATCGCCACATGCAACCCCACGGAGGTGCTGGTGGACGAGACGGGCTCGCGACGCTTCATCTGCGTGCGCGTGGAGAAGAACATAGAGATGCCAGCGTATCTCGACCATTTCCAGCTGTATGCACAGGCCGTGGATGAGATCAACGCCCGTTGCGACAACCCCGGAGGCTTTGCCGAGGACGACGTCTACGGACGCTGCTACTTCACCGACGAGGAGCGCGAGGCCATCGAGAACAACAACCGTCGCTTCCGCGTCCGCAGCTACGCCGTGGAGCGCTTCTGCGACTGCTTCGAGATGGTGGCCACGCCGCGACAGCGCTATGACAACCGCACGATGGAGCTGTCACGTAGCGAGATCCTCGAGTTCATCGAGCGCCACTCCGGACGTAAGTTCTCGCGCGAGGACACCAAGCAGCTGTATGCCTATCTCGAACAGCAGGTCAATGAGGGAGAGCTCCACAAGCGGCGCTCAAATAAGACGAATGTCTTCAATCTCCGTCGCAAATCTATGCCCGTCGTCTAATTATCATTTGTCACTTTCACGCTTCATTCTCTCACTTTTCACCCTTCAAATACACCCATACACCCATAAATACACCCCAAATACACCCCAAATACACCCAAAAATGAGATGATAAGTTACTGGTAAATATGTCGTTAGGCGTATTTAGGTGTATCGGTGTATGGAATTACGTGTTTTACACACGAGAAGAGTGAAAAGTGAAAGAGTGAAAAGTGAAAAATAATCATTACTTCCACCGCATCTGTTCCCTCCCCCTTGGGGGGGAGCCGAGGGGGCTAATGTAACTTGAAAGAACGATGTTCAGCAAGATTCGATATACCATAGCTAACCACACGCAGCCTTCGGGCGAACATGTGCTGGTGCCCCGCCTCAAGAGCGGTAACATTGAGGAATTCATGGACAAGTACGACGCCGAGTGTAAGCCTTTCACACGCAGCACGATGATAGGAGCGTTTTACACCATGCGCAATGAGCTCGTGGACATGATGAGCAACGGCTCAGCCATCCACGTGCCGGGACTCGGCACCTTCATGCTGACACTCGGAGGCGGGGTTATTGAACATACTAGACATCGATCGATTGACAACTTTGCCAGTAATCTCTTTGCTGGGCTTATTGCTTACAATCTACTGCCGAAGAAGCCCGAGATGAACATCGAAATCATTGACAAAACCAGATTAATTGCATAAAGCTTATACCGAATTCACGTTTTTTACTGTTTTCTTATTATTTCCGCCACAAAGATAGGAATAAAAGCGGAAACAAGTACATCTTTCCCACTTTTTCCTTTATTATCCTCAAAAAAACCGAAGCGCCTCATAATGAAACGCTTCGGGGAAATGGCGGGGATTGGTATAAAAAAGTTCTTCGGCGTGGCTATCCTTTTCGCATAGTTAGTGGCTCCGTGAACGTCTTGTTGACCACTCTGTCGCGCATCAGTTTCATATCAGTGAAGTTGCGACTGATGTTCTGAATCAGTTCAAGGTAGTTGTTGCTGCCATCTTTCCTGACATAGAAATAGGGCTTGATTGACACACAATTCTTATGCTCAAACAAGGTATTGAGCAGGGTACGGTCTGAATTGCCGCAGGAATGTCCCATGATAACTACTTGGTATGGCTCTGATTCTATGAACGCGAGCATCTTACGATAGTTGTCAGCCTCGAGGTATTTTATGGATTTGACGTTGGTGAGCAGCGTATTATCATTGCGGTTTGATATCTTTTTATAATCTTCATCCAACTCATCTCCATAGCCGAAAATAATGCTTTTAGGCTCCTCCACCTTTCCGTGTATATGGTTGACGGTGAATCTTGAACCCGCCTTGCAATATGATTGTGCTGTATTAGTGTAGTTGAAATTGAGCAGCATAATCTGATTGGGGAACAATAATTCTTCAGGCAAAACTTCCCAATCTATCTCGTCGGAATCAGGATGCTTTTTTCTATAGTCATCAACAAAACCGCTTGTGTAGCAACTACTGCCATATTGCCTCAACTTGTAATCCATCTCCTTGTTGTCGAGCGCCAATCCAGCTTTCACATGTTCTGCTAAAGCCTCTTGCCCACTGATGGCGATATCAGATTGTTTGAAGGGTGCATATATCTTACTTTTGATTTCGGAATTTGGCTTAATCTGGTTTTCATTTATCTGCTTTAAGTACTCTGTCAGCTTGTCTTGAATGAGTTGCAGTTGTTGATTGAGATTCTTCACCTTCTCTTCATCCTCTTCTTTCAAAGCATATTCAGTGAGCAGACGATAGTATTCGTTCTCAATATCAACCCATTTCTTCGTTTCGATACTTTTGCATATTATTTCGAGAAAAGAGCACATGCTGAAATCACACAAACTTCGTTCTTGTTTAGCATGCTCAACTATCTCATCCACATCCCATGGAACAAGTGGATTAGTTCTTTGATAATACCACCCCCAAATCATCGCCCATGTGGAATTGCCCGTTGCCTCTTTCAAAATAAATGAACATAAACCGTCTTCCTCTATCTTGTTTTGGCCATGAAGAAGGCGTTTCCCCCATTCGCTCCAATACCATTTAATGAAATCCTCATATCTGGTTTTGAGTCCATGAGCTATATCGAAGCCATTGCCTATGAGTACAAGCCTATTCATTTCACGTTCAGCTTATCTATCTCTCTAAACAGCTGCTCCAGCTTTGCGACGATGCGGTGCTGCTCAGCAAGAGGGGGGAGAGGGACTAAGAGATTGTTTACAATTTTTTGGTTTATATTTTTTTGTGCTCCGCCTGCGGACTGCTCTTGTAATTTTTTGCGGTTTGACTGGATTGCATAATAAATATATTCTTTCATCAAATGAGCGTTTGGAAAGAGCCCGCATATTGCCTGATTCGTTGTCATTGGTCTAGTAATAATTGATGACTTTCCAATTGCATCATTGCAATACATTGCAACTAAGATAGTATCTTTGGGAAATAATTTTGCAGATGAATGAATAAGCCCCTCTTCTGATATACAATCCTCAGTATGACTAATAAATATACTCGTCAAATCACCAACTTTAACCCATGGTATATTCCCACCATAGTATTCTGGGTGTCCCTTCTCTGGGGTTCCACCCGACGTAGTCACGTAAATATTACCTAATTTTACCCACGCCCAACTCTCCGGAATCTCAAATGGTATTTCATCCTCGGAGATGGGAATTTCTTCGAGGTCTTTCTTTTTGAGTTTTCCTTCTTTTACGAGTCTCTGTTTCTCTTGGCGGATGCGGTCGAGGAGGATGGAGGCGGGCTCGTCGTTGGGGTCTTGCGGTACCAAGCGCCCTGAGATGGCCTCTTGCAGTATGCTCTTCTTTAACTTCTCGGGCAGCTCGGCATTCAGCTTGTCGAGGGCTTCCTGCGCCTTCCCATATTCCTCCACCTTCGGCAGCAGTTCCTCTATCTTGGCTACAATGCGGTGCTGCTCGGCAAGAGGGGGGAGAGGGAATAATAGATCCTGAATCCTTAATATTGCCAGTTTTGGTTGGCCAACCTTTGTTGTAACGTCTGTTATTTGTTTTTGAACAAAATATGATTGCAAACACTTAATTAACCAGTCCTGATTAATATTAGAGAATACTATTCTATCTGCATTTTCCGTTAAGTTAGCTCCATCCAATTCTGGAGGGATTTTGCCAATTCTCCCAATTGTTCCTGCTACCGTAATGTAAACATCTTCTTTTTTAATAATATATTTTGAGATAGAAGGGAATATATCTTCAGGTACATATAGAAGATTATCAGTTGAGACGGTGTCGTCTTTCATATCTGATACTCTTATATAAATATGCCCTGTGTTTTCTTGTGATAATTTACGCCCTGCAGGTATTCTTTTTCCACCAAGAACAGACGCAATTGTCCCAATCCTGCACCACTCCCATCCTTCTGGAATCTCAAACGGCTTCTCCTCCTCGGAAATGGGTTTTTCTTCGAGGTCTTTCTTCTTGAGTTTGCCCTCCTTTACCAGCCTCTCCTTCTCCTTGCGTATGCGTTGGAGCAGGACGGAGGCGGGCTCGTCGTTGGGGTCTTGCGGCACCAGTCGCCCTTCGATGGCCTCTTGCAGTATGGCATTTTTCAGTTGTTGTGCATTCATAGTTTACTCTTCTCCTTTGTTTTCTTGTTGTTCTATAAAGAACTGCTTTTGCTGTTCTATCTCATGCCGCAGTTGCTCCTCTGTCGGGAGATAGGTAAGATACTTGGCTGCAAAGAGTTGGTCATTCTTCGCCAATGTGGAATAGCGTGCTACATCACCATCAGTCTCTGAACATAAGATGATGCCTACGGTTGGGTTGTCACCCTCAGTGCGCTTCAACTCATCGTACATTTGTAAATACATGTCCATCTGCCCGACGTCCTGATAGGTGAGGCGGTTGGTTTTGAGGTCAATCAGTACAAAGCTCTTAAGCAGATAGTTATAGAATACGAGGTCAATGAAATAATCATTCTGCTCGGTACGGATATGTTGCTGTTCCGCCACGAAAGCAAAGCCCTTTCCCATCTCAAGAAGAAAATCTTTCAGGTGTGTGATGATAGCCCTTTCGAGCTCAGTCTCTGTAAAAGCCGCATTGTTTGACAGGCCCAAGAATTCTGCGACAACAGGGCTCTTGACAAACTCCAGTTTGTCGGACTGAAAAGGTGCTGTCAGTTGTTGCATTTCAGCCACGACTTCGCTTTTCTTCGGCGACTGCAACAGACGATAGTAGTATTGCGAAGAGATATTACGGTCAAGGGTACGCGATTTCCACATCTCACGCGATGCCTCACGCATATACCAATAGCGAGCATCTTCGTCTTCAACGCGCAGGAGACATCTGAAATGAGTCCACTGTAGATTTGGAACGCGTGCGTTCCAAATCTCGAAATCTTTGAATTTCAAGTAGAAAGAGCGGAATGCTCTTAGGTTTCTGGCATTGTAGCTGTTTCCAAAGTCTTGAGTAAGCGAGGCGGCAAGCGTGTCGATAATCTTCTTCCCATATTCTGCACGCTCCTCGCCCATCTGCTCTTCTTCTACTATACGACGCCCTACATGCCAATAAGTGACAACGGCCGCGTGGCCTGCTGCAGCATATGCCGTCTGAAGTCCTTGCTCAATGATGGCACGAACTTCATTAATCAGGGCTTTATAGTTCTGTGTTATTTCGTATTTCTCCATCTTCTTCTTTCCTTATTTGATCTCTATCCCCAGCATCTGCTGTATTTCGGCCAGCGTCTGGTCTATCTTCTTGTCGAGGGCAGTGCGCTGGGCGTGGTACTGCTGCAGCAATTCTTCGGGGCGCAGCACTTCCTCTTCGTCCTTCGGGAACTTGCATTGGTCGAAGTTGAGCCCTGCGTCGAGAAGTTGCTGAGCGGTGAAGCAGCGCGCTTTCTCGTCGGCGGTGTCGGCGTCGATGATTTCGTGGCGGTTGTTCCACCAGTCGCGAATGGGCTGGCAATGGGCGGCGAGCATGGGCTTGGTCTTGGAGAAATGCTTGTAGCCCTCGGGCATGTCGAGGCGGTAGAACCATGTCTCCTTGGTCGCGAAGCCTTCCTGTGCGCCTTCGGCATGCTCGTTGTTGAAGAAGAGGATATTGGTGGCTATGGAGGTGTAGGGCGAGAAAATGCTGCCCGGCAGACGTATGATGGTGTGGAGGTTGAAGTGACGCAGCAGGCGCTCCTTGATGGCCAGCTTAGCGTTGTCGGTGCCGAAGAGGAATCCGTCGGGGAGGATGACGGCGGCGCGGCCGTGCTCAGCCAGGCGATACTGGATGACCACCATGAAGAGGTCGGCGGTCTCGCTGGAGGCGAGGTCGCTGGGGAAGTGGCGCTTGACGTCGTTCTTCTCGTTGCCGCCATAGGGGGGATTCATCAGGATTACGTCGAAGCGGTCGTCGTCGGTATAGTTGAGCACGTCCTTGGTGAGCGAGTTGTCGTGATATACCTTGGGCGAGTCAATGTCGTGGAGCAGCATATTGGTGACGCAGAGCATGTAGGGGAACTGCTTCTTCTCGATGCCGTAGATGCTCTGTGCGTAAGCCTCGCGGTCCTCGGCGGTGGTGACTTTCTTGTCGAGGGCTTTGAGCCAAGAGGTGAGGAAGCCGCCTGTACCGCAGGCGAAGTCGGCCACACGCTCACCTACCTGCGGCTGGATAATCTCGGCCATGAAATCGGTGAGGGCGCGAGGGGTGTAGAACTCGCCTGCCGTGCCTGCCGACTGCATCTCCTTGAGTATGCTCTCGTAGATCTCGCCGAAGGCGTGGCTCTCCTCGTAGCTGCTCAGGTCAAGTCCGTCGATGACGTTGAGCACCTGGCGCAGCAACACGCCGTCCTTCATGTACTGGTTGGCATTCTCGAAGGTGGTGCGGACGATGGCGCTGCGCATGGGTGTCTGGGGTGTCACCTCCAGCCCCTTGAGTGTGGGGAAGAGTGTGTTGTCCACGAAATCGAGCAGGCGGTCGGCGGTCAGTGCCTCGCCCGTGCCGTCGTCCTTGGCCCAGTTGCGCCAGCGGCATTGCTCTGGGATGAAGGACTGGTAGTTGTCCTCGTTGAATTCCCAGTCGTTCTCCTTCTCGTCGTAGACCTTGAGGAAGAGCATCCAAGCTATCTGTTCGATGCGCTGTGCATCGCCGTTGATACCGGCGTCGTTGCGCATTATATTTCGTATGTTCTTAACGAAGTTGGTTAGAGCCATTTTGATTTACTATTTGACAATTTACTATTTACCATTTACCCATACATGACAGGCGAGGGAGTGGGCTGTTTCTAACCTATCTTGTAGAGTTCCTGCTCCAGCTCGCGCACGGCTTCAAAGTACTGCTGATTGCCACCGAAGAGGCGGGCAATGCTTGCAGGCGAGCCCATCTGACGGAAGGGGTCGAGGGTTAGCACGCGCCTGTTCTCGAGTTGGCTTACGCCTTCGTCGGCATACTTGTCGAGCAAGGCGTCGAGCACCTTCTGCGCTTCGGGGCCGTATTTGTGGAAGATATCACGCTTCTTGACATTTTCCGCCCGCTCGCGCCGTGTGAGTGCTTTCTTGCCATAGGCGATATGGCAGATGAAATCGAAGTCGTCGACATCGGCCATGCCCTGGTCTTGCTTCAAGGCCTGCAAGTCGATGCCGCTCTCGCGCATCATGTCTGCCACCTCGGCCTTGCGCTCGGCAGCGTTCCAATGGAGAATGAAGTCGTTGAGGCTGGCGTAAGTGCCATAGATGGTCTGGCGTGTGTAATCGGTGATGCTCTCGGTGCGCAGCAGCTTGCCGTTGGCGTCATACACTGACACGACCTTGCTGATGATTTCCACCGTGCATCCGTTGCGGTCGACTATGGGCTTCACCTTGTCGCCGTACTCGGGCTTGTCCTCGCCAACCCCGGGGATATCTCCTTCGTCGCCTTCGGGATATGATTCACCATGATTTGGCGTGTAGCCGTCGTGCACCTCAACGGGGCCGTCCCAGTCAGGGTCGGCAAACAGGCGCGTGACGTTGCGGAAATCCATGATGTGGAAGAAGAGCTTGCCCTCTTTCTCGCGGATACGCGTTCCGCGGCCTACAATCTGCTTGAACTCGGTCATGGAGTTGATGTTCTGGTCGAGCACGATGAGCTTGACCATCTTGCAGTCCACGCCCGTTGAGAGTAGCTTGCTGGTAGTGGCGATGACGGGATAGGGCGATGCTACTGAGATGAAATAGTCGAGCTTGCCCTTGCCGTAGTCGTCGGAGCCTGTGATGCGCACTACATAGTCGGGATTCTTGCGGCACATGTCTGCGTTCTCGTTGACCAACGCCACGCGCATGCGCTCGGCATGGTCCTCGTCGGCACAGAACACGATGGTCTTGTCCATGCGCCCCGTCTGCTTCAGGTAAGTGGTTATCTCGTGAGCGACCTCGCGGATACGGTCCTCGAGGATTATGTTGTAGTCGTAGTCGGTATTGTTGTAAATACGGTCCTCGATGGGATTGCCGAAGATGTCCAGCTGCCCCTTCAGGGGGCGCCAGCCGTCGCCGATATTGGTCTTGATGTTGATGACCTTGTAAGGCGCCAGGAAGCCGTCCTCGATGCCTTCCTTGAGGCTATATTCGTAGAGCGGTTCGCCGAAATAGGTGATGTTCGACTGGTAGC
>DGSC01000024.1:0-1910 GCA_002391275.1 Prevotellaceae bacterium UBA4372 | reverse complement strand
ATCTCGCGCCAGTTACTGTCGTCCTTGGCGCTGCCGCGATGGCACTCGTCAACGATGACCAAGTCGAAGAACTCGGGCTTGAAGAGTTCCTCGTAGTTCTTGGCTCCTTCCTGACCTATGAGCTGCTGATAGAGCGAGAAATACACCTCATGGGCGGTGTCGGGACGCTCCTTGTCCTGCTGATAGTTGACTTTGTGAATGGTATTTGTCAGGGGCTTGAAGTCCTGCTCTATCGACTGGTCCACAAGCACATTGCGGTCGGCAAGGTACAACACTTTCTTCACCAGCCCAGCCTTCAACAAACGATATACAATCTGGAATGCCGTGTAGGTCTTGCCCGTGCCGGTGGCCATCACCAGAAGCAGGCGGCGCTGCCCCTTGGCTATGGCATTGACGGTGCGGTTTACGGCATTGCGCTGGTAATAACGCGGCGGGAAGATGTCCTGACCTGTGCAGTAGGGTTGGTTGATGACCTTCAGTTCCTCGGGGGTGAGGCCGGTACCCTCGTTGCTCTCCGACAGGAAGCGCGCATACAGTTCCTCCTTAGTGGGGAACTCGTCCATCGCGAGGCGGCGCTCCATGCCCGTGAGGAAATCAAACTCCTGAAATCCCATGCCATTGCTGCTGAAGGCAAAGGGAATGTCCATCATCATGGCATATTCCTTAGCCTGTTGAATACCATAGCTTATAGAGTGGCTTGCATCCTTGGCCTCGACGATGGCGATGGGCGTGGCACGGTTGTAGTAGAGCACATAGTCGGCATATTTGGCCTTGCCTCGCGCCACGAGATTGCCGCGGAGGTTAATCTTGCCGTCGGTCAGCTTCACCTTCGTTTCCATGGTGATATCCGTCACCGACCACCCTTTGTCGAAGATGGCTGGTGTGATATATCTTAGTTTGATATCCTCCTCGCTTAAATGGAGGTCGGCATTATTTGCACTGTGTACTGCCATAAATGTGATTGCTCATTTTCGCGGCACTTCCCGCTTTTCCGCTGGCAAAGATACACATTAATTATAATACGCGAGCAAGAAAGAGCAGAAAAATAACTTTAACGATAACCTTAACGATAACGTTGACTATTCTTGATGGTATCGTCTTTAACTCCTTTCGCTCGGCCCAAAGGGACGCTTGACCATTCAAGAACAATTAACTTTTTATAAACAACGAATTATACGAATTATACGAATTTTTCTTCATGTCCTATGGAAACAATTATAATCGAATTGCACGAATTTCAGAGCGACACGCTTCGCAAGGTGTCGAAAGTAACCGAGGCAGTTCAACATTCTTGTTTCTTCGCGCAGCCGCGACGCTTGCGAAGCCGTCGCAAATTAGTGAAATTCTTCAGACTCGCTTCGCTCGAAGAAGCGTCGCAAGCGCCGAGCGCGTGGTTTGAAAAGAATTCGTATAATTAACGTGAGTTCGGTATAAGAAATATGCTTGAAAAATTGTAGGAGTGCGAATCATCTTGTATCTTTGTAGCTGCTAAACAACAAGTTACAATCAATCCACACTCCTATGACGACTGCAAGTATAATTGAAATTTTTTGTTTTCTCGACGTATTCTGCAAATATTTTGAGCCAGAACTAAAAAAACATGCGATTTCCACCTCCGGTAAGCTGCATCGGAACCGTCCCGGACGTATGTCTGACAGCGAAATCATGACCATCCTCGTCCTGTTCCACACCAGTCGCTTCCGTGACCTCAAATCGTTCTGTCTGGGCTACATCTGCCAGCATATGCGCAAAGAGTTTCCTCATGTCATCTCTTATAACCGTTTCGTAGAGCGCCAGGCCAAGGTCGGGTTTCACCTGCTCCTGTTCTTTCAGGCATGCGCCTTGGGCAAATGCACTGGCATCTCCATTATTGACTCCACTCCTCTCATTGAGACTGTCAACGATGAACT
>DGSC01000043.1:4650-21241 GCA_002391275.1 Prevotellaceae bacterium UBA4372 | reverse complement strand
AGAACATGCCGAAGGACAACATCGACCGTGCAATCAAGAACGCGATGGGCAAGGACCAAAGCGATTACAAAGGCATGACCTACGAGGGCTATGGCCCTCACGGCGTGGCTGTTTTCGTGGACACATTGACCGATAACCCCACACGTACTGTTGCCGATGTCCGCAGCGTGTTCAATAAGTTCGGCGGCAACCTCGGCACAATGGGTTCGCTGGCTTTCCTTTTCGACCACAAGTGCGTGTTCACCTTCAAAAAGAAGGACGGCATCGATATGGACGAGCTTATCCTTGATCTTATCGACTATGGTGTTGAAGACGAATACGACGAGGATGAGGAAGAAGGTACGCTCACCATCTATGGCGACCCCAAGAGTTATGGCGCTATCCAGAAACATCTGGAGGAGCAGGGCTTCGAGGACGTCGGTGGCGAGTTCACCTATATCCCCAACGACCTGAAAGAAGTCACTCCCGAACAACGCGAGAGCATCGACAAGATGATTGAGCGTCTTGAGGAGTTCGATGACGTGCAGACCGTCTACACCAACATGAAGCCCGAAGAGGCATAAGTTATTTAGTAAACAAAAATCGCCATGTCAAGCGAATGTCTTGACATGGCGATTTTTTTTTGTTTTATCACATAGCAAACTAATCCTTGTTTTCACGCTATATGATAGTGTGTATTGCGTTAAAGAGTATTCCTCTAAGGATATATTTTCAGGCTAAAGCGCAAAAAAATCTCTACATCAAGAGTGATGTAGAGACTAATTCTTCTGTTTAGATAGTTCTTACTTGAGGCTGAATACAGGCTCCTTCTCGTCACCTTCGACGTTGAGCTTGTCTTCACGAAGCAACCAGCCCAGACCGAGGTAAAGGTCTTTTTCGCTCTTGGCTTTAGCTGCTTTCTTCAAATCTTTAGCGCTCATAGCGCCACTCTCATTGAGTGCATTCCAAATTGCACCTGCGATTTCACCTGCTTTTGCAAACATAATCTTTTTTACCTTAAAGTTAATAATACCCGCTGAGGGGGCATATTTGTTGTAAAATAATATATCTCTCAGCAGAGCGTTTTCTAAAAAACGCCGCAAATTTATAACTTTTGCCGATAATATGCAAGTTTTTCGATTAAAAACAACAGCAAATAGTCGTTATTTGACCTTTTAGAAATATAAATAATCGTTTTTGATTAAAATATCACGAAGTGGTTATATTGGATAATTTTCGTGTGTTGCGAGAGAAAATGATGGGCTATTCTTGAATGATTGATGAAGCACGGCGGCACTCATTCAGAGGAAGGCACGTTTAAGAATCATCAGAATGATGTCAGCCGGGAAGTTCTCAAATTTTGTGCGAATAGTTTTATTTTGATGATTGATCAGGCGCAAAAGATAATTCTCGAAGCGTGGTATTGTTTCCTTGTTGTCTTTAGAGGCAGTAGCCCAGACTCCGATGCACCGTCCTTTTTTAGGGTCGGAGTATACAGCTTGATGATTATGAACAAACCACCAATACGTGTCATAGAAAAGCTGTTGCTGCTTTTTTGTGAGTAATGCTTCAGGAAGGAAAAGCACGCGTTGGCTGCTAAGGAAAGGCTCTGGCGTCTCATCTGCATGTCGTAAACCTAATATCAACGGATAGGATGCCTTATAATAGGAATAGGCCGAAAGAATCTCACCGGCTTTCTTGTAGAGCTCGGTCCGCTTGCCTATACCGAAGTTATCGATAGCGGACAAAAATGAGATAGCATCATTGGCAGCTCGGGCAGCCGCGATAAGTGCAAACTTCTGCTCTTCATATCTGACATATCCCAACCGGTAAACTAACAGGATTGTGTCGATGAAGATAAAGTCTGGTGTGCTATTATATCGTTCATCCATCGCTATAGCTTGGGCTTTAAGTTCTCCTAAGACTGATACTGGTTCATGCGCTTCTTCACCTCGCTACTTAATTCGAGCACATCCCAAATGCCATCCTCCGAGAGCACCCCGCGTTTTAGATTTTGAGGCAAAAGTCCCTTCTCATCGTCGGCAAGGTCCTTGCGCCATTCAGCGCTACCATAATATTCGTTAAGTGCTGAGAGTGATTGCTGTGCCGTCTCAAACTTGTCGAGAGCCTCGTTGAGTGCATTTACAGCCTCCTTAGCCGTGTTCAGATGCTGCTCCATCAACTGGATTCTTGCTATTTGTTCTTTGTCTGACATAGTATCAATCGGAAATAGTCGGGCTGTTGTTTCTTTTTCTTTACTGCCGCAAAGTTACTTCTTTCGGGTGATAGCTGCAAGGAAAAGGGGATAAATATTCTTACAATTGCGATAAGGCTTGCAACTGGAATCTTATTTGATGAGTGGCCGCTAAATGTGATTTTCGTCCAGCGTCATAATTATCTTACAGTTGGAATCTTGTTTGATTATTGCCCGCTAATTCGTCCTCATTCCATAATTCCTCCGCTCTTAATAACTCGAATAACAGAATCCAAGCGTCTGCGCATCGGGTTATCGACCGTTTGGCTCACCTATTTTGTTTACGGCTTCAGCTGTTTGTCAAGTTCTTTCGTACGCATTTGGTCGGCAAAACCATGAAATCAGCTTTCGATGTTGAGGTCATTATGCCAGGTCCCATAGGCCGTTTAGCTTGGTTAAAGACGAAATACAAACGAGTATTTTGATTATTCCATGGCCTTGGAACAATCATTCCGTGACCATGGAATAATCATTCCAAGGTCACGGAATAATCAAAACGGTTGGGCGCGTTTCGTAATTGTACCGCGTGAGAAGGGGAAGTCAGCCTTTTGAATAAAGTCCTTTGTGCAGGTGGTTCAGCCGTCGGCCCAGACCGTGCGTGTCGGAACAGCCTTTGGGATTGAGCCCTTTGAACTCGTCGAAGACGAAATGGGGCATGTCATAATTGTTGACTATCCTAATGGCTGCGTTACACAGACTTGGAAAGTCCGCTCATGTGTTTTGTGGACAATAATTCTATTACTTAACTTTCGCATGCTCAGTTTCTAAAGGTTTTCAGGTCTTCAGGTCGCTTTTCGCTTAAAGGTTTTTAGATGAAGATAGCATAAGCTAAAAATACATACTACACCTCTTAACCTTAAAATCTTATAATCCAAGAACCTTAAAAAAGCCTCCTAACCTTATAACCTTAAAACCTCCTAACCTAATATTCTTAAAACCTTAAACCCGGACAAGTTGGGCACTTGCGAAACTTGAATACTTCCTTTTAGACATTAGGACATGACGCTTTGGTGACACTTTCGGTGCTCATAAATTACTTGGTGTACGATTTAAGGGAAGGAGCACACATAAGTCAGTTGCCCGCCAAAAGATCGTAGCGAATGTCGTCGCAGAGCATCGAGCATCCTGGGGTTGGGGGTTCAGCTCCACGCTCAGATTCTGCCTGAGCAGTCATCACTTGTTGAACGGGAACTTGGACGATACGTGTCTGGCAAATGGTGTCGTGCACCACTTCATGGATGACTTCGCGGATGATAGCTGGCTCGGAATCCCCTTTGTCTGCCTTCTCAGTGAGTAGGGAAGTGGCCGTTCCTGAGGATTGAGATTCTGCCAACTCTCGAAGGTGAGCGTTCCCCTCTTCCGTTGAAGAGAGGGTGGGAGAGAGGCTGTGTCCTGCGAAGAACCCAACCACTAAGGCCGCCGCCGTAGCCGCCCACCACAGCGGTGTCGGCCTCTTTTGGCTGCGCTTTAGGGGATTCGCAGCCACGTGCATTTGCTCATTCTGCTCGTCGCGAAGTTGGCGGGCAGCACTGATGATATCGGAATCTGTTAGTTTCATATCGTTTAGGTCATACGTTCGTTTCAATCACGAGTGTTATCTGTTTCTCTTTGAAATCTATTCCTTTGAGGAATTTAGTGGGGATTGTATTCGCGTAACTTTCTTCGGATAAGCTCCATCGTCTTGTGCAGCCGGCTCTTGACGGTTCCCTGCGGGATGTCGAGCACAGAGGCAATCTGCGGCCCAGTGAGTTCTTCCTCATACCGGAGGGAAAAGAGTAGGCGCAGGGGTGGCGGCAGGCCCTCAAGCACCTTGGCCAACGCCTGGCGCAAAGTCTCGCGGTCCATTTCTATTTCTACGTCCTCCGTACAGGCTGGCTCTGCATCGAGCGTAGCAAGATAGTCTGCTTCGTAGGCATTCGCGCGGTAGCGGTTACGACATAGGTTGTAGGCGATGGTGAACAGCCACGTATCAACCTTGCGCCCTTCTACGTAGCGGCCGCGAGCCTCGTAGAGACGGACGAAAGTGTCGTGTGTGGCATCCGCTGCCGCTTCCTCATCACCACCCAGCTGTCTGAAGAAGAAGCCTTGCAAACGGCGTGCATAACGACGGTACAACTCCTCGAAGGCCGCATCACTGCCGGCACCGACACGCAACATCAGCTCCTCGTCGCTACTGACTCGCTCCGCTTCCTCACTAAAAGGGAGGGAGAAGAATGTATTAGAATGACTGAATAGTTTCATCGTCTTTGAGCCTTTTTCGAGCCAAGGGTAAGTGCTCACTTCCTCACAGGGAAATCATGTGTAGTGTATTTAATCGGTTCTGTCCTAATGAGCACCCGTGTCTTGGCATTCTGCTCTGCGCGTTTCCGTTGTTGCGTGGCCTCGTCGTCGTCTGGATTTGCAATGAGATAGGGCTCCTGGACAACTTCGTAGTGCGGCCCTCCTTCGGTAACATGTTTGATATGGAACATATTGCCATCGAAACCATAGCCGCTGACGTTCTTCTTCACCATCTGGGCAAGGACATCCGTGAAAAGGCTGTTGAGCCACGCGTGGCGTTCTGGCGAATGTCTCTTGTAGTAGGGCATGAGGTCATTGAACAGCAAGAGGTAATTGAAGGCCTGAAGACCTGTTGACAGGCCAAAGCGGTGGGTGTTGTTTCGGTCATCGTGTGGTTGGAACGAGAGGCGTAGGTATTCCAGTCGGTAGCGTTCTTCTACATTGCGACGCTTCGTGGCCAAATTGTCGTAGGGCGTGGCGCTATAGCGCATGGTCAGTCCTTCGTTGTAGAGGCAGGCCTTCAGGTCGTCGGGCAACCCTTCGCCCACAATCAGTTGTGAGAGTGAACAGGCCGAGAAATAGACGGGGCGCTGCGCGTGCTGGCAGATGTGGCGGATAATGAGGCGCTGCTCCTCGAATTGTTCTTCAGTCTTGGCCCATCCGCTTCCAGGTTCAAAGAAGTCCTGCGAGAGACCTGCGCTCCGAAAGAAAGCCTCGAGGTAAGGGCGATAGCTGGCGCAGTTGTCGTTGTAGAGTAGCTTGTCGCGGTGTACGCCCAAGACCAGTTGGAGAATGAGCTTGCCAATGACATCTGCCTCGGTGGCACCGATGTAGATGGCCCCCTCGTCCATCCCCTGCAACTCGTTGAAGTGATACTGCAACGCCTCGGCAGGATATAGTCCGCTATTGAAGTAGCGAGTGAGCAGACGGGTGAGTTGTGTCGAGTCCTTTCCGGCTTTTTCCCTAATCAGGTAAGAAGCCCAAAGTTCGTAGTCGTTGGCCAGCGCATCATCGGGCAGACGTTCTATGGCACGGTCGGCAAACGAGTTGCGGGCACGGACGTAGGCTGCTAAGTCGTAAGGAGCCTCTGCATTTTTCTCGAACTGGTAGCCGCCCTCGTAAGCGCAATAATAAAAAGTGTAACTCTCGGGAATGGCCTGCTCCATGCGCGGCAAGATGTTGCACGCCTGCTTGTAAGCATCCTGCTGGTCCATTGGTGTGATAACCTTACGGGCATGATAGATTTCGAAGAGGTTACGCCATGCCTGCTCGTCCTTCGGCGATACCTGCACACGTTCGTCCCAACGGCAGAACATCGAGTCGAGTTTTACGGTGTCCAAGCTCCACACTTGTGAGTACGTGAAGCGCTCTTTTGTCTGGGCATGGGCGGCGATTAATGCCACAAGGGCAAGTATGAAGGTGGAAAATGCTCGTTTCATAGTCTTTTTTAATTTGCTGTTTTGCTGTTTTTGTTTCGTGAAAGCCGTTTGACGTCGTTTCGCTTTTCTATTACTGCATACACACGAGAACACAAAACGTTCATTAAAAGGTGTTTTTTCTCTGTCTTCACAAACAAAGATAGTGAATTATTACTGTACGAAAGCTGGATTTGTTGATATATTTGTATCTTTGCGCCTATAAAGCTTATACGAGATCGACAATGGACAATCAGCAAGAGATATTCCCTTTGGTGAACGAAGACGGACGCGTGACAGGCTCTGCCACACGCGGCGAGTGCCATAACGGCAGCAAGCTGCTGCATCCCGTAGTACATCTTCACGTGTTCAATCAGGCAGGCGACATCTACCTCCAAAAACGACCTGCATGGAAAGATATTCAGCCAGGGAGGTGGGACACGGCCGTGGGCGGGCACATAGATTACGGCGAAACGCCCGACAAGGCTCTGCAGCGCGAGGTGCGTGAGGAACTGGGCATCACAGACTTCACGTCCGAGTTCATTGCCAAATATGTCTTCGAGAGCGCGAGGGAACGTGAACTGGTGTATGTCTTCCGTTGCACCTACGATGGCCCTATATGCCCTTCTGCCGAGGAACTGGATGGCGGCCGTTTCTGGCCGATGGATGAGATTCGTGCAGCAATAGGTCACGACATCCTGACACCCAACTTTGAGAGTGAGTTCCGTAGGTTCTTCAACGCCTGTCTGGAAGGCTTGAATACGGAATCAGCGGCCAAAAATAAACTAAAAGAATAACGGAATAAGTGGATAAATTTAGTGCAGCTTATGAAAACACCTGCTTTGTTCAAAGAATATATATGGTTGGTGAGCACCATCTACCGTGCTAAAGCCATCACGCTCGCAGAGATCAATGAGCGATGGAAATGTACAGAAATGAGTGACGGCTTGGAAATGGTGCGTGCCACTTTCATCAGACATGTACATGCCATTGAGGACATCTTCGGTATCATCATCGACTGCGACCGCAAAAACGGCTACCGCTATTATATCAGCAATGAGCGTGTGCTGCGCGAAGACTCGGTGCAGAACTGGATGCTCTCTACGCTCTCCGTCAACAACATCATCAGCGAGAGCATGAGCATACAAGACCGGATACTGCTCGAGCATATCCCTTCGGACGGTGACGACCTTCAAGCTGTCATTGCAGCCATGAAAGATAATCGCCTCATCGCCATCACCTATCGCCGTTACGGTTCAGACAAAGACAGCACTTTTACGATTGCGCCGTATTGCATCAAGCTATTCCATCGCCGATGGTATTTGCTTGGGCGCTTCGAGAAAGGAGGGATGGCCGTCTTCTCGTTCGACCGCGTGGAACACCTGGAGGTGCTTGAAGAACGATTCAAGGTTGATGAAGATTTTGATGCCAGTAAATTCTTCGATGAATGTTTCGGCATCGTCGTGGGCGACGGAAGCTTGCCCACGCGCATTGTCGTCAGGGCTTACGGACAAGAACCTTATTACATGCGCGACCTGCCTTGGCATGCATCGCAACGTGAGATACGGCATACAGAGGATTTCGCCGACTTCGAGTTCCGCCTGCGCCCCACATCCGATTTCAAGGCTCATCTGCTGTCGAGAGGTGAATGGGTACAGGTCATGGAGCCACAATCCTTGGCAGATGAGATTGTCGTGTGGCACGAAAAAGCCATCGAACGCTACAGAAAGTAAAAAAAACTCTGTGCCTGTATCATGGTTTGAGACAACAGAGCATTTCCTTTGCACTCGATAACATGAAGTTTAACCCTCAAACACCTTCAAAACTATGTTTGCAAAAAGGAAACTTTACTTTACCGAGTGCTACCTCGCAGGCCGTAAGTATCACGAAGCCGATGAAGTGTGGGAACAGCTGAAAGTAGGCACACAGCTCCGCCTCCAAGCAGAGCCTGACAATCGTTTCGACCCCTATGCCGTTGGCGTTCTATTCCATGCCGCAGATAGCGAAGACTATCTCCTCGGCTACATCCCACGCGGCGAGAACAAACACCTCTCAGCCTTTCTCGAAATGGGATGGACAGACATCTTCGAGTGCCGCATCAGCAAGCTCGACGCCCAAGCGCATCCAGAAAATCAGGTATTGATGACCATAAAGATAAAAAAGAACCAACAATAAGAACAGTATGAAACCGAAACGCATTTCCTCTATAAACAAGCCGGACAAGTGCCCTCGTTGTGGGGCACCTGTCTATAAGATACTCTATGGTGAGCCTGCTATGTCCGAAGAAGACTACTTTAAGACCTATGGTGAACATGTCATCTTCGGGGGCTGCATCATCTCTGGGGATGATCCGACATGGGCATGTAGCCAATGCGGCCAGGAATTTTATCAACGATGATTATCAACTAATATGAGAACCATACAAGTACAGAACACGAATGGCGTCTATTCCTGTGATATTGGCATCACGAAGGAGGAATGGTTGGAGATTCTGAAGGACACCGGGACTTCAGAAAACTTCAAGGATGCTTTGCTACGCTTCTATTACATGCCTGGCCACAGAGGCTCATGTACTGCTGTCGGCAATAAAATGGGCGGGAATCCACGTGCGTTGAACATATTGATTTCCAAGTTTGGCAATCGTGTGCAGAAGCATTTTAAAGACCGCTTTGAAGTCATCGGCGTTGATGGCGACCCCAGCCGATGGATAATTCCCATGAACAATGGCAAGCGACTCTCGAAGGATGATGAAGGGTCGTTTGAGTGGGAACTGCGCTCAGAGCTGGCAGAGGCCATCAAAGAGTACTTGTATGGGTATCTTGTTGAGCAATACAAACGATTGCGAAGCCATCAGCCGTTGCGTAATGACGAATGGGATGAGCTGTACAAGTGGGAACTCATATCAGTGAGTCGGGGGAAAACCGCTTTTGAGATAGTGCGAGATCACGTCGCTCATCCCAGTAAGGCGGCAAAGGGAGGTTTCGAGAACCTCATAGATGCTGTCAGAGATAACAAAACTCTAAAGTATCTTGTGGAGAACAAACCATCAGAACTTAATGATGTGCTAAACCGTCTTGTGAATGAAGCAGAAACATTAGACAAACGCCTGTCGGATTACAAGGCATCGATGTCAGCCCTGCTTCCACCATCGGGTTACAGCAGCAAGGCCAACGACGAACGAACGGCCGCATCCATCCTGACGTGTTTCAACCCCAAGAAATACACCTTTTATAAATATAGGCTCATGTACGAACGCCTCTGTCTGTTCTTGGGAGAGCCTGAGCAAAAGACAGGGATGTGCTACACTCATTATTTGCAACTCTTAGCTCCACTCGCCCAGCTCGCAGCTAATGATGCATCGCTGCAAGCAGCGGTGAAGGAACAGCTGACGGGCATGGTGCAGAGCGACCTCCTGCTTGCACAAGACATCGTCTGGATGCTCCTCGCTTGTGGCGGCAAGCAGCGGACAGGCTTCATCTTCGACATCCTTTTTTCCACCAACAAAACTTCAACAGACATGACCATAAAGAGCAAATACGAGAAATACATCCAATTGCTGAAAGCCAATAAGAACCTGATTCTGACTGGTGCGCCAGGTACGGGCAAGACGACTATCGCCAAAGCCATTGCTGAGGAAATGGAAGCCGAAGTGGGCTTCGTACAGTTTCACCCTTCATACGACTACACGGATTTCGTAGAAGGCTTACGACCGCTGAATGATGGCAACGGAAATGTAGGCTTTGAGAGGCGGGATGGAGCTTTCAAAGGGTTCTGTAAGAAGGCACAACTATCACGCTCAATTGATAATCATACTATGACTGAACTAAATGATGCTCCAATTGTTTGGAAAGTATCATTGGCAGGGACTGGAGATAACCCAATAAGAACCGACTGCCTTAATAATGGCTATGTCAGAATTGGTTGGGATGCTTATGGTGATATAGAAGACTTTAACGAATTTGAGGATTACACAGATGGCGGACGTAATGTTTTGCGCGCTTTCCAATCGCAAATGAGAGAGGGTGATATTGTTGTTTCATGTTATACAGCAAAAGAGATTGATGCAATTGGTATTGTTGTAGGAGAATACGAATTCAAGAAATCCGGGGGGCGTTATCCTCGTTACAGAGCTGTAAAATGGTTGGTGAAAAATATTAGAGAAGAAATCATTGCACAGAATGCAGGAAAGAGGTTCACTTTGCCAGCTGTTTACAAGTCCAATATTTCTGCAGAGGATGCGTTGAAGATTGTTCAAAAGTATTCACCGCCAACAATGAAGGCCGATGACAATCGTCCTTTCATCTTCATCATCGATGAAATCAACCGAGGTGAGATTTCGAAGATATTTGGTGAACTGTTCTTTTCTATTGACCCAGGCTATAGAGGCGAGAAGGGGAAGGTGCAGACGCAGTATCAGAATATGATAGAGGACGGCGATGTGTTCAAGAAAGGATTCTTTGTGCCGGACAACGTATATATAATAGGTACGATGAATGACATCGACCGAAGCGTAGAGAGCATGGACTTCGCCATGCGTCGCCGTTTTGCGTGGGCAGAGGTCACAGCAGAGGAAAGCTATCAGAGGATGATCGCCGAGAGCGACGACTTCACCGAAGATGATAAGGAGGCTATTGGGCAACGGATGGCTGCCTTGAACGCTGCCATCCTCAAACCAGAACTCGGCTTGGGCGAAGCCTATCAAATAGGCGCGGCCTACTTCCGCAAATATCTCGACTATGAAGCGCAGGGTATGGATGCAGCGTTTGAGATGCTGTGGGAGAATCATCTGAAAGGACTTCTCTTTGAGTACCTGCGCGGCAATCAGAACGCAAATGCACAATTAGCGGAGTTAAAGAAAGCATACGACCAAAAGGCTGTCGAGCATGAGGAGGCTGATAAAGACAACGGACAATAACCTGAGCGGCGAGCCGTTTGATGCAGCGCTGCACTTGGAGAACTTGCAGCGTTTGGCTGCAAAGCCTCTGTGTGAGCTTTGCCTTGACGAGCACCCAAACTTGCTGATCTTCCCGTCGGACTTCGAAACGCACGGTGACGACATCGGCAAGCAGCATATCTTTGCGCTTGCTGAAGGACGACTCAAGACTGGTAATATCATGGGATTTGTCGGCTATCGTGGTACTCATGTGAGCATCCGTTCGCGTTTCGCTTTAGACGATCGTCATGATTATTTCTTGCACTACATGCTCCAGCGTGTCTTTGCCATCAACCTCTTCGACCTCAATTTCAACACTGATACAGAGAGCATCTTCGACTTCCTTATCTACCTCTTTCCATCGTTCTTGAAACGTGCCATGCGGCAAGGTATCTACAAGGAATACCAGACGCGAAGATACAACAATGCCAATGTACGAGGCAGGATAGATGTGAGCAGGCATATTCAACAGAACACGCCCTTTGCAGGACAGGTGGCCTATACCACACGCGAATATGCTACGGACAACCACCTCACGCAACTCGTTCGGCACGCCATCGAATATATTGCCAGTCACTCGTTCGGCGGAAACATTCTGAATAACGATGAAGAGATACAGGATGCCGTCAACACTATACGTAAGGCGACACCAACATACAACCGCAACGCTCGGCGTCAAGTGATCAGCCAGAACTTGCGTCCTGTCCGTCACCCTTATTTCAGTGAATACCGCAACCTGCAACACCTTTGTCTACAAATCCTACGGCAAGAGGAAATGAAGTATGGCCGCGACGATAATCAAATCTATGGCATACTCTTCGACGGTGCATGGCTCTGGGAAGAATACCTCAACACAATTCTTCACGACTGCGGCTTCGAGCATCCGATGAACAAGGCTGGCGTGGGGCGCAAGTACTTGTTCACGGACAACACGGGTTGGTATTATCCCGACTTCTTCAATGACCGTATGGTGCTGGATGCCAAGTATAAAGGTTATGCCGATTGGGGCTACGTGCAGAACACTGACCTCTATCAGATTATCACCTACATGCATGTGCTTAACGTTTCCACCGGCGGCTTCATCGTGCCTGTGGAATGGGCTGGCTGTCGTCTACCCCAGAAGAAGCTGACAGGCATTGGAGGTAGAGTGTCGATTGAAGGGATGCGCATCCCTCAAGCTGCCGTCTCTTTCTGTGATTTCGTGCATGATATGCATTTCGAAGAAACCAGATTGAAAGAGACTTTGAAGGTGTTAATCTAATGACACTCCGATAGCCCTCCCCACAGAGGGCCTGCTTTAAAGTGCTCACTTCCGCCTGCGGTAGAGGAAGCTGCCGATGGCGAGGAGGATGATGAGGATGGTGACGACGTAGGCCCATGGATGGCTGACGCGCGAGGTGGCGTGAATGACATAGTCTTTAGGGATGAGGCGTTCGCCCGTGAAGGGGTAGTGGATGATGCCGTCGGGGTTGAGCGATCCCGAGCCTGCATCGGTGATGGTGCCGGGCATCTGCAGCGTGTAGGGGACGGCGAAGGCGAAGATGGTCAGGCGATGCGCCAGCTCGTCGTTTAGCTGTTTGGAGACAGGCGTTTCGTCGTCGAAGAAGGGGGCGTAGGCGTCGGAGTGGAAGAAGTCGCGCATCAGTTGTGAGAGCTCCGTATTGCTCAGCCAGAGGTCTGCACCTTCTTTCATGAGGTAGTTGGCTAACGAGTCTTGCAGCTGAACGAAGCGGTCGCGAGGGACGGGAGGCGCGGTGATGGAGTCATAGTGATCGGAGATGAAGTGGAAGATGATATGGCAGAAGTTGTCGTTCAGCCAATGGGTGACCTTCGTCTCCATCTCGCTGAGGCGTTCGGCGGCCTCGGCACCCGTGAGCCCTGCAATCATGTTGGGCTCGCCCGTGAACCAGTAGCTGAGGAGCTGTATGTCGGCGAATGGCAGCGGGAAGGAGTCGGCAAGCCCTTCAATCGTCTCGGTGAAATCGTACTCAGTGTAGAACCAGCGGAAACGTCGATGCAGTTGGGCGCGGCTCTTCAACGTGTTGCCTCCCAGCATGAGGGGCATCTGCTTGGCCATCTCCTCTACGTTGTCGAACATGTGGCGAAAGGTGGTGGTCACGGTGTCGCCTGCACCTATGTCGGTGTGTGAGTCGTGGAAAGATTTGATGTTCAAACATTCGGGCAGGGGGTGCGACCAGCCTATGTTACCCTGGCCCCATGCTGAGTCTCGCTGTGCCTGGGTCATTACGTTACTGTAGCTGACGGCACGGATGCAGGTGCCGTTCTCGTTGATGATGGTATGCAGCCTCACGTGTTGGTCTTGGCACGAGAGGAAGATGGCTGCCGAGAGTAGCAGCAATAGGCGCGAACTAATGGTTTTCATTGATGTGTTTCTTAACAAAGGTGTAACTTAGGGTTTGCTGCCGCCCACGCTGCATGGAGCGCAAGTAGGCGTCCTTCAGGGCTGTACCCTGTGGCTGTTCGGCGGCGTATGACGTGGAGCCCTGCAGTGCTCGTTCGTCCGTGATAAGTTGGTAGATGAACAGCCCAACGAGCCATACTGCGGCTAAGGCGGAGATGGCACTTACTGCCATCCAAACGCGATTGGGGCGTTCCATTGGCCTCTCTGGAAGATTGGCCATGATGCTGTCTGTCAGCGCCTTGCTGTCGTCGATGGCAGGCTGTTGCCCTTGCAGGCTGTTGAGAATGTCGTCAATCTTATTCATATCCCATTTTCATTAAGCGTTCACGTATGGTTTGTCGCGCTGCGTAGAGGTTGCTCTTCACTTGCTTGGCTGTGAAGCCGGTGGCCTCCTCCACTTCCTGCGACGAGAGTCCTTCCAACTGTGAGAGCGTAAACACAAGTCTTTGCTTGGGGCTTAGCTTTTCGGCCAACAGGCGCACGATGGCCACCCATTCGCGGTTCTCCAAATCGTGCTGTCCGTCGGCAGAAGCGTAGTGCCGCAACACGGCTTCATCCTCTGGCAGGGCGATGATGCGGGTGCGGCCCTTCAGACGGTCGAGGCAGAGGCGGGAGACGATGGCATAGAGCCAGGTGGTGAAGCTTCGCCGAGAGTCGTACTTGCTGATGTTAAGCCAAACCCGCAGAAAAGTCTCCTGCATGGCGTCCTTCGCTTCGTCCTCGTCGGCCAGCATCTTCAGCGCTACAGAGAACACCATCCTCTGACACCGCTCAACGAGCTGTCGGAATGCGTCCTTGTCGCCCGTCTGGCATCGGCTGATGAGGATGTTGTCAATCTGCGTCATCGTTTTTTATTGAAGTGCGTTTGTTTATGATCTGCTTTCATTCGTGATACGACAGAAATGGATAAAAGTCAAAACGGAAGGGCCTTTTTTGCGTTTCGCCAAAAGAATCATAGCAAAGATACTTCATTTTATAGATAGAAATCATAGGTGAAAAGAGTGAAGAATGGGTTTTAATAACGAATGAAGAATACGGGTTCTTGTTTAGAATGAAATTACAATTCGAGTATTCACGAGCTGACGGCTCAGATCGACTTCGACTACGACCCGCGCCCGCAACCCGAGATCCGCTGGCACGACAGCATGTGGGATCTGTAGGCCGACGCACCGCACCGCCTATCTCACCAACCTGTACGCTCGTGGCACCGCGCCCAGCCGCTGCTGCATCTTGTACTTACGGCTCTTGGAATTAACGATTTCCACGTGCTTGGTGGGATAGATGTCAATGAGCGCGTCGGAGCTGGCAGTACGGGCAGTCGGACGGATCATGAGTGTTGTCTCGACGCTGCTCTTGCTGTCGATCCATTCTCGACGCTTCTTCTTGGTATCGCTCCATGTGGTGAAATGCCGGCTACTCTGATAGCGAAACTCGCGAGGCTGTCCCTCCTCATCGTAGGCAGCGCGCAGGTTGACCGTCCAGTCCTTCAGCTCGGTTTTCAGGAAGAGGTGGAGCAGGCCGAGCGCAAAACTATTGCCATATTCGGCCTTTACACACTCCAGCCCGCTGTGGCGCTCGGCTTCAAGTGCCACGCAGCGAGCCGTGTCGAGGTTCAGGTAGCCACGGTCGAGGTCATATCGCTTTGACCAGAAGATGAGCTGAACGACATTGCGGTTCCGATGTTCAAACTGCTCGTTCACAGCGAAGCGGTGCTGGCGCAGGAAACGGCTGTCGAAGGTCTGAATGAGGTTGTCGTAGAGCATGTCATTGAAATGCGTCCAGTGGAGATAAACGCTGTCTGGCTTGCTCGCGAGCGCAGTGTCCGCCCCATATACGATGTTCTGCTCTGGCACAATCCGGAAGAGGCTGTCGGCCCGCATCTGCGCCATCGAGGGCACGAGCAGGAGGCCTTGGCTCTCGAAACGGTTGGAAGTCACGGAGTCTGTAACCAAACGCTTGTCACCGCGTTGCAAATCCGAACCCATATCCCGATATCGGAAAGAATACTCGCCGAAGCGCGGCTCCGTCTGATAGTTCTTCGCCCGCTCCTTGATGAATCGTTTGAGCTTAGCGCGAATCCATGTGGGTTCGTCGGCACGCACCAGCACTTCTTGCATTGTGCGAACGTGCGCTATCTGAAAGCTGCTGTCTGCGCCTTCGGTTTGAGCCATGGTTATGGCTGGCAGCGCAAGTAGCGCTGCTGTCAGTAAGTGTCTCATTATGCGTTATTCTTGAAGTATCAAGCGACCGGAGGTCGAGCGCTTGAAGTAACAAGCGACTAAGGCCGATCGCACTCTTCATCGGCCCTATATTCCAGGATCTCACCAGGCGAACATTCCAGCACCCTACAGATGGCATCGAGCGTGGAGAAGCGGATGGCCTTGGCCTTGCCCGTCTTCAGGATAGAGAGGTTTGACAGCGTGATGCCCACCCGCTCCGAGAGTTCGTTGAGGCTCATCTTGCGACGAGCCATCACGACGTCGAGGTTCACGATAATCATATAGTCAACTGGTTTTCGCGGGCTGCGTTGCCGCCGATTCGATAGACCTGTGCGAAGACGAGCAACAGGAGCAGGATGGCAATAGCTCCGTCTTTAATCTCGATGACAGTGGAATTTTCTATGACAGGCTTATAGATCTGCCCTACATTCGCCTCGAAGATGGAGGAGAGGAAAGCCATGATACCGGCAGCGATGATGATGCCGACATTCCGCCGCGGGAACAGGTCGCCTTGTCGCAAGCCTCCCAACTGGAAGATGGCGAACAGCGCGCACAGCAGTAATAACGCGACCTTCGTCACGAGGTGACCATAGAACAGCAAATGGAAGAAGGTTCGCAGATCCGCGTTGTCTGTCGGCACAATCTGAGCATAACGATGAAATGCCTGAAAGCAGTAAGCCACGATGAGCAGCAGGCAGAAGACCAGCGCAGCATAACAGATGCAACGCAAGGCTTTAGTGGGTTGTGGTTCTGACATAGCAGTAATCTTTCTTTTGTCTAACTTGATACTTCGTCGAAGCAGAGGGCGCGCTTCCTCTTTCGACGCCGCAAAAGTAGATATATTTATCGAAAAACAATAAATAATCAATGTTAAACAATTATAAAGGCAGTCATCTCTCCCCCTTTTTATCAATTATGCCTTGCCAGACATCTCCTTGATGGCTTCATTTAATCACTTACAGATGGACGGAAGTCATGCTGCGTATTTCCTGGAGGAACTGCAAAAGACTATCAAGGCAGTAAAATAAATGAAGGTGGGTCCTTCAAGAATCCGTTGCTTTTCACGATACAGCGGGGCCTTAGAAGTGT
>DGSC01000043.1:0-4598 GCA_002391275.1 Prevotellaceae bacterium UBA4372 | reverse complement strand
CGATACAGCGGGGCCTTAGAAGTGTGTTTCCACGTTAATGAACCATAAAAAGGGCGTTTTCGACTGCAAAGAAACACTTTTCTTTTCCTTTTTTTAGGGACGGTTCCAAGAAAAGTTGTACTTTTGCCGCCGAAAGTAATTAAATGTATGACAAACTATGGCAACAGCAATCGTTCGTAAGCCCGCTTCCTTTCGTCTGCGGGCAGATCTTCTTGAACGCATGAAGCGTAATGCAGCCCGCGAGAACCGGACGTTAAACAACTATGTCGAGTGTGTGCTCCTGGATGCCGTCTATGATGAACCCAATGAGGTCACGAAGGCTGCTATCGAGGAGGCCATGTCAGGCAAGAATCCCAATAAAATATATAGTAGCGTAGAAGAAATGTTCAACGATATCTTGAGCGAAGAATGAAACAGCTTCAACCGACTACCCAATATCGCAAGGATTTGAAGCGATACAGAAATAACCCTGTCAAGTTGGCTGCACTCGCCAAGTTATTGGAGAAGCTAAAGAATGAGCAACCCATTCCCGCGCAGTACAAGCCTCACATGCTTCACGGTGACTATAAAGGTTGTATGGAGTGTCATGTGCAAGGGGACTTCCTGCTGGTGTGGTTTGATGAGGCACGGGATGTCATAGAACTGGTGCGCCTTGGCAGCCACAGCGAGCTGTTTGGATAGAGGAAAGCCACACCGCATCAATTCCCTGGCGAGTCCGTCCGCTCTACTCTTCAAAAGCCCCGCTGCATCATCACGATGCGGCGGGGCTTGGTGCGTATAGGACTTTCAGCATTTATTTATTCTGTTGCTGTTTGTTCGTGTGAATAATCTCCAGTGCTCGCTGGAGAATGATGTCTTCGGTGGATGAGAAGAGTTCTTCGCGGGTGAGGGGCACTTCGTAGTCGGGCAGGAGACCACGGCCGTAGGGGAAGCGGGCAGAGACGTTGGTGGCGGTGACGGCTTTGACGAGCGGCAGCTGGTACTCGATGTGGCTGTGGGGCAGGAAGAGACGGGCGAACTTCAGGGCTGTCATGTAGTGGTAGGCAGTTGCCGTCTCGCGTCCGATGGTCTTGGCTCTTCCGGCACGCACGAGGTGAGCCGGGAAGTCGGTGGCTGCGCTGGCAGAGTTTTCGTTAGTTAGGATAAAAAGAATAGGGAACACTCCCGTAGCAGACCCACCCTCAGGGGTGGGGCTGTCGGTGGCGATGCTCTCTTTGTTGTAGTACCCCTCCTTCCCCTCCACCTCCACAAATTCCTCGAACGGACGCATGTCTGCGCTCCAGTTGAAGCTGTGGGCGAAGCTGGGGTAGGTGGTGTTGCTCATCACCTTCTGATAGCCGAAGTTCGAGGGTTCCTCCTTGATGAAGAACTTCACGAGGCGCTCCTCGCAATCGGCGTCGCCGCCGGGATTGTCGCGAACGTCGATGATAAGATAAGGAACGTGCGCGTGCGAGCGCAGGCTGTCTTCGATGGTTTCCATCTGCACCTCGTTGAGGTGGAAGTGTGCGAGTGTCAGCAGGGCGATGCTGTCTTCAATCAGGCGGAAATTCCAGTCTTCCATACGGTTCTGCCGTTGGTGGTTGTAGTAGGCCGTGGGGGCAGAAGGCTGCGGTACGTAGCGCTTCACCAGCTTAGCCTTCAAGAACGGAGCCTCCACACTGGTGCTGTCGGTGAAGGTGAGGCTCACGGGCTTGTCCCAGAACGTGCCGCGGTACTGCATCCACCAGTTCGTCAGCGTCTGCACATCGCGCGTGGACTCCACCTGTGCATCGAAGAGGCTGGTCTTCGAGCGGACGTAGGCTGCCTGTTCCTTGGCCGAGACGCCGTTGATGGTGGCCACTTCCTTGCCGATATGTGCTTCATAGCCAGGCTGCACCAAGCGCACGAACATACGGTCGCCCAGCGTGCAGAGCATCACCGTAGGGTATTGCACGTCCGTGCGGTTGTTGAAGAACGGGTTGGAGGACTGCCGCCAGGCATGGCTGTCGTGCAGGAACTCGGCGGTGAACGCATCGCCGATGAGGTCATAGAGTGTGGAGAAATGGATCTGTGCGGAATCCAGCCGAGCCTTGGCTTTGCGGATGAACGCCTCTTCCAGCTCGGGCGAGATGATGTCGCGCAGCGAGGGATAGCACTCGCGGATGCTCTGGATGAAGCTGTCGAAGTCCTCGTTGGCCTGCTCGCGGGTGAGGATGGCGGGCGGCGTGAAAGGCTTGGGTTCCTTGAACGTCGTTTCCAGTCCGAAGGGCGACATGGGGTCGATGGCCTTGCCGCCTTTGGAGAAGGAGAGTGCGATGTGTGGCTGCCCGATCTTCTCGAAGACGTAGCTGACGGTACCGAGCACGGTGCCCGCCTTCACGCGCTGTCCCGACCGCCACGGGATGTCGCCACGTAAGCCTTCGAAGCTGATGGTGCGCCCGTCGTCCAGCTTCAGGCTCAGCGAGCCGTTGATGTACTTCTTCGGGTTGCGCACGTCAGATTCGGCCTCCAGCTTCTTGCGCATGGCATCGAAGGTCTTGGCGTCATCGTAGCCATAGGTGGTGCTGGTTACGAGATTGGGCATATAGACGAGATAGATGCTGCTCACCTCGCCGTCGGCGGGAGCTACCACCTCCGTGCCTTCTGGTGCCCCGATAATCAGCGTGCAGAAGTTCGACTCGTGGTCTAGCAGGTCTTGCGGACGCAGCAGGATGTTGGTGCCCGCGGTCTGGCCTTTGATGGGCCAGAGGAGAGAAGAGGCTCTGCTTGGGCTAAGCAACCCGATGGCAAGCGCCATCATGATGATTGTCTGTTTCATAAGTGATAATTGTTTTGAAGTGTGTTCATCCCTATAACGCTTGAGCGTGCGATTCTTTACCCATAAAAGATGTTAAATACGCAAGCTTAGGTCACCAATGAGGAGATAGCACAGGATGCACACTTAGCTCATATTATGCAGCGATGAAGCTGAATATCCCCGCCACGTCATCCCGACGCAGCGGGGTGAGAAGAAAATTTACTTTAGGTGAATAGAAACGCCTTCTTTGCCTATAGGCTTCTTAACAGCGTTTACTTTTGGGGAAACTTGAATATTATCGGCAGTATGAAGTGAGAGCGGACGGTCTTATTTCCGACCTTGGCAGGGTCCCAGGCGGGCATTTGATTGACGACTCGCAGGGCCTCGTTCGACAACAGTTCGTCGGGCGATTTTAATACTTTGGCCTGAACAATGCTACCATCTCTCTCCACGACGAACTGGACGAGAACACGCCCTTGGATTTTCTTTGTCACGGCTTCTTCGGGATAGTGAATGTTTTGTCTTAACCACTCAAAGCAAGCGGCATTTCCGCCAGGGAAGCCGGCCATCACTTCGACAATATCATAGATGGAGTCGTTGGCGGCTTTAGAGCGAAGGTCCATCTGTACGATATTGCCCTGTTCGTCCTTGGTCACGGTGACTTTACTAAGGTTGATGTCATTGAGCCAGTCGCCGCTAAGGGGCAACGTGACGGGCTCGCCATCGATTCTGAGAACGCCATAGAATTCTTTGATGGATACATTGGATTCACTGGGCTTGGTAAAATCAAGAGTAGAAGTGGATGCACTTAGTTGGTGACTACTTCCCTCGCTCACAGGGAGGGACAGCGGGGTGGGGCTGCTTATTGGCTTGGCAAATGCCACCAGTGCAAAAGCCATTACGGGTAGCAGGTACAGCACCTTGGCTGCACGCCACTTGTTGGATTTTGGTTTGAACATCATAGTGATACGTTTTTTGATTCTACTTTGGTTGAATGCGTTCACCACGGGCTGCAGTCCCGGGCGGACGGCTTTGAGAATCAGCAGCTGATTATATGCTCGAATATCTATTCCTGTACGCAGCACGGCACGGTCGGCCTCGAACTCATGCACGTCGTTCATGTCCTCGCGCAGCATCCATGCGAAGGGCAGCCACCACAGCGTGCGGCACGTCAGTTCGCAGAGCAACTTGTCCCACGAATGACCGAGGCGCACGTGCGCGAGTTCGTGGGTGAGGATGGAAGAAAACTCTTTCCCCGAGGACTCTTCCCCCGCTTCTGCCACCAGCACCCACCTCATCCACGAGCAGGAGTTCTTCAGTTCAGGACAGCTCAGGATGCGCGCACCATCCCGTTCCTCAATTAGCGAAGAGCGGCGGATGAGACGGACGACACCTATGAGCGAGCGCAGATAGACCAACCAGAAGGCGGCTGTTGTCAGGATGTATAGCCCCATGACAATAGTTGTCCATCGATGAGGAACGGGGTGCGTTGATTGCACAATCGTGATTGTGCGATTGCATGATGATGATTGTGCAATTGCATGATCACGATTGTGCAATCGACTTGCTTGGCTTGGTGAGCTTGAAAAGAAGGTTTCGTCGGGCTGAAGAGACAGCTGACTGACCTCATGGGTTGGGCTTCTTTGGGAGTCTGCAAGGGGTGCTATAGGCGTAGAATACGCGGTCAAAGTATTCTCCAGCTGCTCAAAGCCCTGGCTCAGCCAAGTCTCATGACCGAGCGGGATAGGACACAGCGGCAGCAGAGGCGAAACGACGAGGATGACGAGCAGCACAGCGCGGTTCAGCGTATGGAACGTCTCGC
>DGSC01000061.1:2180-12289 GCA_002391275.1 Prevotellaceae bacterium UBA4372 | reverse complement strand
CACATGCGTCTGCGCACCAACACCTTTGGTGCCGTCATGCGCATCCGTCACAATATGGCCATGGCCATCCACACTTATTTCCACGAGCACGGTTTCTTCTACTTCCACACGCCTCTCATCACAGCCTCCGACTGTGAGGGTGCCGGCAATATGTTTCAGGTCACGACCAAGAATCTCTACGACCTGAAGAAGGATGAGAATGGCAAGATTATCTACGACGACGACTTCTTCGGCGAGCAAACCAGCCTCACCGTGAGCGGTCAGCTTGAAGGAGAGCTCGGAGCAACAGCGCTCGGTGCCATCTACACCTTCGGTCCTACCTTCCGTGCCGAGAACTCCAACACTCCTCGCCACTTGGCTGAGTTCTGGATGATTGAGCCTGAGGTAGCCTTCCTCGATCAGGAAGAACTCATGGACTTGGAGGAAGATTTCATTAAATACTGTGTCCGCTGGGCGCTGGAGCACTGCCAGGACGACCTCGAGTTCCTCAACAAGATGATCGACAAGACCCTTATCGAGCGCCTCCAAGGCGTTCTGAAAGAAGACTTCGTTCGCTTGCCCTACACCGAGGGTATCCGCATCTTGCAGGAAGCTATCAAGAACGGCCACAAGTTCGAGTTCCCTTGTCAGTGGGGCGACGACTTGGCCAGCGAGCACGAGCGCTACCTTGTTGAGGAGCACTTCCGCAAGCCCGTCATCATGACCGACTACCCGCGCGCCTTCAAGTCGTTTTACATGAAGCAGAATACGCCCGTCGACGCAGCCAATCCCGAAGGGGCATCCGTAGGCTACCGCGGAGCTGTTGCTCCCGGTCCTACTATGCAAGGCACCGATGTTCTTTTCCCTGCCATCGGCGAGATTATCGGCGGCAGCGTTCGTGAAGAGGACTACGACAAGCTTATGGGCGAGATTGAGCGCCGCGAGATGGACAAGACCCACCTATGGTGGTACGTAGACACGCGTCGTTGGGGAAGCTGCCCGCACGCCGGCTTTGGCCTTGGCTTCGAGCGTCTCATCCTGTTCGTCACGGGTATGCAGAACATCCGCGACGTTATCCCCTTCCCCCGCACGCCGAAGAACGCAGCGTTCTAAGCCATCATCCAAACATAACAACAAAAAAGGCTCCGCAACACACGTTGCGGAGCCTTTTTTGTTTCTCTTTATCATTAACGTTCTCCAGCTGCATCAATATCGAGTTTGCGGACATAGAACTTGGCCTTGGCACACAATTCATCGAAATGTTGCCGCATCTCGAAAAGGCGACGTTGCTGGACATAGTATGCCTCATTCGTCTTACCCTCGATTCGAGGTTGCATCAGCTCGAAAGCTTCCTGTTCGGCGTGCAGGAGCCTCTCGTAGCGCTCTATGCTGTCGCGGGTCTCCATCAGCTCCACACTATCGAGAGTCAGTATAGCAGCCCGCCGCACATTAAGGGCAGTGGGATGCTGACGTCTCAGGCTCATGATTGTGTCGCGCGCGGCTGCAAACTGCTTGCTGCTCATGAGCTGTCGCGCTTCATCGAGCTGCACCTCGGCCATCAGTTCCGAAGCCTCTTCGGTCGATTTGCACGACGTAAAGGCTGCGGCCATTCCCGTCAATACAATTAATATGTATGCTTGGCGTATCATCTTAACTGCAAAAGTACAAGTTTATTTAAAAAACTCAGCTTTCGTCCGCCATTACTCAACCTTTTTTATTACTTTTGCATCGATTTTAACAAGGCTTAAACTCTCTATCGCCTTAAACTTTCACTTTTCATCATTCTTCATCGGTGATTCGTCTTTCGGAATTCGGAATTCGCCATCAGTAATCCATCCTACAGTTCCCATGCGTCAACTCTCTCGCCAGCAACTCACAGAACTCCTGTCGGCCCCCATCTTTCACACTATCGGTCAAGCGGCCGACGACCTCTGCGTGGAATGTTATGTCGTGGGAGGCTACGTCCGCGATTTATTTCTTGAGCGGCCGTCGAAGGACATCGACGTGGTGTGCGTAGGCAGCGGCATCGAGTTGGCAAAGGCTGTGTGCAAGCGTTTGGGCCGAGGCGCTCATCTGAGTGTCTTCCGCAACTTTGGCACAGCACAGGTGAAGGGCAAGAATCTGGAAGTGGAGTTCGTAGGCGCCCGCCGCGAGAGCTATAGCCACGACTCGCGCAAGCCCGTCGTCGAGGACGGCACTCTTGAGGACGATCAGCAGCGTCGCGATTTCACCATCAACGCCTTAGCCGTGTGCCTCAATAGCGAACGCTTCGGCGAACTCGTGGATCCGTTCAATGGCATTTGGGATCTCGAAGACCGCATCATTGCCACGCCCCTCGACCCTGACGTGACCTTCTCCGACGATCCTCTGCGCATGATGCGTGCCATACGTTTTGCCACACAGCTCAACTTTGAGATAGAGCCTGAGACCTTCGAGGCGCTCCACCGCAACCGTGAACGCATCAGCATCATCTCAGGCGAGCGCATAGCCGACGAACTCCAGAAGATCATGGCTTCAGATGCTCCGGCTCGCGGATGGGAACTCTTGTTCCAGTGCGGCCTGCTCGACTTCATCTTCCCCGAGTTGGCAGCTCTTCAAGGAGTTGAATCCCGAGGCGGACGCGCCCACAAGGACAATTTCTGGCATACGCTTGAGGTGTTGACGAATGTCGTGAAAAAGCAACGCGAGCAACTCTCATCTGCAAGCGAAGAAGCTGAAGCAGAAGCCACAGGCGAAGACAAGAATACTCCCTTGCAGAAAGATACATTGGAGGCTTCAGTTTGGTTGCGCTGGGCAGCCTTGCTGCACGACATAGGCAAACCGCGCTCGAAACGTTGGGACCCAGTTCAAGGGTGGACTTTCCACAACCACAATTATATAGGCGAGAAGATGGTGCCTCAAATTTTCCGAAGGCTGAAGCTGCCGATGGATGAGCGTATGAAATATGTTCAAAAGCTTGTAAGCTTGCACATGCGACCTATTGCCATCGCCGACGATGAGGTAACCGACTCGGCCGTACGCCGACTTTTGTTTGAGGCTGGCGATGATATTGACGATCTTATGCTGCTGTGCGAGGCCGACATCACGTCGAAGAACGAGCAACGCAAGCAGCGTTTCCTCGACAATTTCCAGCTTGTACGCCGAAAGCTCGTCGACCTTGAGGAGCGCGACCGTATCCGCAATTTCCAGCCGCCTGTGACGGGCGACGAAATCATGGAGCGCTATGGTCTCACACCTTCGCGGCCCGTTGGCGTGCTCAAAGAGGCTGTCAAAGACGCCATCCTCGACGGCGTGATTCCCAACGAGCACGATGCCGCCCTGGCCTTTGTCGACCGCAAAGCCCTGGCTATGGGTCTAAGCCCTAAAGAATAGCTGATACACGAAAAGTGGTCAAGCGCGCATGCGCTTTATACGCAGAAATAATAAAGGTTAACTTGTTGAATGCAGGCACTGGCCCTATAAGGTTGCCCGACTCAGGCCGACTCGGCTGCACAGTTGGAAATCAATGTTTAACACATTGTCTTATAATCAGCGTGTACGGTTCAGGCTCTTGTGTATGCAATAGGTTACCACTCCCCAGATAACGCCCGATTGTTCGGGCGTTATTCGTATACGCTTGTAGCTCTTGTTGTGAGGTACAAGCCACACCGTGCCTCGGTCCTTTTCCGAGAGGTCGAGTTCCTTTATGGTAAAGCCCTCGTCCTCGCCGCCCACAAAAGCTACGACGATGTCGCCGTGCTGCGGCTCGACGGCACGATCCACCACGAGCAAATCGCCCGGCATGATTCCCGCCTCCACCATCGATTCGCCCTTGACGCGGGCATAGAACGTGGCCTCGCGATGCTGTATGAGCTCGCGGTTGAGGTCGATTGACTCTTCCTCATAGTCGGTCGCAGGCGAGGGAAAGCCCGCCCTTATGCCCTCGGGAAAGAACGGGAGCGAGACTTCGGGGCCCACTTCGATGGTAAGAAATTCTACTTCGTTAGGCATATCGCAGATCATCTTTTCGACGGCAAAGGTAATCAAAATATGCCTTATGCACGACATTGCCTTCGGATTTTATTGCCCACACCGTTAATTTTTCAGCATGGACATTGCCGTTGGCAAAAATGTGTCAGGGTACAATTTGCGATGCTGACGGCCACTCCAAGGGATGAGGTCAGTCATAATAAAGCACAAGGTCAAGCGTCCGGAGGCAAAGCCAGTTGTTTTCACCTACAAGCGCTTGGCCTCATCTGCCAAAACCTTTCAGGGTTATTGACGCGCCCTTGGGCCTATAGCGTCATGCAACCGAAAAACATGTGCCCGATTGGCTTGGGTTTAGAAAAGAATATGTATTTTTGCCGACAAAACCAAGAGATGATGTACGCTCTCGTCGACTGCGATAATTGCTATGTCTCGTGCGAACGGGTATTCAATCCGGCGCTCGAAGGCAAGGCTGTAGTCGTACTCTCGAACAACGACGGCTGCGTCGTGGCCCGCTCTCCTGAGGCTAAGGCACTGGGGGTGCCCGAGGGTTTGCCGTTCTACCAGTTGGCAGAGCGTTTTCCCGGAAAGGAGATTCATGCCCTGAGCAGCAACTACACGCTCTATGGCGACATGTCGGCCCGGGTGATGAGCCTTTTACGCGCGAGCGCGCCCGACATATTTATATATAGTATCGATGAAGCCTTTCTGACGCTTCCCTCGTCGCAATACAGCGATACGGACGTCAAGGCATGGGGCGAAGCGCTGGCAGCCAAGGTGCGGCGCTGGACAGGTATGCCCGTAAGCATAGGCATAGCCCCCACGAAGACGTTGGCGAAGGTGGCCAGCAAGTTTGCCAAGCGCTATGCCGGCTACCGCAAGTGCTGTGTCATCGACACGGAAGAACGGCGGCAGAAGGCGCTGGCCATGTTCCCCGTAGCTGATGTCTGGGGCATAGGACGCCGCACGGCCATGCGCCTTGAAGCGGCAGGCATACGCTCGGCGCTCGACTTCACACAGATGGATGCCGAGAGTGTTAGGCGTGCGATGACCGTCACCGGCCTGCGAACGTGGCAGGAACTGCACGGACGCGACTGCATAGCCTTGGAGCACCTGCCACGCAAGCAAACCATCTGCACCAGTCGCAGTTTTCCGAAGATGCTGACAACGAGGGACGAACTGGCTGTGGCCATTTCGTCGTTTGCCGCCCGTTGTGCCTTCAAGCTACGGCAACAACGCAGCATGGCACAATACGTTACGACATTCATCTCTACGAACCCTTTCCGCGACGACCTTGCCCAGAGCAGTCTCTCGCATACCATAGCATTGCCCGCACCGGCCTTGTCCGACCCCGAAATCACGGCTGCTGCGCTCCGAGCCTTGGACACCTGTCTGCGCAAAGGCTACCAATGGAAACGTGCCGGCGTCGTCGTCAGCGGCACAGTGCCAGCCGACGAGATGCAAACGAGCTTCCTCGACACGCCCATCGAGCTGAAACAGAAATTCACGAAGCTGTCTCTCGTGGCCGACAAGGTGAACCATAGCCTCGGCGACGAAAGCCTGCAACTGGCCAGTGCCATGCGTGCGCCTGACCCCACAACGGGCAAAGCCACGACTTTCCGCAACAGCATCCTGCACACCCTCCGTTCGCCATTCTACACAACAGATATACGCGACATCATCGAAGTAATGTGAACCTTTGCCACACTCTTGGTCACGTTGAACAATTCTCTTAGGTGCATCAGCCAATTCTCTTAGGCGTGTTGGCCAATTCTCTTAGGTGCATCGGCCAATTCTCTTAGGTGCATCGGGAAGAGCTCCTGTTCGTGTTTGCCCAAGCAGCCTACAGAAACAAAAATGAAACAAGGGTCAAGACGGGTCATCATCCTGCAACAACGCATCAGACGAGCACGACACAATCTCCCATCAAATGATTGTGGAACGGCCCTTCCCTTCGTCTCGCCTTACTGATTCGCAACCAAACAAAGAAATGGGGATATGTCAACCAAAACGGTTGGCATATCCCCATTTTCTGTTTAACCGAGTCGTCTTCTCCGATGGCCTTTTATCTGTTTGCGGAAGGAGCAAGTGGCGGCCTACGAGAATCCGATCGTGAAGACGGATTACGTCCGTCTCAGTCGCGCATCTCCTGGAACGTAATCTCGTAGAAGCACGGGTACACGCCCGACTGCGCATTGGCCTGCCCCTGGGAATGTGGTACAATCATGCGCACCTTGGCAATCTTGTCGTCGGCATTCACCTGACGGCCAATACGGATGTATGTGAACGGAACCAGCCATCCCTTCGGCACCACCGTAGAGTTGTAGATACGGTAGAAAGCTCCGCCGCCGTTCGCGGTGTTGAACGAGGCCGTGAAAGTGCCATAGGAATTAGAGATGTCAATGATGTCGGGAGTAGTAGAATAGTACAGCACATCGGAGCGCGACTGTATGCTGTCGGTAAGGATATTGTACTCAAGATACCGGACAATGACTCGTTTCGACTGCCCATGCTGCAATTTCTCGCCGGCGCCCTTACGCACAATCTGCATGTAGACACCCGTTCCGGAGAACAAGACGTACTCGTTCTTGCTGACGTCCGTGGTGCTGTCCTGACTTAAGAACTGCGCTTCGCTAATGACATTGATGTGACCTACATGGATGGCCGTGTCGCCATCGTTGGTCAGCAAGGCCACGTCGCGGTTGAGAAAAGAGTTGATGGCCTTGCGCTCCTTATTCTTCTGGTCGGCATACGTCTCTCCTTTGTTGCACGAAGAGAGAAACATCGCCGCCGACAAAGCCGCCAGAAAGGCTATCTGAAAGAATCTATTCTTAGACATAATCTTCAGGAAATGAGTTTCGACTGCTCAGTGCAGCCTTCGGATTGTGGGCGCAAAGGTACAAAGAAATGGTGAACGGGGAACGATGAAAGGTGATTTATTTGAGCTAAAAACACAAAAAAGGCTTTAGAAATGTTAAAAACCGACGAATCCATGAAAAAGCCTTGGCCTGGTGCAGAAAATCATCTACTTTTGGGCCGTCGAAAGACACGAACTATCACAAAAAACATTTTTTCTGTACATGAGAAGTAACTGCATTAACCAGCTCGGCAGCCGTGCCGCGGCCTCGCGAAGCATTTGCTTGGCGACGCTGTCATTTGTGCGTTCCTGAAGCGGGGTTGATGTGCGCTCTTTGATTTATTGTACAACGGTCGTTTTTTGTGATAGGGATTACAGACACTGAAATCTCTATGGATACTACGGGCTCGTGCGCAAGCATTGGCCCGTTCTCTCTTGCGCCCTTATCCGTAAGGGCTTTACGTATGTGATTTACATCTTTGATGAATGATTTCAGATTTGATTATGGAGAACACTTACAGACTTATCGACGGCTTTCGCAAGCAAAGCCGAGCCTCAATCGAAAGACACCTTGACCGACTTGCAGACAACTATGCCGTCTACTCTGTTCACCTGAAAGGCATAAGCCCTTTTCTGGAGAACAACGATATCTACGTCTACGTCCACAAAGCATGCATCGTAGTGGTTTGCATCGACAACTATGGCAACCTTGACGAATTGGCCGACGAGAGATACGTCCACGGCGAAGTACCACTCTACTTCACCGAGGAAAGCCATCGCGTAAGCCCCGTGTGGCAACTCGTTGAAAGCATCAGGCTGATCAAGATGAAACTGAGGGAAGCACACATCGACACATTCGATCTGTGGGGCGTACTGCTATCGGAAAGCAAATTCCTCAATGCCGACGACATGAAAGAAGAATGGGAGGATCAGGACATCTCAGTCATCGACAACTTGAAAGGCCTCAAGCGATGGAGGGTGGAAGTCAACACCGACGACGACCTTCCTTATGGCCCCAACATCATGGCAGCCATCGAAAGCATCGTGAAACGACCTGACCCTAAAGCCACAGAGGTTGCCCACGAGACGGAGACCGACAGCATTCTCCAAGAGCTGATTGACGACTTCATCAACAGCCCAACCGAAAAGGAGGCAGAATGCGACGAAGACATCTGCGGCACATCCACAGGCAACGTCGGTGAAAACGACGCAGACCATGCAGAAAATGATAACGCAGACACAGCGATTTCCAACAGTGAACTGTGCACAGACCTTGCCGAACCCAACCTTGAGGATTCGCAAAGCAAATTCAAGGCTAAGGTGACCATCCTGCAGCCACTGCCCAACCCGCGAAACGAGTTAGACAAACTCGTCGGCTGCGCAGACATCAAGGCACGTATCGACGAGCTCTTGGCACTGAACCGCTACAACGCGATGGTACGAACGGCCTTCCCTGGGGCAAAGACACACGAAGTGTCGCTCCACAGCATCTTCCTCGGACAGCCCGGCACAGGCAAGACCACCGTCTGCAAGATCTTCGGGTCGCTGCTTCACGAGGCAGGCGTCCTGTCGAAAGGGCACGTCGTAGTAGCCAACCGCAGCACATTCGTTGGCTCGCGTTGGGGCGACGAAGAATCAAATGTACGCCATGCACTTGAGCTGGCAAAAGGAGGCGTGCTGATGATCGACGAGGCCTACCTGCTCGTAAGCAAGCACGAACAAGACCCAGGACGACTGGTGCTGCAGCTGCTCATGGAGGTGCTGGCCGACGAGAAGCAGCGCGACATCGCCGTAGTACTCTGCGGCTACAGGGAACCGATGATGCAACTGCTCGACACAAACCAAGGACTGACCTCACGATTCCCCAACCGTTTCGAGTTCAACGACTTCACCGTCGACGAGCTCATCGAAATCACCTCCCGCCGCATTGGCGAGTACCAGTACAGCTTCACCGAAGATGCCTGGCAGAAGTTCAAGGACATGCTCGCATCAGCCTACAAGCAGCGCGACCCGCAATCGTGGGGCAATGCCCGCTTCGTAGCCAACCAGCTGGAGCGCATCTACATCCGACATGCCCGCCGCTGTGTCAGCGAAAGCCCTACCGACAGCAAGCAACTGCTGCTACTCACCCCGGCCGACATACAGCCCATAGATGTTCCGCGGCCCCGACCGCGTATCGGATTCTGACCACTACCCTCCCCTACAAGCACCCACCGCATACTTGTAGGGGAGTTTTTTATTTAATAATCAATGTGCTCCAAACAAAAAAATCGGCAAAAAAACTTGTCAATTCACGAAAAAGCAGTACCTTTGCAAGCCGATTATTATCAGAGTCACCCTTAAGGTGCTCTTTTTCTGCGTGTTAATAGCTTTTCTCATTGGCCTGTGAAAGCGGTTAGTGAATCGCAGAATGCAAAAAAGCGTGCCGGTGCAAGCCCGGCTAAAGAGACACATTAATAATATTAGTAGTAACAAACAGAAGTACAAAACAGAAAAATGGACACTTTAAGTTACAAGACCATTTCTGCCAACAAAGCTACAGCCAAGAAGGAATGGGTAGTCGTTGACGCTACCGATCAGGTTCTCGGCCGCATGGCTTCGAAAGTAGCCAAACTGCTGCGTGGCAAGTACAAGCCATCGTTTACTCCGCACGTAGACTGTGGCGACAATGTAATCATCGTAAATGCCAACAAGATTCAGCTCACCGGTAAGAAGATGACCGACCGCGTCTACCTCCGCTACAGCATGTACCCCGGTGGACAGAAGGCCAGCACACCCGCTGACATCATCGCTAAGCCCAACGGCTACGAGAAGCTCGTGCGCCGCGTCGTAAAAGGCATGTTACCCAAAAACAAGTTGGCCGCTCGCCTGCTCACCAACCTCTACATCTACGAGGGTCCTGAGCACAAGCATGAGGCTCAAAGCCCCAAGGCCATTGATATTAACCTCTACAAATAAGCAGAAATGGCAGTAGTTAACGCTTTAGGTCGCCGCAAGAGCGCCGTTGCCCGTGTTTACCTCTCAGAGGGCACTGGCAAAATCACCATCAACAAGAAGGACCTTCAGGAGTACTTCCCCAGCTCAATCCTTCAGTATGTCGTTAAGCAGCCCCTTGCTCTGCTTGACGTCACAGAGAAATACGACATCAAAGTAAACCTCTTCGGTGGCGGCTACACAGGTCAGAGCCAGGCTCTCCGCCTCGCTATCGCCCGTGCACTCGTAAAAATCAATGCCGAAGACAAAAAAGCCCTCCGTGCTAATGGCTTCATGACACGTGATCCCCGTGAGGTTGAGCGTAAAAAGCCAG
>DGSC01000061.1:0-2099 GCA_002391275.1 Prevotellaceae bacterium UBA4372 | reverse complement strand
TCGCTTCCAGTTCAGCAAACGTTAAGATATCGGCACCAGTTTGCTGGGCTGCATAGATTGCGTTTAGTATCTAAACCTTACGGATTCCCCGAGGACTACCGTGAGGTTGGTTGAGAAACAACAAAAAAGAAAGTAAACCAACCCGAGTTGAAAGATTAACAAGATGACAGACAACATGCCCGTCCGAGCACAGCTCGCTTCGCCGCGAAGAACTTGTTAACAGGTCAACTCATCAACTAAAAAACAATTATGTCAAGAACTAATTTCGACCAACTGCTTGAGGCAGGTTGCCACTTCGGTCACCTCAAGCGCAAGTGGAACCCCGCCATGGCTCCATACATCTTCATGGAGAAGAATGGCATTCATATCATCGACCTCCACAAGACCGTGGTAAAGATCGACGAGGCTGCTGAGGCTCTTAAGAACATCGCCAAGAGCGGCCGCAAGATTCTCTTTGTTGCTACTAAGAAACAGGCCAAGCCCGTTATAGCTGAGAAAGCTACTTCTATCAACATGCCTTACGTCATCGAGCGCTGGCCCGGCGGCATGCTCACCAACTTCGCCACAATCCGCAAGGCTGTGAAGAAGATGGCCAACATCGACAAGCTTACCGCCGACGGCACTTTCGCCAACCTCAGCAAGCGCGAGGCTCTTCAGGTGAGCCGCCAGCGCGCTAAGCTCGAGAAGAACCTCGGTAGCGTTGCCGACCTCACACGTCTGCCCGCAGCTCTCTTTGTCGTTGACGTGCTGAAAGAGCAAATCGCCGTTCGCGAAGCCAACCGCCTTGGCATTCCCGTGTTCGGTATCGTTGACACCAACTCCGATCCCTCAAACGTAGACTTCGTAATTCCCGCTAACGACGACGCCAACAAGTCTGTAGAAGTAATTCTCGAAGCTTGCTGCGCTGCCATCGCCGAAGGTCTCGAGGAGCGTAAGGCTGAGCGCGTAGACGCTGAGGCTGCTGCCGAAAAGCAGGAGAAAGCTGCTAAGCAGAGCGCACGCGTTGAGGAAACAGAGGCTGAGGCTCCCGTAGAGGAGTAAGCTGAATTGGCCTGCGAGTCATCAACAAAAAAGTGAAAGAATGAAAAGTGAAAAATCACTTGACATTCTTCACTTTCTTTGCAGACTCCCCTACAGGCCGAACAGCTAAAATTTATTTTTCACTTTTCATTCTTTCATTATTTCATCTACAAAAATGGCTGTATCAATCAAAGATATACAAAAGCTGCGCGAAATGACTGGCGCAGGTCTGGCCGACTGCAAAAAGGCCCTCGAAGAGACCAATGGCGAGATTGACCCCGCTATCGAGATTATCCGTAAGAAGGGTCAGGCAGTAGCTGCAAAGCGTAGCGACCGCGAAGCCAGCGAAGGTTGCGTACTGGTGAAGGTTGATGGCAATTTCGCTGCTATCATCGCCTTGAAGTGCGAAACCGACTTCGTAGCTAACAACGCCGACTTCGTTAAGCTCACACAGGACATCCTCGACGCTGCTGTAGCTGCACGCTGCAAGACACTCGACGAGGTTAAAGCCCTTCCCTTGAATGGCACAACCGTGGCCGATGCTGTCGTAGACCGCAGCGGTATCACCGGCGAAAAGATGGAGCTCGATGGCTACAGCGTCATCGAAGGTGAGTGCATCGCTTCTTACGACCACCAGAACAAGCACACGCTCTGCACCATGGTTGCCTTGAACAAGTGCACAGAAGATGCTACCGTAGGCAAGAACGTAGCCATGCAGGTTGCCAGTGCCAACCCCGTTGCCGTAGACCAGAGCAATGTCGCTCAGGAAGTCATCGACAGCGAACTCCGCGTAGCTATCGAAAAGACCAAGGAAGAGCAGATTGCCAAAGCCGTTGAGGCTGCTATCCGCAAGGCTGGCGTCAACCCTGCACACGTAGACAGCGACGACCACATCGAGAGCAACATGGCTAAGGGTTGGCTCACCAAGGAGCAGGCCGACGAGGCTCGCAAGATCAAGGAAGAGGCAAAGGCCGAAGGTGAGGCCCAGCTGAAGATGCCTATGATCGAGAACATCGCCAAGGGTCGTGTGCAGAAGTTCCTCAAGGAGAGCTGTCTCGTCGACCAGGAGTTCCAGTTCG
>DGSC01000027.1 GCA_002391275.1 Prevotellaceae bacterium UBA4372 | reverse complement strand
ACCAGATTGGCGAGATGGGCACGACCAACTCGGCTTACGTAGCCCCCTCGCTCGACTATATGATCTGCAAGATTCCGCGCTGGGACCTCACCAAGTTTGCCGGCGTGAGCCGTCAGATAGGCAGCTCGATGAAGTCGGTAGGCGAGATCATGAGCATCGGCCGCTCCTTCGAAGAGATGCTGCAGAAGGGCCTGCGCATGATCGGACAGGGCATGCACGGTTTCGTAGGCAACGAGCACACCCACTTCGACGACCTCGACGACGCCCTTGAGAACCCCACCGACCTCCGCATCTTTGCCATAGCACAGGCCCTGGAGGAAGGCTACACCGTGGAGCGCATCGAGCAGCTCACGAAGATTGATCCTTGGTTCATCACCCGCATGAAGCACATCGTGGACCTCAAGCATCAGCTCGAGGGCTACAACTCGCTCGACGAACTGCCCGACGCGTTCCTGCTCGAAGTGAAGCAGGCCGGCTTCAGCGACTTCCAGATTGCCCGCTTCGTGCTCAAGCCCGGCAGCGGCAGCCTCGAGAAAGAGAACCTCGAAGTGCGCCGCCATCGCAAGCAGCGTGGCATACTTCCCAGCGTGAAGCGCATTCCCACTGTGGCCAGCGAGCACCCCGAGCTGACCAACTACCTTTACTTCACCTACACCCATGTGCCGGCTTTCGCAGCGCCCGATGGCAAGCCCTACCAGCCTGCTCATGACATTAATTATTATAATAATGAGAAGTCGGTCGTCGTGCTCGGCTCAGGTGCCTACCGTATAGGCTCTTCGGTCGAGTTCGACTGGTGCTCGGTCAATGCCATCAACACGGCGCGCAAGCTCGGGTACAAGTCCATCATGATTAACTACAACCCCGAGACCGTATCGACCGACTACGATATGTGCGACCGCCTCTACTTTGACGAACTCACCTTGGAGCGCGTGCTCGATGTCATCGACCTCGAACAGCCTCGCGGCGTCATCGTCAGCGTGGGCGGACAGATTCCCAACAACCTGGCCATGAAACTCCATCGCCAAGGCGTGCCCGTGCTCGGCACATCGCCTGTCGACATCGACCGTGCCGAGAACCGCGACAAGTTCTCGGCCATGCTCGACAAGCTCGGCATCGACCAGCCCGCATGGCGTGCCCTCACTTCGCTCGACGATATCAAGGAGTTCGTCGCCGAAGTGGGCTACCCCGTCCTCGTCCGTCCGTCGTACGTCCTCTCGGGGGCTGCCATGAACGTCTGCTACGACGACGACGAGCTGGAGCGCTTCCTCAATATGGCCACCGAGGTTTCGAAGGAATTCCCCGTCGTCGTCTCGAAGTTCATGACCGAGACCAAGGAGATTGAGTTCGACGCCGTGGCCGACAAGGGCGAGATCGTCGAGTACGCCATCTCGGAGCATATCGAGTATGCCGGCGTACACTCCGGCGATGCCACCATGGTCTTCCCTGCTCAGAACGTCTATTTCTCCACCATCCGCCAGATGAAGAAGATTGCCCGCAAGATAGCTGCCGAGCTCAACATCAGCGGACCCTTCAACATTCAGTTCCTCGCCAAGAACCGCGAGGTCAAGGTCATCGAGTGCAACCTGCGTGCCAGCCGCTCCTTCCCCTTCGTGTCGAAGATCCTGAAGCGCAACTTCATCGAGACGGCCACCAAGATCATGCTCGACGCCCCCTACCAGCGCGCCGAGAAGAGCGAGTTCGACATCGACCGCATCGGCGTCAAGGCCAGTCAGTTCTCCTTCGCACGTCTGCAGAATGCCGACCCCGTGCTCGGCGTCGACATGAGCTCCACCGGCGAGGTCGGCTGCCTCGGCGACGACATGCACGAAGCCTTGCTCAACGCCCTCATCGCCACCGGCTACCGTCTGCCCAAGAAGGCCGTGCTCATCTCCTCAGGCGGTGCCAAGGGTAAGCTCGACCTGCTCGAACCCGCCCGCCAGCTCGTTCGCAAGGGACTTGATGTATATGCCACGGCAGGCACGGCAGCCTTTTTGAATGAGAACGGCGTCTTTGCCCGCTCTGTCAGCTGGCCCGACGAGGACGATGACCAGAACGTCATTCACCTTATTGCACAGCACAAGTTCGATCTCATCGTCAATGTGCCCAAGAACCGTACGCGTCGCGAACTCACCAACGGCTATCGCATACGCCGTGCAGCCATTGACCACAACATCCCCCTGATGACCAACACCCGTTTGGCCAAAGCCTTCATCGAAGCGTTCACTACGATGAACCTCCAGGATATCAAGATCAAGTCGTGGCAGGAGTACAACGCTTAAGCGTCAGGATATTGATTACTTCCTCAAAATTGCCTGAAAATGAAAATAAAGCAATTTGCTGCTCTACCCTTTGGCGTGGTGGCTTTCGTCCTGTTGGGCTTCACACAAGCCGATGAAATCCTGACGAAAGAGAAAGGGGCTACAGTCATCAACACGTCGACTCTTGCGACAGATGTGGAAGGATATGTAGGCCCTACACCACTAAAAATATACATTAAAGCAGGAACGGTTGAGAAAATAGAACCCCTCGAGAACTACGAGACCCCTAAATATTTCGCACTTGTAAAGCGCGACCTTCTGCAGAAGTGGAACGGACTTACGGCAAAGAAAGCTGCAACATTAAAAGTGGATGTTGCGACGGGAGCCACGTATAGTTCTACGGCCGTTATCGAGAATGTGAAACGTGGCTTGGAGTTCTATAATAAGAAGGGTAAAAAGAAACAACGCTAAGTTACTTTCCGTTATGAAAACCAATGTCTTGACAGCCTTTGCCGCATGGGCTGTGGCACTGGCGTCAATGATTTCATGCATGCATCATGCTGACTCGGCCTGTGCTATAACTCCGGATCATGAAGTAGAAGCACAGGTGGAAAAACTCTTGAGCCAGATGACGCTCGAACAGAAAATCGGGCAGATGTGTGAGATTACCATTGACGTCATCACCGACATGGGCGTGCAAGATTCCTTCGTCCTTAACGAGAAGGCGTTGAAGAACGTGCTCGAAAAGTACAAGGTAGGTTCAATCCTCAATGTTCCCAAAGGCACAGCGCAGACTCCTGAGGTATGGTCGAAACTGATACGCCGGCTGAACCATTTGTCGATGGACGCTCAAGCCGGCGTGCCGCAAATCTACGGTGTAGACCAGATTCACGGGGCTTCTTACACCTGGGGAGCGACCTTGTTTCCCCAAGAAATAGGGCAGGCGGCATCGTTCAACCGCGCCATCCCACATCGCGTGAGCGAGATTGCTGCTTACGAGAGTCGGGCATGTCTCATTCCATGGGTGTATGCTCCAGTCATGGACCTTGGACGCAATCCCTTGTGGAGTCGCATGTGGGAAAGTTATGGTGAGGACGTGTACCTCAGTCAGGAGATGGCAAGACAGGCTGTGCTTGGCTTTCAAGGCAATGACCCTAACCATATTGATGGTAAGCACGTAGCCGCTTGTATCAAGCACTATATGGCTTATGGCGTGCCGCGTACAGGGCGTGACCGTACACCATCAAGCATTACCGACCGCGAGCTGCGCGAAAAGTTCTTCCAACCTTTTCGCGCAGCTATTCAAGCGGGTGCCCTCTCATTGATGGTCAACTCGGGTGTCAACGACGGAATACCTTTCCATGCCAACCACAAACTGCTTACTGTCTGGCTCAAAGACGAGCTGGGATGGGATGGCATGATAGGGACAGATTGGGCAGACATTAATAATTTATGTACGCGCGACCATATAGCTGCCACCAAGAAGGATGCCGTTGAGCTTGCTATTAATGCAGGCATAGACATGTCCATGGTGCCCTATGAGGTGGATTTCTGCGACCTCTTACACGAACTCGTAGATGAAAAACGGGTTAAGATGGAGCGTATCGATGATGCTGTACGTCGCATACTGAGGCTGAAAGTGCGTCTTGGACTTAACGATAGTCATACCTGGGATCTTACACCTGAGCAACTGGCTACAGCTTTTCCGCAGTTTGGCTGTCAGGATTTCGCTGAGGAAGCTCAGAAAATGGCAGAGGAAAGTATGGTGCTGCTGAAGAATGAAGGTTTACAAGAAGGTTCTGGCACCAGGCTTTTACCCTTGAAAGAAGGTACGCGCATACTGGTGTGCGGACCCAATGCCAATAATCTTCGTGGACAGAATGGCGGCTGGACCTACACTTGGCAGGGTGAGCGAACCAACATGCTGGCACCCAAAATGGGAGATTACCCGACATTCGCACAAGCCATTGCCCAACGATTTGGTGAAGGCAATGTACGTTGTGTAGAAGGTGTAACCTGGAGCGATGAGCATTTTGATCGTGACAATGCGACAAATATCGCAGCAACCGTTGCTGCAGCGCAAGGCGTGGACGTCATCATAGCCTGTCTCGGAGAGAATAGCTATTGCGAAACGACGGGGAATATCGACGACTTGAGTCTCAGTGCTAACCAATGTCGGCTCGTACGTTCGTTGTCAGCCACAGGAAAACCTATTGTCCTTGTCCTGACTGAAGGACGACCACGCATTCTCGGCGACATAGAACCTTTGTGCACAGCTGCTGTTCACACCTTCCTTCCAAGCAACTATGGCGGTCCTGCCTTGGCACGCCTCTTGGCTGGAGATGCCAATTTCAGTGCCCGAATGCCTTATACCTATCCCAAACATCCGGGTACACTTGTCACTTATGATTATAAACCGTGTGAAAACATGGGGCAGATGGCAGGCAATTACAACTACGATGCCGTAATGGATGTACAGTGGCCTTTCGGTCATGGCCTGTCTTACACAACGTTTACGTATTCCAATTTCAAGGTCGACAAAGCCCAGTTCACGGCTGCGGATTCACTGACTTTTACGGTTGATGTGAAGAATGCAGGTGAACGAGAGGGGCAGGAAGCTGTGCTACTCTATGTCAGCGATCTCGTGGCTTCGCTCACGCCTGACAATACACGCCTGCGGGCTTTCGACAAAGTGTCGCTAAAAGCAGGTGAACAAAAGACCGTAACATTGCACATTGCTGCTAAAGACCTCGCTTTCGTTGATCCTGAACTGAAGTGGCGTCTCGAAGCAGGCGATTTCATGGCCACTGTAGGAGGGCAGAAGATCGACTTGCGTTGTACTGAAACAAAGGTTTGGGACGAGCCCAATCCTTGACGGCCACGGACAGAGTATGGCGATGGTAGAAAAGACAATCTGGGCAAAAAAATTGAGAACAGAAACGTTATGATAGTGCTTAGCTATCTTGGTATTATGAGCTCAATGATATTTTTGCTTGTCTACTTGAGGCTTGTTAAGACTTCAGCTGCGGCCAACCACGCGGAGAAAGGTGTAATAGAAATCATCATGTCCCCATTCGTCGAAGTTGAATAGTTCGTCGTTGTCTTCATAAAGCGTTCGTGCGCTGAATGACACAACGCGCTGGTCGAGAACGAGGTCGACGGTTACTGTTCGATCCCCGAACGCTCCAATAATCCAATTTGTCGACGTGTCAAACCGCAGTCGGAGGTTATGTTGCTGTCCGTCGTCAGTCTGGCAACTGAAGCTGAGTTCTTGTGGATTTAGAACCATATATATTTCATCACCAGCATCGTAACCGAAGTCGTAGTCGATTGTAAGTTCCTGGTCGGGTAGGGCAGCTATAGCTTTGCGAAGAGAAGAAAGAGTGTCGGGGAGGCTTGCAGCCAGCGTCGATATGGGAAAGTTGTGGACGATGAGCTTCATGCCATTGTCGTAGTCCAGAAACGTAGCTTGCAGATTAAACGTACTGTCTTGGTTTTCAATGCTCTCTTTCTGCTTGTCTTCTTCATCTGTTAAGTCCTGTCTGTCTCCAGGTATGGATGACAAGATTCTAACCTGCATATCGTAGAGGCCACAAATCCCACTCGCATATTCCCGTTTCATATCGGGAGTAATCTTTGAAGGATGGATGGTGACACCGCGATGGCAAGAAATCAGAAGCAAGAAGCAAGAGCAAAAGAGTAAACAAAGAAAGCCTTTCTTCATCATGGCAGAAAATATAATTAATGTGTTGATTTATTCATATAGTAAACGTCTATTTCTATTTTTTATTGTTTGCAAGTAGAAATTTGTTGAAAAGATTATTCCTTAGACTTTGCACATCAACAAAACAGCCTGCAACATCATTTGCTGATGTTGCAGGCTGTTTGTGTTTTCAGCGCTTATAAAAGGCTTGTGAAAACAATACAATATAAGTGCGTAGGTTAAATTTATCGGGGCTTTCTTTGGATGCATTATTCAAAAAAATTATCTTTGCCGGCAGAAAGCATAAAAATAAATCATTTTATCATCATGAAACATTTTCTTTTGCAATTAGCCTTGGTTGTAGGATTGGCTTTCGTTGTTATGCCAGATTCTGTGGCAGCCAGGCAATCCGGCTCTTTCAAAGTCGGCGACAAAACCTTTCTACTTAACGGCAAACCCTTCGTCGTCAAGGCTGCTGAAGTGCACTATCCACGCATACCGCGTGAATACTGGGAGCAACGCATACAGATGTGCAAGGCGCTGGGCATGAACACGCTCTGCATCTACGTCTTCTGGAACTTCCACGAGCCGCAGATGGACAACTTCCTCTTCACCGGTCAGAATGACGTGGCTGCTTTCTGCCGACTGGCTCAGAAGAATGGCATGTACGTCATCGTGCGCCCCGGTCCTTACGCCTGTGCCGAATGGGAGATGGGCGGTCTGCCCTGGTGGCTGCTCAAGAAAAAGGACATACGCCTTCGCGAGCAGGATCCGTTCTTCATGGAGCGCGCCGAGAAGTTCGAGACGAAGCTGGCAGAGCAGCTGCGTGACCTCACCATCCAGAAAGGCGGTCCCATCATCATGGTGCAGGTGGAGAACGAATATGGCTCCTATGGCGAGGACAAGCCTTACATGAGCGCCATGCGCGACATTATCCGCAAAGCATGGCAAGCCCCTGACCTCACGCTCTTCCAGTGCGACTGGAGTTCCAATTTCACCAAGAACGGCCTTGATGACCTCACATGGACGATGAATTTCGGTACCGGGGCCAACATCGACAACGAGTTCAAGAAGCTGGGCCAGCTGCGTCCGAACTCGCCCAAGATGTGCTCGGAGTTCTGGAGCGG
>DGSC01000042.1:66311-91381 GCA_002391275.1 Prevotellaceae bacterium UBA4372 | reverse complement strand
TCGAGAAGACCAAGGAAGAGCAGATCGCCAAGGCTGTGGAGGCCGCTATCCGCAAGGCTGGCGTCAACCCCGCACACGTCGACAGCGACGACCACATCGAGAGCAATATGGCTAAGGGTTGGATCACACCCGAGCAGGCTCAGATGGTGCGCGAGCTCAAGGTCAAGGTTGCCGAGGAGAAGGCTGCCAACCTCCCCGAGCAGATGATTCAGAACATCGCTCAGGGCCGTCTGAAGAAGTTCTTCAAGGAGAACTGCCTCCTTGAGCAGGAATTCATCTGGGACAAGAACATGACCGTTGCCCAGTACCTTCAGAGCATTGACAAGGAGCTCACAGTGACCGCCTTCAAGCGCTTCACCCTCCGTGCCGAGTAAGCACTCCTGTTAAGTCGGCACATCATTGTCTCGAAACATAGAGACGTTGGAATGCCAACTTAATACATTCAAATACAAGTCCGTCAACAGTCTAGACCGTTGACGGACTTTTTTTATCCTATCTGCGGCTATTCCAGGCAATCGAGATAGCGATTCATGCCTTTGCAACATCATGTTCTCAAGAAAAGCGAACAACGTCAATAGGTATTACACAGAAGACAGATAAAACATGAGCCGAGCAAATTAGCTTCCGGAAGTGGGACTGTTAAGAACGGGTCAATAATCGAATAAGGACATGTCCTTAGACGCATAAGGTCGTAACCGAAATCTTTTGCCGAACCAATGAATATTTAAAGTCAAGGAAAGCTGCTTTTTCACGGTTCTGATAATGACTGACGTCATTTTTTGCCCCTAAAATCATTGCCTTTTTACAATTAAAGGCTACCTTTGCAAACGCATCATGAAGATATTTACAGCAGAAATGAACTTCCGGGGCAACCTGAGCCATGCAAGCGATCTTGCAGATAGCACAGTCGCAACAGAAGTTCGCCAAACAAACTACACAGAGCACAATAAAAAGCTCCATTATCCGTTATATAAGACAGAGGCTCCTGTCATCGCAACCAAAGCAGACTCTGCCTTGTTGACCCATGGCCGTCCGTTCTTCATCCCCGACTTTACAAAGCAATGCGGATATGCAGCAGAAATGGTCGTTCGCATCAGCAGACTCGGGCGGTCGGTGCCATTGCGATTTGCACATCGCTATTACGATGCCGTCACCGTGGGCATTGACTTTACTGCCCGCGACCTACAAGAACAGCTGCAAGCCGAGGGGTTGCCCTGGGATATCTGCAAAGGATTCGACGGCTCTGCCGCTATCGGGAAGTTCATCCCTAAGGACCAGCTGGGAAAGGACGTCCAAAATCTTAGCTTCCATCTCGACATCAATGGGCAGACAGTGCAACAGGGACACACGGCCGACATGCTGCACACTGTCGACGAGCTGGTTAGCTACATCAGTCAGTTCTTCACGCTGAAGATGGGCGACCTCATTTTCACGGGAACGCCTGCCGGAGCTGGCACGGTACAGATTGACGATCACCTGACAGGATGGCTCGAAGACGAAGCTGTGCTGGACTTTAATGTCAAATAAAGCATTACACTCTTATATTGAAAACGATAAGGAAAGAACTCATTATAGCATGCCTTCTGTGCTTCGGACAGATATGCGCCCTTGCACAGAGCGATTTTACGCGGCTCAACTGGCAGGAGCTGTGTACGGATAGTCTGCTGCCCGTTTATTCGGAAGTCATACCGTTGGAAACTGATTATCGACAGTACACCTATTCCGTGCGGCTCCGTTACCCTGAGTGGGGGGCTCTGAACGCAAGAGAATTGAAATTGGCTCAACGCTTCAGCGACCAGATAGCCGACAGCCTTATCGTAGAATCCTCTCTCGGTATAAGTCGTGGAACGGGTATGTTTGACATTAGTTTCGTACCTATTGTACGTCAAGGGCAAAGCTTCAAGAAACTTCTTAGCGCCAAGATTGAGATTATTGCCACGCCCCGTAAGGCTGCGCATCAGACATTCCGCGTCAAAAGGAAAGCCACAACGGATACTACTACCGGCCGCTATGTAGCCTCAAGTGTTCTTGCAAGTGGGAAATGGGCTAAGATTTGTGTCAAAGAGGATGGACTCTACCGCATCACCAACAGTCAGTTGCGCTCTTTAGGTTTCACCGACCCAAGCCACATACAAATCTACGGTTACGGCGGCCACCGGCAGGACGAGATTATCGATGCAGATGCCGACTGGGACGACCTTGAGCCAGTGGCACTTCTGCCTACAAACGACGGCTATGTTTTCTACGCCAACGGACTCATGACCTGGCGCAGGGGATTCCATGCCATCAACCATTATGCGCGTGAAGCCTACTACTTCGTCACCGAAACTCAAGGGGCTACAACCTCCATTGAAACGCAGAACTTCAACAGCGCCATTGACTGGACTGGTTCACAGGCCAGCGTCAACTCTTTCACTGCTTACGCTACCCTCGATCCTCAGGAGTTTGCATGGTACCAAGGGGGTAGTCAATTGTTTGAAAACTATGACTATGCCAACGGCAACAGCCGAAGCTATACACTGCAGTTGCCCACTTATGTCCACGATTCATCCAAGGCAACGCTCCTCATCAACTTTACCGCTGCGGCCGACAAGGAAACCCTTGTGAAACCAACCTATAATGGAGAGCCACTGCAACAATTCTCCATCACATCTTTGGGCGAGTATTATTATGCGACGCAGGTCTCAAGGACCTACCGTAATCTCAAGGCGCCCGAGACCTCGACTGCCATCACATTGAGCACAACCAGCGGCAACAGCGCACGCCTCAACTATTTCGAACTCACTTATACCGGTGAGATGAAAATTGACGCAGCAAAGCCACAGATACAATTCACCATGTCACCACAAACCACGGGCGAGACATTTTGCATCGAATATGCAACGGGCCAGAAACCACAACTATGGCAGCTGGCAGAGCCCGGACAACCGGCCATGGCCATAGAAGGCCAGACCAGCGTGGCTGATGGCAAGAATATCTATCGTGTCAACATCGTTGGCGACGGCAATGCGCACAGCTATATAGCCTTCGATGCCAACATTCTGAGTGCCTTGCCTCAAGTGACCCTTTCGACTTCTGTCCCCAATCAGGACCTTCATGCCTTAGGTCCGCAGGACATGATTATCATCACACCTGCCAGCGGCATCTTCGACAGCGAAGCTGAGCGATTGGCAGAAGTACATCGCAAAACAGATGGCCTACGCGTGACCGTGGTACGTGCGGACCAAATCTATAATGAGTTTTCAAGCGGAACGCCCGATGCCACAGCCTATCGGCGATTCATGAAAATGCTTTATGACCGAGCTGCCGACACGCCTGAGGACAGGCCCCGTTTCCTACTCCTCTTCGGAGATGCGGCATGGGACAATCGCATGATTACCAATTATTGGATTAATCAGAAGCCCGAGAACTTTCTCTTGTGCTATGAGAGCATCAACTCATGGCACGACGTGAACTCCTATGTAATGGAAGACTACTTCGGGTTGCTTGACGATGGCGAAGGTACAAACATCACATCCGAAAAGGTCGATCTCGGTATCGGTCGTTTCCCAGTGCGTACAAAAGCTGAAGCAAAAGGACTTGTAGACAAGACCATAGCATATATTGAATCGACGTATGCAGGATCGTGGAAGAACACAGCGCTCTTCCTTGGCGACGACGGCGACAACAACCAACATCTGTGGATGACCGATTCGGTTGCCATCAAATTCTCAAAGGCCTTCCCCGAGATAGAAATCCACAAAGTGATGTGGGACGCCTATTATCGTCAAAGCTCCAGTACAGGCAACACTTATCCTGAAGTGAAGCGCATCATTAACCGGCAGATGGAGGATGGCGCACTCATGGTCAACTATGTAGGTCATGCTGCGACCTATTGCCTCTCACATGAGCAAGTACTACGTTTAGAAGATTTTGCCAGTTTCTCTTCACCCAGAGCGCCTCTTTGGGTTACAGCTGCATGCGACGTCATGCCTTTCGACACGCAGAAAGACAATGTCGGCGAAACCACTATCCTCAACCCTAATGGAGGGGCTGTAGCCTTCTATGGTACTGCGCGAACGGTTTACGCCAATAAGAACTACGAGCTCAACATTCAGTTCTGCAAGGCCCTCTGTGGAGTTGATGAATGTGGCCGACCTGCTTCCTTGGGCGATGCCGTACGCCTGAGCAAAGCCAATCTTGTGGGAAAAGAGAACCACTACTTTCAGAACAAACTGCATTATGCCCTTTTAGGCGATCCCGCCCTCCGTTTTGCCAGCCACCAGAACCACGTCATACTGGACAGCATCGACGGGCAGGCTATTGCGGATATTCCAAGTGACTACCAATTCAAAGCGGGTGGAAAAGTGCGACTGAGTGGTCACGTAGAAGATGGCGACAAGAACATCCTGAACGGTTTCCAGGGTGTGATAAACACTCACCTCTACGACAGCAAACGCCGTGTAGTATGTTTCAACAACGACGGCGAAGCTGATGAGCCTTTTGAGTTTGACACCTTCGACCACCTCCTCTTCGAAGGCTCCGATAGTATAGCTAATGGGCATTTCAGCTTTACCGTACCGATTCCAATAGACATCCAATATAGCGACGAACCAGGTCGCATGATATTCTATGCCTTGTCTAACGATCACAAAACCGAAGCCAACGGTTATTGCGAAGATTTCTTAGTGGGTGGAACCGCCGAAGCACTCACCGACAATGAAGGTCCGAAGATAAAAGCATATTTAGGTACCGATGCTTTCGAAGATGGAGACAACGTCCCAACATCTCCTCTCTTCGTTGCCCAACTTGAAGACCCCAGCGGCATAAACCATTTTGGCTCAGGTCTGGGGCGCGACCTTGAACTGGTCATTGACAACTCTGCAGCAACGACCTACTCGCTGAACGACTATTTCACAAGCGCTTTCGGCGACTATAGCACGGGCAGCGTAGCCTTCCCTATTCCCACACTTGAGACGGGCCGACATTCCCTGACATTCCGCGCATGGGATTTACTGGGCAACACTTCAACTGCAACATTGAACTTCAACACCGACCCCTCTATCAAGCCGCAGCTCCTCGCTGTGAGTACCACATCAAACCCTGCAACTACCGAGACAGCTTTCCTTATCAGCTACGACCGGCCAGGTAGCCAATGCCAATTCACCATTAATGTCTACGACTTTGCAGGCCGTAACCTTTGGCACAAGACAATCAATGGCAACAGCACTGCCGGCCTTTACCGTGTGCCATGGAACCTGACAACTGGCAGCGGATTCCCCTTAGGCAGCGGTATTTACCTGTATACGGTCACCGTAAGTTGCGATGGAATAACCTCAAAATCGAAAAGCGAGAAAATCATTATCAACCGTAGACAATAAAACGGCCCCCAAACCCGTTCTATAAAATATACAATAGTTTGCATACATAATATGAAAAACGTAGTCAAATACATCGTGACATGTGTAGCCTGCATCCTTGCCGTTACCGTTTCGGCTCAAGACAAGCGTAACATGTTCAATCCTGTAACCACGAGCGTTACATCCATGGCTATCGCCCCTGATGCACGCGGCGGCGGTATGGGTGACGTTGGCGCAGCAACCGAGGCCGACGTCAACTCGCAATTCTGGAACCCCGCCAAATATCCGTTCTGCGTGGGTCGTGCCGGCTTAGGCGTCAGCTATACACCATGGTTGCGCAAGATTGTCGACGACATTAATTTAGCCAATGTTTCCAGTTTCTATCGCATAGGCGACTATTCGGCCATCAGTGCTTCGCTGCGCTATTTCTCGCTGGGTGAAGTTTCGCTTTGGGATAATGCTTCTGGTTCAGCAATCGAGGGCATGACCATCAACCCCTATGAATTCGCTATTGATGCAGCCTACTCACGAATGCTCTCGGAAACATTCTCGATGGGCGTTGGTATGCGTTTCATTTACTCGGACATCACCTATGACTACACCTCTGAATCGTCACCAGGAAAAGCTTTCGCGGCGGATATTGCCATGTACTACAACAACTATATCATGATGGGCAATCGCGAATGTGGACTTGGCATAGGATTGAACATCAACAATATTGGTTCGAAAATCAGCTACGGTGGCGACGACAATGCCGAGTTCATTCCAACGAATTTGCGTTTTGGCTTGAACTTGACCATTCCCTTCGACGAATACAACCGCTTTTCCATAGCGGCAGATGCCAACAAGTTACTTGTGCCTACCTACCCAAAGCAGGAAGAGGGCGAAGCTGGCGAAGAATATACAAGCCGCGTCCAACGCGAATACTATGATGTGTCGCCCATAGCCGGTATCTTCAAGAGTTTCCACGATGCACCCAACGGCTTCAAAGAAGAACTTGAAGAAGTGCAGTTGAGCGTAGGTGCTGAATATTCCTACAACGACCGTTTTTTCCTCCGTGTAGGCTACCACGATGAAGCGGCCAACAAAGGTAATCGTAAGTACATCACAGCGGGCGCAGGTTTCAAGATGAGTGTTTTCTCGCTCGATGCAGCCTACGTTTTCTCCACAGCAGAATCTAATCCTCTCGATCAGACCATGCGCTTCACCCTCGGCTTCGACCTCGATGGAATGAAAGATCTGTTCGGACGCAGGAGGAGATGAGACCTACCCCCGACCCCTCCCTCCAGAGGGAGGGGAGTAATTACTCTCAAGAATTGAGAACTATAGGATGCGAGGAAATGGGCTGCTGATGGACTTCCCGTCTTTTGAGCCCCGGAGGGGCGAGTGAATTTAGGCAGGGGTGCAGTGAAACGAAACCCCTGCTCTCATAGAAATAGTAAATAGAGTGCCGCAGGTACGACTGAAAAAAACAATGGGAAACTCATTCCTTAAAATTAACGTCCACCTGATATTCCACGTTAAATCTACTGGACAACTCCTGCGCAATTGCGACCTTCCACGCATTTTTCCTTTTATTGGAGGTATCATAAAATCCATCGGAGGTGTCCCCATACAAATAGGAGGCATGCCTGACCATATACATCTATTAACGACAATCCCAAAGAACCTTACTATTCCCGATTTCGTCAGAAGAATCAAGGCCGAGAGCAGCCGCTGGATCAAAACTATCGACTCATCCTATCGAACCTTTTCATGGCAAGAAGGTTATGGTGCGTTTTCCGTCAGTGCATCAGCTGTCCCGAAGGTTATTCAATACATTATAAAACAGCCTCAACACCATAGTCGGAAATCGTTCTCTGATGAGTACAAAGAGTTCTTGGATGCATACCAGATTGAATATGACGAAAAACATCTGATGTAATCATAGACCTGCCCTTAAGATATTCCACCGCCCTGACGGGGCTCTATATACTCTTTCCTTACCCAACAGGGGTTCCGTTTCACTACACCCCTGCCTAAATTCACTCGCCCCTCCGGGGCTATCCCAACTAAGCTACTCCCTTGCGGGGCTTTCTGCACATCCTCAGGCCATTATACAAGCACTTTTCACACAACTTCAATATCATCACTCTATGCGAATCGGTTTTGGTTTCGACGTACATCAGTTAGTTCCCGGGCGCGAGTTGTGGCTCGGTGGAATAAAGATAGAACATTCACTTGGTCTGCTGGGCCATTCAGATGCCGACGTGCTGGTCCACGCCATCTGCGACGCGCTTCTCGGCGCTGCCAATATGCGCGACATAGGTTATCATTTCCCTGACACAGGCGCTGAGTTCAAGGACATCGACAGCAAGATATTGTTGCGCAAGACGGTTGAACTGATTGCTGGCAAAGGCTATCGAATAGGTAATATCGATGCCACCGTCTGTGCCGAACGCCCGAAACTTAATCCACACATCCCTGCCATGCAGGAATGCCTGGCCGAGGTGATGGGCATCGATGCGGATGCCATCAGCATCAAAGCTACCACAACCGAGCATCTCGGCTTCACTGGTCGCGAAGAGGGAATCTCGGCCTATGCAGTCTGTCTGATTGTATCAAAATAGCCGAACGCTTAACAACGAAAGAGGGGATGTGTCACTCACAGTAACGTGACACATCCCCTCTTTAAGTTATAAAGAAATCAAGGATTGTAAGGACTGTACCTTCATGAAGTAGTCCTTTAACTTCCTCTGAAGATTCCCATTCAACTAATTGAGAAACTCCTTTTTCGTCAGAACAGGAACTTGACGGCGTCGTTGAAAAGAGCCAATGCCATAAGGGCGAAGAGGAGGATCATACCTACCATCTGCGCACGCTCCATGAATTTTTCTGATGGTGGACGGCGGGTGACAGCTTCAACAAGCAGGAAGAAGATGTGACCTCCGTCGAGGCCTGGAATAGGCAAGATATTCATTACAGCCAGAATGATGGAAATGAAAGCTGTAATATTCCAAAAGACACCCCAATCCCAGACTGCGGGGAACAGATTGCCTATGGTGCCAAACGAGCCTACACTCTTAGCGCCTTTCTTAGTGAATACATAGCGGAGATCGCTGACATAGCCCTTCAGAGTTTCCCATCCGTAACTGACGCCTGCCGGCAGGCTCTCAAAGAAACCATAATCATGATGGACATACGCATCTTTGTAATAGATTTGATAGGGCGTTTTGAAGATGCCCATAGTGTAGTCTGCAGTGAGGGTGATGAGTGCAGTGTCAGGGGTTGTAGCTCCTTCATTAAGAAAAACGAGCGGAAGCGTGCGCAGACGAACGCTATCCTCATGCGAACAATCTGCTGCAAGAATATCGGCCTTACGTGCCATCACTTGGTCGAAATCACCCCACCATTCTACGGATGAATTATCAACAGACAGGATTCGTGCACCGCTTTTCATTCCAACTTTAGCGGCGGGTGAGCCAGGCATCACGCTATCAACTACAGAGGGCACATTCACAGCAATGAAGCGAGGATCTGTGTCTATCATATCTAGAAGGTTCACGCCTTCCTCTGGCATAGTCAGCGTTATTTCAGAGCCATTGCGGAGGACGGTTACCACTTTGGCCTCCGAGAGCGTGCGGAAGACGTTACCATCCCATCCTTCTATTATCTCTCCGTCTGTCTTTAAAGGGATGTCGCCATCTTGGAAACCTAAATTCTCGGCCATCTCGTTGTAGGCAAAGCCATGACTGACTCCCTTCATAGGAAGCGTATCACGTCCCCAGGCAAAGAGGATCATAGCGTAGATAAACAACGCAAGCAAGAAGTTGACAAGCACGCCGCCCACCATAACCAGAAAGCGCTGCCAGACGGGCTTTGCCCTGAATTCATAAGACTGGACGGGCTGTTTCATTTGTTCGGTGTCCATGCTTTCATCAATCATGCCGGCTATCTTCACATAACCGCCAAGTGGTATCCAACCTATTCCATATTCCGTTTCGTTCTTTGCAACACGCGGAAAGAGGCGGGCAAACCATTTATCCTTTGTAGAGAAGATATGGAACTTATAGTCGAAGAACATAAAAAATTTCTCTACCCTTATGCCAAAGAGTTTGGCAAAGAAGAAGTGCCCGCCCTCATGCAGAACAATGAGTATAGCAAAGCACAACAATAATTGAAATGTTTTAATCCAAAAAACGCTCATGTTTTATTATACGATTTTACTATTTACGATTATAGAATTTGCAATATGGCTAAGCCGTAAACATTATTTGTTCAGAGAAGCGAAGCTGCTATTTCACGTGCCTCTGCATCTGTGGCGAGATAATCCTCGTAGGAGGGGATTTTGATGAACGAAGCGCGTTGCATGGTATGCTCGATGATGTCGGGCATTCCGAGGAAGCGACAACGTTCTTCGAGGAAAGCACGGTTGACAATTTCGTTGGCAGCATTGACGATACAGGGCATATTGCCACCACGGGCAAGCGCCTCGTAAGCCAAAGCAAGGCAGCGGAAACGTTCTGTGTCGGGACGCTCGAAGGTTAGGTCGTGCATAGAATACCAGTCCAAACGGTCGAAAGAGCTCTGTAATCGCTCGGGAAACGAGAAAGCAAGCTGAATGGGTACTCGCATGTCGGGCACACCTAACTGAGCCTTCACGGCGCCATCGGCAAACTGCACGGCCGAATGTACCACGCTCTGTGGATGTACTACAACTTGAATCCTTTCAGATTCCACTCCGAAAAGCCATTTGGCCTCTATGACCTCGAATCCTTTGTTCATCATCGAAGCCGAGTCGATGGTTATCTTGGCGCCCATATCCCAGTTGGGGTGACGCAATGCCATCGCCGGTGTGACACTCTCGAGTTGCTGACGGGTAAACGTGCGGAAAGGGCCTCCCGAAGCTGTGAGGATAATTTTGTCTATGGGCGACACCTCTCCCATAATGCTTTGGAAGATGGCACTATGCTCACTATCGACGGGTAGAATGGGCACTTCATACTGACGGCACAACCTGTTGATAAGCTCGCCTGCAACCACCATCGTCTCTTTGTTGGCCAAGGCTATGGGCTTACGGGCTTTGATGGCAGCGATCGTAGGCGGCAGGCCAGCGAACCCCACCATAGCCGTGAGCACCATATCCACCTCGCTACTTTCTACGACCTGACAGAGCGCTTGGGAACCAGTGTAGACGGCTATTGGAAGGTCGGAGAGCTCACGGCTGAGCGCTTCATAGTGCTGCTCGTTGGCTATAACTACTGCTGCCGGCCTGAATTGTCGGGCCTGCTGAGCAAGAAGCTCCCAATGGTTGTTGGCCGTTAGCGTATGTGCCTCGAAACGGTCGGGGTGCTCACTGATGACTTGCAGGGCCTGCTGCCCTATCGAGCCTGTGGAGCCGAGAATGGCTATTTGTTTTTTTCTTTGTGTGCTTTGCATATATGGTAGATTGTTGCGACTGAGTCGCAACATACTTAACAGTTGAGATTTAGAAGTTCGTCGGGGACGTTGACGTAGAGGTGGCGCTCGCGATGGTCGGCACGGATGATGAAATCTTCGTGAGCTGGCACAAAAACTTCCTTACCTGCTGGCGTGAGGACGACAAGAAGCACGTTGGCCGTCTGGTCAAGCACATCGACAACCTTACCGATAAGTTTCTCTGATGATTGTGAATCAATATTATATACCTCAAAGTCTGTGAAATGACGCCATTCGAGTTCTAGTTCGTCGACATCGTCAGGTGTGAGATGCTTTGGGAAGTAGACCTCGGCGCCCACGATGTGCTGAGCTTGATCGGCAGAATCTATGTCTTCAAACTTGAGCAGCGCCACGTCGTCGGAACGGAAGCGCCATTCCTCGAGGAAAAAGGGTACAAGTAGTCCGTCGAGCTGAAGAAAAAGATAGTCAGCCTCGACCCGGTCCCACACGTCGTCGATAAAACGAAAGGCCAGCTCGCCGCGCACTCCATGAGTGCGGGTGAGCTGGCCTATTTTGTAAACTTCGTCCGCCGATATCATTTTTCGTTTAATGTTTATATATAGTTATTCTATCCTCGTGATGCATGCACCGAGTGCATTGAAGCGCCTCTCGATGTCTTCGTAGCCACGGTCTATCTGTTCTATGTTGCTGATTGTGCTAACGCCATCGGCACTCATAGCCGCGATAAGCAAAGCGATGCCCGCACGGATATCAGGCGATGTCATGCGGCCTGCACGCAGACGCATCTGATTATCGTGGCCCACGACCACAGCTCGATGCGGATCGCAAAGAATAATCTGTGCGCCCATATCTATGAGTTTATCAACGAAGAACAGGCGGCTCTCAAACATCTTTTGATGAATGAGCACCGAGCCCTTTGCTTGCGTCGAAACTACGAGTAAGACGCTCAACAGGTCGGGCGTGAGGCCGGGCCATGGAGAATCGGCAAAGGTCATGAACGATCCATCTATGAACGACTCTATCTCGTAGTGCTCGTGGCAGGGCACGTAGATGTCGTCGTCCTGACGTTGCACATTGATGCCCAGACGACGGAATGTGTATGGAATGAGTCCCAAATCATCGTAGCTCACATCCTTGATACGTATTCCGTCGCCGCACATAGCTGCCATACCTATGAACGAACCAACCTCAATCATATCAGGCAGGATACGATGGTCAGCACCATGCAACTGGTCTACACCTTGAATGGTAAGCAAATTGGACGCAATACCATCGATACGTGCTCCCATACGATTGAGCATGCGACATAGTTGCTGAATGTAGGGCTCGCAGGCTGCGTTGTAGATTGTCGTAGTACCCTCTGCCATCGCTGCAGCCATGATAATATTGGCTGTGCCCGTCACAGACGCCTCATCGAGCAACATATAAGAACCTTTAAGGCGTTGGGCCGTAATGTCGAAGATGCCGTGGTCGGAGTCGTAGGCGAACTTGGCACCCAGCTTCTCCATGCCAAGAAAATGAGTGTCAACACGCCGACGGCCTATCTTATCGCCACCAGGCTTAGACACCATGGCATGTCCAAAGCGTGTCAGCAATGGCCCCACGAGCATTATGCTGCCACGAAGACGAGCACTACGCTCAAGGAACTCGTCGCTTTGTAAGTACTGCAGATCTACGTCATCGGCCTGAAAGGTGATATCGCCTTTGCCGTGGTACTCAATCTTGACGCCAATGCGCCGGAGCAGTTCTATCTGATTATTGACGTCGGCTATCTCGGGGATATTCGTGATGCGCACAGGTTCGTCGGTCAGCAACACGGCACAAAGCACCTGCAGCGCTTCGTTCTTAGCACCTTGCGGCACAATCTCTCCCGAGAGCCTGTGCCCTCCTTCGATACGGAATGAGCTCATTGTTTAAAAGGGATGAGGGGGTTATCTCTTGCGTTTCTTCTTGCTTGCGTTACTGCCTGGCAGGTGGCCGTTGGCAACGGCTCCGAAACGGAAACCGGAAGGCACCGACACGCACCCTCCTGTCAAGTCGGCAACATCGGACATCACTTTGTCATCGTTCATGGCATCACGGTCCCAATTATAAAGGCTGCGCTTCATGAAATTGGCCATCATCGACAGCAACTGTGAGCGCTCAGGTCCTTCGGGCATATCCTTGAGTTTCTCCATGAAGGCTTCGATGAGGTGGCCGTAATGCCGGTAGCGAATGCGTTGCATCGGGTATTTCAGGGGTTTTGGTTTGGCCTGAATCTCCTCTCTTCTGAGCAGGTCAAAGGGAAAGTCCACATCAAGGCGATAGTCTGAAAGGATTGCTAACTGGTCCCACAATTTATGTTCGTATTCTGGAATCTGACGCACGACGGGGTTCATCTCTGCCATGATGGCAACGATGCTCTCAGCGCATAGCTGACGCTCTTGGCGGTCGTCTATCTCAACACAGATGTCGACCATCTTTTGTATTGTGCGCCCGTATTCGGGAAGAATAAGATGTTCTCTTTGAGTATTATAGACCATTGAGAATAAAACTTGTATAAATGAGGATAGAAAAATAAGGGCTCTTTTCCACTTATCACCAACTATACGTCAAGCGACAAATGGATTCTTCGGTTTTGTGGCCACAAAGTCCTTAAGATAGAAGGGCTCAAAATATGCTACGTCTACGGTTTCATTTTTCGACAACGCGCGTGCAGCCAGAGGATACATGTGCTTGGCCAGGGGATAAATATCGTCAATGAAATGTGCGTTGGGATGAATGATGACGTCCTTACACTTTGCCGCCCCGTCGCCGAAGAAATATACGGGCCCGCGGTCAAGCCATTGTGCATAAGTGCCGGCGTCTACGATATCAGCACCTACAGAACGTAGCGTCTTGAGCGCTCTGTCGTAGACTGCAGCATAGACTTCCATACGTCGAGCATCAATCATCGGCACAAAAAGTGCATCTTCGGGAATATCGTCGCGATAGAGCAATAAAGGCACACACATTAATTCGAGCGTAGGCACCGCCACCAAAGGTACTCCTCTGCCGTAAGCTACACCTTTAGCCATGGATACACCTATGCGCAAACCTGTATAGCTACCCGGACCCTCGCTCACAGCTACAGCATCAAGGGGGATAGCATGGCTCTCAATAAAACTCAAGGCTTCTTCGACAAAGACCCCACAACGAGTAGCATGGTTGGGACCCTCGAAATCAGCCTGCTCGAAAATCACATGAGCATCCTCTGTCACTGCTACCGAACAAACTTTAGAACTGGTTTCTAAATATAAAATACAAGCCAATGTAATATAATATTTAATATAATATTATTGTTTGAACGACAAGAATCAGCGCATTAAAGCGCATTTACGGCTGCAAAGGTACATATAATTTACGATTTAGCCCGAGGTTTTACGTTTTTTTACTACCTTTGCCCCGAGAAAACACAAAAACTACAATCTACATTCTATAATCATCATTCTTTCACATTCAGTATTCCACTCTAAACTCTAAACTCTCAATGATCCTCTCCATGACAGGCTACGGCAAGGCTTCGGCCGAGTACTGTGGCAAGAAAATAACAGCTGAAATAAAATCGGTCAACAGTAAGGCCCTGGACCTGCAGACACGTATAGCCCCCATCTACCGCGAAAAGGAGATGGAGCTGCGTAGCATTATAGCCCAGCAGCTCGAGCGCGGCAAGGTAGACTTCAGCCTCTACATCGAACGCGACGACGCCAATGCCGCCACGCCCATCAACCGCACTATACTGAAATCCTATATCGACCAGATACGATCCATCGCCAATGACTACGAGCTCGACGAACCTGAGGAGCACTGGATACCGACGCTGCTGCGCTTGCCCGACGTGCTCACCCGTACCGAGGTCGTAGAGCTTAGCAACGACGAGTGGGCCGTGGCACGCGCTGTGGCCGAGAAGGCCGTGGAGCATCTCATGGACTTCCGTCGCCAGGAGGGTGCTGCCCTCGAGAAAAAGTTTGCCGAGAAGGTAGACAACATAGAAGCACTGCTCGCACAAATCGAACCTTTTGAAAAGGCCCGCGTCGAGAAGATACGTGCTCGCATCATCGATGGCCTCAACAGCATTCCCGAAGTGCAGATAGACCGCAACCGCCTCGAACAGGAAATGATTTACTACATTGAGAAGCTGGACATCAACGAAGAAAAGCAGCGCCTGCAGAACCACCTCCGCTACTTCCGTGAAACCATGACCAACGGACATGGACAAGGCAAGAAGCTCGGATTCATAGCCCAAGAAATGGGACGCGAGATTAATACCACTGGCAGCAAATCAAACATCGCCGAGATGCAAAACATCGTGGTCCGCATGAAGGACGAACTCGAGCAGATAAAGGAACAGGTACTTAATGTAATGTAATATGAGCAAAGCCATCATCTTCTGCGCCCCCAGTGGCAGCGGCAAGTCAACCATCATTAGTAGTCTTATGCCCCACGAGGAGCTGCGCTTGGCCTTTTCTATCTCTGCTACTACACGGCAGCCACGCGGCGCCGAGCGCCACGGCGTGGAGTACCTCTTCATGTCGCCCGACGAATTTAGGGCTCACATTGCTGCTAACGACTTCATCGAGTACGAGGAGGTCTATGAAGACCGCTTCTACGGAACCCTCAAGCAGCAAGTAGAGCGTCAGCTGGCCGACGGGCAGAACGTCATCTTCGACGTCGACGTCCACGGCGGCATGCGCCTGAAAGAATATTTCGGCGACCGCGCCCTTAGCCTCTTCATTCAGCCGCCCAGCATCGACGAACTGCGCCGACGCCTCGAAGGTCGCGCAACCGACGCTCCAGAGGTCATTGAACAGCGCTTGTCACGAGCCGCATACGAGCTATCCTTCGCCCCACGCTTCGATCGTATCGTCATCAATGACGACCTCGAAACTGCCAAGGCCGAAGCCTACAGACTCCTCCGCGAATTTCTCTTAGAATAATCGCGGAAAAAGCATACATTAATTGGGAGATTTTTCACTAACTGAGAGAAATCATAATCCACCAAAGAGGGATTTTGGTGCTGGTAGTCTTTCCATCGTCCCACCATACTCTCAAAACCTCAAAACTTTAAAGTCTACCCCAAATGATCATCGGCATCTACGGCGGCAGTTTCAATCCAATCCACCAAGGTCACCTCGCCCTTGGTCGATGGCTTGTGCGCCACACCCTGGTCGACGAACTATGGTTTATGGTATCGCCACAGAACCCGCTCAAGCCCGCCGCAGGCCTCCTCGACGACGACGCGCGCCTCAGTCTGGCACGCTTAGCCGTAGGTCGCAGCCGACGCCTGCATGTCTGTGACTTTGAATTCAGCCTGCCGCGCCCCTCTTTTATGGCTGACACCCTCGCGGCCCTACGCCAGTCACACCCTGAGCACGAATTCATCCTTGTCATCGGAGCTGACAACTGGCACGACTTTCCACGGTGGCATCACCCTGACGACATCCTCGCCCACCACAGCCTCATCGTCTACCCACGTCCTGGTTATGCCATCGACGCCACTACCCTACCCCACGGTGTCACCCTTGTCGCCACCCCCCTCCTCGACATATCTTCCACCCAAATACGCCACGCCATAGCCACCGACCCTACCTATGATGGCCAAGGCCTACATCCACGTGTGTGGAAAGAGATTCAAGCAAGAGAATATTATAAGTAAGCACATTATATAGATTGACGAATTATCATAGGATAATAAAAAAGGCACGAGTGGAACCATCCGCTCGTGCCTTTTTTGCTTATTGACCTGTTAATTTGTTTAACGAGTTAACCTATCACACAATTCCCTGAGCCATCATAGCCTTGGCTACCTTCATGAAGCCGGCAATGTTGGCGCCCTTGACGTAATTGACATAGCCGTCGGACTCGGTGCCATACTTGACACACTGAGCATGGATGGCATGCATGATGCCATGCAAGCGTTGGTCAACCTCCTCGGCGCTCCAGCTGATGTGCATGGCATTCTGGCTCATTTCCAAGCCCGAGGTGGCCACGCCGCCAGCGTTAACTGCCTTGCCCGGAGCAAAAATCATCTTGGCCTCAATAAAGGCGTCAATGGCTTCGGGGGTACAACCCATATTAGAGATTTCACCTACACACTGGACACCATTGGCGATGAGCTGCTTAGCATCCTCGCCGTTGAGCTCGTTCTGCGTGGCGCAGGGCAGAGCGATGTCGCACTTTACCTCCCAAGGCTTTTTGCCTGGGAAGAACTGCGAGCCAGGAAACTCCTCGGCATAGGGAGCGCATACGTCGTTGCCGCTGGCACGTAGCTCAAGCATATAGTCAATCTTCTCACCACTGATGCCTGCGGGATCGTAAATGTAGCCGTCGGGGCCGCTGATGGTGACGACTTTGGCACCAAGCTGAGTTGCCTTCGTAGCTGCTCCCCAAGCTACATTACCGAAGCCAGAAATAGCCACCGTCTTGCCCTTGATGTCCTTTCCGTGAGTATTGAGCATTTCATTGACGAAATAGAGACCGCCAAAACCAGTAGCTTCTGGACGTACGAGCGAGCCACCATATTCGAGGCCCTTTCCTGTGAGCACGCCACTCCAGTCGCGGGTAAGTTTCTTATATTGTCCGAAGAGATAGCCTATTTCGCGGGCACCGACACCTATATCACCGGCTGGCACGTCGACCTCAGGACCGATGTAACGGAACAATTCGCTCATGAAAGCCTGGCAGAAACGCATAATCTCAGCATCACTCTTGCCGCGAGGGCTGAAATCGGAGCCACCCTTGCCACCACCCATAGGCAATGTGGTGAGGGCATTCTTGAAGGTCTGCTCGAAACCGAGGAACTTAAGGATGGAAAGGTTCACAGAGGCATGAAAGCGCAGGCCACCCTTGTACGGACCAATGGCCGAGTTGAACTGCACACGGTATCCCAGATTCACCTGCACCTCGCCTTTATCGTCAACCCAAGGTACACGGAAGGTGATGATGCGCTCAGGTTCCACGAGGCGTTCGATAAGTTTGGCCTTCTCGAACTCAGGGTGCTGGTTATAGACTTCTTCGATGCTCATAAGTACCTCGCGCACAGCTTGCAGATACTCTTTCTCGCCTGGATGCTTGGCCTCCAGACCGGCCATGATTGTTTCAATTTTCATGGTGAGAAACAAAAAAATTTTAGTTAGTTATTAGATTAAAAGTATCTTTATCTGTGCGCAAAATTACTCTTTTATTTATTCTCACCAAAAAAAATGTCCATTTTATTCTTTGTATGCAATTCCTTTTCAACAGCTCATAAAGCGCGATTTTTTCGACAAAGCTAATCAAAAGGCATAAATATTTTGGCTTCGATGGAATTCTTTGTTACCTTTGCCGCAAATATAACATCTAAATGTCACTTGCACAATGAAAAACTTTTTGCTCTCAGCATTGCTTCTCGCGGCCTTTTTCATGCCCACGAAAGCTATGGAACTTACGATTGACGATATTACACGCGGAGAATATGCAGCACGCACCATCTCAGGCGTTCACCCTCTCAACGATGGCGAACGGTACAGCCAGATTTCAGCCGACGCACGCCAAATTATAGCTCGCTCATTCCGCACTGGCGAGCAAACCGCTGTTCTTTTCGATGTAGCCAACACCAAGGGCGACGTACGACTTCAGAACATCCAGGGCTACATCATGAGTCCCGACGAGCAGACAATACTCATACAGACCAATACACAACGCATCTACAGGCACTCGTTCACCGCCACATATTATATATATAATGTAAAGAACCGCACGCTGGTGCCACTGAGCGACGGAGGTCCGCAGGAAGTGCCCGCCTTTTCGCCCGACGGCACCATGGTGGCTTTCGTGCGACAAAACAATTTGTTCTTGGTGAAGCTTCTGTTCAACAACAGCGAGAGCCAAGTGACAAAGGACGGCGAGTACAATAAAATCATCAACGGCAAGCCCGACTGGGTTAACGAAGAGGAATTCTCGTTTGCGCGTGCCTTCGACTTCAATGCCGACGGCACCATGTTGGCTTGGATTCGCTACGATGAGACAGCCGTGCGCGAATATTCGTTTCCTCTCTATCGCGGCCTGGCTCCTGCCATGGACGTATATGCCGAATACCCTGGAACCTACTCTTATAAATACCCGATGGCAGGTGAACAGAACGCTACAGTAAGCGTCCACAGCTACGACATCAAGAGCCATGTTACGCGAAAGATGAAACTGCCGCTGGACAATGATGGCTACATACCAAGAATCAAGTTCACAAGCGATCCGGAGAAACTACTTGTGCTGACGCAGAATCGCCATCAGGATCGTCTCGACATCTATGCAGCCAACCCACGTTCTACAGAATGTAAGCTGATTGTGCGCGACCATGTGGAACCATATATCACCGAAGAACCTTACAAGAACCTGCAGCTCTTCGACAACGGCTTCGTGCTCATGAGTGAGCGTTCGGGCTTCAACCATCTTTACCTCTACGACCTCAACGGCACGCTCAAGCGCACTCTTACACGGGGCAATTTCGTCGTAACGAACTTCTACGGCTACGACCCTCGCACTGGAGACTGCTATTTCGCATCTGACGAAGAAGGCCCTCAGTACAAGGCTGTATACCGCACCGACGCTAAGGGCAGAAGCACACGTCTAAGCCAGCAACGAGGCACCAATAATGCCATCTTCTCCAAAACGTTCAAGTACTTTCTGAATGTATATTCCAACATCTCTACTCCTCCGCTTACCACGCTCAACTCGGCAGCTACGGGCAAAAGCCTCAAGACGTTGGAAGACAACCAAAGCTTAAAATCGAAACTTGAAAGTCTACAGCTAAGCAAGCCCGAATTCTTCACTTTCCGCACGGGCGAAGGAGTGGAACTCAACGGCTATATGATAAAACCTAAGACGTTTGATGCTTCACACCGTTACCCTGTGGTGATGTTCCAGTACAGCGGCCCAGGCTCGCAGCAAGTGATTGACTCATGGAGTGCCGGCAATATGGGTGGATGCATGTTCGAACACCTTCTGGCACAGGAAGGATTCATCAGTGTTTGCGTAGATGGCCGAGGCACAGGAGGCCGTGGAGCTGCCTTTGAGAAACAGACCTATCAACATCTTGGTTTGCTCGAAGCTCGCGACCAAGTGGAAACGGCTCTTTACTTAGGTACTTTGCCCTATGTGGACAAGGAACGTATAGCCATCTGGGGATGGTCGTACGGTGGTTTCATGACGCTGATGGCCATGACCGAAGGCCGGGGCGTGTTTGCTGCAGGTGTATCCGTAGCGCCTGTTACGAACTACAGGTTCTACGATTCGGTCTATACCGAACGATTCATGCGAACGCCCAAGGAGAACCCCGAGGGTTACGACTGCAACCCCATGACACGTGCCTCGCAGCTCCATGGCGCCCTGCTCATCTGTCATGGCTCGGCCGACGACAATGTCCACTTACGCAATACCGCGGAACTGACCGAGGCGTTGGTTCAGGCAGATAAACCTTTCCACCAACTCGTCTACACCAATCGCAACCACAGCATCTACGGAGGCAACACCCGACGTCACTTATTCAGAAGCATCACAACGTGGTTCAAAGACCACTTGCAATAGACCTGCAACAAGCCATCGCTCATGATATCGAAGCCCGATATTGTGAGCGATTTTTTGTTTTTCGACTCTCAATGTATATTTTGAGAGTCAAAATGTTAAAATGAGAGTCTATATCATGTTCGTTAGATGTATCTTTGAAACCGAAAAACGAAAATCATCAATTAACGGACTAACACAATTAATCATTAAGCTATGGGAACGACACGCACAATGCAACAACTCAAGGCCCTGTTGTTAGCGCTAATCGTGGCAACAGGATTTGCGGCCTGCACCGACAAGAACGAAGTGGAGACGCCAGAGAACCCTGGAGCACAGACGACGCCGGTAAGTCCCGAAGACTATGTTACCGTGCCTACATCAGGCGGTACCATCACAAAAGGCGATATCACCATCACATTCCCCGAAAGCACATTTCCAAAAGACGAGAAAGTAGCAGTGACGGAGATAAAGAAAGGCAGCATTGGTGGAGATCTGGAGGCTTCACGTTTCCACAAAATCACCATACCTTCGACAACTGACCAGCCCATAACTATCAGGATCGAAGGCGAAGAGGCCGATGACGTACGTTTCGTAATGCAGACATTAGGCTGCACTTCTTCCTACGATGAAGAAGTGGAAATCGACTACTACACCGAAGCTGAATATTCGGATGGAGCCTACACACTCACGCTGCCGGCTATCAACAATGGTAAGGAAGTATCTGGAGAAACTTATTTCAACATCGGTGTGGCCCATTTCCCCGACTTAACTGGATCGAGGGCAACGAGAGGCATCACCCTGGCCGGAGGGCAAATCGGGGATATTAAATGGGAAATTGACTACACGATAACGCTCTACCCCACCCTGATGTTCAATAGCAGCAAACTTAATCAGGCTGAGCGTATGAAAAAGGTGCTCAACCAATATGTGCGCGATGCCATCACTAAAATCACTGACCTTGGATTCAAGATTGAAGGCAAGCGAACAATCCCTATTTATATCCAGAGCCTGCCCGACAAATGGGGACAACACAACCAAAGCACCTTAAGCGACAGCAAGAGTAGCGTCTCTATCAGCTGGGAAAAATTGATGGAAGCAGATCCCGATATTCAAGGGCTAAAAATGACCATCATCCATGAGCTGTTCCATTACTTCCAGGCAGAATACGATCCACGCTGTGCATACATCAAAGGGCGAACCACGTTTTCACCTACAGGTGTCTTAGGCATAGACCCAGAAGAGCTCGTCACAGATGCAGTAGTCATGTATGAGATGGGAGCTGTTTGGATAGAGCAGTTTATGAACGACGGGCAGCTTAGTGCCGACTTCTTGGCACAAGAGGTTTTCAACGAATCCATTCTTGGCGACTATACAGGTTTTCCAGACATCCTCAATACATGGTATGGAGGTTCTAAGAAAATAAAATACCAGAACCAAGGCTACAGCATGGCTCCCTTACTCTATTACATCACCAAGAAACTGGACGATGGGAACCTATATGGAATAGACAATAGCTTCGTGTTGAAACTTCATGAGCTGTGGAAAACCAGATTCAAGAATCAATCCTTCTGGTCTACAACCTACGACTGCTTGAAAGACTTAACTTTCATGACATATAAGAACTATTTCTTCTATGGCAACATAGACGACTTTATCCTTCAATTGGTCATTGGGGACTTAATCAAAGGTTTCTATATCCACACTCATAATGTAGAAGACGGATTTGACAAAAACCGTTTCCTCACTCAAAATCAAAAGAACCAGAAAACGACTAATGGCAAATATGACTTCGAAGGCGTTTGCTGGCCTTTTGGCTTTTCTATCAGGCAGGTTACGCTAAGCGGACTTAGAGACAGTGTGTTAACCAATAAAGAATTGGTCATCAAGCAAGAAACGGAAGACATGAACACCTACTTGCTCATTTCCGACAAGAGCAGCAATTTCACCAAATTCAAGAAGGCAACAAAAGTTGCCACAACAAAGGACTCTATCGTCATCCAAGGCGATGTACTCGAAAAGCTGCGATTAGACGACGGCTCATTCTTCCACGATTTCTTCTTAATAACCACCCGCGCCCATTCCGACAACAACAAGAAGACTTACAACTTAAGCTTTAATATGCGCAATGCCGTTTCTGTTTCTCCCGATTCGCTCGGGTTCGACAACGAAGGTGGCACACAGAGCACATATATTAAATTCGGCACCTACCATTATTATGGTGCCACGGTTCGCAGCGAAGGCTATGGATGGTGCGGGGTTGCTGCTCCCGGCGGTCCCAGCGGCGAGATAAAAGTGACGGTTCAACCCAATCTGACCGGGAAGGAGCGTGAATGTATCGTCGACTGCTACGTTTCGTTAACAGCCAATCCTTCCGATGAAGAGAAAATCATAATGCCTGTAAAGGTGACACAGGGAGCCGGACAGGATGCTTCGGATGTAGATATCGAGTATTTCCGCTACGAATCCAATTACAAGGTGCAAGAAACTTGGTCCTACGAAGGCTCAGAACATCCCCAAGACCCTCGTTCCGTCGGTTGTGTATTCAACACGTCAGTAACTTACGACGAAGATGTTCACATCTCCTCCAAGCTCAATGGCTCTACGCTGCATCTCGAAGGCAGCAAATCCTACCCGCATGAGTCGGGGGGCTCATACCAAGCGAAATTCTCATGCGACATAACGGGCTTTGCAGGCGACTACAAGAATGCTCGTGTAACAAATGTCGTTTACAAGTCGACAGACGACTATGGTGACAATGAACGCCGATCTTATGAAGAGCACCTCACCAATCTCCCATTCAAGTCGTACTACCCTTCTAATCCATATATGTCATACTGCCACCTCAGTTTAGAGGGCTCTGTGGCCAATGGGATGCAGATAACATACACTTCTATCGAAGAGTCATGGACCTTCGCTGATGGCACGCCCGTGACCTCTACGGCAAAGTATATCAACGAAAGTACGAACAACGCTCGATTGGAAATCCATTTTAACCCCAAATCCTCCGGCAATGCTCCTCGAAGGTCAGTGCTCCATTCAATGCCTTGGAATAGCGTAGCACCGACCAAGAGGCTGCAGACGCAAGTAACAGTTTCGGCCAAATAGCAACAAGGCGGTTTTAGCAGAAACTGGCAACCGTTCATACTTGAGATGGCTTAGGAGCAGTTGCAGCATTGTTCCTAAGCCATCAGTGAACTTATGATGTCGTCTGAGGTCATGACGGCCAGTTCGCTGAGGTGCAAAAACTGCAGAGTGTTGATTAGCAGCCCTCCCTGCAAATAGGGTTTGGCCATACGTAGGAGATAGTCGAGGCGGTCGGCTCCGAAACGTCGACGGACAGCCTCCAAGTCGATGCCCTTTGACGTTCGCAAACCGCAAAGGACGGTTTCGTTGTACAGCTCCTCGTCAGTGAGGTATTCAATAGACTGATGAGCCTGGCATGCCGGCGAAGTCATGTATGCTTCCAACGATGGTTTGTTGGCCCTTCTGGTTCGCAAGCCATCGTAGCTATGTGCCCCCGGCCCGAAACCGAGATAGGGCACGCCATTCCAATAGCTTGAGTTGTGGCGCGAAGCAAACCCTGGACGTGCGAAGTTGGAAATCTCGTAATGCTCAAAGCCTTCGAGGCGGGCTTTGCGACAAAGACTATCGTACATCGCCACGGAGGTTTCCTCGTCTGCTTCCTGCACTTTGCCTTCATCGCGCCAGCGGGTGATAGCCGTTCCCGGCTCAAAGATCAGCGCGTAGGCCGAGAGATGTTGGATACCGAGCGAGAAAGCCTTATCCAAGTCGCGTTCCCACATTTCAAGCGTCTGACCGGGCAATCCGTAGATGAGGTCTACGCTTATATTCGTAAATCCTGCGTCTTGCAACTTGTGCACAGCTTCGATGGCATGCGACGAATTGTGTCTACGGCGTATTATGCCGAGCAGTTGATCGTCAAACGACTGAATGCCCAATGACACTCGGTTGAACATCATCCGCAGGGCAAGCAGCGAATGAGCGTCGGCAGCATAAGCTCCACTTACTATATCTTCGGGATTCATCTCCACGGTAGCCTCAACATCATCGGCAACGACGTAATGGTTTCGAAGGGTTGCCATTAAGGTTTCCATCTGCGCTACCGTAAGCACCGAGGGTGTTCCGCCACCAAGATAGACTGTATGAAAAGGGACCGACGCAGCTACTCCCTCTGACAAGGGTTCCTGACGCCTTGCCTGCATCTCTTGCGACAAAGCCACGAGATAATCATCAGCCCGCTGAGGACGGGTTGTAGAATAAAAGTCGCAATAAGCACACCGCGACAAACAAAAGGGAATATGGACGTAAATACCAGCCATAGGTTTTCGGTTCAAAGATACATAAAAAACATTAATTTGACTCTTGGCAAGAAAAAAAACGGTATCTCTTACTCATGAATTACAGAATTATTGCTAACTTGCGGGCGTTTTGACGCGAAAATGCCTCCAAACTGATTTACAAATCTTATAAACTCACTAATAAATCAAACGTCAATGAAAAACTATTCGACGAAAGAAATCAAGAACATTGCCTTGCTTGGTAGTGACGGGGCTGGAAAAACCACCCTCACCGAAGCGCTGCTCTTCGAGAGCGGCATTATCTCACGTCGCGGACGTATCACGCAGAAGAACACTGTTTCTGACTATCTGCCCGTAGAACAGGAGTATGGCTACTCGGTATTTGCCACGCCTTTCCATGTAGAATGGAACGGAAAGAAGCTCAACATCATCGACT
>DGSC01000042.1:65989-66259 GCA_002391275.1 Prevotellaceae bacterium UBA4372 | reverse complement strand
ACTGCCCGGGCTCCGACGACTTCGCAGGTGCAGCCATGACAGCCATGGGCGTAACAGATACTACCATCCTGCTTATCAATGCACAGAATGGTCCCGAGGTAGCTACCCAGAACCACTTCCGCATGACAGAAAAGATGAACAAGCCTGTCATCTTCCTGATCAACCGCCTGGACGAGGAATGTGACTACGACAATGTGCTTGAGCAATTGCAAAGCATTTACGGCTCAAAGGTCGTTCCCGTACAATACCCCATCAAGACTGGTCCCGACT
>DGSC01000042.1:0-65896 GCA_002391275.1 Prevotellaceae bacterium UBA4372 | reverse complement strand
ATGAAGAAATACTCTTGGAAGCCCGAAGGCGGCGCTCCAATCATCGAGGACATCCCCGCAGACGAGATGGACAAAGCCTTAGAGCTGCACAAGGCACTCGTAGAGGCTGCTGCAGAGCACGATGAGAGCCTCATGGAGAAGTTCTTTGAGACCGAGGAACTCACTGAGGACGAAATGCGCGAGGGCATCCGTGCCGGTTTGGCTGCACGTGGCATGTTCCCCGTGTTCTGCGTTTGTGCCGGCAAAGATATGGGTGTTCGTCGCTTGATGGAATTCCTGGGCAACGTCGTTCCTTTCGTAGACCAAATGCCTCCCGTACACAACACTCGCGGCGAAGTCGTCGAGCCAAAAGCAGATGGCCCCACATCGCTCTATTTCTTCAAGACGGCCGTTGAACCGCATATCGGAGAAGTACAGTACTTTAAGGTTATGAGCGGTACCGTTCACGAGGGCGACGACCTTACAAATGCCGACCGTGGCAGCAAAGAGCGCATTGCTCAGCTCTTCGTGTGTGCAGGTGCCAACCGCACTAAAGTCACCGAACTGACCGCAGGCGACATCGGTTGCACCGTTAAGCTCAAGGATGTGAGAACAGGCAACACCCTCAACGGCAAGGACTGCGACAACCGCTTTGCTTTCATCAAATATCCCGAACCTAAGTACATCCGTGCTATTCGTGCGGCCAACGAGGCTGACACCGAAAAGATGATGAACATCTTGCAACGTATGTCACAGGAAGATCCCACGTGGGTGGTCGAGCAATCCAAGGAGCTCCGTCAGATTCTCATCAAGGGTCAAGGTGAATTCCACCTTCGCACGCTTAAATGGAGAATGGAGAACAACGACAAGATGCAGATTGTGTTCGACGAACCTCGCATTCCGTATCGCGAAACCATTACCAAAGCAGCACGTGCCGACTACCGCCACAAGAAGCAGTCGGGCGGTGCAGGTCAGTTTGGCGAAGTTCATCTGATCGTAGAACCTTACATCGAGGGCGAGCCCGTGAAGGAAGTGTACCGCTTCGGAGGTCAGGAATATCGCATCAACGCAAAGAGCGAGGACGTACAGGATTTGGAATGGGGCGGCAAGCTCATCTTCATCAACTCTGTTGTAGGCGGTGCTATTGATGCACGCTTCATGCCTGCTATTCTCAAAGGCATTATGTCGAAGATGGAACAGGGTCCTCTCACTGGCAGCTACGCTCGCGACGTTCGCGTCATTGTCTACGACGGTAAGATGCACCCGGTGGACAGCAATGAGTTGTCCTTCATGCTGGCTGGTCGCAACGCTTTCGTACAGGCTTTCAAGGAGGCTGCTCCTAAGCTTCTCGAACCTATCTACGATGTCGAGATATTCGTACCCTCTGACAAGATGGGCGACGTCATGTCCGACATTCAAGGCCGTCGTGGCATGATTATGGGCATGACCTCTGAGAATGGTTACGAAAAGCTCACCGCTAAAGTGCCTCTCAAGGAAATGTCCAACTACTCTACCGCTCTGAGTTCCATCACCGGAGGCCGCGCTTCATTCGTTATGCGCTTTGCTTCCTATGAGCTTGTTCCTGCCGATGTTCAGCAAAAGCTCCAGAAGGAATTCGAAGAGAGCCAGAAGGATCAAGACTAACAACAAGTCCTATACATGCAAAGGGATGTGCCAGCTTTCTTCTGGCACATCCTTTTTTTTATAACTTGTTGTTCACCATCAGTCATGGCTTTTCAGCCCCAGAGGCACATCGTCAAAGAGGAAAAGGCAACGCTGTGACCAGTTATTTAGCTAAGCTTTGAAACGATTCTGCCAAGCTGTTGTACCATGAAGGTCTGGATAAATGTCAAAAGACGAGTTGTTTCACTTCAGATAGGTTATTCACACAAAAAAAGTCTCACCGGTGAGGAGGTATATTCTCACCGGTGAGACTTTTTTTTTGCGATTTGGCTATTGCCAATACGTGCAGAAGAATCAATCCACACGAATGGCCATAACGTTATAATCGTGAAATCAGATTATTTCACAACCACCTTCTTGCCGTCGATGACATAGATGCCTCGTGGCAGATGAGCCGCAGCAGACTTGGCCACGCGACGACCGCTGAGATCGTAAACGGCTCCGTTGGTCGACGTGCTGACGTTGGCATCGTCTCGGATGTCGTTGACCGCAGTGAAGTCGGTACCTGTCCGAGCCGCCATGATGGCAAGCAAAGCTACATCCTTGTCGGTGAGTGCGCGCTTGTAGACCAGCAGGTCGTCAATGTAGCAATCGGCCGAACCCCAGAAGGATCCTATACCCAGTTGCATGTAAGGTGCCGTGGTGAGGAAGGCAAGCGCCTTGTTGTAGGCCGACGAGCCGGCGAAAGATTTCTGCGACATTCGTTTGCCATCAATGTATATGACAACGCCTGTTGTAGTCATTTTAACGGTGAGGAACACCCATTTGTCGGCCGGTAAGAACTTTGTTGAGCCGGCTCCGTTGGGATGGTTGATATCGAAGTAGACCGTTCCATTGTTAAAACCGACGTAAGCATTGCCCGTCATGTAGAGTCTGGCCGTAGCATTATTAGCCTCTTTATCGGTGAAACTCCAGATGCAGTCCCAGTCGTCGTTCGACGTCATCTTCACCCACATGGCTATTGTCATTCCCCTGAGCGACGAAAGTCCCTGAAGCGGGTTGGGCATTACGGTGTAACTGGCATTTTCGCTGGAGCCGAAATACTGGTGCAGCACCGTGTTTCCACGCTCAGCATCGCGTCCGACCGTGGGAAGAGTTCCTGTTCCGAGTTTCTTCACGGTAGGCCGTTGTTCACTGTTAAGCTCATTCGGGGCAGTCCTCGTTGTGAAGGGATAATGCGCCACCAGGTCGGTGAGATAGTCGCCGTCGGGCAAATCTTCAGTACCCGCAGCCACAAGATTAAAGACGCGCTTATAAGAAACATCGCCACAAGAGATGGTGTAGGTAAGGGTAAGCTCTGTAGAGGTGGCTGGTGCAGTGAATCGTCCTTTATCCGTGAGGATATCGGTATTGCTGCTTTCTATGGTGACCTTAGCCCCGAAGTACTCGTCGGTAGGTAGCATCAAGTTGGCATAAATCGTCTGTCCGTCACGCAAATCGAGCTGATTGGCTCTTGCAGTGTAGGCCACTGCATATTTAGGCAACACCTGATAAGCCCAGAGCTGTACGCCGCAACTGTTGCCCGACTCTGCCGTTGCCGTAATGCCTACAACGGGAATGGTAGTGCCGTCGAGCGTCTGCGGCACTACGACTCCTTTGTAGGCCACGCCTCCAAGAGTGAGGGTGATATAGCCCGTGCCTTCTTTCATGCGCCATGTGCCCGTAAGAGCGCCTGTGACTTTGCCGTCGGCTGTCAGCTTGATGGTGATGGGCGTCACTTCTTCCATATGCTCGTGGTCCATCTTGTACTTATGAATGAGTACGTCGTAGGTGCCGGCTATCTCGTCGGCTGTAAAGCTGCAACCGCTATTGAGATCGGCATTGGTCACCGTCTCGCCGTCGAACTCGAAGGGGGCCGAGCAAAGCCAGCCGTTCTCATTGAGGAAGAGCTGGCGCGTGCGCACGAGATGACCGTCGGTACCGTTGTTGAACTTAGTGTGGTAGACGACGAAGGTGCGGCCCTGCTCGTCGGTGACGACACTGTTGTGGCCCTGCGCACACTCGCCCACGGTCTGCAGGCCCCATCCGTTGTAGGCGCCCATGAGTTTCATGCCGCCGTTGGTTTGGGCTTTGGGACCGAAGTTAAGCCAATAGCGGTTGTGGTAGCAGGCATCGAGGTTGCCGGCGTCGACATACTGGCCATCGGGCGTAGCTGAACGGAAGGTGCGCATCTCGTAACCGCCGTCGGGGGCGAAGCCTCCGTAGGAGATGAAGAGATAGTAGTAGTCGCCGATGTGATGGATGTAAGGGCCTTCGCCGCTGCTATAGTAGCCGCCGGCAATACGCTTGCCAAAGTAGGGATCGGAAAGCGCACGGCCGTTGCCGTCGTTCTGGATAGGGAAGGTGTAGGTGTAGTCGCGCAGGCCCGTCTGCTTGTCGAGCTTGATCATAAAGATACCACCGCTCCACGAACCGTAGTCGAGCCATAGCTCGCCGTCCTGATCGAAGAAGACGTTGGGGTCGATGTCGTTGGTCCAGTAGGTGCCCCAGTCGTTGCCCTTATTGTAGCGGGCGGGCAGCGAGGCCTGTTCGCCCAGCACAATCTCGAGGTCGGTCTTCTTCCACGAGATCTCAGGCGTCGTGGTGTTACGGAAACCGCTGTAGTGCACAGGGCCTTGATAGACGTAAGGCCCGGTAATCTTGTCGGCCGTCAGCAGCACGATGACCGAGTGCCAGTAGTCGCCGTTGAGGCTCATGTACATCATCCACTTACCCGAATTGGGGTTGTAGATAAGGTCTGGAGCCCACATCATACCAGAGATGTTCCAGCGGGCCTGGTCGCCATTGGCCCACGCTTTTGCGTCGAAACCGGCGAAGTCAACCTCGCGTTCCGTGCCGCCGATGACGGTCTTCACCTTACGTGCCTCATGCGTCGAGAAGGCATCGGCATAGTTAGCCACTACTACATTGCCGGTCGAGTTCAGCTTGCCAAAGAGGTTGTCGTTGTTGAGGCCCGACCAGTTGACCATATTATCCGACGAGCGAGCCCAGCCACGATGGGAACCAATGATGTAGAAGACCTTGCCTGTGGAATGTACCACGCTGGGGTCGTGAACGCTGACGGCCGCATGGTTCTTGGTCTTATACATAGAATTGATTTCGCTCGCTGTAAGTTCGACTGTCTGAGCCTTGAGGGCGGAAGGGATAAGCGCAAGGATAGCGATGGGCAACACCTTGAAAAATGTATTATTCTTCATAAAAAACATTACAAATGGGATTATTAGGTTTCAAAAGTAGTTTATTTTTGTGACTTTCATTAACACTTTGGGGCGTTTTAACGTGATTTAATATAAATAAAGTATAAGTTTTTGGCCGTAATCGTCAAAAACCTTTCCTTTGCATTGGAAAAGATATATACACATTAATATATATTAGCCTAAAAAAGGTCATAGCTTCTGCGACCTTTCGACATGAGTAACAACCTAAAACGAATAACTATGAAGAAAATCATCGTAATCCTCGCCGCAGGTGTCTTGTTGGCGTCCTGCGCAAGTAAGAAAAAGTACGTAGCCTTGCAACAAGACTACACGACGCTGCAGACCGACTACCAGAGTGCCAAGGAGCAGTTGGCCGAGAACCGCGCCACCATCAAGAGCCTCGAAGAGCGCTTGGCTGATGCCCGCAAAGCTCAGGAGCAGATGAAAATTGCCTACACCACCCTGCAAGGTTCGCTTGACAAGAGTATCGCCCAGAATGCCGAGGGCAACGTAAACATCTCCAAGCTCGTGGATGAAATCAACGCTTCCAATAGGTTCATCAAGCAACTCGTAGAGGCCAAGGACAAGAGCGACAGCCTCAACATCACGCTGACGAACAACCTCACTCGCTCGCTCTCGAAGGAAGAGCTGAAAGAAGTCGACGTGCAGGTGCTCAAAGGCGTAGTCTACATCTCGCTTGCCGACAACATGCTCTACAAGAGCGGCAGCTATCAGATCAACGAGCGCGCTGCCGAGACGCTCTCGAAGATTGCCAAGATCATCAATGACTACAAGGACTATGAGGTTCTCATCGAAGGCAACACCGACAACGTGCCCATCAGCCGCGAGAATATCCGCAACAACTGGGACCTTGCCGCCCTGCGTGCTTCGAGCGTAGTTCAAGAACTACAGAACAACTATGGCGTCGACCCGAAGCGACTCACTGCGGGCAGCCGTGGCGAATACAATCCTATTGCCAGCAACGACACTGCCATCGGGCGTCAGCGCAACCGCCGTACACAGATCATCATCACGCCTAAGCTCGACGAGTTCCTTGAGCTCATCGACCAGGCTCCCGAGGACAAACAGCAATAAGTGTTGAAGGCTTAAAAAAAATCGGCCTGCCGTATCGGGTGATACGGCTGGCCGAAAGTGTCAATACGGCCGGGCGCATCAGCTGATGCACCCGGCCGTATTTTTTTTGATTGCTGGCCGCAAATAGTTCCATGACCAATGACGTCGGCTTTAGTCCATAACAATAATATCGTCAGAGATAGGGCTATTGACTGCTTGCCGCTTAACGTCCTTGTTCACGACTGCTGCCGTTTGACAAAATCCTTCCTATGCTTTCGAGCGGCATCATCCGCCGGATTCGAGCGCAGAAATGGTCTTTATCAAGTTCCTCCGTATGCTTTCGGGCTGCTGCCCACGTAAAGAATGGAATCATCACCCGACGTTGCGGTCATAAAGTCAAGTCCCTTAAGCGGTTTTGTCTGGTTAAAGACCACGATGCATACAGGCGTATAGATTATTCCATGACCTTGGAACAATCATTCGATGGTCATGGAATGATTGTTCCAAGGTCATGGAATAATCAAAACAGCTGGGCGCATGTCCTACAATCGCCAAGCTTATGCCGAGCTGACAGTAATCTATTTTTCTCAAATCCTCTTCAGCGTAGCACCACTTTCTTGCCTCCGACGATGAAGGTGCCGTGGCGTGTAGGTGTGGCCACGCGTTGGCCTGCGATGTTGAACACGGTTGCATTGGCCGTATTCTGCCGTGGCTGAACGATGCTGTTGGGGATGAACTCGCCGAAGAGTTCGGTGGCCTTAGCCTCGACAAGAGCGCTGCTGAGCACAACATACGTCATGGCGTAGCAGTCTTGCTTGTCCTGATTGCCCAGGCTGCCATCCTCAAAAATGATGGCCAGGTCGCCGTCGGGCAGGCGCTGCATGGAGCTGTAGGCGGCATAGCCAGGCTGCAGCTGCAAGGCTTCCTTCCACGTCTGTCCCTGGTCGTTGCTCATATAGAGGCGCAAGTCCTTGCGAAACTTATTAAAAGTCTTGACTACGGTGTGCAACATCAAGTCGCGTTGGCCTTCGGTCTCTCGGCTATAATACATCATGTCGGCATTACATCCGTTGGCATTAAGGTCGGTCCAATACTTTTTAGCGCCCCATGAGGTGATGCCTGTTCCCGAAGCATCGATTGACGTACGGGCGTAGGCACGGTTGGCCTGCGAGTTCCATCCACCCTGACGCACGGAAATCAGGAGCGTATTGTCGTTCATGATTTCAAGTTTCGACTCGTCGGCGCTGGCACATGCCATTTTCCTGGCGAGGTTCCATGTAGCTCCTTCGTCGTCGGAGTAGAGGATATATTCGTTGCACGTGCCGGAAACGACACCGTTCATGGCAAAAGCAATACGCCCGTTGGAGAAACAAACTCCCTTGCCCGACGAGGTGAAAGCCGATGTCAGGCTCACGCCATTCTTCATTATCGACGAATAGATGTCCTTTGGAGCGCTCCATGTTGCTCCATTGTCGGTGCTCTCGCTATACCCCATGTGCAGGAGACCGGCAGCAAAGCCATTGCTTCCTGCTGCCATGAGGCAGATGAGCTTACCCGAGAGCGTCCGCACAATTGCCGGGTCGCCATAGCCGCAGGCGGCAAGCGAGCTTCCGTCGCCGGCAGCTACCGTCATGGGCGCTCCCCAAGTAAGACCGCCATCCATGCTCTTGCGGGCAACGACATCGATTTTATGCTTACCGGCACCGCCGCTGGCTGTCTTGCCGAGGTCGTTGGTGTTGTCGTAGCGGTCGTCAGCCAACGCTATGATGCCGCCGTCGGCCGTATTCATGATGGTAGGGATGCGGTAGTATTTAGCCTGGCTCTGAGATGCAGTCCACAGGAAAGCTTGCCGTTTGTAGATGCGCATGGCCCCGTCGGGATTGCCCTTGGCCTTCAGGTCGCAGGTCTTCACGGCCGGTGCTATACCATAATTGAGGCCTTCCAGCGAGGCGTCGATTGTTGCCCATTCCTCAGCATCAGCCTTGATATCGGCTGTCAGCCATAGATATTTGGTCGTTCCTGCGGTGAGCGACAGGTCGTTCAACGGCAGTTCAACAGAGCCTTCGCTGGCAGATGCGCTACCCACCAGCACGGGGGCGGCACCGGCGGCATGTAGCTGGTCGATGTCGGTGACGTAGGCTTCGAGCTTCTCGACGTTAGCCGCGCCTGTCAGATTGAGCTGCATAGCTGCGAGACGGCAACTGGTGGAGGACTCAATCTTTATGCGCAGGAGAGCTTGTCGCACATTGCCCAGACCGGTAGTCTCGTGGGCTTGGCACACGCTGACGTCGCCTGATAAGAGGATCCCGTCTGTGAGCTCAACCAATTCCACGGGATAGAAAGCCCAGTCGTTGTTGCCGCCCGTCGACGTAGGGACCGTTGTGCCCCACCCTACTACGGTGGCACGGCTGTCACCTTGGGTATAGTCGTTGGCATCAAGCACTACGCCGCTTGAGCCTTTGACGTAGAAATGACCATCGGTGTTGGCTATCTTGCCTATGGTCACAGGCTCAGAGGGTGTGGCCGTCACGGGCACGTTCACCGACTGCTCTATCTTGCCGAAATAGTTGCCAAAACCAGTCTGGATGTAGTAGCGGCCAGCGTCGGCATCCACCAGGCGCACCAGAAAGCGGGCATTCTCGCTCATCTGACTGGTAGGTTGGGTGGCCGTGTTGTGAAGTTTGTGGGTGCCTACGTTCTCAAACAGGTAGCCACGGCTGCCGCCACGGTCGTACATTACGTACCACTGCCCTGTCGTGAGCGAGGCTGCAGCCGTGGAACTGATATTGAGGCTCAGCCCTTCGAGCTCAGGGAGCACGGCCGAAGAGGGCGTCGCGGCCACTTCGGAAGCGTCAACTTCTTCAATGACATACTTGCAACCTGTATCAGTAGTATTGGTGCCAGACCCCCAATTGAAAATCTTATAGCTGCCGGAGAGTACCGAACTGCTCTTGTTCGTTTGGTTGAACTGGCAGTTGTTGAGCTCCGAGGTTATGATGAGGTAGCCCACTTCGTCGGCAGGCGTGAGCGTCCAGCCCTTAGCTGGCTGTGCAACTTGTGTAAACAGCTCTGTGTTGTTGCTGCTGGCAGGCGAGACGTAGGTGCCGTCGGCGGCATTCACGATATCAAAGGTGTTGTCGCTACGAAGCACGAAGCGCCAATACGAGGCATTGGATGGGCTGCCCGTGCCGACCAGCTCCGAAGCGCCACCCGTAGACGTGGCGTAGCGAGTGCCACGGAGAGGGGTGCATAACGTATAGTAGTGATTGTTGCCTGCGGTGCTGGCCTGCGGCAGGATGACCTTGTCGGCCGTGAGCGAGGACTTGAATGTGTCGAGGGCCGATTGCAGGTCGGCGGCCTGCTGCTGTCGCTGTTCGGAGCTCATGCTCTCTTGCAACGACTGCTCGACAGCCTGAGCCTGATCCAGCAGGGCCTGGCCCAATGCTTTTGGATAATAACCCGGGGCTGTACCACAATAGGTCCTCACCGTCTTGCGCACCTCGGCAATGAGGCCCAAGAGGCTTTCGGATTCGCTGTCGACACTCTTGATAGTGGAGTAAACGATGTTGTCGAGGGCTGAACGACCGTCGGGCATTGTCAGCACAAAGGTGAACATCCATTTGTTCAGACGCACGCCATTGGCGGCAACGTACGGGAGTTTTATGAACACTTTGTTCCACCCTGCTTTAAGATTTACGCTGAGGGGTGCACGAGCGGCAAAGTTTTCGTTCTGCAAATCCACTTCGCTGTTGATGGCCTTGCCTGTGTTTGTCCATGCCGGGGGCAAAAGTTCTTCGCCGTTAAACCATACACGCGAGCCCTTGCGGTCCCACTTGCCGGCGTCGGGAGCCTTGTCGTTCTCCGAGCGACCATAGTTCTGGAATTCTATGAGCGCACCGGCTGTTTGTGCTGTAGGCGAGTAGACATAGGTCCACGCATAAGCCGTCGTGTTCAGCTGAGGCGAAGCGTAGAAGGCCGGGACGGTAGTGCCCCACGTGTGACGCAGATAGACGGCAGCGCCAGCCGCCAAGGCTGAAGCGTAGGTCGTGCCGGCATATTCGAAGCTCTCGGGGAGGACGTCGGCGGTCGACTGCTCGGGAGGGAATACGGCTGAAGCATCACCGCCGTTGGGGAAGGCATCGGTGATGCGCCAGCGTATGTCGGCCTGACGGACGTAAGGAATAGGTTCATCAGCCAACCATGTTGACTTGTAGTAAAGGAAACGACGCTCCCAATCGGCAAACTCGTCGTACTCGCTGCCGCTATAAGGCAGGTTGACACCACCTTCCTCAATGTAGCGCTGGCCGCCGCCCTTCCATCCACGTTCAGCGGTAGCCAAGGCATTGGCATAAAGATTGTTCTGGCTTATGATGTCCACCTCGGTCGGAGTCTTGCGGTCGTTCCACAAAGCTGTCAGCGCACCGGCCACTTCTGGACTGCCCTGCTGGGCATAGTAGATATTGCTCTTGTAGATACCTACGAGGTCGGAGAAGATGTCGAAATGATTGACATAATTGTAGCGGCAGTCGATGTTGGGTAGGCCAGCTATTTTCTTACCCGCAGTGCTCCACATCTGCGTCATGTCGACGTAGGGCAACGCGGCCTTGCTCATGCTGACACCGCTGATGGGGTTCCACACGACACAGCGACGGTTGAGCTCCTCATGAATGTAGCGGGTCATCGTGTTGACATAGGCTGCGGTTGTGCCTGCCTCGTCGGCACCAATATGTATGTAGGGAGCCAAAGGGAAGGCGGCGACCAACTCGCCCAGCAATGTCTTCAGTGCGGCCTGCCCCTCAGCGGAACTCATCGTGAAGCCCATAGCCGTGGTGAAGGCAGCAGAGTGGCCAGGCATGTCAATCTCGGGAATAATGGTGATGCCACGCTCTGCTGCGTAGGCTTCAAGCTCAGTGCACTGAGCCTGCGTGTAGTAGTTTCCCGCAAAACGAGTCATGCTCGACGACGCATTCAACTGGGGGTAGACCTTCGACTCAAAGCGGAAACCTTGATTGTCGGTAAGGTGCCAATGGAAAACGTTAACCTTGAAGCGAGAGAGGAGGTCAATCTCTTTCTTAAGCTCGGCATAACTGATGAACGAACGACCTACGTCGTGCATGAAACCACGCACTTTGAATGCGGGATAGTCGGTAATGTCGACACCTTGGATTGAAGAGCCACCCGAGGCTGCTGACAACTGAGCGAGAGTCTGGGCGGCACGTATCACGCCCACCTTAGACGCAGCGGTGATGGTGATGGCATTGGCCGTGACCGACAGCTTGTAGCCCTCGTTATCGAAATCGGCCAACTCATAATCAAACGTACCTAAAGCCGAAGGACTTACCAAGGATACAGTGACCGTTGCATCGGCCGCATCAGAAACGGTAAACAAGGATGCCAACAAGGCCGAGGATGTAGGGTCTGAAAGCTTAACAGAACGGCTGAGCGAAAACGCCGACCCTGTTGTCGTCAGGCTTTTGGGCGTAGGCATGAGCAACGATGAAGGGTCATCGGCGCCTCTGAGGCCAAGAACACTGCAACAAACCAACAACAATGTAAGAAAAGGTCTTGGTTTCATAGCTTTAAAGGAGTTATAGGTTAGTATATGTAGATGAACAATAATTGTTTATGCAAGCTTTATATTACACGGATTCTGGCAGATTCGACGTTCCATGCTACCTTAAATGCGTGGAAATCGGAACAAGATAACACGCATTAGAGGCAGCATGGAATATACGGAATATGCGGAATCTGTTGCTGTTCATAAAACTGATGAGGAGGGGTTATATATTATAATAAATGTGTAAGGGCTGCACACGCGGCTTCGGCACAACGCTCGCCATCGATGGCGGCACTGACGATACCACCGGCATAGCCTGCACCCTCGCCACAGGGATATAGGCCTCGGAGGCGAATATGACTCAAGAGCTCCGGGTCACGCACGATGCGAACGGGAGCCGACGTGCGGGTCTCAACGCCGATTACCGTGGCCTCACTCGTAAGGAAACCATGACTCTTGCGGTCGAAGGCCGTGAAGCCTTCCTGCAAGCGGCGGCTTATGAACTTGGGCATCCAGAAGTGAAGGGGTGAAGCAAGCAGGCCTGGAGCATAACTGCTGGCAGGCAAATCGGCCGACAAGCGCCCACGAACAAAATCACTCATCCGTTGAGCGGGTGCCGTCTGACGCCGTCCTCCCTGCTGCCAGGCCATGCGCTCCAGACGTTCCTGAAAAGACATCATCCGCAAAGCGGAATATGCATCATCGTTTGATGATGAGGTTAAGTTCTCGTCAACAGCGATGTGCAGGTCGGACGATTCGAGATCTTCGGGCCGCAGCTCTACAACCATGCCGGAATTGCTCCAGCGTCCATTCCTATGACTCGGGCTCATTCCATTGACAACCACTTGTTCGGGTCCCGTAGCTGCCGGCACGACGAAGCCACCTGGGCACATACAGAACGAATAGACACCGCGCTCCTGACATTGCTGAACAAAGCTGTACTCTGCAGCCGGAAGCCACTTACCACGACCGGCACGGCTGTGGTACTGAATCCGGTCTATAAGTTCCGAAGGATGTTCCAGACGAACGCCAACTGCTATGCCTTTAGCCTCAATTTCTATGCCGTCAGCTGCCAACATCCGATAGACATCGCGGGCTGAATGTCCCGTGGCCAGAATGACGGGGCCAAGGAACGTTTTTTCAATGGACGACGGGGAAGTAGTGGTTGAAGACGGGGAATCTGAGGGTGAAGGCTGGGGCTCTGGGGCTGTGCATATAGCCTGAATGCCACGCACAACATTGTCCTCCGTTATGAGCAGGCGAGTCATGCGCGTCTGGAAATGAACCTCACCGCCGCACGCAAGTATGGTACGACGCATATTCTCTATGACACGCGGGAGGCGGTCGGTGCCGATATGAGGATGAGCATCGGCCAAGATGTTGGTCGAAGCCCCATGCTGACAGAACACACGGAGGATTTTTTCTACCGAACCGCGTTTCTTGGAACGCGTATAGAGCTTACCGTCAGAGTACGCACCGGCACCTCCTTCGCCAAATGAATAATTGCTCTCGGGGTCTACGACATGGCTGCGTGAGATTTGTGCCAAGTCACGCTTGCGTTCATGCACATCTTTTCCGCGTTCCACAACCACCGGGCGGAGTCCTAACTCTATGAGTCGCAGGGCTGCAAACAGGCCACCAGGACCGGCACCCACAACTATGACAGACGGACGACCCTCAACATTCTGATATTCTACAGGCTGAAACTCGGCTTCGGCCACAGGCTCGTCTATCCACAGACGAAGAGTCAGATTAACAAACACCTGGCGCTGACGCGCATCTATGCTACGTCTTAAAACACGAAAGCCGCTGATGTGCCGTGGATTCACGGCACAATCAGCGGCTATCTGTTCGCGAAGAAGTGCGTCGGTGGCGGCCACCTGAGGCGGAACGCGCAACTGTATGTCTTTAATCATTCTTTATTGTTGGAAACGCGAAGCTTGTTCGCGCACGAAGATATCATTGTCGAAATAGTCGAGGCGCATGGCACGACGCACTTCAGACATGGTCTGAGCGCCGGCTTCGCGGGCTACTTCTGTTCCTTTTCTTAAGATTTCAATAACGGCAGGTATGTCTTTCTCGAATTCTGAACGGCGTTGACGTATGGGCTCTAAAGTCTCTTGAAGCACAGCGGCCAAGAACTTCTTCACCTTCATGTCGCCTAAACCACCTCGACGATAGTGGTCTTTGAGGGCATCGAGGTTCTCGTAATCGGGAAGATAACGGCCAAAATGTTCGGGACGGCAGAAAGCATCAAGATAGGTAAACACGGTGTTGCCCTCAACTTTGCCGGGGTCACTCACACGAAGATGGTCGGGATCGGTGAACATCGACTTGACTTTCTTCTCCACATCGTCGGCACTATCCTTAAGATAGATACAGTTACCAAGAGACTTTGACATCTTAGCCTTACCGTCGGTGCCGGGCAAACGCAGACATGCAGCATTCTCGGGAAGAAGAATATTGGGTTCAACAAGCGTCTCGCCATAGATAAAATTGAAACGTCGGACTATTTCGCGACACTGTTCGAGCATAGGCTCCTGGTCCTCGCCTACAGGGACGGTGGTAGCTTTAAAAAGGGTGATGTCAGCTGCTTGCGAAATGGGGTAAGTGAAGAATCCTACGGGAATGCTCTCACCAGAGAAGCCTCTCATCTGGATTTCTGTCTTGACGGTAGGATTACGCTGAAGCCGAGAGACGCTGACGAGGTCCATGAAATAGAAAGTAAGTTCGCAAAGCTCTGGAATCTGACTTTGAATAAAGATGGTAGACTTGGAAGGATCGAGGCCAGCAGCAAGATAGTCGAGCGCAACTTCGATGACATTCTGACGCACCTTGTCGGGGTTGTCGATATTATCTGTCAGTGCTTGAGCATCGGCTTCGAAGACGTAAATCTTATCATATAAACCCGAATTCTGGAGTTCAACACGTCGACGTAGAGAACCTACATAATGTCCGATGTGTAACGGCCCTGTGGGACGATCGCCAGTAAGGATGATTTTCTGTTTTGCTTGCATGTGTATTGTATAGTTTACTTGAATAATTTATCAATCATTTCCTGTTGTATGACAGCAGTGATAGTGTGGCCGTCGGGAGTGAGATTAGGATTGGAAGAGGCCATAAGCTGCTCTACAAGATCCTGCATTTCGCGCTCAGAGAGCACCTGACCGGAGGGTATGGCTGCAGAACGCGCCAGTGTAGAGGCAAGAAGACTCAAAAGCGAATCGGGGGGAACGCCCTGATGCTCGTCGGCAGTAGCGAGCAAGTCAGCCACAAGAGAGTGAGGTTCGAGCCCTTCGAAGCCTGCGGGGAATCCCACGACCGAGATATTGCCCCCACCGAGATCATTGATATCGAATCCGAGACGCATTAAGTCATCGGCCACTGCATAAAAAGTTGAAGCCTGACTGGATGAGAGGTGCATCACCTCCGGAAAAAGATATCGCTGAGACGGCAAGGCAGCAGCAGCCAACTGGGCCATGAACTGATCGAAAAGCACACGCATGTGTGCCCTATGCTGATCAATCAACAGAATACCATTGTCTACAGCAGAAAGAATGTATTGTCCACGATATTGATAGAAAGCATACGAAGGGAGTGAATCAGCTGTAAGGGGAAGCTGAGGAGCACTTAGTGGAACTTCCCCATTTGCTGAAAGTGCATGAGGAGAAGAAGAAGCGCCGGAATACAGTTGCTCCCAATCTTTCGGCACAGGTCGTTGCCTGTAATCGTTATGGAACGAAGAACTACGGGTCTGAGAAGAAGACGTGAAAGGATTGAAATCTGTATTGACCTGAACGGCAGGCGCCGGAGGGTTGCCCATAGTATTAGGGTTGAAAACAGGCATGTCAACGGGTTTCCCTTCTGTGTCGAAATCAATCGTTGGAATGGCATTGAATCGTCCGATAGCTTCTCGTACGGCAGCAAGAAGAATTTGCCATATAGCTTGCTCATTCTCAAACTTGATTTCTGTCTTAGTCGGATGAATGTTAACATCAATATCACCAGGAGGAACCTCAAAATAAATGAAGTAAGGCACCTGCTCGTCGGCAGGAATAAGACGAGTGAAAGCTTCTTGTACCGCTTTATGGAAATATGGGTGGCGCATGAAGCGGCTGTTAACGAAGAAATATTGCTGAGCCCCACGCTTACGTGCAGCCTCTGGTTTCCCGACAAAGCCATGGATGTGTACCATTGGTGTGGAAACCTCAACCGGCAATAAGCGTTCGGATATGCGATCTCCAAAGACTGCGGCAATACGTCCCTTTAGGCTTGTCGGAGCAAGATTGAGCAAGGGAGTACCGTTATGCGTTAGAGAAAAAGAAATATCGGGATGGACAAGAACAATGCGTTCTAACTCAGCAGTGATATTGGCAAGCTCGGTTTGAGTCGTTTTCAAAAACTTACGGCGAGCAGGTACATTAAAGAAAAGATTCTTGACCACGAAGTTAGACCCGACAGCACAAGCGACAGGTTCCTGTGAAATGACATGAGAAGCCTCCAGAAGCAAACGGGTGCCTAAGTCTGAAGATGCAGTGCGTGTGGTCAGTTCCACCTGTGAAACCGCAGCAATAGAGGGTAGAGCTTCGCCACGAAAGCCCATAGTTGTGAGGGTAAAGAGATCAGCAGCCTCACGAATCTTACTTGTGGCATGACGCTCGAAGGCTAATCTTGCATCCGTTTCACTCATGCCGCTGCCATCATCCACGACTTGCAGACTCGTACGACCTGCATCAATCGCAATAACATCAATCCGATGAGCTCCAGCATCAACGGCATTCTCAACCAACTCTTTAAGCACAGATGCGGGTCTTTGGATGACTTCGCCTGCAGCTATTTGGTTGGCAACCGAATCGGGAAGGAGCTGAATGATGTCCATAGAAATGAAGGTTCTGAACGACGACTATATGAATAAGAAGGAGGAAGAATCTAAAGAGAATCCTTAAAAACGGAAGCTTCCTGTCATTAAATAGTGCCAAAGGATAATAAGCACGACAATGACAGCTATGGCCACACCAGGATGCAAACGTCTGCGTTCCGGGTCTGCACGTTTAAGATTCTTGGCGAATTTACCTTTATAGGATGCAATATCTGGCTTATATTCTGGCGTTTCACCATTAAGAATCTGTTCCTCACGCTTGGCTTCAGCTACGAGTTTATCAAGTTTATCTTTACGCTCAGAAGTATAGATGTGAACCCCTGAGAATCGACGAGGACTGCGAGTAGAGAAGAGTGCCATAGGATAACTATTGTGGTGGGAATAATTTATATTGAAAACTTATGAGAGGAACAACAAAAGGTTCCTAAGACAACGTGTTATTTTTTAAGTTCTTGACTAACGGCTTTCCTTTTCCCTTTATCTGGTGCTGAACCTTTTCTCTTATCATCCAGAGAGGCCTTGGGCTTGGTGTGCTGAACAGACGCCTTCAACTCGGTTCCAGATTTTTTAGGTCGCCAAACAAAGATATCATCCTTGTTCTGTGGTCGCACGTAATCAAACCAGCCAAAGTTGTCGAGAAAACGTTCTTTGTTAGCCGCTAAGGCCAAAGGATAAAGCTTTCCTTCAGACTCTGGCATCCAAATTTTATCAAGCTGTTTTTCTCCCATAAACAACTTAAGCTGGGATGATTCTGACTGTAGTAGGCCTATCATCAGGCTGTCTGAGTCAAGAGGATAGTAGCGAACAATGACGTTACCTTCGACCCAAGTAAGTTTCATTTGGCCTTTATCGAAATAACTCCGCATTATGTTTCCCGTCACCTGATTGTAGCTCATTGTATCAAGCCGTTCAACTGACAATGCCTGACGAATAACATGAGTAGAATCAATAGTGCTATCGTTCACCCACACCTTGATTTCCTCGCCCAACAGCTGTTGGCCTTGCTGCCATAGAATAGGGTCGCGATACATCGTCAGGCATGAATCTCGAGAGATAAACACCATAGAATCACATACAGCTTGAACGTCGATGCGAAAAGCTCGTACGTGGTTGTATGCCCGTAGCTCTCTCCACATAGAGTCGGTGTCAATGTCGTAAGTGTAAAGTTTAAAACTGTCGGCATGACAATATAACGTATCACGCTGTGAATAGTCAATACATACAGCACTGTCAGCAGCTTCGGCATAGCCTATAGAGTCGGCGTAGAGTACATAGTTGCCAAGGAACATGTTACGACTGTCTTTATCAACGTAGACCACATTCCCAAAAGCTTTAGAAATAGCACCTTGTCCCGTATAGTCGAGACTGTCGCCTGTAATGGTGCAACCCTTGTTGCTGACAATTGAACGCTCAAGTAGGTACGCTTTGTTTCCACGTGTGTCATAAGTACCCCGCTCTGAATAGATATGGTTGTCACCATTGTCGATATTGGAAGGTCCAACGATTCTGGCAAAGCCACTGCCCGTATTGTAATGAAGGGTGTCTGAGACAAGCGTGAATTTAGGGTTGGTGAGGTCTACATTATAATTAAAAACGGCCTCACGTGTGGGCGGACTGTACTGCCCCCATTCACTCGTAAGCGTATTTTCCTTATCAACCAGCTTTCCCCCTTGAAAGAAATATCCAAGATTGTAGAGTCTGTCGTAGTCGAGCGAGTCGGTATAAAGTTTACTTTTGAAATGCGTGAGGACGACATCATACCTGGCCTGAGCCATTTGGTCGTTTCCGTCGTAATAAAGCACTTTTGACGTAAGAGTCAAGGTGTCAGCCTGATTCATTTTAACATGTCCGAAAGCATCGAAGGAATTATCGGCCTCGTAGTAGCAAGCACTATCACATGTTAAAATGACATCGTCGTGGCGGAATCGCACATGCCCTCTGAGGATTTGGGCATTAGGATTCTTATATTGGTCATAAAAGAGCTCGTCGGCATGCAGAAGATGCACTCTTGAATCGCTCTGTCGACGGGGTTTTCGAGCTTTACGAGCAGGAGGGGCAGCAATGATATTCAAGGATATTAGCAGCAGTAAGCAATAGATAATAGACGGCCTGCGCCTCGATATCCCGAGCCGCGAATAACGTTTCTCTCCATGCCTTATTGTTTGCTTTGAATCCATCTGTCAGATTTCCATTTTCGTTCTTCAGTTCATTTTTACCCAACATAGTGACTATTTAATCCTTCACCCATCCTGGATATTGGAATTCGCAATTAACCCAATCGGGATTTATACGAACATAAGTCGTACGTTGCTTCTCCTTTATCCATTTGTCGAGAAACTCTTCACTACGTTTAGCCTTTACAATTTGACTCAGCACCTGGAAATCTTCAGTAATCGTTGCCGTATGTGCTTTCAAACGGCTCTTTAATTTGATGACACAGCACTGCTGTTTCCCTGCCTTATCAAGCATTGTGAATGGTTTCGAAATCTCTCCCACATCAAGTGTTTCCACTACTCGTGCTATCTCCGTAGGCAATTCGGCCATCTTAAATCGAGAAGTACGAATACGCTCCCCCGTCATTCCATCAACGACAACATTAAACATCAATCCATTGTTGTTGCGGGAATCTTTATCGTCGGAAAGTGTCTGAGCGGCGTCCTCAAAAGTGAATTTACCGTCTCTGATATCCATCGTAATGGAATCAAGGCGCAGAAGAGCTGCATCAACATCCTTTTGTTCGACGTGTGGTTTCTTTAAGATGTGCCGTAGTTTGAGCTTGTCGCCACGTTTATCCACAAGCTGAATAATGTGATACCCGTATTGCGACTCTACAATCTTAGACACTTTCTTCGGGTCTGTCAAGCTCCAAGCGACGTTTGCGAAAGCCGGATCAAGGTCTACTTTACTCATGTAATCCATCTCACCACCTTGTCGCGCAGAACCAAGGTCTTCGCTATAAAAACGGGCCAAGGTATTGAACGTCGACGTCCCCGAGTTAATGCGCTCGGTATAATCCCTGAGCTCAGCCTTTATTCGGTCTATTTCCTCTTGCTGAATACGAGGGTGCTCGGCCAGGAGTTCCACTTCTACCTGTGTTGGAATAAGCGGCAAAGAGTCTGCAGGCATATCCTTGAAGAAATGGCGCACTTCAGCCGGTGTCACCTTGATATCCTTTGTCAGGTTTTGCTTTACGAGGTCCATCACCAAGTTATCCTTTATCAGGTCGTAGGTTTCTTCACGTATCTGTTTAAAGGTCATACCGCGATATTCCTCGAGTTTTTCCTTAGAACCAGCTTTCTGCACCCAGTCGTTGATTTGAGCATCTACGTTTCGGTTGATATTATCTTCTGGCACTTCGAGGCTATCTATCTCGGCTTGATGAATAAACAGCTTTTGTATAGCGAGATTTTCGGGAATAACACAATAGGGATTACCTTGGACACGTCCCATTTGTGCACGTACATTTTCAACGTCGCTTCTCAGGATAGCCTCGTCTCCAACCACCCATATAACCTCATCAACGATGTTATTAGCCGTCTGAGCCAAAGCCCTATTGCAAAAACCGCAGAGAGCCAAAGCTGTTACGAATATGTGTTTTACCTTCATCAGTGCTTATTAACCGTTTTAAGTACTTGTTCGTTTACCTCATATTTATATTTGCGCCGTAACTCTTCCACGAACTCTTGTTCCTTCAGGGCCTGATAGTCTGCAACAACCTGAGCACTTACATCCATCCATCGTTTAGGACCTTTATTAAGCAACCTACCCACGACGGCAGCTGCCGGATATTTCTTCGAAACACGCGCCTTAGCATTCTTCACTTTGAAAGCGAGAGAATCAACCAATGTATTCTCACCTTGTTCAAACACACGCCTTTCAAAACGAACCTGAACGCTATCCTTGTTGAACTGCGTTTTAATGATTGAAGCCCACATATCTTCATCCTTTCCCTTCAGCGCCTTTACAGCCTTATCCGAGACGTTTTTTGATGTAGCCTGAAGGAGAGCACCTGCGAAATGAGGTTTTGTATAAGCGTAGTTCTTTTTGTTCTTCTTGAAATATCGCTCAAGCGCAGTCGTATCCTTGGCTGCCGGCTCCCACACCTTGCGTTGGCATATTTCAAACAACAACAAGCCGTCGTGGTACTCTTGGAAAAGATAACGGAGTTCGGGATCGTCAGCAGCCAAGCGGTCTGCTTGCTCATCCATCACTTCTTCAACAGTCTTGCCAGAAGCCTTGCTCAAGCTATCTGCCATCTGTGTGGCAAGACGGTCGCGCATACCACGAGCTTCAAGAAATTGTCGGATGCGAGGAGCCAAAGTATCGTATGGTTCCAAAGGTTTTTTATCCACAAGCTTAAGGATATGCCACCCTACCGTTGACTGTAGAGGAGTAGCCACCTCACCCACAGTGAGCGTATAGGCCTTATCCTCTATTTCTTTTAAGAGCTGATGTGGACCTATCCAGCCAATCACACCTCCACGAGCGGCCGTGCCACGATCTTCAGATGCTTCGGTTGCCAACTCCGAGAAGTCTTTTCCACCTTGGAGGACAGCATAAATACTATCTATGCGCGCCTTAGCCTTCTCCGCAAAATCGACAGTTGCTTGCTGAGGGAGATGGACAAAGATATGTGCCAGTTGCAGTAGTTGCTTCCCTTCGAGTTGCTGCAACATGGTATTGTAATAGTTGCGCACTTCACCTTCCTCAGCCTCTGCAGATACAAGCAGCGGCTTGACCTGCTGATCGCGGTATGTACGGTATTCCTCCTGATAGCTTTTGAGTGTATCCAAACGGGCATCAAGGGCAGCTTCCACCTTCAACTTGTAGTTTATGAACAAATCGGCATACTCGCTTACACTTTTCTTATCGATAACCCCGTCCGAGTTATTCTTGTTGTAGTTGTACTCAAATTCCGAACGCGTCACATCCTTGCCATTGATGCGCATCACTATGGGGTCCGTCTGGGCCATAGCCGTGACAGCCGACATTAGCAAGGTGAGCAACGAAAAAATGTTTTTCATTTTTATAATTTCTATATTTCAGTCTGATTAAACATTTTTGGCCATTCATCCTCATTGAGGACGTGAGTAATTGGGAGCTTCGCTTGTTATTGTGATGTCGTGGGGATGACTTTCAAGCACTCCTGCATTCGTGATACGAACGAATTTTGCCTTGTGCAAGTCCTTGATCGTAGCCGCTCCACAATATCCCATACCCGAGCGCAGACCACCGATAAGCTGGTAGATGACTTCCTGCACCGTCCCCTTGTAGGGTACACGTCCGGCAATACCTTCAGGCACAAGTTTCTTCGTATCCTTCTCGCCAGCTTGGAAATATCGGTCTTTACTTCCATTCTCCATAGCCTCCAGCGAGCCCATTCCCCTATAGCTTTTAAACTTACGGCCATTGAAAATAATAGTGTCGCCAGGACTTTCCTCCGTGCCTGCCACAAGAGAGCCGATCATTACACAATGTCCACCTGCTGCTATGGCCTTAACGATGTCGCCAGAATAGCGCAGACCACCATCTGCAATCAACGGTACGTCGGTGCCAGCTAGAGCACATGCCACATCGTAGACAGCTGAGAGCTGAGGTACGCCAACGCCCGCCACAACTCTTGTCGTGCAAATCGAGCCAGGGCCGATGCCAACCTTGATACCGTCGGCACCAGCTTCAACCAGCATACGTGCTGCCTCACCTGTAGCAACATTACCCACAACGATATCTACATTGGGGAACGCAGCCTTGGCCTCACGCAGTTTTTCAACCACGCCCTTGGAATGTCCATGAGCCGTATCGATGACGATGGCATCTGCACCGGCCTCGACAAGCGCCGTTATGCGTTCCAGTGTATCAACCGTTACACCCACACCAGCCGCTACACGTAGACGGCCTTTTGCGTCCTTACATGCCATGGGCTTATCCTTAGCCTTCGTAATGTCTTTATAAGTGATGAGGCCAATGAGATGGTTTTCCTCGTCAACCACTGGCAATTTTTCAATTTTATTTTCCTGTAGTATTTGGGATGCAGAGAAAAGATCCGTTTGCTGATGGGTGGTCACGAGGTTCTCCCTTGTCATAACCTCGGATATTGGCCGTTCAATGCGACGCTCGAAACGAAGGTCGCGATTGGTTACTATGCCAACGAGGCAGTTCTGCTCATCAACCACAGGAATACCTCCGATATGATATTCTGCCATGAGTGCCAGCGCATCAGCCACAGTAGCTGTGCTTTGAATAGTCACCGGGTCATAGATCATACCGTTCTCAGCTCGCTTAACAATAGCAACTTGGCGTGCCTGTTCCTCGATAGACATATTCTTGTGAATGACACCGATACCGCCTTCACGAGCGATAGCTATCGCCATGGTAGATTCTGTTACGGTATCCATGGCTGCTGTCACGAAAGGCACCTTGAGCTCAATATGACGGGAAAAACGGGTCGTCAGGTTCACCGAACGAGGTAGCACTTCCGAGTAAGCAGGAACGAGAAGAACATCGTCGAACGTAAGCCCATCCATAACGATGCGGTCTTGTGAGAAGTTGGCCATAATGATATAAAAAATTGGTCTGAAAGAATAAATTAATTTAATGGCGCAAAGTTAGTGCGTTTTTCGGAGATAGCCAAAACGAAAATATATAAATAAAATTAAAAGTTCAAGTTTCGGCGGCCAAGGGCTTATTTTCTTGGTCTCCGGAACTTGAACTTCAACAAAAAAGAGTGTTATCAGGACAACTTAAGAGCATCGTCGATAGCCTCCGCCTGAGTCTCGGTGAAAGGTTCAGAAGCCACCGCTTCGAGGTTCTTTTTCAATTGTTCAGGCGAGCTTGCTCCTACGATGACGCTCGTAACGCCATCATGGTTGAGGACCCACGAAAGGGCCATCGTAGCGAGGCTCTCACCGCGCTCTTTCGCAATCTCATTTAGCCTTTTCACTTGTCGCATACGGGCTTCCGTAAGGGCGTCGGCATGCAGGAAGCGTCCGTCGCGTGCAATACGGCTATCGGAGGGTATACCGTTGAGATAGCGGTCGGTAAGCAAGCCTTGGGCTAAGGGGGAAAACGCAATAAAGCCGACGCCGCTTTCAGCAGCACTTGCAAGCGTGCCGTCTTCCACTGGAGCCTGATCGAAGAGATTCAGTCGGCCTTGATAAATCAGGCAGGGCACATCATGTGCCTTGAGATAGGCATAGCCATATCGGGCAGCATCAGCAGGCCAGCGACTGAGACCTATGTACAAAGCTTTTCCGTTGCGCACTATATCCACCAATGCCTGGAGGGTTTCATCGAGCGGCGTTACCGGGTCATAACGATGACAGTAGAAAAGATCGACATATTCCAAACCCATTCGGGCGAGACTTTGGTCTAGGCTGGCCATGAGGTGCTTTCGCGAAGCCCAGGAACCATAGGGACCTTCCCACATATCATAGGCGGCTTTCGTTGAGACAAACAGCTCATCGCGATGGCATTTGAAGTCGTCGCGCATCATCTTTCCAAAGAAACGTTCAGCCGCTCCAGGCGCCGGACCATAGTTGTTGGCCAAGTCGAAGTGTGTGATACCGCTGTCAAAGGCTGTCCGGGCAATAGACTGCGACACTTCGAAAGGGGTGGTATCGCCAAAATTATGCCAAAGCCCCAAGCTAAGTATTGGCAGCAACACGCCACTCCGTCCGCAACGATTGTATCGCATACCGTCGTAGTAGCGTGTCGGTCTTGCTTCGTAAGTTGTCATTTGAGTTGGTCTACAGGGATATTGTCCTTATCGTTGTAGTAGAGATTCTCGCCTGCCATGCCCCAGATGAAGGTGTAGTAATATGTACCGGCGGCAGCATGAATACTCCATTCAGGCGACATGATGGCTTGCTCGTTGTGCAGCCATACGACACGGCTCTCTTGGGGTTCACCCATGACATGTGCAATAGTCTGACCTTCGGGGAGATTAAAATAGTAGTAAGCTTCTATGCGCCGTCCATGGGTATGAGGCGGCATGGTGTTCCACACTGCCCCAGGATTCAGTTGAGTAAGGCCGAGCTGCAGCTGGCAGGGACCTTCCTCGAGCACGTCATTCACGATGAGTTTATACACAGTGCGGTTGTTTGCCTCTTCTGTGGTTCCTACTGGCCCCCAAACGGCTGCCTTCAAAGAACCTTTTCGACCATCAAGAGTGATCCATTGCGTCTTATAATGTTTGTGGGCTGTAGCACTATTAAGGTAAAACTTAGCAGGCTTCGACGCATCCTTTGAACGGAATTCCACCACCTTGTTCACATCCTTGTCTTTGGCGATGTGTCCGCGACCGATATACAGAGCCTCCTTAGGCGACAAAGCATATTCCTTACCGTCAACGATGACTACGCCGTCGCCAGCGCCGCAGTTGACGACTCCGAGTTCACGATTGTAGAGGAAATATTTCTCCTTGATAGTCTGGTCTACGTCGAGGCCCAGCTCCAAAAAGTTTTCCAATTTCAGGGTCTTCGTAACTGGCATAGCGCCACCAAAGATGAAGCGGTCGTAGTGCGAATAGGTCAAGTTGATTTCATCGGCAACCATGACTTTTTCCATAACGAAGCGATCGCGCAAGGTCTGCGTGTCGTAGTGCTTCACATCTGCAGGATGACAGGCTGTTTGGAAACTCACTTTCTGCTGCGCGCCAGCTGTTAGGGCGACAAGCCCAAGCCCTAAGGACAAAAGAATCTTTTTCATTGTTTTAGCTTATAAGTTATGTGTATCAAATCATATTACTATTGGATGAGCAGTACAATCATTTTCAGAGCCAGATCAAAGAATACCATGCGTGCGTTTACATTTTGGGCGATATCTGTTTCGGCCTGAGCCAACTCTTCGGTTATAGGTATAACGTTGCGTTCATTCACGAATCGAGCGAAGTTCTTGCTGAAGGCCGCTTCAGCCTCATCCTGTCCGTTGAGTTCGGACAGATGGAAATTGTACACAAAGTTTTCCCTTATCTGACGCTGACAGAAGCCCAGAAAATGCTTTTGGGCCTCACGTCCCATTGCCGCCACTTGGTCAGCCCACTCACGAAGGTCGCGTACCTTGCGCTGATATGAGAGCCGCATCAGCCGCACGAACAAATCAAGAAACAGGCGTTCGTCCTTAGGAGGATGAGCCTGGACAAATTCCTCTCTTGAGAGCGGAGGCACCAACATGCGCTGTGTTCGGCTAAGGATGGTTCCAAGCACCAAGTCGGGTTCTTCAGACACCATGATGAAGTGGGTTTCAGCCGGGGGTTCCTCAAACAGCTTCAGCAGTTTGTTTGCTGTCTCCTGATTCATTTTTTCGGGCAGCCACACAATCATCACCTTGCGCCCTCCCTGATTACTTTTGAGGGCCAGCTTACGCTGAATATTATCAGCCTCAGCCACATAATAAGTTGCCTGCTGATTGCCAGCATCAATACATTCAAGCCAGTCGTTGAGATCGAAATAAGGGCTTTCCAGCAATCGTTGGCGCCACTCTTTAATATAATGGTCTGCGATGGCATCCTCTGAATTCTTGATGCGTGTTCCCTTCACAATGGGATAAGTGAAATGGAGATCAGGATGTTCCAATTTGGCCGCCATCTTGCATGAGATGCATTCGCCGCACGGTTCGCCATCAGATGTTGGATGCTGACATAGCAGGGCCTTGGCAAAAGCCACAGCCAAGGCAAGCTTACCCGAGCCTTCTGGTCCGGAAAGCATTAAAGCATGAGGCACACGATTATCGCGGAGATCACTTATTAGTCGCTGCCACACGGCTTGCTGTCCTACAAAACCATTCATAATCCCAATTGAACATTCAGCTATTTCAGGCCACAACACCTGCGCACTGCACATTCTACCCAGTAGGCTCTGCCACCTACAGGCAACCACAGTCATCAGCGTTTGTAGCCATGTCTTGCGCCTGCAAAGATACTAAACTTCATTGGATAATCGCAAAAAAACGACAAATTATTTGAACATGTATACATTACTTCTACTATTCGTCTGCGCGATTCACCTCAAAATGCTTCACAGCAGTTCCTTTTCATTGGGACGCCACGCTCATGACAACCTGTATGAATGCACTATTTGTATTGTCCGCGAACTGCCACGAAACAAGAGAAGGGGAATGTGCCAGAACAAATCAGCACATTCCCCTTCTTCGTTTCTACGGGAAGTGATTCTTAAATTATTTGGTCTTATCCATTAAGCTATCGCCATGTTTTCTTATGTGCAAAAGCTCAGAACGAGTATTCGTCCTGCCCCACCCATTCAGTTTCCGCTTTCATCGTAATACGGGTTTCGCCTGTTTCAGTCGTGTTGCCTTCAAAGAGATCGCCAGTGTATTGCGTCACTTTATTACGCGTTACAGGCACTTCCTCAAACACTCGTTCGTGCAATGCCGACTGCGTAGCATCAAGAGCTGTGATAGTCATCTTCAGCTTACCGGTCTCTGCATGCGGGAAGGTGTAGACTTCAAACACTGTTTGTCCGTTGGCCACGTTGAGCACTACCGTCTGTTTGCTGTTCACGCTGCCGTAACCAGTGTTAGCGCTTAACGTGCTACTGCCACCCGTATAGTAGAATTTAAGCTGTTTGATATTCTCGGGCAGAGCCTGGGTCAGTTTCAAACGAAACATAGCCACGACACGACGCAGCTGAACGTCGATTGTCTGTGCTTCGTCGCTTATGGTAATCTCATCTGCATAGAGGAAAGTATCTGAGATGACATTACTCTTGAAACTAATCTTGTCGAGCTCTGTTACGGTAGCCGAGCCCTCGGTGGAATGGGCGATAATGGCCACTTTGTAATGACCTTGAGCAAGGCTCAGGCCTATCGTTCCGAAGCCATCGTCGCTGGACTTTTGCGCTATTGACTTTACCTTTGTACTACCGCTATAGACAACAAGGTTGATGCGCGAGCATAATTGACTGACATCTACGAGAGCCTTAGTTGAAGGACTATCAAAGTCTGTCTGCTCAAACGATGCGATGCGGAAGACGACATTCGCTGTCTGTTCGTCTTCGGGCGCCGGGCCTACGTAGGGAGCATCGCACGACAAGGCCATGAAAGGCACTAAAGCCAGAAGCACCAACCGACCAATCAGATGACACACATTCAGTGACATTGAATGCGACATCGAGCCATTGACGAGATGTGACATAAGAATTAAGGTTAGAAACGATTGAACATTCGTGTTTACTTGGCTTCAGCAGCACGCTCGTCTGCGATGATACGCTTACGGTTGATAAACATCATAACCACCGTAAAGCCGGCAAGCAGGCCCATGCCGACATAGTCGAGGCTCTTGCAGGCACGGAAGATGACCCAGCCGATGAGCGATGAGCAGAAGTCGAGGGCTCCGGCAAGGAAACCTTCGGGCACTTTAGCGGCAGCATCCTGCGTGGAAGCATAGACCGAGTTTGCGGCAGCTGTGAAGTCGGCGCTCATATCTGTAACGAAATACAGGCCGAAGACGAGTGCCACGAGACCGATGATGAAGGTCTTTACAACGTTGTTCTTCGTGATGGGCAATACCATGGGGAAGAGATAGAACATACCAGCCAGCGACGCCAGCGGCAGGAACTGGTTGCCCGGCAGCACGACGGCCAGGAAGAGCACCGTAGGGATAAGCAGCAGAGAGACGACGAGCGTCGTGGGATGACCGATGACCAAGGCAGGCGACATGCCAATGTGCACCTTCTTGCCATTGAATTTTGTTTCCACGACTTCCTTAGTCTTCTGGCTGATAGGCATCAGTCCGTCGATGAACAATTTCGTGACGCGGGGAATCAGTTCCATGACGGCACCCATGATGACGCCCAGCGAGAGAATGGTCTTGGCAGCATCGCTGTTCCATTCCTTCACGCTGAGAGCTCCGATGAGGGCTCCCACGATGACTCCAAGGATGAGCGGTTCTCCCAGCACACCGAACTTCTTCTTCAGCCCTTCGGCATCGATGTCGAGTTTCGAGAAACCGGGAATCTTGTCCAACAGCCAGTTGATGCCCATGGCAAAGGGTACGAAACTCTGGCAGAACGGCTGAGGAATGGAGATGCCCTCCAAGTCATAATGCTTCTGGAACTTCTCGGCTGTCAGGTCGGCCATCACCAGCGTGAACATATAGCACACAATGGCGGCGAAGTAACCCCAGGCCAGGCTCTCACCTTGCACGAAGTAGACCACGGCACCGATAAAAGCGAAATGCCAATAGTTCCACAGGTCGATGTTGACCGTTCGTGTCGTCTTCGTCAGCACCATCAGGAAGTTAACACCTAAGCAGATGGGGATGATGAGCGCACCCACGGCCGTGTTGTAGGCCACGGCAGCAGCGGCAGGCCAGCCCATATCGAAGATGTTCAGCTGCAGATGATAGATGTCCGAGATGTTGGTCAATGGGTCTTTGAAATTGTTGGTCAGCAGAGCCGTGACAATACCCAAGCCCACGAAACCGACGCCAACATACAAACCGCTGAGTAGCGACTTGCCGAATTTGAGGCCGATACACAGACCAATGATGGTGAACAGAATGGGCATCATGACCGATGCGCCGAGATTGATGATGTAAGAGAATACAGCTTCCATAAGAAGGCCCACCCCACGCTCTCCCTGCGAGGGAGGGAATAGTTACCTTGGTGGGTGAAGGATTATTGGTTTGACAATGTTTATTATTTCATTTTTATATATATGAGCGCCTGTTGCAAAAGGTTACGACATACTCTCTCAAATGAGGGTGAGGGCGGGTCTGCTACTTCTCAAAGTTAATGCTGCCCCCTCCGATATTCTTGCCGTCAGCAAAAATCTGCACTCGATATTGGCCTGCCACCAGCATTTCGTTGACATTCCAATACAGCGTCACCGGCGTTTCCTCTCCATTGTACTCGACATCCTTGCGCATCGAGTACTCGAGATTGCGGTTTTCGTAAGCAAAGGTGCCACCGCCATTCAAGGCTTCGCCTGTTGGTTTGACGATGCGAACATAAACAGTCCGGTTGCCCGCGGCCGCCGTTACGTTGCGTGCGATGTTGAACGAGACTTGGAAAGTTTTCACATCGGCTATTTTCTTGGCCGTCTTCTCACGCTTGTTCAAAGCCCGAATGCTTATGGCTGTAGCATCCAACTGGCTGGCTATCGCCACCTTGTCAGAGAGCGAAGCCTTCTCCGAAGAGAGGTCCGTGATTTGCTGTTGCTGCTCTGCCTGCTGCTGGCGCAAGTCTTCGTTCTCACCCTGAAGACGGGTGTTGAGACGATTGAGCGAGTCTATTTCTGCAACGAAGCTTTTCAACACCTGCCTCATCGTAGCCAACTCGCGTTTCAGACGTGCAATCTCAGCAGCATCATTATTCTTCGTACGGCGTAATTCTTCCAGCAATTCCTGTGTCCGTTGCTGCTCCTTCTCGAGCTGAGCCATCAGCGAATCGTTGTTGATCTGCGTCTTCATCTCGCTATATTGGCGTGCAAAATTCTCATACTCATTCTCCATCTCGCGCTTGTCCATCTCGGCCAATTCGAGCATTTGCCGGTTCTCTTCATTACTCTTGTTGAGCGAATAAATCAGATAGGCCATAGCCGCCAGCACAGCCACAACGACTAATCCTACCAAAGTGTAGATTGTATTTTTCTTCATTTGCACAAAATTTTTCGGCAAAGATAGTAAAAAGTTTATAGTTCAAACGCTCTAAAATAAAGTTTTTATTACCTTTGCTCTCAGATTAACTAAAAAAACATCATTCTTATGACCAAACATACTTTTCTTTCTGTCCTTCTGTGGCTCACCTGCTCGCTGTTTCCGGCTATGGCAGGCAACAGCGTTTTTCGACTTAATGCCACGACGGTTGAGCTTCGCCACGACGACGGCCGCACGCTCACAATGGACTTCTATGGCCCCAACATCGTACGTTTGTTCATGGATCCCAATGGCGGCAAAATGCGCCCCCCCGAAGCTACGCCCCCGGCAACAATCCTGGTTTCCCAGCCGCGGCAAGCCTTAGGCGAACTGTCAGTGAGGGAAGACGAGGCTCACTATTTTATTCAGACCTCACAGATGCTTATCACTGCGGACAAAACAACAGGCATGATGAGTTTCATCGACCGTCGGACAGGGAAAACAGTGGTTACTCAAGTCAACGAGAACCTTGCATTCACCTCTAAATCCACTACGCTTCAGCTGTCGATGCAGCCGGACGAATATTTCTATGGAGGCGGTGTGCAGAACGGGCGTTTCTCGCACAGAGGCTCTGTGATAGCCATAGAAAACACAAACAACTGGGTGGATGGCGGCGTTTCCTCGCCCACACCTTTCTATTGGAGCACAGCAGGTTACGGCATCCTTTGGCACACATTTCGCCCAGGCAAATATGATTTTGGTTTCTCCGAGCCGAACGTTGTCCGTCTCACGCACGAGGAGCCTTATTTCGACATCTTCATGATGATAGACCAAGGGCCTGTTGCTCTGCTCAACGACTTCTATCAACTGACCGGAAATCCCGTACTCTTGCCAAAGTTTGGTTTCTACGAAGGCCACTTGAATGCCTATAATCGCGATTATTGGAAGGAGATCGAGAACTCAAAATCGGAAAACAGGAAGGCAAACGCCATGCATGATGGCAAAGGCGGTATACTCTTCGAAGACGGACACTTCTATAAAGAATCTCAGCAACCTGTAGAGGATGGTATCCGCGAATCGCTCAATGGCGAACAGCCCGAGAGTTATCAATTCTCGGCCCGAGCCGTAATCGATCGTTACGAACAAGCCAACATGCCGCTCGGATGGGTGCTGCCGAACGACGGCTATGGGGCGGGCTATGGGCAGACAGGCTCGATTGAAGGCAATATCGAGAACCTAAAGCAGTTTGGCGATTATGCTCATTCCAAAGGCGTAGAAATTGGGCTGTGGACGCAAAGCGACCTACATCCCAAGGAAGGCGTCGAACCCTTGTTGCAGCGCGACATTGTGCGAGAAGTGCGTGATGCTGGTGTGCGCGTGCTGAAAACCGATGTAGCGTGGGTAGGCGCAGGCTATAGTTTTGGTCTCAACGGCGTAGCTGACGTCGGCGAAATCATGCCTTACTATGGCAACGATGCTCGCCCCTTCATCATTTCCCTCGATGGATGGGCAGGCACACAGCGTTATGCAGGAATATGGACAGGCGACCAGGCAGGCGGCGATTGGGAATATATTCGCTACCACCTGCCTACGTATATTGGTTCAGAACTTAGCGGTCAGCCGAACATTTGCTCTGACATGGATGGTATCTTCGGAGGAAAGAACATTCCTGTGAATGTACGTGAGTTCCAGTGGAAGACTTTCACATCCATGCAGCTGAACATGGACGGATGGGGCAGCAACCCCAAGTATCCCCAAGCATTAGGTGAACCTGCGACGAGCATCAACAGATGGTATCTGAAGCTGAAGTCCATGCTCATGCCCTACACCTACACGATTGCCCATGAGGCAACCAACGGGATGCCCATGATAAGGCCCGTGTGGATGGATGCAGCGTCTAAAGCCGAAGTTTCTCCCACGTCAACGTCCGACGCCCAAAAGCCCACGGCTGTCAACTATGGATTATCAGACATGAATTGTGGAAAATACGAGTTCCTCTATGGTCCCAACATCCTTGTTGCTCCTATCTATCAGAACACATCGGCCGACGAAGCAGGCAATGACATCCGCGACAACATCTATTTGCCCTGTGGACAATGGATTGATTTCTTCACAGGCAAGTGCTACGAAGGCAATCGCATTATAAACGGCTTCAAAACACCCTTATGGAAGCTGCCTGTTTTTGTTCGTCGAGGTGCCATCTTGCCCGCCATTCATGCCCACAACAACCCGAACCAGATAGACCTTCATACGCGCGGGTACATTATTTATCCTTATGGACATTCTGAATTTACTTCCTATGACGATGACGGACGCTCGACGGCTTATCTCCGAGGGGAAAGCACTCAAACCCACATCACATCCGATCTCGACGATAGCGGTCGTCTTGTTATAGACGTAGAACCGACCAAAGGTTCCTACGCAGGCTTCGTTCCGGTCAAGACCACTGAATTTATCATCAATCTGCAGGAGCGCCCGAAGAAAGTTGCGCTGAAGATCAACGGCAAGAAAGTGCGCATGGACGAAGCCCAGACGCTCCAGGACTTCATGGAAAACACCAACGTTTTCTACTATGATGCCGAGCCTCAGCTAAACCTCTGGTCTACCCCCAACACTGAAATGTCCAGCCTCAAAGTCGTTCATACTCCACGTCTTTACGTTTGCGCTGCAGATGTGGACGTCACCACGACAAGCCTTCAGGTACAAATCGACGGCTACACTTTCGATTCGTCCAACACACAGCTTACCCATACGGGCACACTCAACCAACCTACGCTTCTCACCGACAGCTATGAAGACGGGGCTATTTCGCCATCGGCTTATACGCTACCGCTAAAATGGACGGCTGTAGACAATGCCGACTACTATGAGATAGAACATCTCGGTCAAGTCTTTTCCACAATCAGCGGAACAGAATTTACCTTAGAGAACTTGCAGCCAGATACAAACTACGAGGTGAGAGTGCGGGCAATCAATAAAGATGGAGCCAGCGAATGGACACGCGAGAAGCTACGCACCTCGCCCGATCCCTTGCGCTACGCTATTCACGGCTTGACAGCCGAATGTAGCATCCCCGCCCAACCAGGACAAGAACTTAAGCATCTTTTTGACTTCGACAGCGGCACAACATGGCATACGGCTTGGGACAAGCCAAACGCTACGCCCTTCGACCTGACAATAGACTTACATGTCATCACCGACATCGACCTTGTCCAATATGTTCCGCGGCCCGACAATGGCAATGGATTATTCATCACTACCACCATTTCTTTCAGCATGGACAAGCAAAAATGGACTGAGCCCGTGCAGATTTTCGATGCGCCTCGTGGCGTGAAAGCCCGATATGTCCGCCTGCATGTCGCCAAGTCCAAGGGCGGTTTCGGCAGCGGCAACCAGATTTACATCTTCCGCATGCCTGAGGCCGAGATGATGCTTCCGGGCGACATCAATCACGACGGGCACATCGATGAGAACGACCTGACATCGTACATGAACTACACTGGTTTGCGCCGCGGCGACAGCGATTTCGACGGCTACATCTCGCGTGCCGACATCAACCAGAACGGCCTCATCGATGCCTATGACATCTCTACGGCGGGCATCGAGCTCGAAGGAGGTGTCGGCACCACGGCCATTGAAAGTGTGGCCGGCAGCCTCTGCGTGACCGCCGACAAGAAACAGGTGAATGCCGGCGACATCGTCACCCTCAGCATCGAAGGCAAAGGACTTCGCAGCGTCAATGCCTTCAGCTTGGCACTCCCATACGATGCCACTCAATGGGAATATGTCGGCCTTCAGCCTTCAGGGACAAAGGAAATGCGCAATCTCACCAACGACCGTCTGCACACCAACGCTGTCAACATTGGCTCAACTGACGGCGCCAGCGGACACAAAGTGCTTTACCCCACCTTTGTCAACTGCGGCGAACATCCTTATCTCGAAGGCGACGCACAAGTGCTGACCATACAGTTCAAGGCCAAGAAGAAAGGCCGCGTCGACTTTAAGCCTCAAGACGGCATCTTAGTCGACAAGAACCTCAATTATATTTCACTCTGATTCCACGCTGCAATCCTCAATGAAGCAACGTTTTTCACTATCATAAAAATCCTCTCGCCAGGCGTTCTGTCTCCTATGTTCCATAGTCAGTCGACGCCTGACGCGAGGATTTTTTTCGTTTACCAACAAGCCATTTCGAGAATACCACCCACAAGCAAGCCATGGCAAAAGACAAGAGAATGTACGTCTGCGACAACTGCGGACAGGAGAGTTCCAAATGGATGGGCAAATGTCCCTCCTGCGGCCAATGGAACACGTTCAAGGAGATACACATTGCCGCCAAGCCTTCCGCCCTGAGTGCGGGAGGGGCGGCGTCCGTTTCGGCTGCTTACGGGCGCGATGCCGACCTGTCGCGTCCCATTCCATTGTCGGCCATCCGGGCCGATGCAGAGCCGCGCATCGACATGCACGACGACGAGCTCAACCGCGTGCTCGGCGGCGGTCTTGTGCCGGGTTCCCTCGTGCTGCTCGGAGGCGAACCGGGCATCGGCAAGTCCACGCTCGTCTTGCAGACCATACTTCGCCTCACCGACAAGAAGATACTCTACGTCAGCGGCGAAGAAAGCGCCCGGCAACTGAAGTTGCGAGCCGACAGGTTGCTCAAGGCAAGCCCTACGGCAGTGGCCACCAAGGGCAACCCTACGAGCCCCGAGCAGCAAGCGCCTGCCCCCAACCTGCAGCCACACCAAGGCGACGAAGCCTTCGAGAGCCTTGACCAGACATCCGACGACACCCCGCTATTGGTCGTATGCGACACATCACTCGAAAACATCTTCCTCCACATCGGGCAGCACCATCCCGACATCGTCGTTATCGACTCCATACAAACCATCTCCACCGAAGGCGTAGAGTCGTCGCCGGGAAGCCTCTCCCAGATACGCGAATGTGCCGCCGCCCTCTTGCGCCACGCCAAAAGCGGCGGGCCCGCCATCGTCCTCATCGGGCATATCAACAAGGAAGGGACCATCGCAGGGCCCAAGGTGCTTGAGCACATCGTCGACACCGTGCTCCAGTTCGAGGGCGACCAGCACTACCTCTACCGCATACTGCGTTCCCAGAAAAACCGTTTCGGCAGCACATCCGAGATAGGCATCTACGAGATGCGGCAGGATGGACTTCGCCCCGTAAGCAACCCCAGCGAGCTGCTCCTCTCCGACAACCAAGACGGGCTCTCGGGCATAGCCATAGCCGTAGCCATCGAGGGCGCACGTCCCTTCCTCATCGAGGCCCAGTCCTTAGTGTCAACAGCCGCCTACGGCACTGCCCAACGCTCGGCCAACGGCTTCGACTATCGCCGCCTCAACATGCTGTTGGCCGTGCTGGAGAAGCGCGTGGGCTTCAAGCTCGCACAGAAAGACGTCTTCCTGAACATCGCCGGAGGCCTACGCATCACCGACCCTGCCATCGACCTCGCCGTCATCGCAGCCATACTCTCTTCCAACGTCGACACCGCCATCGAGAGCGATACCGCCCTGACGGGCGAAGTGGGGCTCTCTGGCGAGATACGTCCCGTGAGCAGGATAGAACAGCGCATCGCCGAAGCTCAGAAACTGGGGTTCCGACGCATCATCGTCCCTGCGGCCAACCTCAAGGCCATAGACCCTCACCGCTACAAAATCGAGATCACTCCGTGCCGGCGCGTAGAAGATGCCTTCCGAGCACTGTTCGGATAGACATGAATCTTTTATGCTCCATATTCCCTATTCACTTCATTTTACCTCATCAGCATGTACCTCCTCGGTTACGACGTTGGCAGTTCCAGCGTGAAGGCTTCGCTGGTCGACGCTCAGAGCGGCACCTGCCTGGCCACAGCCTACTACCCGAAAACAGAAGCGCCCATCAAAGCCACCCGCCCAGGATGGGCAGAACAGGCGCCTGACGCATGGTGGAAAAGCCTAAAGGCAGCCACCTCCGACGTGCTCACCCGCAGCCACGTTGCCAAGGCCGACATCAAGGCCATAGGCATCAGCTATCAGATGCACGGATTAGTATGCCTGGACAAAAGACTGCAGCCACTCCGAGACGCCATCATCTGGTGCGACTCACGGGCGGTTCCCTACGGACATCAGGCTTTCAACGACTTAGGCAGCCAGCGTTGTCTCAGCCACCTGCTGAATTCTCCGGGCAACTTCACAGCCTCGAAGCTGGCATGGGTGCGGGAGCATGAGCCGGAAACCTTTGCCAAGATCCACAAAGTGATGTTGCCCGGCGACTATATTGCCCTACGCCTCAGCGGCACGGCAGCTACGACGGTCAGCGGACTCTCGGAGGGCATGATGTGGGATTTCACCGAGAACTGTCCGGCACAGTTCCTACTTGATTACTACGGCATCCCGTCCTCAATGGTTGCCGAGCTCGTACCCACCTTCGGCTTTCAGGGCGAAGTGTCGGTGGAAGCAGCAGAGGAGTTGGGGCTACAGGCTGGCACGCCCATCACCTATCGTGCTGGCGACCAGCCTAACAATGCGCTGTCTCTCGACGTCTTCGAACCAGGCGAAGCAGCCACAACGGCCGGCACCTCGGGGGTTGTCTATGGCGTGATGGGGCGTGTGGCCTACGATCCTCAGAGCCGTGTGAATACCTTTGCCCACGTAAACCATAGTGCTGCGGAGCCTCGTCTGGGCGTGCTCCTCTGCATCAACGGCACAGGCATCCTCAACTCATGGGTACGCCGCAACATCGCTCCCGCCGGCATAGGTTATGCCGCGATGAACGACCTTGCAGCCCAAGCGCCTATCGGCGCAGCCGGACTCGCCATTCTGCCCTTTGGCAATGGCGCAGAGCGTGTGCTATGCAACCGCGAGACTGGCGCCAGCATCCACGGAGTCAATTTCAACATCCACACACAAGCCCACCTCCTTAGGGCTGCACAAGAGGGAATTGTTTTCAGCTTTGCCTACGGCATGGAGGTGATGAAAGAGATGGGACTGACCCTGAACACAATCCGCGCCGGACAGGCAAATATGTTCCTCAGCCCTATATTCCGCGATACGCTGGCTGGCGTCACTGGCGCCACCATAGAGCTCTGCGACACCGACGGCAGCATCGGGGCGGCTCGAGGGGCTGGCATCGGAGCTGGCATTTACAAGGATCATCACGAAGCATTCTCGTCGTTGAAGAAACTGCAAGTCATCCATCCCGACACAAGGAACCAAGAGGCCTACCGCGAGGCGTATGAACGTTGGCGCAACATCCTCATGCAAGGTTTATGAATCCCTTGTGTCGTTACCGCACAACACGCACTATCTCTGAAAAAATCATTTTACCTTCACAAATAAAACATCTGATTGCATGGCTACCTATTTCCCTGAAATCTCCGCCATCAAGTTCGAAGGCGTTGAGAGCAAGAACCCGCTGGCTTACCGTTACTACGACCGCGACCGCATGGTCATGGGCAAGAAAATGAGCGAATGGTTAAAGTTTGCAATGTGCTGGTGGCACACTCTATGTGCCGAAGGTTCCGACCAATTCGGTCCTGGCACCAAGACGTTCCCCTGGAATGTCTCCAGCGACCCCATCCAAGCAGCTAAGGACAAGGCTGATGCCGGCTTCGAAATCATGCAGAAGCTGGGCATCGAGTATTATTGTTTCCACGACGTTGACCTCGTAGCCGAAGCCGCCGACGTGGAGACTTACGAGAGAAACCTGAAAGAAATCGTCGACTACCTGAAGCAAAAGCAGGCCGAGACGGGCATCAAACTGCTATGGGGAACGGCCAACGTGTTTGGGCACAAGCGCTATATGAACGGCGCATCCACCAACCCCGACTTCGACGTTGTGGCACGCGCCATCGTACAAATCAAGAATGCCATCGACGCCACCATTGAACTGGGCGGAACCAACTACGTCTTCTGGGGTGGCCGCGAGGGTTACATGAGTCTCTTGAACACCGACATGCACCGCGAAAAAGAGCACATGGCGCGCATGCTCACCATGGCACGCGATTATGCTCGCGCCAAGGGCTTCAAAGGGACCTTCCTCATCGAGCCCAAGCCCATGGAACCCACCAAGCATCAATACGACGTGGACACAGAAACCGTGATCGGATTCCTGCGAGCTCACGGGCTCGACAATGACTTCAAGGTCAACATCGAAGTCAACCACGCCACACTGGCCGGACATACCTTCGAGCACGAACTTGCCTGTGCTGTGGATGCAGGTCTCTTAGGCAGCATCGATGCCAACCGTGGCGACTATCAGAATGGCTGGGACACCGATCAGTTCCCCATCGACCATTTCGAGCTCGTGCAGGCGATGATGCAGATTATACGCAACGGAGGATTCCACGATGGAGGCACGAATTTCGACGCCAAGACGCGACGCAATTCCACCGATCTCGAAGACATCTTCATAGCCCACATCGCGGCCATGGATGCTATGGCTCATGCCTTGCTCAGTGCAGCCGACATCCTCGAGCACTCCCCCATCCCAGCGATGGTCAAGGAGCGCTATGCCAGCTTCGATGCAGGACTCGGCAAAAAGTTCGAAGACGGCCAAATGACTTTCGAAGAGGCCTATGAATACGGAAAGACCGTAGGAGAGCCCAAGCAGGTCAGCGGCAAGCAAGAGTTGTACGAGGCCATCGTCAACATGTATTAGTCTCACGGACCTTTTGAGCAGCCTTCCAAACATCGTCAGCCGATGCACCTAAGAGAATTGGCCGATACTCTTAGGAGAATTGGCCGATGCACCTAAGAGAATTGGCTGATGCGCCTAAGAGATTTGAAAACCTACTTTAGAAGGTTCATCACCAAGCCCTGATAATTTAGTCCACAAAAAAAGCTCTGCAACCGATTGACGCCAGTTGCAGAGCTTTTTTTATTGCATCTCAAAAATGGTATGGCTGCGGGGCTAATGGCACCCGACTGAAAGAAAAGCATAAGATGGTCAACGTCGCACAACGATGCGCTTGACGTAGACGGCACGTCGAGGCCGCTCTTTGGCATCAACGGGCGTGCGACCAATACGCAGGGCGATAGGCATTCCGTCGACAACCTCGCCGAAGACGGTGTATTCGCCATCGAGGTGGGGAGCTCCGCCGATACGGGCATAGGTCTGACGCTGAAGGTCGGTGAACGGTGCCGGCGGGTTCTTGGCTATCTCCTGCTCGGCTTCTACCTGCAAGCGGTTGAACAGTTCCTGCTGGGCTTCATGGTCGGTGACTTTCAGACGGTCGAGTTCCTCGGCATGTTCACGCTGCAGCTGCTCGAAACGGGCTGCCACCTTGCCCTCGTAGAGCAAGGCCTGCAGCTCTGAGAGCTCCGCCGACGTTTGTTTCTTGCCCGTAACGATATACCATTGCAGCGGGCTCGACAACTTGCCAGGATTGATGCTGTCGGGCTCACGGGCTGCTGCGAGTGCACCTTGCTTATGGAAGTGGCGGGGGTAGATTATTTCGGGAGACAAGCCCTCTACCACCGATGTTTCCGTTTTGGAAAGGGTCTCTTGGCCGCTCGACGAGGCCGCATCTGCCTCACCCTGCACTGATGAGACGGGTTGGGAATGAGCCTGTCGGGGTTGGGCCTTTAATGCCGTATCGCCTGTCTGTATGACCATATCGGGCACGATGCGGTTGAAGAGGAGCCCGTCGTAGACGCCTGCCTCGACGTTGCGGATGAAGTTGTCGCGATGGATGGGCGTATCATCGTACAGACGCACTACGATATCGCCTTCAGAAGTCTCTATCACAACCTCGGTTTTGCCGATGGAATCGCGTTTCTTGTCGGAACAAGAGAACAAGAAGGCTAAAGCAGCTAAGCCATAGACTACGGGGGCGATCCGAGCAAAGGAAAGAGCTTTCATAGCACAAAGCAAGATTATAAAAACATTAAACTTTGGGGCAAAGTTAAGGCTTTTAGTGATAAAAATCGTCAAAACTTGGAGTTTTTATGGTTTAGCAATCACGATTTCTGAATTAATGCCTACCTTTGCAAGGTAGAATGAGGAGTTTCGGAATGAGGGTTGAAAAAGAGAATTGTAAATTTGTAAAGCGAGAAATAGAACCGTGTCGCGTCTGCTGAAATGGATAGGTGCTGCTGTGGCTACGCCAATCGTAGCCGCGGTGGCTGTCGTGGCTGCGCTGTACGTGCCGCCTGTGCAGGACTTTGTCGTGCGCAGGCTGACCGCGTACGCCTCCGAGCAGACGGGCATGGACATCCGGGTGGGGCGCCTGAGGCTGAGCCCTTGGGCCGACCTCAAACTCGACGGGTTCACTGCCGTGGATGCCGAAGGCGACACCGTCGTTGCGGCCAAGGTGGCCACGGTGGACCTCCGCCTAAGAGACATTTTCAAGAAAAAGATCGGCATCGAAGGCCTTACGCTCAACGGGGCCAAGGTGAACACAAAGGAGCTGGTGCCCGAGGCTGACATACGCGGCACGCTCGACCATTTCGAACTGTACGACGACGTGGACCTCGGACGCAAGCATGTGCGCTTGGACAAGATTGCCGGAAAAGGTCTGGACCTCCACATAGCCTTGCGCGACACTACCGTCGAGGACACTACCGAGTCGGAGCCGCTCAAGTGGACGGCTGCAGTTAAGCGTGCCCAGATCAAGGACTCGCACCTGCGATTCGCCACCCCAGGCGATTCGCTCATGGCCGATGCCGACATAGAGCTACTGGCCTTGGACGATGCCTACATCGATCTGGGACGACAGCAGTACAAAGCCGCCGAGGCTCAGCTGAAAGGGACGCTGAAGGAGCTCAGAGGTGCGGGTGTGCTGGAGGATGTAGACAATGGACTACCCCTCGACCTGAAGCTGAAAAATGCTAAATACGACGGCGAACAGCAGCACCTTAGCCTGCCCGACGTGGACCTGAAGACGCCGACATCGCACTTCCGGGGAGGCACAGGCATCGACCTGAAAGCGTTCGGACCCGAGGGCGACGGTGCCATGGACCTCAACTTCGAGACCGACCTCTCGAAAGCCGACATTAAACGTATTGCAGGCAAACGGCTGCCGAAGGGGTTCGACGAGGCGTATCCCGACGAGCTGCTGCACGTCCAAGGCTCCGGACGCGGCAACCTCAGCCGCATGACGCTCAACCACATCGAAGCTACGCTGCCCGGCTCGCTCACCTTCGACGGGCGTGGCACGCTGGATGGACTGAACGACTCGACAGGCCTCAAGGCCGACATCGACTACAACCTCGAAACGAAGAACATCAACTGGGTGCGCGGCATGGCCGGAGGCGCCCTGGATGATGTACGCCTGCCGCAGATGAGTCTGGCCGGAAACGTCAAGGTCGACGGCAACCACTACGCTACCCTCAGCCATCTCAACCAAGGCGGCGGCAAGGCCACGATAAGGGCCGACATCGACAACAGCGGCGACATCAGCTACGACGCCGACGTGCGCACAAAGGGACTTCGCCTGAAAGATTTCATGCCTTCGCTGCCTTTGAGCCCACTCACAGCCAGAGCCAACATAAAGGGCCACGGAACTGACATCAACAGCCACGCGACCTTCATCGATGCCAAGGCTGAGATAGCGGCATTCAACTACGACAAGATCAACCTCGGAGGCACGACCCTGAACGCACAACTGAAAAACGAACGGGGACGCGCACACCTGACGGCCGACAACAACCAGATGGTGATGCAGGCCAACATCGACGGCCTCTTCAACTACAGAAAAGACAGCTCAGGCAAGGGCCGCCAGCAACCGCTCTCGGATTTCACGTTCAGTGTCGACCTCAGCCGTGCCGACTTGCAGAAGCTGGGATTGGTCGACGACCCGCTGAAAATAGCCGCATGCATGCACCTCGACGGCACAACCAACCTCAAGAGCCGCCACCACATCAGCGGCACCATTACCGACATCGTACTACAGCCCGGCGACACGCTCTTCCGACCCGAGGACGTCGCGCTGGAAGCTCTGCTGCGACCCGACACGACATTCGCCTTCGTGAGCAGTGGCGACCTTCAGCTTACGGCCAACGGCCGAACAGGCTACGAGCGTCTGATTGCGCAGCTGCAGCATTTTGCCAAGGAGGCAACTCGCCAAGCCAAGGAACGAACTTTCGACATGGATGCCTTGAAACGTCGCATGCCGGAGATAGACATGCACCTGACGGCTGGCCAACACAATCCGGCAGCTGAGATAATGAAGTCGATGGGCTACACCTTCGAAACGGCCGACATGCACATACGCTTCAGCCCCCACACGGGAATAAACGGAGGCGGACACGTACACCTGCTGAACACGGGGAGCGTGCTGCTCGACACCATCAACTTCCACGCCCTACAAGATACTGAAGGTATAGCCTTGGACGCACGCGTGCACAACGGAAAGCGTAACCCGCAGATCAGGTTCGACACACGTCTGAACGCACAACTGAGCAACGACGGACAGGCCACAGCCAACCTCGTGTTCTTCGACGACCGTGGAAAGAAAGGCATAGACCTGGGGATGCAGGCCGCCGTGCGCAACGATAGCCTCGTTGTTCATCTCGACCCTCTGAACCCCATCATTGCATACCGGCGATTCACGCTTAACGAAGACAACTTCATACGCTTGGGCAAGAAGAACCGCGTGACAGCCAACGTAGACTTATTGGCCGACGATGGCACAGGACTCAAACTCTATTCAGCCGACAATATCGAGGCTCTTCAGGACCTCACCGTAAGCATCAACCACCTGAACCTGGGTGAGCTGACTACCGTGATGCCTTATATGCCGCACATAACAGGCTTCCTACATGGCGATGCCCACCTCATTCAAACTGCTGAGCACTTGAGCGTATCGACTGACATGACCGTAGACGACCTCACCTACGAGAGTGCAGCTCTCGGACAAGTTGGCATCGAAGGCGTTTACCTGCCCAACAGCGACGGCAGTCATTTCATAGACGGTAACCTCATGCACATGGGCGTTCCCGTAGCTATGTTCAACGGAACTTACACACCAAAAGGCGATGATGGGCTATTAGACATTAATGCCATGCTCGATCGCCTGCCCTTCTCGCTTGCCAACGGCTTCTTCCCCGACGGAATAGCTACGCTCAGCGGCGTGGCTCTCGGGGACGTGCACGTCGGAGGCTCAATAAAACGCCCGAAGGTTGACGGAGCAGTGGCCACGAGCGACCTTCGCATCAATTCAGCACCATACAGCCTCAGCCTACGCGTTGCCGACGATTCTTTACGTCTGTCCGATAGTCATCTGCTGTTCGACAACTTGCGCATCTACTCCACTGGCAGCAATCCGCTGACGCTCAACGGTGACGTGGACTTCGCCAACACCGACAAAATCCGCGTTAACGCTACGATGAAAGCGTCGAACTACGAACTCATAAATGCCAAGAAGAATGCTCAGGCAGTGGCCTACGGCAAAGTCTATGTCGACCTTAATGCTATGTTGCGCGGCACCCTCGACGACTTGCGGATGTTCGGCCGACTGCAAGTTTTGGGCAACACAGACTTGACCTATGTTCTCACCGATTCACCGCTGACTGTCGAAGACCAATTGGCAGACCTCGTGGAGTTCGTGGATTTCACCGACACCGTGAGCGTGATCAAGGAAGAACGCGAACGTCCGCAGAACCTCAACATTACGATGAACGTAGGCATCGACGACGCAGCTCAGGTGCACTGCCTGCTCAGCGCTGACGGTTCAAGCTACGTCGACCTCGAAGGCGGCGGCGACCTGACGTTGACTTACTCGCCCGAGAAGGATCTCCAGATGAACGGAAGATACACGGTCAACAGCGGCACACTGAAGTACACGATGATGGTCATACCTCTGAAAGAGTTCACCATCAAGAACGGAAGCTATGCCGAGTTCCGCGGACCTATTATGAACCCGACACTCAACATCAGCGCAACCGAGCGCCTGCGCACTACAATCACAGAGAACCAGCAACCGCGATCCGTCAATTTCGACGTCGGGATGAACATCACACAGACGCTGGAAGACCTCGGACTGGAGTTCACACTCGACGCTCCCGAAGACCTTAGTATACGCAATGAGTTGGCCGCCATGAGCGCAGAGCAACGTGGCCGCGTAGCGGTTACCATGCTGGCTACGGGCATGTACATAACCGATGCCAACAGCGCTTCCGGAGGAGGTTTCTCAACACAGAACGCGCTGAACGCCTTCCTGCAGAGCCAAATCTCGAACATCACCAGCAAAGCCCTCAAGAGCGTCGACCTTTCGCTGGGCATGGAGCAGGGAACAAGCGCCGCCGGCACTACAACCACCGACTATAGTTTCCGTTTTGCCAAGCGCTTCTGGGGCAATCGCATCAGCGTAATCGTAGGCGGAAAGGTGAGCACAGGCCAAAATACGCAGAACACCGGACAATCGCTCATCGACAACGTCAGCATAGAATACCGACTCGACCAAAGTGCCAGTCGCTACGTGAAGGTCTACTACGACAAGAACTACGAATCGCTGCTCGAAAGCGAAATCACAGAGATGGGTGCCGGTCTTGTCCTTCGCCGAAAGACAACTCGCCTCGGCGACTTATTCCTGTTCAAGAGAAAAAGAGAAGAGTGAAATATGTGAAGTGAAAAATGAAACAACGATTATTCCATAGCAAACGTATTGCGCGTGTGTTACGCCCCTGGCATAACATACTCCTATTCTTCATCCTTCATTCTTTGTTCTTCTTTCTCCTCACCTCCTGCTCCACTACCGAGAAGTTGCCAGAAGGCGACGTGCTTTACACGGGCATCTCGGAGATTGCCTACAACCGCAAGGCCAAATCAAAATATGCGAGCAAGGAACAGACCGACAGCACGGGCGTAATCACAGCCATGGCACGTGCCTACAACCTCGTCGACGAACTGCTCTCGGGCAACTTGAAAGCACAAGACATACGCGCGTACATTAATATAAATAAAGACAGCCTCAGCAGTGAGGAGCGCGATTCGTTGCTCGCTCAGGCCGCCACGCTGGAGAAAGCCACGACCGAGGCCACCGAAGAGGTGAATGCTGCACTGGCCTATGCCCCGAACAACAGCGTCTTCGGCAGTTCGTCGGCACGATGGCAATTGCCAGTGGGCTTATGGTTCTACACAGGTTTTGTAGATAAGGAGAGTCGCTTCGGCCGCTGGATATTCGACACCTTCGCCGCCACGCCGCGCACCATAGCCATGGCCAACCCACAACTGCGCACGCAGGTGGCACGCAACACCTTGCGCAACTACGGTTTCTTCCGCGGCCGTGTCGACTATGAGATTCAGCCTAAACCAACCAACGAGCGTAAGGCCAAGATAGGTTACTCCGTCTATCCAGGCCCGCTCTTCCGCTTAGGAAACATAGAATTCCAGAACTTCGACGCCACTACCGACAGCATCATCCGCGCCACGGCCGACAAAAGTCTGCTGCGCAGCGGCGAGGCTTTCAACGTTCCTAACCTCGATGCCGAACGTACGCGCTTAAGCCAGCTATTCCGCAACAACGGATTCTTCTACTTCCGACCCGACTTCATCACCTTCCGGGCCGACACTCTTCAAACGCCTTTCACGGCACACATGCAAGTGCGACCGCGAGCCGACCTTCCTCCGCAAGCCCGAAACCGCTACAAGATGGGGCGAACGTCCATCACCATCATGCCCTACAACGACTACCGCATAACCGACAGCCTCAACTTACGCGAGTTCGACTATAGTTGGAGCGGAGGCACGAAGAAGCCACCCCTTCGTTTCGGTGCCATCCGCCACTATCTCTTTTACCGCCAAGGCTCGCCCTATCATGCCGACCTACACGAACTTATCCAGCAAAAGCTCTCATCGATGGGCGTATTCTCGAACATTCAGATGAACTACGCCCCGCACGACACTACCGACACGTGTACGACCCTTGACGTGCGCATCTTTGGCATTCTCGACAAGCCCTATGACAGCGAACTCGAAGCCAAGATAACCAACAAAAGCAACGGCCTGCTCGGTCCCGGACTCTCGTGGGGCATGAGCAAGCGCAACGCTTTCCGCGGAGCCGAACAGCTCTCGTTCAAAGTCTATGGCAGCTATGAATGGCAGACGGGCGTCTCAGCCACCGAAGGCCACAACGGTCTGCTCAACTCCTTCGAGCTCGGTGCTTCAGCAGGCCTTACCTACCCCCGCCTGCGCTTCTTCAACCTGCCTTTCATCCGCAAGATGAGCCGCAAGGCCGAAGCTACGACTGCCTACAAGCTCGACGTCGACTGGATGAATCGTGCAGGTTTCTTCCAGTTGCTCAACTTCAGCGGCAGGCTAAGCTATACTTATTGGAATGTCCGCCACCACCGTCTGCGGCACGAACTAACTCCAGCACGCCTCGACTATACGATGCTCGCCCATAGGTCGCAGCGCTTCGACTCGCTCATGACCGCCAACCCTGCCCTTTACATCAGTATGCGCAACCAGCTGGTGCCCTCGATGGCCTACACCCTCACCTACAGCACCATCCGCCCCAGAGCCATATCCAATGACAATGTTCACAACCGCACCATCATCCTCGGTGCCAAACAGGCCGGACACATCGTCAACGGCATCTATGCCCTCGCTGGTCGCGAGCGCAAAGAACGCAACAAAAAGCTACTCGGAGTGCCCTACGCACAATTCCTGAAGCTGTCGGCCGAGTGGCGCGAAACCTTCCCTGTCACCATCCACTCTCGCATAGCTGCCCGTGCATATCTCGGTGCGGTCTGGAGCTATGGCAATTCCACAATGGCCCCCTATGCCGATCTCTTCAACGTAGGTGGCGCTAACAGCATCCGCGCGTTCGGCATCCGCACCCTCGGCCCTGGCCGCTACCACCCGGCAACCTCTGGCTGGAGCTACGTCGACCAGGTAGGCAACCTCAAGCTGGAAGCCAACGTTGAATATCGCTTCCCGCTCGTTGGCTCGCTCGAAGGAGCCCTTTTCATTGACGCCGGCAACGTATGGCTCATGCAGCCTGACGACAACCGACCAGGCGCCGCTATCGATGCCAGCGAGTTCCTCAACGACATAGCCCTCGGCACAGGCCTCGGCTTCCGCTACGACCTCGACTTTCTTGTCTTGCGCTTCGACATAGGCGTAGGTATTCATGCTCCCTATGCCACCAGCCGCAGCGGCTACTACAATATGCCCCGCTTCCGCGACTCCCTCGGTTTCCACATAGCCGTAGGCTACCCGTTCTAAGGAATAGCCTCCGTTTTTGCGCTTGCGGCTCATAAGCGACGACACAAATAATTTATTTTTTTTGAGTTTTCTACTTTGCGGTTCATAGAAAATGTGTACCTTTGTCCCACTCATAGTTTAAACCCTAACCACTACACACTATCATCTAAACCGAAACTCATAAGCCCCCTCATCGTCCCGTATGTTGCGACTCTGTCGCAACACCAAATAACAGAAACCCCAAAAACTCATAAATCCAACAACCTATGAAACCAACTCTTTTCCTACTCGCTGCCGGCATGGGCAGTCGCTACGGTGGACTCAAGCAGCTTGATGCCCTGGGCCCCAATGGCGAGACAATCATGGACTACTCCATTTATGATGCCATCCAAGCAGGCTTCGGCAAGATCGTGTGGGTCATCCGCCGCGACTTCGAAGACCAGTTCCGCAACCAAATCCTTAAGAAATACGAAGGCCACGTGCCCTGCGAGCTCTGCTTCCAGGCACTCGACGACCTGCCCGAAGGCTTCACCGTGCCCGAGGGTCGCGTAAAACCTTGGGGTACAAACCACGCTGTACTCATGGGCAAAGACGTCATTAAGGAACCCTTCTGTGTCATCAACTGCGACGACTTCTACAACCGCGACGCTTTCATGGCCATAGGCAAGTTCCTCGCAGATCTGCCCGAAGGTTCTAAGGGACGCTACGCCATGGTTGGCTTCCGTGTAGGTAACACTCTCTCAGAGAACGGAAGTGTTGCTCGCGGAGTATGCTCCACCGATGAGAACGGCAACCTCAAGGACATCGTAGAGCGCACCGAGATCGAGACTATCGATGGCGAAATCTGCTACAAAGAAGACGGACAATGGAAGCCTGTTGGCGGCGCCAATGTACCCGTTTCGATGAACATGTGGGGCTTCACGCCCGACTACTTCGCATACAGCGAGGAATATTTCAAGGAGTTCCTTTCCGATCCGAAGAATATGGAGAACCTCAAGGCCGAGTTCTTCATCCCATTGATGGTAGACAAACTCATCAACGAAGGAACTGCTACCTGCAAAGTGCTTGACACTACGTCCAAATGGTTCGGCGTAACTTATGCAGCCGACCGTCCAGGCACCGTAGAGCGCATTAAAGCTCTCGTTGATGCTGGCGTATATCCGTCACCACTGTTCTAACGACTTTACATCACAAAAATGCCCCCGATGCTTTTGACAACATCGGGGGCATTTTGTTTTCTTTCAAAGAGTTCAAGAGAATTGTTTATTACTGTCTGCCAAGCACAAGTGTGGCCACGCCAAGTCATGCGACACAGCATTTAGGATTGCCGACTGTATTTGACAACTTTAATATGGCGCAGCCTATAACTTTTACGTCTACTACTTTAAGGATTGCCGACTGTATTTGACAACTTTAATATGCCACAGCCTATAACTTTTACGTCTACTACTTTTAGATTGTCGACGATCTATGAAAACCCGGCTCACCTTATGCAGTCGGTTGGCCGACGAACTGGGACCGTCAACTATACCTGACAAGCCCACTTTTCCCTCTATATTGCCGTCCGCTTATAAGGAAATCAGGTCACGCGCCCAATAGATTTGATTATTCCATGACCTTGGAACAATCATTCCATGACCATCGAATGATTGTTCCAAGGTCATGGAATAATCAAATCACCTATATGTCTCGCGGTTTTTACCAAGCAAAAACGCTTTAGGAACCTGGCTTCATGGCCTCTACGTCGGGAGATGATTACATTCATTTCATGGACTGCCGCCCGAAAGCATACGAAAGAAATGACTTAACGCCCTTTAATCATTGACTGCACCACACTTGGGGCATACGCCTTTCTGCCTAAGATTTGCCCCGCAGCGGCCACAAAGGAAAAGAGCACGGGCATGGAACCAGTAGCGATAGAAAGCGAAGATGACATAGGCCAAGAAGAGGAGGTAACCCAAAAACGATGAAGCGGTGAGAGAGAGGACGATATAAATAATCATACACATCCCTGAAAGAGCGAAAAGATAGACAACGGCCTCTTTCAAGGACAGATAGCTCACGACGTTGTTCACCGTTGCAATGGACAATAGCAGGAGCAGCCATACGCAGGAGAGGAAAAGGCAGATGAGCCATGGCTGCGCAAGCGGGTTTAGCGTTGGGTGGAAATAGAACTGCACCCAAAGCTTGGGGTACAGAGTCTGTATGCGGACATAAAGCAGCGAAGCGAAAGCCAACGTAACGAGCAGCAGTGTAGGATAAGCACTGGGAATGTCGGCAATATGGGGCAAGTGAACATGCTTATGCCGTATGAGGCGAAAGCCAATCGTTATGGACACGGCAGCTATGATGAGCCAGAACCACAGCATGTGGCGGTTGGAGAAAAGGAAGATGAAGGCGCTGATGGGGTCGTCGGGATAGCAACTCGAAAGCAATTCACTCTCATGGAGCCAGCCCATGGTGAGCTGGTCGCGGGCCACTTTCACCCAAACGCTGTCGACGCTGTCCTCAGGAATGACAAGGAATGCGGCCACAACGACTGCATCACCATGATGAAGCCACAGGCTGTCGCTGGCAGCGACGGCGCCCTCGCTCCAGTGGGCAGGGCGGTCTTCAAGAAGTAACATGCTGTCGACATCGACGAGGAAGTTGTAGCCAACACCATAATCGCGTATCAGTTGCGTGCTCAATGAGTCGGTCTGTAGCTCCGCTTCAGCAGCATAAGAGGGTGTGAAGTTGGAATCGGACGACGAGCTGAAACAAGCTGTCAGCACAAACATGACTAACAACAGAGGCCATGCGACGGACTGCTTGACGAATGTCTGGCTGTCCGTTTTTTTGTTTCTATGCCTAATGATGTTCTTCATTTTTCAGCTTTATTCAGGACTAAGCACAAGCATTTGGCAGTTACGGCAATCGAAGTGCAAGGGGAAGGTGCGACCGTCAGCCAGTCGCAGGGCGAGTGGCTCGTCAGGAGCAATATGCAGGTTGTGGCGTTCTGCCAAACCATTCTTGCCCATGCGGCATTGTCCGAGCTCGTAACGAATACAGTAGCGGCAGGTCATGAGGGGAGAGGAGAAAGCTTCTTGTTTGCCCGTTCTCGACTTAGGAGAAACGTCTCGAACGCTCAGAGCCGATTGATATTTGGGCAAGCTACTTTCTCCTTCGCTGCTCCCTGCAGGGAATGACGGATTTTTCTCAACCCTAAACTTGCCATCCTCCTCAGGGGATTTACATGAAGCTTCCGACGCTGTCATCTCCCGTCGCCATTCAGTCAGCATTGAGGAAGGTATGAACCAATTGTCGGTGAAACGGATGATGATGTCGGCTTCAGTGGTCGTGTAGACCGTGTCGCCCAAACGCATCAGTTGCTTTCGGATGTTTGCGTGCTGTGGCGTGCGGGCTTGTTCGTGTGGATGGTCAAAGGATTTTGTGACAACACGACCATCCTCACAACTCAACGTAAGCGTAAAGCCCGTGGCAGGTTCGTCGGTGATTGTCCAACATGCGCCTATCCGGCGGTCGGTCGTCGGACGGGATAGTTGCCGCTCGAAATCGGCATCGAGGTTGCGGAAGACCTGCTGACCTTTCCGCAACTGGCGTAACACCGACGGGTCGGCAGGATAGATACGCCCATGCTCGTCTACACGATTGACCCGGAAACCTTGCAAGCGGTCGTCGGCATCGAAGAAACAAAGGCCGTCGCCGTTGGCAAACGAGGCCGTACCGGCAATAGCGAGCGAGCGTCCAGGTAGCACATCCTTGACTGTTCCTACGGGCTCGCCGATAGCTTTGGGCGTGGACAGGCAGACAAGGTTAGGCGTGCGACCGTGCATGAAATAGTCGACGAAGCGGCGATTGAAACTCTTGTCGAGGTTGGGTGCAAAGGTCAGCGAGGTGTGTCCATAGCTGGCGCGACAGTAATCGGCAGAGCGCCGATGCAGCACAACATCAATGAGTCGGCGGTAGAAAGCAGTGACGTTCTTTACGTAGGCAACGTCTTTCAGACGGCCTTCAATCTTGAAACTGCTGACGCCTGCATCCATCATGGCTTCAATGTCGGCCGAGCGGTTCATGTCACGCAGTGAAAGAAGATGGCGCTGACGGAGCGGCTTGCCAGTATCAGGATGGCGAAGCACACGACCTTGCCCGTCAACAAGGTCGAAAGGCAGACGGCAGAACTGTGCACACTCGCCGCGGTTGGCACTACGTCCGAAACAATATTCGCTGGCGTAGCAGCGTCCGCTGTAGCTGACGCATAAGGCTCCATGGACGAAGGCTTCGAGGGTCATCTCGGGCACCGCCTCGTGGATAGCCCGTATCTCTTCGAGCGAGAGCTCGCGCGCCAGCACCGTTTGCTCATAGCCTGCCTCGGCACGGGTCCGCACGTCGTCGACGGTTCGGTTGTCCATCTGCGTGGAGGCATGCAGGGGGATACGTCCTCGGTTCAGAGCCATCAGCCTCTCATCCTGCACTATCAACGCATCCACACCAACACCAGCAAGTTCGTCGATAAGTCGGTCTACGTCAGGGAGCTCTTCATCGTATAGGAGCGTATTGACCGTCACATAGATCTTAACGCAGAACTTATGGGCAAAAGCTGTTAGTTCGGCGATGTCCTCCACACTATTGCCAGCCGCTGCACGGGCTCCGAAACGAGGAGCTCCGATGTAGACGGCATCGGCGCCATGGCGGATGGCTTCGAGGCCACATTCAAGGTTACGGGCGGGTGCAAGGAGTTCTATGGAGCGCATAGGCGAGGGTTGCGACTGAGTCGCAACATACGGGACGGGGGTTAATGGATGGCTTCGATGTTGTAGGGCGTTTCTTGATAGACGTAGTAATTAAGCCAGTTGGTAAAGAAGAGGTTGGCGTGGGCTCGCCAGGTGACGACCGGCCCGAGGGAGGGCGTATCGGCACGATAGTAGTGGCGAGGCATCTCTATGGGAAGCCCCTTGGTAAGATCGCGACGATACTCGGTGTCAAGGGTGAGCGGTGAGTATTCGAGATGCCCCGTGATGAAGAACTCACGACCGCCGCGAGCCATCACGATGCTGACACCCGACTCCTCGCCCTCGGCAATGATGCTCAACGGCGACATGCCTCCTGACAAACCCTCGGAAGAGTCCTCAGAACAGGTTACGGCCTCTATGTCCTCTCGGCGGATTTCGGTGTGGCGGCTGTGGGGCATGAAGAACACATCGTCAAAGCCTCGGAAGATGGGCAGCCGGGGGTCAAGCGGTTTCTGTGGGAATATGCCGAACATTTTCGACGGGAGCGGGTACTTGGGCACCCCATAGTGGTAATAGAGGCCCGCCTGCGCTGCCCAGCAGATATAAAGCGTCGACGTCACGTGGGTGCGTGCCCATTTGAAGATGTCGCTTATCTCGTCCCAATAGTTCACCCGCTCGAAATCGAGGTGCTCAACGGGCGCTCCCGTGATAATCATCCCGTCGAACTTCTCGTCCCGCATGAGCTCGAAGTCGCGGTAGAAAGCCTGCATGTGCTCGATAGGTGTGTTCTTGCTGGTGTGGCTTTTAATCTTCATAAAAGAGATTTCAAGCTGCAGAGGCGAGTTGGAGAGCACGCGAATGAGGTCTGTCTCGGTAGTGATCTTCAGTGGCATAAGGTTGAGAATCACAATCTTCAACGGACGGATGTCCTGCGCCGAAGCGCGGGACATATCCATCACGAAGATATTTTCCTGCTTAAGCAGGTCTATGGCCGGCAAGCGGTCGGGAAGTCTGAGAGGCATTGAATCAATTCACTATTATTAATTCAGAATGATCAACTCTTAATTCACGATGAACAATTCATAATTCATAATGAACAATCATTAATTCACAATGAACAATTCATGATAGGATGTTGCTTGTTTATCTACACCCAAGTATTTAATTATGAATTGTGAATTATGAATTCGTAGAATTACCAGATGTCTACACGCTCAGCTTTAGGCACGAACATGGGATCTTTCTCGGTGATACCGAAAGCCTCGTACCAAGCATCGATGTGAGGCAGTGCACCGTTCACGCGCCAGCGGCCAAGCGAGTGAGGGTCAGACTTAGTGCGGTTGCGGATTTCCTCGTCGCGGATGTTGCCTGCCCATACGCCTGCGTAGGCCAGGAAGAAGCGCTGTTCGGGTGTGAATCCATCGCGCTCTTCAAGCGGTGCATCCTTGGTCGCATTCTTGAATGCCTGGAAGGCCACTTGCAGTCCGCCATGGTCCGCCATGTTCTCACCCAAGGTGAGTTGTCCGTTACCGCAGAGGCCTGGCAGCACTTCTATATTATTGAAGAAGTCGCGCATAACGTGGGTGCGCTCCTCGAAGTTTTTCGTGTCCTCGGCTGTCCACCACTGACGCAGGTTTCCGTCTTTATCGAACTTAGCACCCTGGTCGTCGAAACCGTGGGTCATCTCATGCCCGATGACCACACCTATGGCGCCGTAGTTGAAGGCATCGTCGGCCTTCATGTCGAAGAAGGGCGGCTGCAGGATGCCTGCTGGGAAGCATATCTCGTTGGTTGTGGGATTGTAGTAGGCGTTGACCGTCTGAGGTGTCATGTACCACTCGGTATTGTCGACGGGTTTGTTGAGCTTGCGGTCGATCTCATCATGTGTATTCCATACGGCCGTATTCTTAATGTTTTCCCAATAGTTCTTTCCGATTTCAAGCGTACTATAGTCTTTCCACTTGTCGGGATAGCCAACCTTAACGATGAAGGCATTCAGTTTTTCATGGGCCACAGCCTTGGTGCTGTCGCTCATCCAGCTTTGTGCATCGATGCGCTCGCCAAGGGCAATCTGCAGATTCTTCACGAGCTGCACCATACGCTCCTTAGCCTCAGCGGGGAAATACTTCTCTACATAGAGCTGACCAACGGCTTCGCCGAGGGCACCTTCAGTAGCAGCCACGGCACGTTTCCAACGCGGGCGGTCCTCCTGACGGCCGCTCATGACACGACCGTAGAAATTGAACGAAGCAGCGCGCATCTCGTCGTCGAGGTAGCTGGCCGCAGCGTCGATGAGGCGCCAACGTGTGTAGTCCTTAAGGACATCGAGGGAGGTTTCGGCCCATAGCTTCTCCACTTCGTGAATCACTTCGGGCTGCCCTACGCTTACTTCCCGTATATTCTTGGCTCCATGGACGTTGAAGAAGTACTTCCAGTCGATGCCTGGGTAGTCGCGCAAGAGGTCTTCGAAGGTCATCTTGTTGTAGTTTTTCTCATCGTCGCGCAGTTCGGTGCGTGAACGGGAAATCTTAGCCAGACGCGTTTCCAAAGCAAGAACGCCGTCGACGCGTGCCTGAACATCGTCTGTAGCTACCTTGCAGCGGCGGAAGAGGTCGGCCATGTACTGCTTGTAGGCTTCACGGATGCCTGTAGTGGCCGAGTCGGTGTCGAGGTAGTACTCTTTCTGACCCATGACAAGTCCTGCCTGCATAATCTGCAGGAGGTTCATCTTGCTATCCTTGATGTCGGCGTTAATATAGAATCCGAAAAGGCCTCCGATACCCGATACATCGAAAGATGATGCGAGACGGAAGAGCTCATCCTTATCTGCAACGGCGTCGATGCGCTGGAGATCCTTGCGAATAGGCTCAATGCCTTGTTTGTTGAGCGACACGCTGTCCATGGCGCTGGCAAACATCTGAGCGATTTTGTCGGCAATGCTTCCAGGCTCGTTCTTCTGTGCTGCCACGCCTTCGATGAGCTCACGCAACTGCGTGTTGTTGTTCTCGGCCAGTTGGTCGAAGCTGCCAAAGCGGGCATATTCGGCCGTGAGGGGATGGGCTTTCATCCATCCGCCACAGGCGTAGTCGTAGAAGTCGGTGCCGGGGAGGGCTGTTGTGTCGAGGTTGTTGAGGTCGATGCCCGAGGTGAGGGCGCTCTGCTGGCCTCCGCAGGAGGCGAAGATGGCTAAAGCCATAATGGGGAGGGTGTTTTTAAGTTTCATTTTTATTTAGTGTTTATAGGTTGCGGGGAAGGGGGAGGGGGAGGGAGGGGTCGCGACGGAGTCGCAACATACTGAACAGGGAGAGAGGGGGTGGCTGGGTTTTGAGGACTGGAGGGGAAGCTGAGGGGGGAATGGAGGGTAAACTGAGGGGGGAGGGAGGGTAAACTGAGGGCGGAATGGAGGGTAAACTGAGGGTGGAATGGACGTTGAGGGAAGTATGGGGAATACGAGGTTAATGGGGGAGAGCTATAGGGCAGCAAGAGATTCGGATGCTTCAAGCCAGCGGCTTTCTACCTCTTCGATTTGCTGTTTTAGGCGGCCATGGCGCTCGTAGAGGCTCATGTCGGCAGCTCCATCGGGCGTTGACATCTTGGCTTCGAGCAAGTGGAGTGCAGCTTCGAGCTCGCCCATTTCTGCTTCGGCATCGGCCACGGCACGCTCCAACTTACGACGTTCGCGGGCGGCAGCCTTCTGCTCTTCGTAGCTCTTGCGCGGCGCCGACGCTGTTTTTTCACTGGTGGCTGGTGCCGACTTGTCAGCAGCGACGGGCTTCGTCTGCCGCAGCGGAGCGGCACCCGCAGCGACGATGTCGGCCTTATGCTCGCTCTCGATCCAGTCGTAGATTCCGCCTAAGTGTTCACGCACGCGACCTCCGGCAAAGCTGTAGACTTTCTCGACGAGGCCATCGAGGAACTGACGGTCGTGACTTACGAGGATGACTGTGCCGTCGAAGGCGGCTATGGCCTCCTTGAGGACATCCTTCGAACGCATGTCGAGGTGATTGGTGGGCTCATCGAGGATGAGGAAGTTGACCGGTTCGAGCAACAGTTTTATCATTGCCAAGCGGCTACGTTCGCCTCCCGAGAGTACCTTGACCTTCTTGTCAGCCTCCTCGCCTCCGAACATGAAGGCGCCGAGGATGTCACGGATGCGCGTGCGAATGTCACCTCGTGCCACGCGGTCGATGGTGTCGAACACGGTCAGTTCGGGATCAAGCAACTGGGCTTGATTCTGAGCAAAATAGCCTATCTGGGCATTGTGGCCGACCTTGAGCGAGCCCTCAAAAGGAATCTCGCCGAGGATGCACTTGACGAGTGTAGACTTACCCTCGCCGTTGCGCCCTACGAAGGCCACTTTCTCGCCCCTGCGTATGGTCAGGTCGACGTGCTGAATGACAGGATGTTGATAGCTTTTGCTCAAGTTTTCCACGATAAGGGGAAAGTCGCCAGAGCGCTGACAGGGTGGAAACTTGAGGTGAAGGGCACTATTGTCGACCTCGTCGACCTCTATGGGCACGATGCGGTTGAGCTGCTTGATGCGCTCTTGCACCTGGACAGCCTTTGTGGGTTTGTAGCGGAAGCGCTCGATGAAGTCCTTGAGTTCGGCTATTTCCTTCTGCTGGTTCTCGTAGGCACGAAGTTGCTGTTCGCGTCGTTCAGCCCGCAGGCGCACGTATTCGTCGTATTTCACTTTGTAGTCCCAGATACGGCCGCAGGATATTTCCAGCGTGCGGGTAGTCACGTTGTTTATGAAAGCACGGTCGTGCGAGACCAGAATTACAGCCCCGGCCCTCTGCATGAGGTACTGCTCAAGCCATTGGATGCTCTCGATGTCGAGATGGTTGGTGGGCTCGTCGAGCAAAAGCACGTCGGGCTGACGGAGCAAGAGCTTGGCCAGTTCTATGCGCATGCGCCAGCCACCCGAGAGCTCGCGCGTAGGCCGATCGAAGTCGCTGCGGTCGAAGCCAAGGCCGATAAGTGTGCGCTCCACCTCGGCACGGAAATTCATACCTCCAAGCATGCGGAAGCGTTCCTCGGCATGTGTGTAGCGTTCGACGAGCGCCATGTAGGCTTCGCTCTCGTAGTCGGTGCGCTCGGCCATCTCGGCCTGCATGCGCCCGATGTCGGCCTGCAGTTCGTGGATGTGCTCGAAGGCCAGCAGGGCCTCATCGACAACGGTGCGCTCGGCAGCCAGCTCCATCACCTGAGGCAGATAACCTACAGTAGTGCCTCGCGGCGAGGCCACGACGCCTTCTGTTGGGCGCTGCTCGCCGGCTATCACTTTCAGGAGCGTTGATTTGCCAGCACCGTTCTTGCCCGTGAGGGCAATGCGGTCGCGGTCGTTCACGACAAAACTGACGTCGGTGAACAGGGGCTTGGCGCTGAATTCTATAGAGAGATGTTCTACTGAAATCATCTTTTTTATTCCTATTTTCGGCTGCAAAGGTACTCTTTCGCGCGCACATACGCAAATAAACAAGGTGAAAAGGTCAAAAAAAGGGAAGCTTACACGTCCCTGCATGACGGCTCTTGGCAAGCGTCAGCAAAGAGAACAAAAAAAATGCGCCCAAGCAAATCGACCAACACGGTTAGGTGCATCGGCCAATTCTCTTAGGTGCATCGGTCAATTCTCTTAGGCGCATCGGCCAATTCTCTTAGGCGCATCGGCCAATTCTCTTAAGAGTATCGGTCAATTCTCTTAGGTGCATAAAAAAAGAGGGCCAGAAGCCCCCGAATATACGCTTAGGCAAGACGTCAGTCGGTGATGAATGCCGAACGTGCTTTCTGCAGGAGGTCCGAAGCAAAAATAAAGTCGGTGAGGGCTTTATTGTCGGACTTTGCCACCTGCGTCTTATCGCCCACCCATTCGGGCAACCCTTCCTTGATGAAGATGATGCTGTCGCCTATTCCCATGACGGAATTCATGTCGTGGGTATTCATGATGGTGGTCATGCCATATTCAACGGTGATATCGTGAATCAGAGCATCGATGACGAGGGAGGTCTTCGGGTCGAGGCCGCTGTTGGGTTCATCGCAGAAGAGGTATTTGGGATTGAGGGCAATGGCACGCGCTATGGCGACGCGCTTCTGCATGCCGCCCGAAATCTCGCCAGGATATTTCTTCTCGGCATCAGAGAGGTTGACGCGATCGAGGCACTGGCGAGCCCTTTCCTTCCGTTCGCGAAGGGTCATCGTGGAAAACATGTCGAGAGGGAACATGACGTTCTCGAGCACCGACATGGAATCAAACAGGGCTGCCGACTGGAAAATCATGCCCATCTCGCGACGCAAGGCCGTGCGCTCCCGTTTGTTCATCTGCACGAAATCGCGCCCGTCGTAAAGGATTTGCCCCGACGTAGGCTCCAGCAGGCCTACGAGACACTTCATGAGCACCGTCTTTCCCGAGCCCGACTGACCAATGATAAGATTGGTCTGCCCCTCGGCAAACGTAGCGTTGATGTTTTTTAGTACGTCCTTGTCTTCGAACGACTTATAGAGCGATCGGACTTCAATCATGAGAGAATCTGGGTTAGGAAGATGTCAGCAAAAAGAATGAGCATGGAACAATGGACGACGCTGTCTGTAGACGCCTTACCTACCTCTACGGATCCGCCTTCGACGGTGTAGCCATAGAAGGCCGACACGGAAGCGATGATGAAAGCAAAGAAAAAGCTCTTGATGATGCTCATCCATACGAACCACTCGTTGAACGAGTGCTGCAAGCCATAGGTGAGGTCGTCGGGCGTGAGGATGCCCGCGAAGCTGATGGCATAGGCCCCGGCAAAACCGGCCACCATGGAAAAGGTGACAAGCACCGGAATCATCGTCAGCATGGCCGCAATCTTAGGCAGGATGAGGAACGAGGCCGAGTTGACACCCATAATATCCAAGGCATCAATCTGTTGAGTGACACGCATCGTGCCTATCTCCGACGCGATGTTCGAGCCCACCTTGCCGGCAAGAATCAGACACATGATAGACGACGAGAACTCGAGCAGCAGGATTTCACGCGTGGTGTAGCCCGTAGTGAAACGGGGCATCCACGGGCTCTGGATATTCACCTTCATTTGGATACATATCACGGCGCCGATGAAAAAGGAAATCATCAGCACAATGCCTATGCTGTCTACGCCGAGCTGTTGCATCTCTTTGACGTATTGTTTCCAGTACATACGCAACCGTTCGGGCCGCGAAAACACTTTAGCCATCAACTGAAGATAACGGCCAAAAGTAGCAAGGGGTTGGAGTAAAGCTTTCATAATTTGGCCACAAAATTAGTCAAAAAAGACTAAAAGAGGGGCATCGCAATGCAGTTTTTTCAAGAAAAGCAGTCGAATTCAACAAATATTATGTAATTTTGCGCACTCTTAGCGTGCCTATGACCGAAAACAATACAACATATACCCCTACACATCATGACGTAGACCCTACGTCGCCTGCCTATCTGGCCCCCCACCAGACGGAGCCGCTGCGCCTGTGCGCAGAGCATCTGAAAAAGATCTATGGCAAGCGCACCGTAGCCGACGACGTCAATTTCCATGTCGACCAGGGCGAAATCGTAGGACTGCTGGGCCCTAACGGCGCCGGCAAGACAACATCGTTCTACATGACCACGGGGTTAGTCATTCCCAACGAGGGTCGTGTGTTCATCGGCGAAGAAGAAGTGACAGACCTGCCCGTGTACAAACGCGCGAAGAAAGGAATAGGATATCTGGCACAAGAAGCCTCTGTATTCCGCAAGATGAGCGTCGAAGACAACATCGCCAGTGTGCTTGAGCTGCGAAAAGACTGCACCGAGGAATACAAACGCGAGAAGCTGGAAATGCTCATCCACGAGTTCCGACTGGAGCACGTGCGCAAAAACCTGGGCGACCGCCTCAGCGGTGGCGAGCGACGACGCACGGAGATAGCCCGGTGCCTGGCCATCGACCCGAAATTCGTCATGCTCGACGAACCTTTCGCCGGCGTAGACCCTATCGCCGTGGAGGACATTCAGCTCATCGTGTGGAAGCTTAAGCGCATGAACATCGGCGTACTCATCACCGACCACAACGTCGAAGAGACGCTCTGCATCACCGACCGCGCCTACATGCTCTTCGAAGGCCACATCCTCTTCAAAGGCAAGCCCGAAGAACTGGCCGAGAACCCCATCGTGCGCAGCCGCTATCTCACCAACAGCTTCGTGCTTCGCCCGAAGGACTTCGAAACCATGGAGCGCGAAAGAATTGAGAAAGAGGAGCTCGAGAAGCAGAAGATGCAGGCCCAAGACCCCGACAACGAGCAACAAGCGGCCGACAACGAGCCGTACACGAATGACGAAACACAAGAAAACGAAAAAGAAACAAATATCATAAACTCTGAATCATGAACATTCAATTCAACAAAACATCAGACGTAGCCGCCGAGCTGACCATCAGCTTCGAGAAGGCCGACTATCAGGAGCGCGTAGAGAAAGCGCTCAAGGACTACAGAAAGAAAGCCGCACTGCCTGGCTTCCGCCCCGGACAGGTGCCCACGAGCTTGCTGCGCAAACGTTTCGGCAGCGAGATCACAGCCGAGGAAGTGCAGAAACTGCTCTCCGAAAAACTTTACGGATACCTGCGTGAAGAAAAGGTAGACATGCTCGGCGAGCCCCTCGCAAGCGAGAAGCAGCAGCCCATCGACTTCGAAGCAGAGCAGCTCGACTTCATGTTCGACATCGCTCTCGCTCCACAGTTCGACGCCAAACTGACCGACAAAGACAAGGTGCCCTTCTACCACATCGACATCACCGACGAGATGGTGGACGGACAAGTGAAAGCCTACACCCAACGCGGAGGCCACTACGACAAGGTTGACAGCTACGCCGACGGCGACATGGTCAAAGGTCACATTGCCGAACTCGACCAGGATGGCAACATCCTCGAAGGAGGCATCCAGAAAGAGGACGCCGTGCTGCTGCCCTCTTACTTCAAGAACGACGACCAGAAACGCAAATTCGAGGGCGTGAAAGTGAACACCGTCATCACCCTCAACCCTGCCGAAGCTTATGAGAACAGCGCCATCGAACTCTCATCGCTCCTTGGCATCAAGAAGGAGGAGGCAGAGAACGTTCGCAGCAATTTCAGCTTCCAAATCAACGAGATCACTCGCTACATGCCCGCCGAACTCGACCAAGCCCTCTTCGACCAGGTGTTTGGCGAAGGCAACGTCAAGAGCGAAGATGAATTCCGTGCCCGCGTGAAAACCCAGCTCGAGGAGCAGTTTGCCCGCGACAGCCAGTTCCGCTTCCTCATCGACATCCGTGCTTATCTTGAAAAACGCATTGGAGAACTCCAGTGGCCAGACGAGCTGCTCAAACGCATCATGCGCGCAAACAACCCCGACAAGGACGAGAAATACGTCGAGGACAACTACGCCGGCAGCATCAAGGAGCTGGAGTGGCACCTCATCAAGGAGCAGCTGGCCGACCAGACAGGCATCAAAGTGGAGCAGGACGACGTGCTCGAAAGCGCCAAGGAGCAAACACGCATGCAGTTTGCACAGTACGGCATGGCCAATGTTCCCGAGGAGCTCATCAACAACTACGCCAACGAACAGCTGAAAAAACGCGAGCAAGTGGACGCACTCGTAGCACGCACCGTCGAACGTAAGCTGGGAGAAGCTCTCAAGAGCGTTGTCAAGCTGCAAGAGAAGACAATCTCTATCGAAGACTTCAACAAACTCTTTGAACAGAAGTAAATGCAACACAACGAATTCCGCAAATACGCAACAGGCCATCTCGGCCTCAACGGACAGGTTCTGGACGACTACATCAGCGTCCAGAACCAATATCTTAACCCCTACATCCTTGAGGAACGTCAGCTGAACGTCACGCAGATGGACGTGTTCTCGCGACTGATGATGGACCGCATCATCTTCCTCGGCACGCAGATCGACGACTATACAGCCAACACACTGCAGGCCCAACTGCTCTTCCTCGACAGCTCTGACCCTGGCAAGGACATCAGCATCTACCTGAACTCGCCCGGCGGAAGCGTATCAGCCGGCCTCGGCATCTATGACACGATGCAGTTCATCACCTCCGACGTAGCTACAATCTGCACCGGCATGGCAGCCTCGATGGCCGCCGTTCTCCTCGTTGCAGGCAAAGAAGGCAAACGCTCTGCCCTACCCCACAGCCGAGTGATGATTCACCAACCACTCGGAGGCGTGCAAGGACAAGCCAGCGACATCGAGATCGAAGCCCGCGAGATTCAGAAGCTCAAGAAAGAGCTCTATCAGATCATAGCCGACCACAGTCATACGCCCTACGACAAAGTTTGGGCCGACAGCGACCGAAACTACTGGATGACGGCAAAAGAAGCGCTCGACTATGGCATGATAGACCATGTACTGAGCCGTAAGGAATAAGAACAATATACATTTTAAATGGCTAAGAAAAACAATATACAGCACTGCTCCTTCTGCGGACGTAGCTCCGCAGAAGTGGCCTTGCTCATCAATGGCATCAACGGGTGCATCTGCAACGAATGTGCAGAGCAGGCTTACCATATAGTCGAAGAACAGGACATGATACGTCGTGGAAGCGACAAGCTGGAAGCACAACAAGCAGGAACAGCTTTGGCTCACTTCGACTGGAGCCACCTGCCCAAGCCCGTTCAAATAAAAGAACACCTCGACGAATATGTCATAGGGCAGGACGATGCCAAACGGTTCCTGAGCGTAGCTGTATACAACCACTACAAACGGCTTGGACAGGAAGTGAGCGACGACGGAGTGGAAATAGAAAAAAGCAATGTCATCATGGTAGGCCCCACTGGTACGGGCAAGACGTTGCTCGCACGTACCATAGCAAAACTGCTGGACGTACCCTTCACTATTGTCGATGCCACCGTCTTCACCGAGGCCGGATATGTAGGCGAAGACGTTGAAAGCATTCTCTCGCGCCTGCTGCAAGTGGCCGATTTCAACCTCGAAGCAGCCCAGCGAGGCATTGTCTTCGTTGATGAAATAGACAAGATAGCACGCAAAGCCGACAACCCGAGCATCACACGCGACGTATCGGGCGAAGGCGTGCAGCAAGGACTCCTGAAGATGCTCGAAGGCACCATCGTGAACGTGCCGCCTAAGGGAGGACGCAAACATCCCGACCAAGACTACATCCATGTGGACACACGCAACATCCTCTTCATTTGCGGAGGAGCTTTCGACGGTATCGAACGCAAGATAGCACAGAGACTGAACACTCATGTGGTGGGCTACAATTCGGTGCAAAACGTCAGCCGAATCGACCGCGACAACCTCATGAAGTATATCTCGCCGCAAGACCTGAAATCTTTTGGCCTGATTCCTGAAATTATCGGACGCCTGCCAGTGCTCACTTATTTAAACCAGCTCGACAGAAAAGCGTTAAGAGATATTCTCACAGAACCTAAGAATTCCATCATCCGACAGCAACAAAAATTATTTATGATGGATGGCATCAAGCTCACTTTCGACGAGGACGCACTCGAATTTATCGTAGATAAAGCCTTAGAATACAAGCTGGGAGCCCGAGGACTGCGAAGCATCGTTGAAGCAGTGATGATGACGCCTCAATTTGAAATGCCATCATCAGGGAAAAAAGATTTCAGGGTTACGCTTGAATACACACGGTCGCAACTCGAGAAAGCTAATCTTGCGCCAGAATAGACCTCTGAGGATATTTTTTTTGAAAAAAGTCTTTAAAAAGTTGGTCAGTTGGCAATTTTGTTTATATCTTTGTAACCACATTGCCAAGCCAATTATGAATAAACGCAAGGATTTAACTGAATATCTTAAGCATTATTTTGGCTTCGACACCTTTAAAGGAGATCAAGAAGCCATCATTAATAACCTGCTCGAAGGTAACGACACTTTCGTGCTGATGCCTACGGGCGGGGGTAAATCGCTGTGCTATCAATTGCCGGCTCTACTGATGGATGGCACGGCAATTGTTATTTCTCCGCTTATCGCCCTGATGAAGAATCAGGTGGATGCTATTCGTCAAGTGAGTTCTGACGACGCCATAGCTCATTTCATGAATTCATCGCTCAATCGTGCAGCTCTCGACCAAGTGAAAAACGACGTGCTTGCCGGAAGGACTAAGCTTCTTTACGTAGCACCGGAATCACTGACGAAAGAGGAAAATGCCGATTTTCTCAAGCAAGTAAAGATTTCCTTCTATGCCGTCGACGAAGCCCACTGTATCTCAGAGTGGGGTCACGATTTCCGCCCTGAGTATCGGCGCATAAGGCCTGTCGTCAACGAGATAGGCGTTGCACCGGTAATAGCCCTCACGGCAACCGCTACAGACAAGGTGCGCGACGATATCAAGAAGAATCTGGGCATGCCGAACGCTACGGAATTCAGAAGCTCGTTCAATAGACCTAACCTTTATTACGAAGTCAGGCCAAAGAACCAGGACATAGACAAAGAAATCGTCAAGTTCATCAAACAGAATCCTGGAAAGAGCGGAATCATCTACTGCCTCTCTCGGCGCAAAGTCGAAGAGCTGGCGGAAATACTGCGCGCCAATGACATCAACGCCAGAGCCTATCATGCTGGTATGGACACCCCCACGCGCACGCAGACCCAGGACGACTTCATCATGGAAAAGATAGACGTCATCGTGGCTACCATCGCATTCGGCATGGGTATAGACAAGCCAGATGTACGTTTCGTCATTCACTACGATATCCCAAAGAGCCTGGAAGGCTATTATCAGGAAACCGGACGAGCAGGACGCGACGGAGGAGAAGGCAAATGTATCACCTTCTACACTTCACGCGACATAAAGAAGCTGGAGAAATTCATGGAAGGGAAGCCCGTAGCAGAGCAGGACATTGGCCGACAACTGCTACAGGAAACGGCAGCCTACGCTGAGACATCGGTTTGCCGGCGCCGTGTGCTCCTCCACTACTTCGGCGAAAACTACGATCAAGACAATTGCCACAATTGCGACAACTGTCTGCATCCAAAACAGCGAATCGATGCCACTCAGGATCTCGTAACGATGCTTACCGTCGTGCGCGAGATAAAACAGAATTTCAAGGCACCACACATCATCAATGTGCTCATTGGCAACCCGACAGAAGAAGTGCTCGCTCATGGTCACGACGACTTGGAATGCTACTCTTCGGGCGATACTCAGGATGCCCGCCACTGGAATGCTGTCATCAGGCAGGCTCTGCTCAACGGGTATATCTATAAGGAAGTTGAGAACTACGGCCTCATCAAACTTACGCCGGCAGGAACAAAATTCATTAAATCGCCCAAACCTTTCTATATCAGCGAAGACAATGACTTCGACACCGATTTTGTTGAAAGCGAAGGCTCTACGAGTGTTCTCGACCCAGAATTGTTGGCACAGCTGAAGGACTTGCGCAAACGTATGGCACGAGAGAAGGACATTCCGCCATACGTCATCTTCCAAGACCCTTCACTCGAAGCCATGGCTACCATGTATCCTATTACAATAGAAGAGTTGAAAAACATTCCAGGTGTAGGTGAAGGTAAGGCCAAACGCTACGGCGAGGAGTTCTGTAAGCTGATTGCCAAACACTGCGAATACTACGGCATAGACCGACCAGAGGATCTGCGTGTGAGGACTGTGGCGAACAAGAGCAAGAACAAAGTCAGAATCATTCAAAGCGTCGACCGGAAAGTGGACCTTGAAGTGCTGGCTAACTCTATGGGCCTCGATTTTGAAGAATTCCTTGACGAGTTAGATGCCATCGTCGATAGCGGCACGAAGTTAGACATAAGATATTACCTCGAAGCCACGATGGACGCCGACCAGATTGACGATATTTTCGAGTATTTCCGTGAGAGCGAGACCGACGACATCGACGACGCTTTGGACGAACTGGAAGAAGACTATACAGAAGACCAAATCCGTCTCGTGCGTATTCAGTTCATCTCAGAGCTGGGCAACTAAAAGCGGACAAGATGACAGCCGACGTCGAGCTACTAAGCATAAAAAAAAGGCCGAATCCAGACGATGGATTCGGCCTTTTCTGTTATTTTTATTTATTGCTGTCCGCTAAAAGATTT
>DGSC01000018.1:12014-12362 GCA_002391275.1 Prevotellaceae bacterium UBA4372 | reverse complement strand
GGAAGTTATCAACGAGCCCGAGCTCCTCGCCCTGCTTGCCGAGCGTGAGGACTTGAAGTATGTTACCGACATCAAACCCGATGCCGATGCCGACTTCGCCAAGTTCGAAGGCCGCTACTTCTCGACGCCCAAAAAGATGGGGGCGCAGACTGCTGAGGCTAATGTCAACGCAGGCATTGCTGCTGCTCACCAAATTGTAGGTTTCCTCGAACAGGGAATTACCAAGTTCCAAGTAAACAAGTAGACCCACCCCTCACCCTCTCTTGTAGAGAAGGAGTGGTTACTTATGAGAATTGTATTTAATAATTCTAATCTTAAAAAACACCCCCAAAGAACCCGTAGATAGTA
>DGSC01000018.1:5811-11915 GCA_002391275.1 Prevotellaceae bacterium UBA4372 | reverse complement strand
GGGGGTCTTATTATGGCAACCATAAAACCTTTCCGTGGCTTGCGCCCACCTAAAGATTTGGTGGAGCAAGTTGAGAGCCGTCCATACGATGTCCTCGACAGTGAAGAGGCACGTGCGGAGGCAGGAGACAACGAAAAGTCGCTGTACCATATCATTAAGCCGGAGATTAACTTCCCCGTAGGCACCAGCGAGTATGATCCTCGCGTCTATGAGGAGGCAGCACGCCAGTTCCAGAAGTTCCAGGACAACGGCTGGCTGGTGCAGGACAAGGATGAGCACTACTACATCTATGCGCAGACGATGAACGGCAAGACGCAGTACGGACTTGTCATCGGCGCCTACGTGGACGACTACATGAACGGCGTCATCAAGAAGCACGAGCTCACACGTCGCGACAAGGAAGAGGACCGCATGAATCACGTTCGCGTGAATGATGCCAACATGGAACCAGTCTTTTTTGCTTATCCCGACAATGCCGTGCTCGACAAGCTCATCATGCGTTATGCCGCCACCGAGCCTGAATACGACTTCATAGCACCCATCGATGGCTTCGGACACAAGTTCTGGGTTATCAGTGATGCTGCCGACATAGCCACCATCACTGAGGAGTTCCGCAAGATGCCGTCGCTCTATATTGCCGACGGGCACCATCGCTCAGCCGCTGCCGCCCTTGTTGGTGCAGAGAAGGCTAAGCAGAACCCAAACCATCGCGGCGATGAGGAGTACAACTACTTCATGGCTGTTGCATTCCAAGCTTCTCAGCTCACCATTCTCGACTACAACCGCGTTCTTAAAGACTTAAACGGCCTCTCAAGCGAACAGTTCTTAGAGGCTGTACGTAAGAATTTTACGGTTGAGGATAAGGGTACAGATATCTACAAGCCTTCCAAGCTGCACGAGTTCTCGCTCTACTTGGATGGTCATTGGTTCTCGCTCATAGCCAAGGACGGAACTTACAACAACGACGACCCCATCGGTGTACTCGACGTGGACATTTCCAGCCGTCTCATCCTTGAGGATATATTGCAACTCGGCGACCTGCGTAGTAGCAAGCGCATCGATTTTGTCGGTGGACTTCGTGGCTTAGGCGAACTGAAGCGCCGCGTAGACAGTGGTGAAATGCGAGCCGCTCTGGCTCTCTATCCCGTCTCGATGCAGCAAATCATGGACATCGCCGACAGTGGCAAGATTATGCCGCCCAAGGCTACGTGGTTCGAGCCCAAGCTTCGCAGCGGACTTGTTGTGCACAAACTTAGTTAAGTTAAATCTCTTTTGTATCAATAATTAAATCCCTTCGGCCTGTTGGACACAAGGCCGGAGGGATTTTTTTTGCGATTACAGCAAATCCTTTATTTTATCTTCCAAATGTTTCAATCGCTCCAGCACGTCATCGACAGCCATGAAGTGGCGTTCAGCTCGGATAGAGTAGGGGTTAAGCGACATTATTTCAGTTTCTTCATCTTTTTTATATTGTTGTAAAGTTAAACTTTGTTCGTCGCCGAGCCAAAAGAATCTTTGCGAATCGCTGTTTTTTACTGAAAAGTTTGTCAACGCACAAGCCATTTCGTATTTTTGTGGCATTAAACTTAAGTCCAAAAAGAGACATTCATGAACACAGAAAAACAGCAAGCAGCGGCCGCAGCCGCCTTTGCCGAGCGTTGGAAGGGCCGTGGGTATGAGAAGGGTGACAGCCAGTCTTTCTGGTTAGACCTTCTTTCTAATGTTTACGGTGTTTCCGAGGCGGTTACGTTTATTCGCTTCGAGGAGCAGGTGAAGGTGGATGCCACCAACTTCATCGACGGTCACATACCCTCGACCCGCGTTCTCATCGAACAAAAGTCGTTGGGTAAGGATTTGCGTGCAGGCATACGACAGAGCAACGGCTCGGTGCTTAACCCCTTTCAGCAGGCACGCCGTTATGTTGCGGGAATGCCTCTTTCCGAGCATCCACGTTGGATTGTCACCTGTAACTTTTCCGAGTTCCTCGTCTATGATATGGAACAACCTAATGGTGAGCCCGAGTGTATACTCCTTGAGAATCTTGGTCGTGAATACTATCGCCTGCAATTTCTTGTCGATGCCAAGAATGAACATCTGTCGAAGGAGATGCGGGTGTCCATCGAAGCCGGCAAGATCGTAGGACGTATCTACGAGGCTCTGTTGGCCCATCCGACCCCTTCAGCAAGGGAGGGACAAACAGATGCCGAAGCCTATAAGCAGTTCCTCCACGATATAAATGTTCTATGTGTCAGGCTTGTGTTCTGTCTGTATGCAGAAGATGCCGGCATCTTTGGCCGACGGGACATGTTTCACGACTATCTGGCTCAATTTGATGCCCGTCATTTGCGCCGCGCGATAATGGATCTCTTTCAGGTGCTAAACACCCCGATAGCTCAGCGTGATCCTTATCTTGAGACAGACCTGGCTCAGTTCCCTTATGTCAACGGTGGACTCTTTGCTGACCAAAAGCCTCTTCCATGGAGAGGTGATGACGATGGGCTTGAAGACTTGCGCACGCTTTTGCTTCAGAATGCCTCACTCGACTTCGACTGGTCAGAGATATCGCCTACTATCTTTGGTGCTGTTTTCGAAAGCACCCTCAATCCCGAGACACGCCGCTCGGGAGGTATGCACTACACCTCCATTGAGAACATCCACAAGGTCATCGATTCTTTGTTCTTGAGCGACCTGCGCCGCGAGCTCGACGAGATACTCGAAGAGCGTGTGGAGCGTTTGCGCGTGCGTAAACTCGATGCTTATCAGGAGCGTTTGGCGTCGCTCACCTTCCTCGACCCTGCTTGTGGCAGTGGTAATTTCCTCACCGAAACTTATCTCTCGCTGCGCCGCCTCGAGAACGAGGTGATACGCGAGCGCCATCATGGCCAGACGCAGATGGCGTGGGAAGGCCTCTCACCCATCAAGGTGTCGATACATCAGTTTTACGGCATAGAAATCAATGACTTTGCCGTGACCGTAGCCACAACAGCCTTATGGATTAGCGAAGCACAAATGTTGGCCGAGACCGAGAAGATTATCCATCAGGACATCGACTTCCTACCCCTGAAGAGCTACACAAACATCCGTGAGGGCAATGCCCTTCGCATGGATTGGGAAGATGTAGTGGCCAAAGAACACATTAATTATATTATAGGCAATCCGCCGTTTGTGGGGGCGCGCATGATGAATGCTGCTCAAAAGCAAGACGTCTTAGACATATTTGGCCCAAAGTGGAAGAATGTAGGCAACCTCGATTATGTGTGTTGCTGGTATAAAAAAGCAGTGGAGCTTATGAAGCTCATGCCAAATTGCCGTGCGGCTCTTGTTTCCACAAACAGCATCTGTCAGGGAGAACAGGTTGCAAACTTGTGGCAGCCTCTAATGACTGACGGCCTTTGCATCAATTTCGCCCATCGCACTTTCCGTTGGGATAGCGAATCTTCGCAGAAGGCACAGGTGCATTGCATTATTGTTGGTTTCTCGTGTAGTAACGTGGTTCCCGAGAGTCCTATTATCTATGATGGGGAAAGAGTGATTAAAGCACAACATATCAATGCTTATTTAACAGATGCTCTAGATATTTTCATTCAAAGTAGAAAGAAGCCTGTTTGTGATGTTCCTGAAATCAGCATGGGCAATCAGCCTATAGATGGGGGAAATTATCTTTTCGATAAAGAAGAGATGGAAGAGTTTATCCTTAGGGAACCTGCCTCTGCAGATTATTTTCATCCTTTCTATGGCGCTTACGAGTTTATTAACCGCAAACCGCGCTATTGCCTATGGCTCGGGGATTGTTCTCCTGCGGAATTACGTAAAATGCCTTTATGCCTAAAACGCGTCGAAGCTGTTCGTGAAGTCAGACTGGCGAGTAAACGAGCTTCAACATTAAAGCTTGCCGACAAGCCAACGCGTTTTCAAACAGAAAACTTTCCCACCCAAGATTACATCGTTATTCCAGAAGTATCGTCAGAACGCCGTCGTTACATTCCTATGGGTATTATGACGCCTGATGTTATTTGCAGTAATAAACTGCGCATCATGCCTAATGTATCGCGCTTCCATTTTGGTGTGTTACAATCGAATGTCCATATGGCATGGATGCGTGCCGTTGCGGGTCGATTGGAAATGAGGTATGATTATAGTATAGCTATCGTTTACAACAACTTCCCTTGGCCCTCGCCCACGGCTGAGCAGCGCGCTCGCATAGAGCAGACGGCTCAAGCTATCCTTGATGCCCGTGCTCTGTACCCCGACAGCAGTCTGGCCGACCTCTATGACGAACTGACGATGCCCGCAGAGTTGCGGCGCGCCCATCAGGACAACGATCGCGCCGTGATGGCTGCCTATGGATGGAAAGCCAGTGCCCAGTTTACCGAGAGTATGTGTGTGGCCGAGCTCTTCCGTCTGTATCAGCGAGCGGTAGGCGATGATGGAAGGGGGTAGATGTGCAGCGGTCTGCCATTCCCTGTTTAGTATGTTGCGACTCAGTCGCAACAAACAGAACGAAGAACGGGCAGCCACAGAACGAAGAACGGGTTGCCCACAGAACGGAGAACGGCTACACAACAGCTAAAGAGAGGCTGGGCAACAGCTAAAGAGAAACCCACTCAACAGCTAAAGGGGCCCCGCTCAACAGCTAAAGGGGCGCAGCGCAACAGCTAAAGGGGCGCAGCAGAAAGAAGAAGAGATAGTACAACAGATATTATTTTTGCTCAATAGATAAACAGATAAGACATTAACCTCAGCGCATGGATAAGGAGACATTTGAGAGCCACCAAGCGTTCGCCGGTACTAAACGGCCTTCGATGCAGCGTCGCTGTGTGGGCTTCGACTACCATGGCCGTCAGATGTATATGCTGACGATGGTCGTGGAGGGCCGCCATCCTCTTTTTGGCAGGTTGGTTGGCAGGAGCAATGCTGAGCCTGGAGCGGCTGATGTGCCTCGCATGGAGCTCAGTGAATTGGGGCGGCGAGTGGAGCGTGAGTGGTGGGGAATCAGTAATTACTATCCTCAGATAGAGGTGGTGGCTTTGCAGATGATGCCTGACCACCTTCATGGCATCCTTTTCGTTAGGGAGAGGATGAAGGTGGATCTCAGTCGGGTAGTGCGCGGCTTCAAGACGGGCTGTAACCGGGCTTTTCGCGAGGTGGTGCTTGGGAGGGGAGTTGCGACACAGTCGCAACATACTGGACAGACAGGGCCGGCAGGGGAGCAGGCCGGCAAGGTCGGGAAGCAGGCAGGCAGCGTTGGGCTGCAGGTGGACAAGGCAGGCAGCGTTGGGCTGCAGGTGGAGCAGGCGGGTAAGGCCGGGGAGCAGGAGGGCAAGGCAGTGCAGGCGGGCAGCATTAGGCTGCAGGCGGGACGGACTAAGGAGGATAGGGAGCATGGTTTGCTCTTTGCGCGTGGCTTTAATGATAAACTGCTTTTGAGGTCTGGACAGCTTGAGCGTTGGATAAATTATTTGCATGATAACCCGCGTCGCCTTCTGATGAAGCGCGAACACCCCGACCTCTTTCGCGTGCAGCGGGGGTTGCAGGTTGCAGGGCTGGAATTCTCGGCTATAGGGAACCGTTTCTTGTTGGATAGGCCGGAGCTGGTGCAGGTGCAATGTTCGCGACGACTTACGGAGACCGAGATAGCTACCGAGGTGGCTCGCTGCCTGAGGTTGGCAGGAAGCGGGGCGGTGCTTGTGTCACCGGCTATCTCGCCTGGCGAGAAGGCTGTGATGCGGGCTGCATTTGAGGCTGGCTGGCCGCTTATCTTCCTTCAGGAGAACGGCTTTACAGAGCTGGCTAAGCCGGGTGGACGGCGTATGGAGGCTTGTGCGCGTGGCCAGTTGCTTATTCTGGCACCATGGGAGCACCATAACGAGCAGCTGACTATCCAGCGTAGCCAGTGCTTGCAGCTGAACGAGATGGCAAGGCTGATTTGCGAAGGGAAAGGGGTTGCGACGCAGTCGCAACATACAGGACAAGCAGGGCTGCAGAAAGGGCATTTACCCATAATAAATGAGGACAGCGAATGACCTTCGCGTTCAGTATGTTGCGACTCAGTCGCAACATACAGGACAGCCAGGACAGCCAGGAGAGCCGGGGAGGAAGGGCCA
>DGSC01000018.1:0-5682 GCA_002391275.1 Prevotellaceae bacterium UBA4372 | reverse complement strand
GGGAGGAAGGGCCAGCAGGAAGGCCTGTCAGGAGAGCCGGGGAGGAAGGGCCAGCAGGAAGGCCAGTCAGGAAAGCCTGGCAGGTAGGGCAAGCAGAGAGACCCAGCAGGAAAGCCTTGGCAGGCAAGGCCATAAGGGGCGGCCGCTCAGGGATTCTGGCTAAGTAAAGAATGAAAAAAGAAAAGGAATAGGATATGGAAGAAAAAGATGTGTATAAAACCATAGCGGCACCGGCCGAGGGGCAGGTGACGGAGAAACGGAGTAAGTTTCTGGCTTTCGCCTTTCCCGTGAGGACAGTGGAGGAGGTGAAGGAGCTGGTGGACGCTTACTCGAAGAAATACTACGATGCACGGCATGCTTGCTATGCTTATATGCTGGGGCATGAGCGCCTTACGTTTCGCGCTAATGACAACGGCGAGCCGAGCGGTACGGCCGGGAAACCTATTCTCGGACAGATTAACTCCAACGAGCTGACTGATATCCTCATCATTGTGGTGCGCTATTTCGGTGGCGTGAAGCTGGGTACGAGCGGACTCATCCAAGCATACAAGGCAGCCGCAGCCGAGGCTATTGCTGCCGCCACCATTGTTGAGAAAACCGTTGATGAGCAGATTGTGATTAGCTTCGAGTATGTGTTGATGAACTCTGTGATGCGCATTGTCAAGGAGGAAGAGCCGGCTATCGTATCTCAGAGCTTCGACAACGATTGCCAGATGACGCTTTCTATTCGTGCCTCTCGGATGCCTCGCCTGCGAGAACGCATGGAGAAGATTGATGGCGTGAGGATTTTAGCTACAGAGTAAGCTGGAAATAATTGATGAATCCCGGTCGTTGCGGCCGGGATTTTTTTTTGTTGTCTACGTGCTTCGTATGACACGCCTAAGAGAATTGGCCAATACGCCTAAGAGAAAAGGCCGATGCACCTAAGAGAATTGACCGACGCACCTAAGAGAAGAGGAAAGGGTGAAAGAGGAAGTAGTGGAAACGAACAGGCCGAGGCTGCGTCTGGACGGACACTGCCTCGGTCTGAAGATGTGGAAAGAGCCGACTGCGGTCGTGGATGAAAGCCATCGGCACCTTATGTAAAAAAGATAGGGGAACTGCTATTTGAGCTCGGGCCAGCCGTCGTTGGTCCATTCCACTTCCCGCTGGATGAGGATTGCCTGCCCGCTATGTTTGATGCTGTAGCCGTGGCAGATGAAGAGATCGGTATGCTTGATGTTGCCTTGGTCATCTACGCCTGTTGGTATGTGGTAGAAGGCATTATGGCCGGCGGCCTCGAAATCAACTTTGTCACCTTGAATGACGAGTGTACCTCCGCCGGCAGCTAAGTCCCGACCCTCCCGGTCGAGATAAGGTCCTTCGATGTTGAGGCTGCGTCCAACGACCACCTTATAATTGCTTTTCATACCGCGACAGCAGTAGTCGTGGCTGACGAAGAGGTAGAAGTAGTCGCCGTGGCGAGTGATGAAAGGGGCTTCGATAGCGTTGCGCCCTGCATGGCGTGAGGTGGGATTTGGTTCAACGCTGAGCGTGTCGCGCAAGGCTATGCGTCGTGCAATGGTCTTGGGGCGTTCGCCTTGCGGGATGTGCATCGTTTCCGGGTCGAGGCGTGCAAGCTGTATGCCGTCCCAGAAGCTTCCCCAAGTGAGCCAAGGATTGCCCTGCTTGTCGAGGATGAATGCCGGATCGATGGCATTCCATTTGTCGCGATGCTCTTGTGAGCTGACGAGGCATCCCTCGTCCTTCCAATAGTAGAGTAGCGAGTCTTTAAAATTGAGCGTCGGGGAGGAGGCAAGCCCTATGGCCGACGTGTTGCGTCCGAAGGTTGAGCAGCTGTAAGCCATCCACCATCGTCCTTTGTAGTTGATGACGTCTGGTGCCCACACATGATTACGAAAGCCGGGGACACTGTCGTGGGTCCATGAGGGAATCTCTCGAATGGCTCCGAATGGGTGCACGGTCCAAGTCTTGCGATCAGTGCTGGTGGCCACTTGCACGCCCATGCCTGTGGAGAACAAGTAGAACACCCCATTCTCCCAAGCCATTACGGGGTCGTGTACCATAAGCGTGTCGGTGGTGAATGCATGACGCATCCATCTCCGTTGTGCCACAGCACTGAAGTCGGTGAGCCACAAAAGGGTCAGAAGCGAAAGAAGGATTCTGTATTTCATTTTTGTGTGTTTATTAATTGCTTAGCAAATTACTAAATCCATTAATACATCGTGAGGCTCGCAGGGCAGTTCCTTCACCAGTTGGAAAGGCCAGCAGAGTCCAACCTTCAACGCTGCTTCGAGTCGCGGCAAGAGGCGGTCGTAGTAGCCTCGGCCACGCCCAAGCCTTTGACCTTTATGAGTGAATGCAATGCCAGGAACGATAGCCAGATCGATGTTCTCGAAACAGGTGTAAGCCTCGCCTTGAGGTTCTTCGATATCGAAAGCTCCTGGGCGCAACTCATCGTCGCCTTTGTAAGGGCGTAGCTCCAGGTCGTCGCCTTCAACCACAGGCAACAGCACAAGCTTGCCATCGTCCAGAGCCGCATGGAGGAGCTCGCGGGTAGGCACTTCGTCGGGCAAGGCCGCATAGAGCAGCACCACCCTCGACGTTCGCCATGCAGGCAGTTCCATAAGGTGGTTCAAGGCAGCCTCAGAGAGCTCTTGGCGCTGCTCGTCTGGGCATTGTTGTTTAAGGCGTTTTATACTTTGTCTGATTTCTTTTTTAGTAGTACACATGATGTTATGCAGTCGTACTTTGCAGTGCAAAGATAAATAAATAGTTGAACAATGAGAATGTTTTTCCAACTTTCTTTGGCGATGTCGTCAGAAAATGATAAATTTGCCGTCGCAAAATCAGATAATACACCTTTTAACAAAAAAAATTAGCTATGAAAATTTCAAAGATTGAACATCTGGGCATCGCAGTCCAGAGCATCGACGAGGTGCTGCCTTATTTCGAAAACGTACTGGGTCTGAAGTGCTACAAGACAGAAGTGGTAGAAGACCAGAAGGTGAAGACCGCTTTCTTGAAGGTAGGCGAAGTGAAGCTTGAGCTTCTTGAGCCGACTTGCCCCGAAAGCACAATCCAGAAGTGGCTCGATAAAGGCAACAAGGGTATTCACCACATGGCATTCTGCATCGAGGATGGCGTAGCCAACGCTCTGGCAGAAGTCAGCGAGAAAGGCATCCGCCTCATCGACGAAGCTCCCCGCAAGGGTGCCGACGGACTTCAGATCGCATTCCTCCATCCGAAATCCACTGTCGGAATCCTCACCGAACTCTGCGAGGACCCCAACAAGTAATCCCCACACAAAAACACGGTAAAAATAATTTTTTTCATTTTTATTAGGTTTGCCCCCGCCGCCTGCGAAGGTAGCGGGGGTTACTTTCTTCGGTTGATGTGATTTCTTTGGGTTTCTCTTGGTTCTTGCGATTCGTCTTCTGATTGATATAGTTCCAGATTCGTTCTCTGATTGATGCGGTTCCTTCCTGATTCGCTCTCTGATTAATGTGGTTTCTTTGCGATTCGCTCCCTCATTGATGTGGTTCTTTAATATCATTTATTTAATAGTCAGTGAATCAAAATCTTACGTTCAACAACTTTTCCATCCAACATTTCTTTTCGGACGAGTATGCCCTTGCGGCTGAGCGAAACCGGACGTCCGCTGAGGTCATAGGTACCTGTAGGCTCCAGCCGTCCGGCAGGCTTGACATCTGCGATACCAGTGGCCGTCTGGGAGAACTGCCAGTTGTCGAACTCGAATAGCGACTTCCCTGTGCCCTGGAACGTGAAGCTGATATCCCGGACTCCCGTGATGGGGGACGTCAGGTCGCACTCGACCTCAGCCCACTCCCCATCCGTAGGTTCCACGCTCACACGACCCTTCACGCTGCCCGTCTTGCCGCCTTGCCGCACCACCAGCGTGGCCTTCTGGCTGGAACGCACGCGAGCCTTGAAACTCAAGGCACCTTCCTCACCGAAGTCCACGTTCCGCACCTTGATGTAGTCACCAGCGCTGATATTCGTCACGTAGCACTGACGATAGTCGCCCACGCAGAGCACACCCGAACACTGATTGATGGTCTCGGCCTCCTGCAACACGTAAGGATTCAATGTCTGTAGTGGGTTCACGCCCTTAGAGGAAAACTTTATCTGCGGAAGCGTGCCGTCCTCATTGCGAGTAAATTCCTCCACACACGTCGAGCGCTTAAACCCACCTCCACCAGGCAGCTTGCCATTGTGGTAGAACATATAGTTATGCCCCCTAAACTCCACGCTGCCACCATGAATGGTGAAGCTGCCGTCTGCCTGTCCCATCACCTTGCCGCCATAGGTCCAGGGACCCGTGACCTTGTCGGCTGTGGAGTAAGCCCAGAATTCCGGCACACCCCCTGCGGCATATTCCAAGAAGTACTTACCGTCGCGCTTATAGATCCACGAAGCTTCCTCGAAGTTCGTCTTCGGGTTGCCCTGATCGTCGTAACCCTTGAAGGGTCCGAATGCCTTCTCGTCCTTCGTCTTCACCTCCACTTCACCGCCCGTGATGGCCGTCATGCTCTTCGTCAGCTTGGCATACCACAGGTTGTTGTTGCCATAGAAGAGGTAAGCCTGTCCGTTGTCATCGATGAACACCGAGGGGTCAATCTTGAACCACCCCTGCACCAGCGGCTTACGGATGGGGTCGCGGTAGGGGCCTGCGGGCGAGTCGGCCACCGCCACTCCGATTCCTGGGTAGGCTTGTCCCTTGATGGTGGCCGTGACGTACCAGTACCACTTTCCATTCCGCTCTATGCACTGGCTGGCCCAGCAGTCGTTGTCTTGCTTGGCCCACGCGGAGAACGTAGCCGACGTCAACGGCGTGCCCCGGTACGTCCAGTTCACCATGTCCACCGTGCTGTAGAGCAGCCAGTCCTTCATCGTGAAATAGCCGTTCTCGGTGACGTCCTCGTCATGATCCACGAAGAGGTAGAGCGTGTCGCCGTGCACGTAGGGCGCCGGGTCAGGAGTATATCGGTCGCAGATTATCGGGTTCTGAGCCACAACATTCAGCGCCACAATAGCGCCGCACGTCGCCAGCGCCACTCGCCTGCACAATCCCGGTATCATCGTACCATCCATCTGTATTTTCATTTTCTTTTCCATTTTCAGTTTGTTTTCATGTTTATTCAGCGGGGCTCTTCTGCCCCTTATCATGCGACCTTATCGCCCGTCCAGAGAGCTGTCCATGTTCCCCTTCGGACATCATCACGTTTTCGCCTGCAAAGATACGACTAATCTCCCCCACTCCGCTTCCTCGCACGTCTCGCTTATTTCCACTTTCGTCTCACATCTGCCAAAAGAGCCACCAGCTAAAGAGGTGTGTTCTATTACCACCTCAAAAGAAAGCCCTGCGAAGGCAACAGCGGCAGATGGTGAGCAGACAGAGGGAGAGGAAAGAGACATCCCCGCTTGTCCTGATGGGCAGGCGGGGATGAGTATTGGAGGCGGGGGAGAGCTCCGCGCAAATATGCGCGGCACCAGACCTTCGCAGGGTCACACGAGAGCGGGGGCGGCACCAAACCTTCGCAGGGTCACACGAGAGGGGGGCGAACCCAACCTTCGCAGGGAAACGAGGCCGAAGCTGGCGAGGGGGGAAGGTCAGAGGTTGCGGCCGTGACAGTTCTTGAACTTCTTGCCGCTTCCGCA
>DGSC01000025.1 GCA_002391275.1 Prevotellaceae bacterium UBA4372 | reverse complement strand
CCAAGGCCATGGAATAATCAAAACACCCGTATGTTTTGCGTCCTTAGCTAAGGCAAAACGCTTAACGGACCTGGCATCATGACCTCAACCTAGGATGGTGATTTCATATAGATTCCAACGAATCCCTGTCTTTTATTTTGCCCCATTGCGTCCCATTCTTAAGCCCTACAATATGAATAAATTCGCTTAACTTTTGTCTGCTCTGGTTGACCATGTTTTAAAGTTTCGGTCGATGTGCTCCAAAGAGTTAAAGCCCCTTACCTTTTGGCCGGAAAGATGAAACATCAATCCTGCAACTTTTCAACAAAACTATTCCTTGAACAGGACTCAGACTTCTGAAAAACAGAGTTATCAACAGAGGAAAAACGTAAAAAATATGAGTGCAATTGATGCGTAAGTCGTAAAATAAGCCTACATTTGCAACCTCAAAACTCCAAATACGTCAGCAATGAATTTAGTGATAGACATAGGAAACACGCTATGCAAGTACTATCTATTTGAAGATCAGCGTTTGGTAAGCCATCATCACAGTGAAAGCCATTCGCTCGAATGGCTCGACACGCTTACCCCTCGTCCTTCCGCTGCAATTGTTTCCACGGTGGTAGATCTGCCGGCCCAAGCAGAACAAAGACTGCAAGAACTTGGCTGCGAGGTAGTGCGTTTCACGTCACTCACCCCTACCCCACTGACCAACTGCTACAAAACACCTGAGAGATTAGGAGCAGACCGCCTGGCGGCAGCCGTAGGAGCATGGGTCCAGCAGCCTCATCATCCACTACTTATCATAGATGCCGGCAGTTGCATCACCTACGACTTTGTAAGCCATGAAGGACATTATTTAGGAGGCAACATAGCACCTGGCTTACACGCTCGCCTGAGAGCTATCGGCGACTACTTCCCGAGACTTCCCTTCGTAGAAGCAGACGGTCCAGTACCCGAATTGGGCTACGATACCGAAACAGCCATTCGCGCTGGCGTTATCGAAGGCATGCGACACGAAATGAACGGATACATCAGCCATTTCAGAAGAAAATATCCTGATCTTTTGGTTTTTTTAACGGGCGGTGACGCAAAACTCTTGGCCAAGACACAAACATCTTGTACCTTTGCCGACGATTTTTTGCTACCACGTGGCCTTAATGCCATACTAACACATATAACACTTTGATGTAAATAGAGTTATGAAAGCAGCATATAAGCTCATTCTCGTCATCTTCGCAAGCTGCATAGCTGTCGGACATGCAGTCGCACAAACAAACGGTTCGAATTCGACATATTCTCGGTTCGGATTAGGACTGCTTAACGATCAGTCGCAAGGAACCAACCGTGCGATGGGCGGCGTCAGTCAAGGACTCCGCTCGGGCTATTCCGTCAACAAGCTCAATCCTGCAAGCTATTCGGCTATCGACTCGCTAACCTTCATCTTTGACGTAGGCATGAGCCTCCAACGTACCAAAATGAAGCTGGGCAATAGTCGGCAAACTGCCAACAACACAAACTTCGAGTACGTAAACATTGCTTTCCGCGCGTTGAAAAACGTAGGCATGAGCATTGGCTTCCAGCCCTATACATCTGTAGGCTACAGCTTTTCGAGAGAACAATCTGTAGGCAAAGACGACTACACGGGGCAGAACATCACTAACACTTTCGCCTTAGATGGCAGCGGTGGATTGCACGAAGCATACATCGGTGCAGGCTGGCGACCGTTCAAGTGGGTTTCTGTCGGTGCGAATGCAGGACTCTTGTGGGGAAGCATCGACCATCAACTGGTTCAGACTTTTCTCGAGAATGGAACAAGCAACACCAGCAGCTATAGCAGCCTGCGCTCCAACTACTCATCGTCGTTGCGCACATGGAAAGGCGACGTTGGCCTTCAAGTGATATTACCCCTCAACAAAGCAGACCGCCTCACACTCGGAGCAACGGTTGGTTTAGGGCACAAGATAGGGGGCGAATCTTCATTGCTGCGTACAAAATTAGCAGGAGACACTGCCAAGTTCACGCTCAACAAAGCTTTCGAGCTACCAATGACTTACAGCATAGGAGCTGCTTGGAGCAAAGGCGACCGCCTCGAAGTAGCGGCCGATGCCACCTTAGAACGATGGGCTGACTGCACGTCGCCTACATTCAACAAGGCAACAGGAACGTACGAAGCCTCAAAGGGCGAATACAACAACCGCCTGCGAATCAATGCCGGCGTACAGTACACTCCGGACAAATGGGACCACAACTACATCAGCCGCATTTGCTATCGTGCTGGTGCTTACTATGCTTCGTCGTACCAAAGAATAGGCCTCGACAACAACACGATGCTGGACGGACCTGCACAATATGGGATAACGGCCGGAGTAGGACTACCGATTGCGAATGGCATCACCCGACAAGTTGTGCTCAATGTGTATTCCCCTTCGTATGTCAATATTGGCCTGGAATGGGCCCGGCGTAAAGCTTCTTCCACCCAACTCATTTCCGAAAATGTTTTCCGCATTAACATCGGAATAACATTCAACGAACTATGGTTCCAAAAATGGAAATTCAAATAAATCGCGTTCACACGCTTGCGCTGGTGCTCACGCTTTCCTTGGCAGCATGCCTTGGTTGCCAGAGCAAGCATGAGCACATAGCTCCAGCTGTCGACGGCCGCGACTCATTGCCATTTCTCACTGCACATGGCATCTCTAATCTCATTTCCGATTCGGGTATTATCAGTTATAAGATTGTAGCCGAGGACTGGTTTATCTACACCCAGCCACGGCAAGACTGGGTGTTCCCGAAAGGACTTTTCCTCGAAAAATTCGACACGACGTTCCATGTCAACTGGTATGTTCAAAGCGACACAGCCTACTGCCACGACAACCGTACATGGGAACTACGCGGCCGTGTAGTAGTACTCAATCGCGATGGCGACTTGTTTGAGACTGAAGAATTGTTTTGGGACATGGACGCACACCAGTTGTGGAACAACGTGTACATGTGCATAACAAAGCCTTCAACGAATCAGCAACTCAAAGGATATCGTTTCCGTTCCAACGAACAAATGACAGAGTATAGCATCAACAACTCTGCCGGCTACACTCCGATGAATGAGAACAAAGACAATGATGCACAGGCTGCTTCATCCGGCAGCGACGGCACCATCAACGATGCCCCCAAGAGACCATCGCAAGCCGACGACAGAAAGAATTCGACTTCAACATCAAACAGCTTTCGATAACTCGAAAGAATCAAGCGAGTTAACAATACAGACTAAATGAGCACACTGATTACATACATCATCATCTCGTTGGCTTTCTCAGCTTTCTTTTCAGGCATGGAGATCGCGTTCGTCTCAAGCAACAAATTACGTTTCGAGATGGACCGCTCACAAAGCCAGATAAGCACACGACTGGCTACTACGTTTTTCGAGCATCCCAACAATTTCATCTCCACACTGCTCGTAGGCAACAATATCGCGTTGGTCATCTATGGCATACTGATTGCCCGCTTGCTTGACCCATTCATCATTAATGTTCTGGGCATAGGAAACGAGTGGCTTGAACTGCTCACACAAACAGTAATCTCCACACTCATAGTTCTAATTACCGGTGAGTTTCTACCTAAGATGCTGTTCAAAATCAACCCCAACCACACCCTCACCCTACTCTCGCCACTTGCATACATATTCTATATCCTGCTCTACCCCATCGCAAAGTTTACGAGCAGCCTTTCAAAACTCATCTTACGTATCTTTGGCCTACGCATCAACAGAGATGATACCGACAGGGCATTCACAAAGGTGGATCTTGACTACCTTATACAATCTTCCATAGAGCAAAGCGAGAATGAAGAAGAGATAACCGACGAAGTGAAGATTTTCCAGAACGCACTCGACTTCAGCTCTTGCAAAGTGCGCGATTGTATAGTGCCTCGAACGGAAATCGTTGCTGCCGACACCACAGAAACGCTCGAACAGCTGAAAGCAAAATTCATCGAAAGCGGATGCTCTAAAATCATCGTCTACGACGGCGACATTGACAACGTGATAGGCTTTATCCACTCCTCCGAAATGTTCAGGATGAGCAACAGCGACATTTGGCGCGACCACGTCAGAGAAGTTCCCATCGTCCCCGAAAGCATGAACGCACAGAAACTCATGCAAACGCTCATGCAACAGAAAGTTTCACTTGCCGTTGTTGTCGATGAATTCGGAGGTACCAGCGGCATCTGTACGCTCGAAGACCTCGTAGAAGAAATCTTCGGCGACATAGAGGACGAGCACGATCAACAATCTTACGTAGCCAAGCAACTTCCTTCTGGTGAGTACGAACTCTCTGCACGCCTGGAAGTGGAAAAGGCCAATGAACTGCTGAACATAGACCTGCCCGAAAGCGAGGACTACATGACTGTAGGAGGTCTGATTCTCCACAAGCTACAACGATTCCCAAAACTCAACGAAGTGGTTTCGTTCGACAATTTTGAGTTCAAAATCGTGAAGAACACCAGCACCAAAATTGTACTTGTAAGACTGAAAATACACGAAAAATAAGGTCCAAACGCATAAACGTAAGCCCGGAAATGCATTTTTCGGGCAAAAAGCGTTGCAGTTCATTAATTTTTTAGTACCTTCGTGCGCTTTTTGAATTATACACGCAGGCGCGTGTACATTACTATTGATAAAAAAACAAATAAAAATAAATTATTTAAACAATGGCAACATTACAAAAAATCAGAAGCAAAGGTGCCCTACTGATCCTATTTGTGGGTCTGGCACTATTTGCCTTCATTGCCGAGGAAGCCGTTCGATCCCTCTCCTCGTCGCGCACCGAGAGCCACCAGCGCATCGGAAAAGTTTATGACAACTCTCTCAACATTCAGGACTACAACTCGCTTGTCGATGAATATGTCGACGTCCTGAAGTTCACCTCTGGCACCGACAACCTCAACGAGGAGCAGATGCAACAAGTGCGCGATCAAGTTTGGCAGACTTATGTCCAGAATGAGTTGCTCAATCACGAGGCTGAGCAATTAGGTCTCACCGTGACCGATGCTGAAATGCAGGACATCATCAAGACTGGCCAAAATCCCATGCTCGCTCAAACACCTTTCCGCAACCAGCAGACTGGTGCTTTTGATATTGATCAGCTCAATCAGTTCCTTACCCAGTACAACACCATCAAGAATCAGGCTGGGCAACCTGCAGAGGCTGTAGCTTACTACACACAGGTTTACAACTATTGGAAGTTCATTGAAAAGAACATTCGCCAGCAAGCTCTTGCAGAGAAATTCCAGAACCTGCTTGCAAAGTCCTTCGTTGCTAACCCTGTCAGCGCTCAGAAAGCTTTCGAAGCTTCACACAATGAGAAAGATATTTTGCTCGTTTCACTGCCCTACTCCAGTATCAAGGACGACGAAGTAAAACCTGAAGACAAAGAACTCACCGCAAAGTACAATGAGCTCAAGGACCTGTTCCGCATTCAAGAGCCTACTCGCGACATCAAGTACATTGACGTTGCCGTAACGGCAAGCAAAGCCGACCGTGACGAAATCAATAAAGAAATGCAAGAGATTGCACAACAGCTTTCTGCTGCAGACGCTGACTTCGCCAACATTATCCGAAAGAGTGGCAGCACTGTCAGCTATCATGCTTTACCTGTTCGCCGCATGGCTCTCCCCACTGACATCGCAGCACAGGTTGACTCCATGGCTGTTGGACAGCAAGCTGGTCCCTATCTCAACGCTCAGGACAACACTCAAAACATCGTCCGTCTAATTGCTAAGACGACATTGCCCGACAGCATCCAGTTCCGCCAAATTGGTGTGAATGGAGCCGACGAGGCTGCTGCACAGAAGACCGCAGACAGCATCATGACGGCACTCAATGCAGGTGTACCTTTCGACAGCATAGCCAAGAAATACAACCAAACCGGCGAAGAGCAATGGATTAGTTCTGCACAATATGAAACAGCAAATCTTGACGAGAACAATCTTAAATTCATCAATGCACTCACCACACAAGCTGTAGGCACTACCCAACAGGTAAAACTTGGAATGTCCGGCATTGCTATCCTGCGCGTAACCGATCGCAGAAACCCCGTTGAGAAATATCAAGTGGCAATCGTTAAGCGTCCTATCGACTTCTCTAACGATACTTTCAACAAGACTTTCAACGACTTCTCACAGTTCATTGCATCTAATAAGACGATTGAAGATATTGAGGCAAATGCCCTCAAGGCTGGATATATGGTGCAACAACACGAGAATCTGTTTGCAAGTGAGCACAACGTAGCTGGACTGAGCTCTACACGCGAAGCTTTCAGATGGATATTCAACGACGACACTAAGGAAGGTGATGTCTCAGATATCTACACCGTAGGCAACAATGATCACCTCCTCGTAGTTATGCTCACAGGTAAGAACAATGGTGAATACCGCACTGAGGCAAGTGTCAAGGACTTCCTCACCTCCGAGGTCACTCGTGATAAGAAAGCTGTTAAGCTTCAGGAAATGATGGCTTCAGCTTCTGACCTTTCAGCCGTAGCCAAGATCAAAGGTGCAACTGCTATCGATACAATTAAGCACATCACCTTTGGTGCACCCGTATTCATCCCCAGTGCCGGTGGCAGCGAGAGCATCCTTGCTGGCGCTGTAGCCAAGACGGCAAAGGGTGCCTTTGCTAAAGGCGTCAAGGGTAATGCCGGTGTGTATGCATTCCAGGTTGTCAACGAAAATAAGACAAATGAAAAATTCGATGACGCCGCCAAGCAGAGTGCAAGCTCACAAGTAGCACAACAAGCTATGAGAGCAGCTTCGCGATTCATGCAAGTACTCTACGACAAAGCTAAAGTTCAGGATAAGCGTTACATGTTCTATTAATATATAATGTACGCGCGTGCGCATACATTAATATATATAAGCATCTGAACTACTCAAAACAAACTCTCCCTCATCAAATACATGGTGAGGGAGAGTTTTTTTGTTAATAAAAGTAAATCTTACTGCTTTTTTATACAGCGAAACGCAGAAAAGTGTATCTTTGCATTTGCAAAGTAAAGATAGCAAAAGTCATTGATGCCTTATGAAAACTAGTTTAATACTTAAACGCCCTGTTCACACATCACTTGAAACTCGCCGCGAGAAAGAAGCTGTGCGACGTTTGCTAACATTTGAGCGCTTCGCACGAGACAATCAACTTTGGGACGAGATGATAGCCTGCTACACACCGAAGGCTGTCGTAAAAGCTTCGTGGTTCGAGGGCACCGCCGAAGAGTTTGCTAAAGCGCTGGCCGCACGAACCGACCATATCCCTTATCATATCCATGCCTGTCTGGTCTGGACCCACGGAAATCGTTCAGTGGCTATCGTTGAGACGACTTTCCCTGTAAAGACAGAAATTGGAGGCGTCAAGTTCAACCAAACAGGTGACTCTCAGTATATCTACAGGCTTAATCGACAAAGTGGCGAATGGTTTATAGAATCATGCACAACGATTCTCGAAGAACTGCCAGGAAAGAGTCGGCCAGAATACTTGACTAAGCTTTATGAGGAGGCCGATGAATGGCTGCAAAACGGTTGAAGCTAAAACCCAAAAATATTAACGAGATAAAAGAAAACGCAAAGACGTTGAGATAATATATCTGCACGCCTTTGCGTTTTTTTTTGTAGGATTACTAAATCAACATGTTACAATATTTATCAAAATGAAAAAAGCAATATACCTGTTGCTTTGCATAACCATATTTGCAGCATGCAACAAGAATGTCGAACAGCAATATCTCGACTTTCTCTACGATAATATGTCACTGCCCGACAGTATAGATTACCCCCAAAGCTACTATGCCGAACAAATAGCCATAGCCTTGAGAGCACGGGTTGAGATGCCTTGGGGTAAAGACATTCCTGAACGAGAATTCAGACATTTTGTGCTTCCTGTACGTGTGAACAACGAAGACCTCGATGATTTCCGCACAATATACTATGAAGAATTGGCTGAACGAGTAAGCCAAAGAAGCATGGAAGATGCCATCCTCGAAGTAAATCATTGGTGCCACGAGCATGTTACATACAGGCCAACAAGCGCACGAACCTTAGGTCCGGCTTCTACCATTAGAACTGCCTTCGGCCGTTGTGGCGAAGAATCAGTTCTCTTGGTTGCAGCATTACGCACAGTTGGCATACCTGCACGACAGGTTTACACGCCTCGTTGGGCACATACCGATGACAATCATGCATGGGTTGAAGCATGGGCTAACGGGAAATGGCATTTCTTGGGGGCATGCGAACCTGAGCCTGTGCTCGACTTGGGTTGGTTTAATGAGAGTGCTTCACGTGGAATGCTTATGCACACAAAAGTGTTCGGGCGATACAATGGTCCTGAAGACATTGTGAAGCAAGAAGAGTGTTTAACCGAAATCAATGTAACGGCGAACTATGCTCCTACCAGGAAAGTAACTATTACCATCGTAGATAGCAACGGACAGCCTGTAGAAAATGCAAATATAGCGTTCAAGATTTATAATTATGCTGAGTTCTTTACTGTAGCAACAAGCAGAACTGACAGGAATGGTCAATGTTCATTAACTGCAGGGTTGGGTGACTTGTTGGTCTGGGCTTCAAAAGACGATAAGATTGCCTATAAAAAAATTAATTTCAACAAAGATCCTCAGGTAACACTCACTCTTAGTAAACAAGATGAGATCATGGCAGATTTATATAAAGGCTTGCCTATAGACATCGTCCCCCCATCACAAAGTGCCAAACTGCCAGTTGTCAGCGATGCTCTCAGACAGCATAACAACATGAGACTTGCGTACGAAGACAGCATACGGCATGCTTACGAAGCAACAATGCCCAATCAACGTTTCCGCGGCAACTACAGGGTTATTCAAGAATTCGTTGATAGTGCTTCTAAAATCGGCTTAGAAGATGTAGCCTCGAAATTAATTGAAGTGCTACCAGACAAAGACCTCCACGATGTAACCCTCGATGTTCTTCTTGACAACCTCCATCATCAGAACACCTTAGACTTTGACTACCATACCGATAATGTCAGGCAGTATCTGCTCTCGCCAAGGATAGAAAACGAGCGATTAACACCCTTCAAGGCTTTACTTGGTAAAGCATTCAAAGGAATGACGGCCAAAGAGATAGTGCAATGGGTTAACGACAGCATCACGTTAATAGAGAAACGCAATCCTCTGAGATTACGTTCGACACCTATTGGCGTCTACAAAAGTAAAAAGTCTGATGAGCTTGGACGTAACATTTTCTTTGTTGCAGCATGCCGTTCAGCTGGAATTATCGCCCGAATAAACGAAATCAACGGGAAGGTGCAATATACAGATATGACAAAGAAATGGGTTGATGTTGATTTTGACGCGACGAATACTTCAAGACACGGTCATATTTCCATCAAAAAAGGTCTATTGAAGCTCAACTATCAGCCTGACAGCTACGTACCTGACGCTAAATATTACACACATTTCACCTTGTCACGAATTGATAATGGCAAAATGACTTTATTGACATTTCCTGAAGAAGCCACATTCCAGAACACGTTCGCCAAAGGAGTTGAGCTTGACGCGGGATTGTATGTCTTGACAACAGGTTCACGTATGGCTGACGGTAGCGTTTTAGCATCTATGCAAGCATTCACCATCAATGCCGGAACAGCAACAGAACTACCCTTCTCTTTACGCAAGAGCGAGGATAAGATTTCTGTAAAAGGTTCACTGAATGCGGAAGATCTTTACCAACCATTATTCGTTACAGGAAGTCATCTGGATGCACGAGCTCATGGTCAAGAAGCAGCTCCAACTTCGTTGTTGGCCACATGTGGACGAGGATATTATATCCTTGGAATCGTAGCTCCCAACCACGAACCAAGCAATCATATATTACGCGATTTGGCAACTGTCGGGAATGGTCTGGAAAGATGGGGGCGCAAGATTGTTTTGCTTTTTGAAAACAAAGAAATGGCCAGACGCTTTAACGCAAGTGAATTCAAGAACCTGCCTTCGACAATTACATGGGGAGCTGACATTGATGGCATGATTTATAAAGAAGTTGTCGAACAAATGCACTTGAACTCTGCAGCTTTACCCATTATCCTCATCTGCGACAGCTTCAATCGAGTCGTTTACGTCCAACAAGGCTACACAATAGGAATAGGCGAACAGCTCCTGAAAGTAATACACCAATTATAGCATACATAAAAACACCAAGGGCCCCTTCTTGCCGTCCTTTATCAGGAGGCAAGAAGGGGCCCTTGGTGTTTCCTGACAATTACATGCATGCACTGTACACAGAACGGAACAAGCTTTCATAGTACCAACGTATTCTGCGCTGTTGGTGTGCGAAACCCTGCAGGTTGATTCTGCGATATAACGCATCCAAGCGTTCAGCAACTTCTATGGCATCGGCTTCATTAATTCGCTCGCTCCAATATCGATGGTGCGGATTTGATGGTAAAGGGCCAAACTGATAATAGTTCTCAGCCCTGAAAGAATCTATGGATGTGATACAACTAATTGCAGTTCGATAAACCGTAATGGCCAATAAGGTATGGCCAGTCTGTTCAAACAATTGACCGGTACGCACCGCTACAGCAGCTATGGTGTTCGTACTGCGTGAAGCACACATTGTGTTAATAGCATCCTTCTTGGCCAGATTGACAAGAGATGGAGTCAGAGAGACTACCCCTTCAGATGATGTACACCGACAAAGGCAATTGACCTTTGGCCGCCTAAAGCTTTTTCTTTTCATCATAAAAACAAAATAACAATAAGTAAAAGAACGAATTAGCCCGACGGAAGTAGTGCATACAAAAAGACGCAACAATCCTGTCGAGTGCCACTTAACATGGCAGACATTGATTGTTGCGTATTATTTCTGAGTGCAAATATATGGCCTTATGCTTGAACAGCCAAATATTTTCACAAAAAAATATTTCAAGGATATTATTTGCTTGGAAGGTTCTTTATTCCAATAATAGTATATCCGTATTCAAGATTTACCTTTGATTCTTTCAAGTACCTTATGTTACGAATACATGCAAACATGAGATTTAGCAAGATAGGAAGGCAGACGCATGCGCATATCATTGCTGATAGAATACGACACTTTGGAGCCCGGCCCTTTAGGCTTGGCTGTTCCGCTCTTGAATATCTCTAATGCCCGTAGTATAGCGGGGTCCGTTTTCGAAATATATTGCAATCGCCATACTTGGTCCTGAGCATTATATATGATGTTTGCGATAATGTTCTTCTCGAAGAGCGGAGCACTCCGTTGCAACATAAGGTTACGACGTTTCAAACCATGTTCCTCGCCAAAACGTGCGAATTGCTCCAATAAATTTTGGCGGCTGAGATAGTTTTCCATCGCTTCAACATTCTTAAAGCTAAGCAATTGTTGCCTATTCTGGTCGGTGTAAGCGAATGCAAATTGAATGGTCAGTCCCGTAAACACAGCCTCACGGAAATAGCTCGTATATAGAGTGGTATCTTCTGGAATAAAGATATCCGGCATGATGCCGCCACCGCCATAAACCGTCCTACCGAGCCTGGTCTTATACTCTGGGCCATCTTGATGAATACTGTCGGCTGAGAAAAACTCTCCTCTTTCATATCGGGCTATTAAATCATTCTCATACTCTTCCCCATGCCCTTTCACATAAGGTTTTTGTATGCATCTTCCCGAAGGAGTATAATAGCGGGCAACAGTCAATCGCACGATGCTGCCATCCTTGAATTCTATGGGTTGTTGCACGAGTCCCTTACCAAAGGAACGCCGGCCAATTATTGTTCCACGGTCGTTATCCTGAATAGCGCCTGCAAAAATCTCAGATGCCGAGGCAGATCCCTCATCGACCAACACCACCAGAGGCAACTTCTGGAATGAGCCATGGCCATCGGTGCGGTAGTCTTCACGCGCCGACTTGCGTCCCTCGGTGTAAACCACAAGTTGTCCTGCAGGAAGGAACTCATTCACCATCAAAATAGCCGTTTGCATATATCCTCCTCGATTTCCCCTGAGATCGATAATGAGATTATCCATGCCCTGAGCACTAAGTTGTGCCAAAGCAGTAAGCATTTCAGGATAAGTAGATTCCCCGAAACTCTCTATAGAGATATAGCCCGTGTGCTTATCAAGCATGAAAGCGGCATCAACACTTTCTATAGGCACATCTCCGCGTTCTACCGTAAAGGTCAATGGCTTGGATTGTCCGTGGCGAACGACCGTCAGTTTTACCTTAGAATGTTTCTCTCCTCTCAATCGTTTCATTATATCGCGGCTTGATTTCGCAATAAGCGTGCTGTCGTCAGCGGCAACAATGCGGTCTCCGGCCAAGATACCTACCTGCTCTGACGGTCCGCCTTTGATGACATTCATCACGTTGACCGTATCATTCTGCACAGTAAACCTTACGCCAATACCACTGAAACTGCCGCGCAACTCTTCGACACTCTCCTCAGCTTCACTTGCTCCGATATAGCTCGAGTGAGGGTCCAATTCAGCCAAGATTAAAGGCATCGCATCTTCGACGAGGTCATTAGCATTCACGGTATCAACATAATTGTTGTCGATGATCTGCAACAAATAATTCAATTTGTTGTTACCGGTGTTAATGATGTTAAGCCTGTTGCCGGAAAAGTGACTTGTATAAAAAGTCCCGATAAATATGCCAAGGACTACAGCCAAGGCCAACAATAGCGGAACAAGACGTGACTTTGTGGACATAATTTATGCTCGTAGAAAATTATTTTTAAATACTCTGGACGTTTAATGCGTTAGAATCCCTCTATAGGCAAGTGTTCTACTTCGATACCAGCCCTTCGCAGCAAGTCTACGCCATCAGTAAGACGGTAATCGCGGGCATATATTACCCGCCGGATGCCAGCTTGGATGATCAATTTTGAACATTCTATGCATGGCGAGTCGGTGACATAGAGAGTGGCTCCCTCTGAGTTGTTATTGGAACGCGCAATCTTTGTAATAGCATTTGCCTCGGCATGGAGCACGTACGGTTTGGTCACGCCATCTTCCTCGCACACATTCTCAAAGCCCGACGGTGTTCCATTGTAGCCGTCGCTGATAATCATTTTGTTTTTCACTATCAGCGCTCCGACCTGCCGTCGCTGACAATAGCTATTCTCGCTCCAGATGCGAGCCATGCGCAGATAACGCATGTCAAGGGGTTTATTTTTTGATTCCATTGCGAATGAGTAAAGCATCTATTGTTGGTTCGCCACCACGGAAACGGCGATAGAGTGTCATGGGATGTTCTGTGCCGCCGCGTGATAGTATCTCGTCGCGAAAACGCTGAGCCGTAGCGGCATCAAAGATTCCGGCTTCCTTGAAAACAGAGAATGCGTCTGCATCGAGCACCTCTGCCCATTTATAGCTATAATAGCCTGCAGCATAACCGCCAGACATGATATGTGAGAACTGCACACTCATACAGGTACCTTCCACCTCTGGGAAGAGTTGAACACGTTTCCATGCCTCTGCTTCGAAGGAACGGATATCTTTTGTCAGCGGGGTCGTACGTGTATAATATGCCATATCGAGGAGACAGAAGCTCACCTGCCGTATGCAGGCATAGGCAACATTGAAATTCCGGCTATCTATGATTCGCTGCACAAGCTCTTGGGGCAATGGTTCCCCCGTCTGGTAATGTTTTGCGAATGTTGCGAGGAAAGCGGGTTCAACAGCATAGTTTTCCATAAACTGAGAAGGCAGTTCCACGAAATCCCAATAAACATTTGTTCCAGAGAGCGACGCAAAGCGTGTGTTCGCAAAGATACCGTGCAACGCATGACCAAATTCATGCAGGAATGTTTCCACTTCGCCCAGTGTGAGCAAGGCGGGTTTTTCGTCTGTAGGCTTAGTGAAATTCATCACCAACGACACTTGCGGCCGGCTGTTTTTCCATGTCGAAGGGTCATTGGGAGTAGGATTATCGTCTTCGGGGCCTATCCATTGCTCCTTAAACGCTGTCATCCAGGCACCGCTCTGCTTACCTTTGCGTGGGTGAAAGTCTGTGAAGAGTACGGCCAGGAACGAGCCATCTTTATCCAGGACGTCAAAGGCTTCGACGTCGGGATGGTACACGGGGATGTCTGCATTGCGACGGAATGTAATGCCATACAACCGCGTAGCCAAGCCGAACACCCCTTCTTTGACCTTAGAAAGTTCAAGATAAGGGCGCAGCATTTCTGCATCTATATTATAGCGCTCCATCTTCAACTTGTGGCCATAGTAAGAGAAATCCCAAGGCATGAGTTTGAAGTCGTCGCCTTCCACCTTGCGTGCCATGGCCTCTATTTCTGCCAGCTCTTTACGTGCGGGCTGCATGTAGGCCTCAATCAATTGGTCAAGCAAATCGTAGACATGTTCCGAAGTCTCTGCCATACGATGCACGAGCACATAATCGGCAAAAGTATTGAAGCCCAGCATCTGAGCTCTTTCGAGCCTTAGATTTACGATCTTCCTTACGATTTCCTCGTTGTTATACTCATTATTCTTCACACAAAGCGTATTCTTGGCCATGTACATCTGTCTGCGCAGCTCTCTGTTGTCTGCGTAGGTGATAAACGGGCCATAGGATGGAGCATGGAGTGTGAACAGCCAACCTTCTTTTTTGTTGTCGCGAGCAGCTTGTGCCGCAGCCTCACGTGCTGTGTCGGGCAAGCCGCTCAAGTCGGCCTCATCGGTTAGCAAGAGTTCATACGCATTGGTTTCCTTCAGGTTGTTTTGCGAGAACTGCAGGGTTAGCAGACTCATCTCGTTGTTGATCTCACGCAATCGGGCCTGATGTTCATCGTCAAGAGCCACACCGGCACGTACAAAACCTTCGTAAGCATTGCGCAGCAACATCTGTTCCTCTGCCGTCAAGGCCCGAGCCTCTGGCTTGCGCTCGGGATAATAGAGCTCGTAAACGGCCTTCACTCTCTCGAAATATTCACGGTTGAACATGATATTATTTGCATGTTCTGTGAGAATCGGAGCCAGCTTCTGTGCCAACGCGTCCATATCATCGTCGGTGTTGGCCGAGAGCAAATTATAGAATATCTTGGTCACACGCTCAAGCATGTCATCGGGCGTAGTCACAGCGATGGTATTGTCGAAGGATGGAGCTTCGCTATTGGCTACAATCCGGGCAATAAACTCATCATCTTGCCGAATGCCTTCGAGGATTGCGGGCTCGTAATCCTCAAAGTGGATGCGGTCGAACGGTGGCGTATTGTGGGGTGTACCGTAGTCTTTATTGTATAAGCAGTTCATACGAAGTAGTAATAAAAAATTATATGTTTTGCAGCAAACGCTCGAACGTCGGAATATCTACCGAACGTCGCCCGACAGTGATGAGCCCCTTGGCTTCGATGCTGCGTAATGCACGGCTCACGTAGCGCGGGTCTTCTGCAAGCTGACGCCCGAATGTCGCCAAGGAAATATCGAAGCGCTTATGTCCGGCAGGTTTTGAGACATGGCTTTGAAAGAACCTTGCAATACGTCCTTCAAGCGTCTGAGGTGTGGGCAGCCAGGCCAATTGTTCATGCTGTGCAATGACACTGGTGAGGTGGTTGAAAGCATTCAGTTGCATGACCTCGAAATAACGGAAGAGCGCTCCCATCGTCCGCTTGTCTATCATGAGCATACGAGTGGGCTGTAGCGTTGTACAGGTGCTTTCGTACGTGCGTCTACGGCCATAGAGCACTTCCAGCCCAACTACCGTTCCTGTGCCCAGATCCTCTTCAACCGCCCACTTACGGTCGACCGACAACGTACGTTTGCGCAAACATCCATCAATGACGAACAACACATGAGTGCACACATCATCTTGACGACAGAGTGGGTTTCCAATCTCATACGTATCAAAATCCAGACGCAACGACTCTACGATACGCGTCATATCGTCGCGGCTCAATCCCTGAAAAAGAGGTAAGCCCAGCAACGTGTCGAACATATTGTTATTGGAAACTGTCATTTTTTGCTTTTCGAGCGCAAAAGTACTATGAAACATCCGTAAAAACAAACTTTTCATTAATAAATTACCCGTTAAATATAATCATTTAACAGCACTTTTCTTTCTCATTTATAATTTTTCACGTACCTTTGGCGCGCAAACAAGAAAAACTGGCTTCATTATGAAATTTTTGCAATTATTTTCTGCTGTTGTCGCATGTTGCTCGGTCATCTCCTCTTACGCTGCCATCGGCGATGCCGACACGTTGTATGTGGTTCGCGAGGAAGGCAAGGTCGACATCTTCCCACAGGCCATGCTTTCGGGCATCACCACCAGCGACGAGGCGCTGGAACTGACAGCCCTTGACGGCAGCACCTTTACCTATCGACTTGCAGAAATCCAACACTATGGGCATCCTTTGCAGATGATCTTGCCCTCTATCACGTCGTTCAAGTTCAACAACAAATTCAATCATCAACTTTTCAGCGATACCGAATGTGAAATCACAGGCGACAGCATCATCAGCGGACAGCTGGCATGCATCGGCCATTGGCTGACACCCTCGTTCAAAGTGAGCGATAAAAGGGCTGAAGTCGTCCTCGACGACAGCATTCAGCTCGTAAGCAAACATACGAGACGACGTATGGGCAATGAACACAACATCACTATTGCCTACCCTGATATCCGCATCCTGAAATCCATTCTCACACAACCTGCCATCGACATCCCCGATCAAGAGGAGCTGCAAAAGGTTGCATTGACGGCCGACATGCTCTCTACGAACGCGCCCAGCAACTATGGTGAGGACCCTGGCAATATGCTCGACGGCGACGTCTACACCTTCTTCCACTCGACATGGGGCAATGGCATCTATGAGAAACTGCCTGCTGATGTCTGCCCCTATTTAGACGTGCAATTGCCCGAAGCCATGCATACCTTGAAGTTCAGCTATACTAATCGCCAGACAGAAGGACGCCAAACAACTGGCCTCAACCTCTATGCCTCAAACGATGGACAGACGTGGCAGCTTGTCCGTTCATTCGATGCCGATACCGATAACTTACCCTCTGGTTCTCTTGAGACTTATACCTCGCCCACCATTTCCCTGGACAATCCATGCTCCTACCTGCGCTTTGAGCAAACCCAATGCGCTTACTCCAAGAACTATCTATGCTGGAGCGAATTTGCAATTTATAGCGTAAAGACTACTGAGTCACAGCACCAAGACGCTGAATATGCCTACCAGCTTGCGCCATACGGCCGTACATACCAGCTCAAGCTCGACTGGCTTACCGACCACACCTTCAACACACCATCCATAAACATCGACATAGAAAACGGAGAATACGTAAGCAGCAAATACTACTACCTCAACGCTACCATCTCCATGGACGGGGCCGGGGTCTTTCCATCAATGGAGGCAACGGACGTACTCATCAAAGGACGAGGCAATTCAAGTTGGTCAAGCAATGCTTACTCGAAGAATCCTTATCGCCTGAAGTTCAATGAAAAAGTAAAACCATTCGGTCTGCATGGCGGTAAAAACTGGGTATTACTGGCCAATCGCCAATCCGGATCGATGCTCTCTAATGCCATCGGTTTGTATGCTGCCGGGCTCATTGGAACAGAAGCGCCAAACCACGTCGTGCCTGTCGACTTGTATTTGAACGGCGAATACTGGGGAAGTTACAACCTCACAGAGAAAATAGGGTTCTCCAACAACAGCATAGAGCTGATCGACGAGAGTCATGCCGCCCTGCTTGAACTGGACACCTACTACGACGAAAGCTACAAATTCAGAAGCAGCCCCTACAACCTTCCCGTGAATATCCAGGAACCGGACTTCAGCGAGCCCGAATCCACACAAATCACATTGCAGGACATTCAACAGCGATTCAATGCCTTCATGAGTCTTGTAGCCAAGCAAGCTGACATATCTCCCGAGGTCGACGTGGAAACGCTTGCACGCTTCTTTGTCACCAACGAGCTCATCGCCAACTACGAGCTAATGCACCCCAAGAGCACTTTCCTCTATCATGAGAATGTTCTGGCAGATTCATGCCGCTTCAAGTGGGGGCCCGTATGGGACCTCGACTGGGCTTTCGGCTATGAGCAGTCGCGCTCCTACTGCACAGCAGGCAGCACCGAAGACTTCTGGACCAGATACCAAAGCATGGAAGCAGGCACTTTCATGCGACAGCTGCGAAGTTGTGGCGAGCCGCTCGACCGAGCCATTTACAAAGCTTGGACAATATTCGTAAACTATCAGCTCGACGATCTCTGCGACTACATTGACGACTATTATGCTTTGGCGGCACCTTCGCTTGAGAAGAACAAAGAGCTGTACACCGATCGCGACTACACCAACTACGCCACCAGTGCAGCCAATGCTAAAAAATGGCTCAGACAACGCGCTAAAACAGTTTATGCGAAACTGACGCCTTACCAGCTCACTGACGAGGAACTCAACATCGAGGACAACGCTGACGACAGCCCGACCGAGGATTTCCTGCCATACACCGACGACATCAAGAACAAATCTGACGAACTCACACGCTTTGATGTGTATGACATCTCTGGTACCAAGCTCAAGGCCGGAGCCACTTACGACAACCTCCGCAACGGCTTGAAACCTGGACTTTACATTGTCAATGGCCGCAAGATGCTCATCAGCAAATAGCTGTTCTTACCGACCGCTAAACACCTTATTCCAAGTCAATTTCACACAGAAGTCTGGATAGTCAACAATACTTGACAAGCACTCAGCCCACCTCCTACGGATGGTTGAGGCGACGAACTGGTATGGTCAACGATACTTGACAAGCACTTCTTATTCCTTTTATTACCGTCTCCCTAAAAGACTAACGGCTGTAAGTTTGATGAGACGTGCCAGGGAACTGTGCCTTTGTGCCTCTCCATCGTTGCACGTGCTGATAGCTTTTAGGATGCTATCAGGATGGCCATATCACACGGTGGCGATAGTGACACCATAGGCGCAATAGTTGGATCCATAGCAGAGGCGCGTTTCGGAATACCTTTCAAGCTCTATTCAAGGGTGTGGGAGTTTCTGCCAGACACCATGAGCTTAGTCATACACGAATTTATAAACAAGTATCAGAAACATGGATAAGAGTAAATTCCTGATCGGCCTGTGCAAGCTATACAAAGGTGAGCCAGGCAATCCCTTCGACAAAGAGAGGGAAGAATTTAAGTGGTATGTGTGGCGGTTTGAGAGCGTCATTGTGAGCAATGCAAACAAGGCCGCTACAATAGCCGAATACAACCTTGGCAGCGAAAAAAGCTATGAGGAATACTTCAAGACTGAGTGCAAGGCGGCACTTGATATGTTTGCCGATGTGCCTTATGGCGGTAAGCCCCAGCAGACTTACGAAAGGTATTTTTCCCTGTAACATGGTTGAGGGTGTGGCGATCTGGTCACACCCTCAAATGAACGTGCATTAACGAACTGGCGCCGAAAGACCGTTCAAAAGGCTCTATCCTACAGGCCGATTTGCCCTTCGCACATAGCACTTTTGCCAAACGCGCCCAGCCGCTTTCATTATTCCATGGCCTTGGAACAATCATTCCATGACCATGGAATAATCATTCCAAGGCCATGGAATAATCAACACGACCGTATGTGTTGCGGTCTTCAACCAGACAAAAGGACTTAAGGAACCTGACGAAACGGCCTATGCGACGGATGCTTATTCCATCCTTGCTAATAAGCAGTCACCCTACAACCCAAACGATTAATCCAGCCCCTTTAAGAAGTTCAAAAAAAACGGCCGGCCGCATGGAACTGTTCCTCCAATGGAACTGCTCCATGCGGCCGGCCGTTTTCTGTTTATCACGCGGTGGATATTTACTTTGTTTAAGACCTAATGAGTGAAATGGGATTGGCGAAGACGTCGCGGCAAATACATCGTTCGATCAAAACTCTATAAGGAGTCGTGCATTGATGAGGCGTCCCGTGAGATAGTTGGGTACGGCATATTGCTGACGCGATATGTCTGTAATCCAAAGATACGATGCCACGTTGCTGATGCCAAGCAGGTTGAAGCAATCGAGGCCTAACCATGCATCACGCATATAACGGCCCCATCCACGCCGTTGTCCTTCTTCCTGAGGACGCAGAAGGCGATAACTCATGCCAATGTCAACACGCCGATAGGCAGGAGCCCTAAACGCATGGCGCTCAAGACCTGAGTGAGGCGGACCAAAGGGTAGGCCATGAGCGAAAGCCATCTTGAGTGTCATCTTCCATCGATCGGTTCCTGGGAAATAGTCGGAAAAGAAGAAATTGAGATTCCACCGCTGATCGGTAGGTTGCGGAATGGTCTTGCCGTGCAATTGCATGGCCGCTTTCATCAAAGAGAAAGATATCCAGGAATCCGTGCCAGGAACAAATTCGCCATACACCTTGAAATCTACACCCGCAACATATCCTGAACCCTCGTTGCGACCATAATAGACCACCTTAACATTATCGACATTGTATGGGTTCAGCCTACTTTGTGCCTTGTAGTAGGCTTCGGTGGTGAACTTAAACGGGCGGTCGGCCACGCGAAACTTGTATTCTGCTGCAGCTACGACCTGAAACGAACGTTGGCTCTTTATGTCGCTGTTGAGCTGCACGATGGTAGCTCCGTCGGCACTGACCGTGTCGCGAAGTTCCTTGTAGAACGGAGCCTGATAATACAAACCTGTAGCCAGACGGAACGTCAGCGCATCATTGGACGAGGGAATGAAGCCAAGTGAAGCACGCGGCGAGAACAAGGTCTCGTCGTTCCACGACCAATGACTCAGACGGACACCATAGTTGAGCGAGAACACACCCAAAGACGCTTCGTGACGCCACGTATCTTGAGCAAACAATTCCAGACGGTTGGACGAAATCGTCTGCTTACTCTTAAGGTTGTAGATAAGCGGCAGACGATCGCCGCTATGCGGCATAGAATAACCCGCAGAGTCACGGAATTCCCATTCACGCGTATTCTCTCTGACATATTCATGTTTCCACTGCAGCCCTGCACGGAAGTCATGCTCGCGAGGTTTCAGCGTGTACAACAGACGCAACGACTGGGTGCGTGACGTCAACAGGTTGCGGGCATGTTCCATATATGTCCCCACACCGAGCTGTTCCGACGTGTTGGTGTCGTCGAGCCAGTATTGTCCTTGGATGTCATAGGTCTCACGTTCCTTCGTAGTAAACGCGGAGGCTCCGAATGTCAACGCACTTGACCGGCCGAATTTACGAGTGAGCGCAAAGGCTCCGAACATGGTGCGAAAGAGATCCTGCTCGTCGCCATCGAAATAGACTCTAAAGCTCTTCACGTCTTCCATCGTGCCAAAATTAGTCTCGCGGTCTTTTGGCTTGAAGTGATAACGATTGCGTGAGATGTAACCGATAACATCGAAAGTCCATTTCGAAGAAGGTGTCCAGGAGAGATAGGCCTGATAATCGAGGAAAGACGGGTCGTACTCTCCGGTAGTTTGCAGAGAGCCTAACATATAACGGTTTGACTTGAAGCGCAAACCTTGAGAGAGCGACAGCTTTCCCACACGAAAGCCATCATAGATATTTGCACCCAGCAGGCTGGCACCTACCGAGGCTTCATGACGTTCAGGTCGCTTGTAGGTGATGTCAAGCACGCTCGACATGCGATCGCCATATTGGGCCGCAAAGCCACCTGCCGAGAACTGTACGCGCTCAACCATGTCGGAATTGATGACCGACAAGCCTTCCTGCTGACCACTCGATACGAGCAAAGGCCTGTACACCTCTACGCCATTGACATAGACACAGTTCTCGTCGAACGAACCGCCACGGACATTATACTGCGACGACAACTCATTATGCGACGACACGCCAGCCTGAGTGGCTACAAGCTCTTCAACGGCATTGCCTGTCGTTGAGGGCATGCGCTTGAGATCTCTGGTCGACAATTCCTGAGTGCTACCCAGCTGACGCCTCACCTCTTTCACTACAAGCTCGCTCATATCTGTGCCTGTTGGGTGCAGGCTTATGTTCCAAGTGAGCTTTCCTCTTGGACGCACAAGCACCTTGGTCTTCTTCTCATAGCCCATCAAGCTATAGTGTAGCACAACGGAATCGGCCGTCTGGAAATCAAAGGCATAGTCCCCATCAAGGGATGTCATGGAACCTGCCATCTGACCTTCAACTTTAACGGTGACGAAAGGCAGGCCCTTGCCATTTTCATCCACGACACGGCCTTTGATAGAGCAGGATTCGACAGAGCTTGTGCCTGTTTCTGCATCATCAACTGACGACACAGAAACATCGGTCGACTTTGCAGTCGACGCCGTGTCTGCCTGCTCTTGAGCCACAACATTAAGAGCAAGAGAAAAAAACGCGATATAGAACAGTATCCGTTTCACAAGAACAATAATATAACGGCCAAAGTCTGAATTTATTGTGCTGTTGGTCGCATTGGTAGCGTGGTCATTATATTTTGTTCGCGATGACAGATGTTCACCTCCACGCCATACTTCGCATTGAGATGTTCAGCCAAATGCTGAGCACAGTACACACTGCGATGCTGACCACCCGTGCAGCCAAAAGAGAACATCAGGTCGGTGAAGCCGCGCTGAATATAGCGCTCTACATGGGCATCTGCCAAACGATAAACAGAATCAAGGAAGGTGAGAATCTCACCATCGTCCTCAAGGAAACGTATCACAGGCTCGTCGAGACCTGTTATTAGCTTGTAAGGTTCATAGCGCCCAGGATTATGCGTCGACCTACAGTCAAAAACATATCCACCGCCATTGCCGCTCTCGTCGGCAGGGATGCCCTTGCGATAAGAGAAAGAGAATACACGCACCTTCAGAGGTCCCATGCCATCATATTTGGAGAAGGTAGCCGGTCCATCAGCAGGATGAGCCTTGTAGACATTGTCCACTGCGGTCTTAAAACCATCTGAACGGGTGGATGGTACCTCTTCGGCAGGTTGGTACTGAGGCAAGGCTACCATCTGCTCAAGCACTTCACGAAGGTAAGGGTATGGACAGGCAAGCGGGTCGGCCAACAGGTCGCGCAGGTTTTGCATGGCAGGTGGTATGCTTTCGATGAAATGCTTTTTTCGCTCGAAATACCCACGGAAGCCATACGCGCCGAGCACCTGCAAGATTCGGAACAACACGAAAAGCTTGAGCCGTGAACGGAACCGCTGCTCATCTACTTCTATATAGAGCTTCAGGTTATCGAGATAGACCCCTACCAGTTCTTCACGCAACTCGGCCGAATAGCGGGCCGAAGCTTGCCAGAGGAAGCTCGCAAGGTCGTACTGAACAGGACCTTTCCTTCCGCCTTGAAAATCTATGAAATGTGGCTTGCCTGACGAATCAAGCATGACATTACGCGCTTGAAAATCGCGATAGAGAAAAGCATTCTGGGTCTCAGATGTCAAGTCCTTGGCAAACAATTTGAAGGCTGCTTCGAGGCGTAGCTCATGAAAGTCGATACCTGTAGCCTTGAGGAAACAGTATTTGAAATAGTTGAGATCAAACAAAACACTCGTTTGATCCATCTCAGCCTGAGGGTAACAAACCGAAAAGTCAAGGTCCACGGCGCCACGTATCTGTAAGGCCGGCAACTCTGCTATGGTTGCCCGCAGGAGCTGTTTCTCAGCCTCATTATAGCGACCTCCTGCATCACGCCCGCCTCTCAAGGCATCAAAGAGCGAACGGGCACCGAGGTCTTCTTGCAAATAGCGCAAGCCATCTTCATCCACAGCCAGTATCTTGGGTACCGGCAAGTGGCGAGCTGAGAAATGACGGGCCAGATAAATGAAAGCATGATTCTCGTCCAACGACGTACCTATAACACCTATCACACTCTCACCGTTCGATGATGTCAACCTGAAATAATGTCTGTTACTGCCGGAACCCGTAATAGGCTCCACCGTTTTCGGCTCACAGCCGGTATAATCATGGTATAATCTCTGCAGTTTTTCCATAACCCACTTTTAAGCTTTCGTAAGACCGTTAATCTTGCGGCGCACGGCAAGAATGTTGAAGAACGAGACGACAACAAATATTCCGACGCCCACAAGTAAAGCTGGAGTCAACGGTCCTTCGCTGAGCGACGGGAAAATCTGCCACAAGCGCTCAAGATAGCGTTGACGAATCCATAGCAATGCTCCAAAGGCCAGCAATAAGACTAAAACGTTCAGCACAATCGTCAGCAGCTGATAGGGCAACGAAACTTTTGCCGGCGAATATCCGATGAGCAGCAAATTCTGAAGCTTATCAGAATTCTTCTGCACGAGCAGGAAGATGCTAAGCATGAGAATGTAGAACGACAGCGCACTAATGAGCAGACCTACAGCCATGACTATGCCGGCCACAATCTTGAGAAAATAGGTGGTGCGACCAGCCTCCAAACTATTGTCTTCAAGCTCGTAGCCATGCTCGTTTATAAACGTGGCTATTGCATCATCTGCAGGATTCTTGACTTCCACAATCAGTCGGGTGGGATCTGGTTGCGAATGTGGCGCCAACATCTCATTACTGCTGTGCATGAAGGCTGCTGGAACAAGCACAGTGTTCAGACGGGTAGAGAAACCCACCACGCGTCCTTTAAGTCGTTGCTCTGCCCCACCCTCGCCTCGAAGCCGAAGATCCATCTGAATCATTGAGACTACGCCCTCGGAAAGTTTTGGCAAAGACTGGCTCTCGGCAAAGCCAAAATTGTAGAGAGCCAGATAAGAACGGGGCAGAATGATGGGCACCTCACCCTCTTTCATCTTGGGCCAAGCCACATCTACATACTCGTCTGGTACACTTTCGAAGAACATGCTCGTTCCCATCTGTGAGGCTCCCATAGCGACAGAGGCATAAACTTGATATTGTGAAGCCTCGAATCTGCCGACGCGTTTTACGAAGCGCTGTGATGAAAGTTCAGCAATATCATCCTGCGAGAATGTCTGTGCCTCGCCCCTCAATGAGGATACCGCTGCTATGCGCTTCGAAAGAATAATATATGTATTCTTTATGAAGCTGTCTTCACCCCCGAATGCAGGCAACACATCCTCATAGAATTGTACGCTTAGCACTACCGTGAGCATGCCAAGCAGGTTGGCCAGAAAGAAGCCTGCCAATTGCCCTGCACTGATATGACGCCTCAGAAGTTTCCAAATTAAATTCATAGACGGAAGGTTTTTTCGTAGGGTAAATCCATGTGGTGACCAATACTTGTTACAATAATGCCCGCCCCTTGCTGCTTGGCCTCATCAAGGAGGAGCTCCCCCATGATGGCGCTGTTGGCCATGTCGAGATGGCTCACAGGTTCATCCGCCAAGATGAAATCAAAAGGCTGGCAGAGAGCGCGCATGAATGCGACACGCTGCTGTTGCCCGAAACTCATTAGGGCCAGCTTCGTGTCGCATTTATCGGCGATGCCTAAACGCTGAAACCACTCTCTAATGACCTTGTCGCTTTTATGCGCGGTAAGGCGATTCTTTATCTGCACGTTCTCCCATGCGGTAAGCTCCGGGAAGAGGCGCAGCTCTTGGAACATATAGCTCAGCGAGCGCTGCCGCAGGCGTGTCCACTCAGACATTTTGATGCTACGGATATCGCGATCATCAAAAAGGATGCTTCCTTCATAATCTGTGCGATAGCCTATGAGGTAGCTGCAGAGCGACGACTTTCCCGTTCCCGACGCAGCCTCTACAAGATAGAGATGCCCACGCTCGAAGGTTATATCATGTTTCCATGTATCAGATACGATATCTGTCCTTCCTGCAAACACTCGCGGCAAGGCATTTTTGAGTGTTATCTTATTCATTCATCAATAGTTCTTTAGCAATATTCTTTCCTTCCGGACCTACGAGGCGCAGCTCTACTTTGTTGGCCTCGGGCATCACAATCATCAAATGTTCGAAATCTTTGACACTTTCAGGCAAAGGTAATTGGCGCGAGACCTGTTCCATCAGTGCCGGCAGTTCAAGTGAAGCAAAGAAACGGGCTCCCTTGATGTCGTCTTTGTTTTTATCAAGCAGTTTGTTGCCGCTGCTCTTTAAGCCTTGTTCACTTCCGAGATAGAAGATATCATCGTCAACGCCCAAGAACAAGCTGGCATCACCAAGACTCAAAGCATAGCTCTTGTCGCCCTTTGCCTGCATTTTAAACAAATCATTACCCCAATCAGCGGCTCCGTTCATGAAGTCATCGTTTTCCACACAAGCCATGAAGCTTAACCCATTGAGCAGTGCTGCAATGCCTTCAACTGAATTGAAGTCCACTGGATTGGTCAATTCCAATGCCACATCTCCGTCTATAGCTTCCAGAATGCGATCCATATCCACGACCATATTCATTCCGATCAATGCCGAACGGACTTGTTCGTTAGAGCGTAGGAATTCGAGCAACTTGGGGCCGTCTACATTTATCCCAAGCCAAGCCATATTTTTACCGTGAGCATGCTCCAGAAGTTTACCTTTCATCGGACGTAGCAATTCACTGATCTGTTTGACGTAGTCTTTTACGCCTTCACTATAAGCAAGGACTTCCGACTGAAAATACAATTCATTATCATCAACGCCCAAAGAGAGGAGCATCAAAGCGTCCTTGCTACTCTGAATACCAGCCTTATGCATATAAGTTGCTACATCGTCAGGCATCATTTCGGGGCTAACCACTGCGCCTAACGGAGCCTCAACCTTTCGCAATTGCTTAAAAAGCTCGCTTGCTTGTCCGCTGTCGCTTTTCCCTTGTGAGAGAAGCGAAGCCATCTGATTGCGTAGCTCATCCTGATCGTTGCCCACGGCTGGGCCCATCACCAATGCTTTCTGTTTATCGAAAGCGCAAAGCCATTGCTGCTGAATCACAGCCCATGAGTAACCACGCGCTTCCGTAATTTCTGAAGCCTGACCTTCTTCATTCAAGCTGGAGATAAATGCCGTAAGCTCATCCATGTCTGAAACGGCAGCCACAGCACCGAGATCTCCGTCCTCTGCAGCAAAGAGATATGCCGGTTGCATGAAGTCGAGGCCTACGTTCTTTGTGCTGTCGGCCATCAAACGCTTAAGTAATTTCATGCCTTCACTTAACGACAAGTCGGCATCTTCGAGCAGTTCCTTGGCATCAATACGAGCCATCGCCGTAGCATTCTTAGGGATGGCATTGAGGTATGCATTACTGTTACGCCCCACAACGAAGTAGGTGCCAGCGGCAATGGCAGCAACAGCGGCCACGGCCAAAAGGATTAATTTACTCTTTTTCATAACTCAATTCTATTGGTTAGTTATTCTCATAAGGTGCACTGCCACGAGCGCAGCCGTTTCAGTGCGTAATCGACTTGTTCCAAGTGTAATAGATCGGAAACCAGCTGACTCAGCCGCACGTACTTCATCAACAGAGAAATCTCCTTCGGGACCTACCATGACCAGGGCTGGTTCACCTGACTCAAGGACATCAGCGAGGAATGGTTTCTCGGCCACCCCGTCGGGCTTGATGTCGGTTTGATCATAGCAGTGCGCTATGAAGCGTTGCCGGGGCAGATCTTCCCTGACTATGAAGTGCATGAAATCGGTCATGCCCTCAATCTGTGGTTTCCATGCTTTATGGCTCTGCTTCATGGCTGCTATGGCCACTTTTTCCAAGCGTTCTGTCTTGACCATCCGACGTTCCGAGAACTGACATTCCAGCATCACGATGTCATCAACGCCTATTTCAGTGGCTTTTTCTACAAACCATTCTATACGATCCATATTCTTTGTAGGCGCCACAGCCACGGCTATAGAGCCTTTCCATTCGGGCTGCTGAGGAATTTTGCCTGTAATACGGTACCTGCAATGATGGTTGCTGGCCTCGGTGATGACGGCCGTGTAAAACCCTCCATGCCCGTCTACAAGGTTGAGCTCATCGCCCATCCCGAGGCGCAACACACGCACGGCATGCTGAGCTTCTTCGCCTGGCAGCTCTAAAGCTTCAGGCTCTGGGGTATAGAAATAGCGTTGTTCTTTCATTCTTGATAGGGATTGGCGTCCTCTATAGGATTCTTGACCTCCTCTCGCCGGGCAAGTTCATCACGGATTTGCGTGGCTGCTTCAAAGTTTTCTGTGGCCACGGCGTGGTCGAGAGCCTCCTGAAGCATTTTCCGCGTCAACGTGTTTATACTGACAGCAAAAGTGTGCTCCCCCGTCTTGCGCATATACTGGGCCTCAAAAAGTTCCTTGTCAATAGTGATGGGGCAGACCGATGTTGCTGCCATGACAAGGGCATCCGGTGCCTGACACATTTCTACCATTTCCTCCTCTCCATCGTGTTTCACGAAGACCTTACATAGGAACATTCCATTCGCGATGGAAGAGAACTCAATACGGGCAAGGTGAATGTCGTATCTCAGCAGCACCAGATTGTAGGCATCTGCTACAGTGGCAGCCACTGGAATAGGTAACGGTATCTGAGAACGCATCATCAACATGGTTGCTCGCCTGGTCGACATCATCACGGGCAGGATACGTTCTCCCCCTTTCTCCCTGAGAATAACCATCGTACGGTCGGCATCGCCGCCCGTTGATGCAAGAGCATGTAGTTCGAGTTCTATCTGCATATCAGAACGTTTGACAGGATCTGTATTTCAGTGAGCCATATTGGCTGTAGTCGGACGTTTAGTGTCCTTGAAAAGTATGGCAAAGAGTATGGCTACGACAAGTGAATACGCGGCAAAGATAAACCAGCAGCTCTGCCAGTTGCCTACGAGATATCCATCCTGCCATGTGCAGTAGTGATTAACAATCTCTCCGGCCAACAGCGTACCTATCGTAGCGCCGAGGCCATTGGTCATCAACATGAACAGGCCCTGAGCCGACGCTTTCACAGAGGGATCGCATTCCTGATCGACAAAAATGCCACCCGAAACATTGAAAAAGTCGAAGGCTACGCCATAGACTATGCATGAGAGAATGAAGAGCAGCACACCGGGCATCGTAGGATCGCCAATGCCGAAGAAGCCAAAGCGGAAGACCCAGGCGAACATCGACATGAGCATCACCGTCTTGATGCCAAAGCGGCGCAGGAAGAACGGTATCATAAGTATGCACAACGCCTCGCTAATCTGCGAGATAGAGGTGAGCAGCGTAGCATTATTCGCCGCGAACGACGAAGCCACAACCGGGTCGGTCGACCCCTTGAAGCTGGTGATGAACGGGCCGGCATAACCATTGGTCACCTGAAGGGCCATGCCCAACAATGCCGAGAAGATGAAGAAGAGAGCCATCTTACGCGTCTTAAACAGACGGAATGCGCTGAGGCCCAACTGATCGGACAATGAGCCTTGAGGCTTTGCTTCAATCTTACACTGGGGCAAGGTAAAGCAATAAGCAAACATCAATATGCTAAGTGCACCTGAGACAAAGAACTGCATATAGGTGTACTGGAACTTCATCGCATTCTCTGCAAAAGTGAAGTGGAAACCTGTATCGTCCAGCGCAGCACAATTGACAAACCACATAGTGGCAATGAAGCCTACAGTGCCCAAGACTCGGATGGGCGGGAAGTCCTTGACGGTGTCCATCTTTGCATCCTTCAAGATGGTGAAGGCCGTAGTGTTAGCAAGCGCAATAGTAGGCATGAAGAAGGCCACGCTGAAGGAATAGAGCGTGAACAAGGGCCCGAACTGCGTGTTGGCCCCATTCGTGTAGCCATACCAGGCAGCGGCTATCATAAACAGTCCGGCCAGCAGATGGCAGATGCCCAGCATTTTCTGGGCCTGCACCCAGCGGTCGGCAATAACACCGATGAGCGCCGGCATAAAGATGCTGACGAAACCCTGAACGGAATAGAACCACCCGATATTGTCGCCAAATCCAAGGTTTGACAGATAGCGACCCATGCAGGTGAGGTAGGCACCCCAGACTGCGAACTCCAGGAAGTTCATCACGGATAAACGTACTTTCAGATTCATAATCTCTATAGGTTTTTAGTGGTTAGTATTCATTGCAATAACACTCCCTCACGGTAAGCCTGCAGGGCCCCGTCAGGGTTGAGCCTTAATTCTATCGTGCCTGTCATCCACTCGGTGAAGGGGAGCTCCTGCCGAAGGCTGTAGTATCGCTCTACGAGGCCCGACCGTATCTCGACGACCATCAACGGCAACGTCTTCCCGTCGGGCAATCGTATCTCGTTTGAGGCTATCTTTCTGATTGGTTTCTTCATTGGCTTCTTGCTGTTGTGCTTCTGGTTGATGGAAACGGATGAGCTGCAGGTGGTCGAGGAACAGCAGGCGCATTTGCGTCGTCTGCTCATTACCTCCGCCTAAATAGATGAAGCCGCGCACACGACGAACGTTGTGGCCGCGCAGGGGCTCCACACGCAGCATCGTGTGGCCGCTGACGTTCACGCCGGTATAGCGGGTGATGGTTGTATCGTTGTCGTAGGTGACGCTGAGCAGGGCCAAAGCGTCGCGCGAACCGCTCTGATACATGAAGTCGGTCATAAACTGGAAGAGGAAGCTGTCACCCTGTCGGTAGGTAGTGTCGGCCTCGTAGTCGAAGTCGATACGGTTGTAGGGAGGAGTGGGCATCAGCACCGCCGCCTCTCGCTCAATCCAGATGTTGGCTGTGTCGCCGTTGGCCTTCAGCATAGAGTACTTTGAAATCTCGCCCTCGCTGGCGCCCAGGGCTACGGCCCGTTCCTCCAGCCGCTCAGACACGCGGCGATAGATGTCGACGAAACGGTCGGCTCGCGTATAGTAGTAGACCATCGACGAGTCGAAGTCGGCCTCGCTGACGCCGTGCTGCTCCAGTACGGCGGCTTTGTAGAGTGCCAGATTGTAGTCTTGGGTTCCCTCGCCGAAGTTCGCCATAGCCTTTGCTATATGGTAGTCCACGAGAATATCCTCCATCTCGTCGGGCTGAATGTACTTGCTTGGAACGCTTGGCTTACAGGCTGCGACCAGCAGCAGTACACCTATTATAATATAATAGCGGCTATTCACTCTGTTGGTTCTCCTCTACTGGCGCTGTTTTTTCAGTTGGTCGGCTCAGCGAAATATCGCCCAGCTCCTTGCGGAAGAAGAGCAAAAGGACGACTACTCCTACGGAAATGTTAGCATCGGCAAAGTTGAAGACCGGGCTAAAGAAGATGAACTCGTCGCCACCATACCAGGGAACCCAGTCGGGCCAGGTGCTGACAATGAGGGGGAAGTAGAACATATCGACCACACGCCCCATGAGGAACGACGAGTAGCCCTCGCCGAAGGCCGTGAACT
>DGSC01000035.1:21306-45057 GCA_002391275.1 Prevotellaceae bacterium UBA4372 | reverse complement strand
ACCTACACGAAGAAAATCCAGATTGAGGCTCGCGTCTTCGGCGATTTATGTATGAACCATATCGTACCCGTCGCCACACGCTACCAGAGTCAGCTTATCGACAGCGTACACAAATTAATGGACATTTTCGACGCCGACAAGGCTCGCCAACTCTCGGCCAACAACGTATCGCTGATCGAACAAATAGCCGAGCACACTGCATTCATCACGTCGAACGTAGAAAAGCTGATAGATGCCCGGCGCGTAGCCAACCGCATCGACGACATCCGTCAACGTGCCATAGCTTACCACGACACGGTGGCACCACTCATCGAGCTCATCCGTAAGCATGTGGACAAGCTCGAGCTCATCGTTGACGACGAGCTTTGGCCGCTGCCCAAGTATCGTGAACTGTTGTTCATCCGTTAGTTCTCCGACCGCTTAGAAAGCATAAAACAAAAAACTCCACCAGCCGTACGCATCCGTACAGCTGGTGGAGTTTTTTTATTCTCTTAGGTGTGTTGGGCAATTCTCTTAGGCGCGTTGACCAATTCTCTTAGGAGCATCGGGCAATTCCCTTAGGAGCGTTGGCCAAAACACTTAGGCACATAAAAATAGGAGCCCGACCTTGTGCCTCAGGAAGGCTCACTGATGCCTCAGCCGTTCCTTGATGATACCGTGGCGATAAGCGTAGAGAAGTTCCTGCAGTTCGTCGATCTGTTGCTGGATCAACTGGCCTTTGTCGGTGTCGCGGACGCGAATACGGCGGCCACTCATCTCCACAATCTGCTTGCTCGATACGATGTCGGCTCCACGACGAATGGCTTCGTCGACGTTCTCGAAGGGCTCATGCTGAATAAGTTCGAAGCCACGACTATGGTACACAAGCGTATAACCTGCAATACCCGTGGTGTCGTGATAGGCCTTCGACAAGCCTCCGTCGATCACCATCAGCCGGCCCTCTGCCTTGATCGGACTCTCTCCTCCGGCCACCCGCACGGGCACATGCCCATTGATGATGTGCCGGTGTGTGCCTTCCACGCCGAAGGCATCGAGAATGTGGTCGCACACCTCGGCCTGATTGCGCAAGAGATAGTAGTAGCCTTTGCGCTCCTCATGCGTAGATTTGTCGCGCAGGAAATAGCGCTCGAACGTGGTCATACGGTCTTTGTCGAAGAGCGGAGAATCCTGCCCGCACCAGAGGTACCAGAAATAGTCCTTGGCAAAACGCTTTTCCTCGGCTGGCGTGTCGGCATTGAAGGCTGCACGCATCGTCATCCCTATACGGTGGAGGAGCTCGCGTCCTGAATAGGCATGGCCATTGAGGTCGACCTCTTTGAGCGATCCATCGGCATTGAGGGGCACGCTGGCATGGAAGAGCAAGTTGCCATTGTAGACGGCATACATGCATCCATGCGTGAAGAGGCACTGAATATGTTTTTGCAACTTGTCGCTGACACGGAACGAATGGTGCAGTTGGCGTACAATCTCAGCTTCTTCCGAGGTAAGGTCGAAGGGGTGTTCAGGGTCGAGTGTAGGCAGGAAACAGTCGGTCATTTCATACGTTTTGCCATCGACGACGTAAACACCTTTCTGCTTGTCGATGTTTTGCAGCACAAGCCTATTCTCCATTTTCCACTCGGGACGTCGCAAAATCATCTGTGCCTCAAGTTTGAACTGAATGATGGAAATGGCCTTGTGCATCTGCGCTATCAGGCGTCGCGTTTTCTCGTTGTGCGTAGTGTCGTCGCACTCGAGATGTGGCCCGAAGCGGTCGCAAGGGTCGTCGGCATAAGTCTCCATGGCAAAAGTGGCCAGCGGCACGAGGTTGATGCCATAGCCGTCTTCGAGCGTCTGCATGTTGCCATAGCGCAACGACAGACGGAGGACATTGGCTATGCAGCAGTCGTTACCGGCCGCAGCGCCCATCCACAAGGCATCATGGTTGCCCCATTGTATATCGAAATTGTGGAGGTCGCAGAGAAAATCCATGATGATGTGTGCGCCAGGTCCTCGGTCGAAAATGTCGCCAAGGATGTGCAACTGGTCGACAGCCAAACGCTGGATCACACCGGCCAGAGCGATGATGAAGGCATCGGCACTGCCCGTCTGGAGGATAGTCTCGATGATGCGGTCGAAATAAGCATGTTTGTCATGGTCGGAAGGCGATTCGTGGAGCAGCTCTTCAATAATGTAGGCAAACTCTTTGGGCAATGCCTTACGCACTTTCGAACGTGTGTACTTCGAGCAAATAACACGGCACACCAGCACAAGGCGGTTGAGGGTTGTGGCATAGAACTCTTGCATCAGGTCTGGATTCTCACACGCGTTCTTGATAATCTCGAGTTTCTGTTCCGGGTAATATATAATGGTGCAGAGCTCGCGCAGCTCGTCCTCCGAGAGGCTGTCGCCGAAAAGTTCCTTCGCCTTGCGTTTGATACGGCCCGAAGCATTCTTGATGATATGCAGGAATGCCTCATATTCGCCGTGGATGTCGGCCATGAAATGCTCGGTACCTTTCGGCAAGTTGAGGATGGCTTCGAGGTTGATAATCTCGGTACTGGCCGCGGTGATATTAGGGAAGGATTGGGCCAAAAGCTCCAAGATACGGCGGTCTGATTCGATACGCTTTTCTATCTCGATCATTGAAGATGGGTCTATTAGATGAGTAGGTATAGGTTGATTTTACAGGAACTTCGACAACGGACTGGCCTACGTCCGTCGGAAATGTAGGGCACGCCATTCGCCGTCGGCCTTTTGCCCTACAAGCGAAAGGCCCAGTTCCAGGGCTTTGTCGGTGAGCAAAGGCACGTCGGTCTCGTAGAAGCCCGAGAGCAACAAGCTGCCGCCCGGCTTGAGACACCCGACGAATGCGGGCATATCTGCCAGGAGAATATTGCGATTGATGTTGGCAAGCAGGATGTCTACGGGCGGACATTGGGCCAGACATGAGGCATCCGACTGCACAATCTGGACGGGATATGCGGCGATGAGCTGCTCAGATGTCGGTGAGAACTCGCCAGGCGAAGGCGTCAAGCCATTCAGGCGGTAGTTGTCCAAGGCATTACGGACGCTCCATTCGTCGATATCGTAGGCAAGGACATGCCGCGCACCAAGGAATGTGGCCGCCAAGCTCAGCACGCCCGTACCACAACCTGCATCAATGACCATGCAACCGCTAACGTCCAACGACGACAGCAGGCCGATCATCATGCGCGTGGTGGCATGTTCACCGCTGCCGAAAGCCTGACGAGGCTCAATGCTGAACGAGAGGCCGCCGGGAAGATGGATAGGCTCGAAGTGGTGCTCACGCTCCCACGTCGCGTTCCAGTTCTCATCCGGAGCCTCTGCAAGCTCATAGCTGATAGCAATATCCGGCATGGGGAATGTCGCTACGATGGCTGAAAGGGCATCCTCGTCAAGCAGGGAGGTCTGAACATACGCCGTGAGTCCGTCGGCGGCAGGCACAAAGGTATCAAACCCTATATCTGCCAACAAGGCGGCCAGCACATCGCCAGCCGCCTCGCTATAGGGTGAAATGTTAAATGACGCTGAAGAATATTTCATTGCTCAATGCAGAATGAATGATGAAGACACGTCCGCAGACAACCAACAGCTGTGCAACGAAAAGGCCGGAGTTACTCCTTCGTGTCCTTTTCTTCCTTGGCAGCCTTCTTCACTTCAGGCTTAGCCTTGTAGCGTTTGTTCAAGCCGGCAACGACCTCTTTCGTAATATCGAATTTAGGATTGGCCAGAAGGATATTGTCGCCTTGACGCGAAAGGATGTAGTCGAACTTCTTCGACTTGTTGTACACTTTCAAGAAGGCTTGAATCGAATCTCTGAGTTCTTCGTTGAGCTTGGCATTCTCCATCGCCAGCTCGTTGGTGAGGCGCTGGTCGAGCTCGGCAAGATCCTGCTGCTCCTTGGCCAGCTGGTTCTGGGCACGCTCAAGTTCGTCGCGAGTGGTGAAGCCGTTGCTCTCATACTTCTTCTGCAAAGCTGCAGCATGTTGCTGAAGGGTGCGCTGTTTCTGCTGCAAGGTGTTGCTGGCATTCTCGCCCTTCTTGTTCAACAGGAGCGTATAGTCCTTGCAGAACTGATACTGGCTCATAAGGCTGTCCACCTCTACGTAGGCTATCTTCAGACCCGTAGGCTCAGCGTCAGTAGCAGCAGCCACATCCGTGGCAGCGTTTTCCTTGTTGTTACAAGCCGCCAGCATGCACATGGCACAGGCGGCAAGAATTGAAAGTTTTTTCATTCGTTGATATGATATTTAGTTTCAGATGCTGTTATGAACGACGCTCGCTGGCATGGGGCTTGTGGGCAAGCTCGAAGCGCTCGATGCTATCCATGCTCTCTACACAGTGTATGCCACGGTCACGCATTGCCTTGGAGGCACCAATATGCGTCATTGGGCCGCGAGCATCACCTTTCAGCCATAGTTTGACCGCCAAAAGGACTATCGAAAGCGCCACAAAAGGGAGCGTCAGCAACAATATTTTAAGCATGTTCTACGTTTATTTAACAGATTGTTTGGCTCTGACGCCAGTTTATTGTACCTTTGTCTCGGCTAAAGCTCTGCAAAGATAAACTATTATTGTCAGTAAGTGGCGCTTTCGGCCCTACTTTTACTTAAAATTAACAAACATTCATACTATCACATCACTGAATATGGAAAAGTCTACACTTCAACCCGCAGGCGTATTTGATATGTTCGCCCGCATCAATACCGTTCCAAGGCCCTCGAAACATGAGGCTCAGATGATAGAATTTTTGGCCAATTTCGGCCGCGACCTGGGATTGGAAACCATCGTCGACGAGACCGGAAACGTGCTCATCAGGAAGCCAGCCACCAAGGGAATGGAAAACAAGCCCACCGTAATCCTGCAAAGCCACATGGACATGGTGTGCGAAAAGAACAACGACATCGATTTCGATTTCCAAAAGGATGCTATTCAGACCTATATTGACGGCGATTGGATGAAAGCGCGAGGAACCACATTGGGCGCTGACGACGGCATCGGATGTGCCATGGAAATGGCTATCCTGGCCGACAATACGCTGAAACATGGTCCGCTGGAATGCGTTTTCACCGTTGACGAGGAAACCGGTCTCACTGGCGCTGAGGGGATGAAACCAGGATTCATGACAGGAAAGATGCTTATCAACCTCGACTCTGAGGACGAGGGCGAGCTCTTCGTAAGCTGCGCAGGAGGATGCCGCACTGCGGCCACGTTCCGCTTCACGCCTGAGGCCGCTCCTGCCGACGCGTTCTTCCTGCGCCTGACCATCAAAGGCTTGACTGGCGGACATAGCGGCGACGACATAGACAAGAAAAGAGCAAATGCCAACAAGTTGCTCGTCCGATTCCTCTACGACGGCCTGAAAGCCTGGAACTTACGTCTGGCCGACATCCAGGCCGGAGGCTTGCACAACGCCATCCCTCGCGAGGCTTCGTGCATTGTTGCCATACCCAACAAATTCAAGGAACAGGCTCGCGTACAATGGAACATCTTTGCGGCCGACGTGCAGGAAGAATTCTATGCCACCGAACCCTCAATGGAATTCATCCTCGAATCAACCGAACCTGTAGCAACAGTGCTGCCGGAAGAGGTCAACCGCAAACTGATCTTGGCTCTGCAGGCTGTCGACAATGGCGTTTACGCCATGAGTCAGGAGATTGCCCTGGTAGAAACAAGCAGCAATTTAGCAAGCATCCGACAGACGGAGCCCGGAGTCATTGCCATCAATTCAAGTCAGCGCAGTTCGCTGTTATCCAACCGCTTGAACATGGCCCACACGGTAGCTGCCGCCTTCGAATTGGCTGGAGCCGAGGTGGAAATAGGCGAAGGTTATCCGGGATGGAAGATGAATCCCAACAGCGAGATTCTTAGAATAGCACGCGAACAATATGTCCGCCTCTTCGACAAAGAACCCATTGTGCGTGGCATCCATGCCGGATTGGAGTGCGGACTCTTCTCCGAGAAATATCCCGACCTGGACATGGTCAGCTTTGGACCGACCTTGCGCGGCGTGCACTCACCAGACGAGCGCCTGCTCATTCCTACTGTCGACATGGTATGGCGGCACCTGCTTGCCATCTTGGAAAACGTCTAACTCACAAACCGTCCGACATGGCGTCAAGCAAAGCCGACAAACATCTTTCAGACATCCTCAAAGACACGCGCCACACATTATATATATATATATGTATTGTGGCGGTGTCTTTGACTTGCCTGACGGCGTGCGACAACTACGACTCGTTCACCACCGACCGCTCCTCTACCCTATCGTTTAGCCGCGACTCCATTGTGTTTGACACGCTGATAGCTACCATACCATCAGCCACTCAAGTATTGTCGGTCTACAACCACGACGATAAGGGATTACGCATCACCGACGTTTGGCTCGAAGGTGGCAACAACAGCCGCTTTCGCATAAACATCGACGGGCAAGACCTTACCGAAGCTGCCGACCGCCATGGCTACGACTTTGAAGTAAGACGGCGAGACAGCCTCATCGTCAGGGCCGAAGTCACCCTTCCTGCCACTGGCAACGATGAAGCAGCCACGGTGACCGACGCCTTGCACTTCCGCCTCGAAAGCGGAATCGAGCAGAAAGTTCAACTTGTGGCTACTTCCATTGATGCCTTCTTTCTTAAAGGAGCTGTCATCACCTCCGATACAACGTTCACCGCACGCAGGCCCATTGTCGTATACGACAGCCTTGTTGTAGCACCTGGCGCTACGCTGACACTGGAAGCCAACACGCAGCTTCTGTTTCATCAGGAGGCCGGAATGGTGATCAAAGGTTGTCTCATTGCCAACGGCTCCATAGGCAATCCCGTTATCTTCAGGACTGACCGTACCGACCACATCTTCGACTATCTGCCTTACGACCGCCTGCCATCGCGGTGGGAAGGCTTGCGCTTCACGGCTGAGAGCATGGGAAATATGCTGAAAGGCGTGGACATTCACGGAGGCAACTACGGGGTCATTTGCGACAGCACCGGCACAGAAGAGCTCAAACTCACCATCACAGACAGCCGCATACATGACCTTGGCGGCGATGGTTTCATAGAAACCGACTGCCAATGTATCGTTCAAAACAGCGAGATAAGCAACACTCTCGGACATTGCGTCTGGCTCATTGGAGGAAAATGCAGATTCTCGTATTGTACATTAGCTCAGTTTTATCCCCTCAGTGCCAATCGAGGCGACGCTTTGCACCTGGGCAATTCCTACGAAACAGTTTATCATCCGTTGGTTGAAGCCACTTTTGAGGACTGTGTAGTAACGGGATATGCCGAAGATGTGGTCATGGGAGAATGGATTGATGCCGACAAACTTTCAAACGACGAACAGCAACAAATAGGTTCCGTTCAAGAGGAGTTTGTGTTTAATCATTGCTTACTTGCCACGGAGATACCAACGGATTCTGAATTAGCAGCTCGCTTCATCAGCTGTGTTTACGACGATCCGGAAGCCGACATCCATCGCGAAAAGAACTTCAATTTAATTGATGCCCACGCTCTACTCTATGATTTCACCCCCGTAGAGAAGTCGCCCATTCGCAACATGGCTAATCCATCGACTCGCGAGAACTATCCCTTAGACCTACGAGGAAGAAGCCGAATGACCGATGAATTGCCCGATGCCGGATGTTATGAATATATTGCAGATGCAAAAGATGAACAATAAACAGCAATCACCTTCAACCATCCGGTTCACCGACTTGTTCATCGACTTCGACGACACGCTCTACGACACGCATGGAAACGCACAAATAGCACTGCAAGAGCTGTTCGATCAGATGGAGTTTGGACGTTGGTTTGCACAACCGGCAGTATTCTTCGACGAATATTGGAAAGCCAACATCGACTTGTGGACGCGTTACTCACGGGGAGAAATCACGCGTGAATACCTTATCATTGAGCGTTTTCGTAAACCCTTAAGCTTCGGGAACGGCTGTGATCCTGACGAAGACTTATGCAGAGCCGTGGGCGACAAATTCCTTGAGCTGTGTGCCGACAAGCCTGGAGTGGTCGACGGAGCACACCAGCTTATGGAATATCTGAAAGCCAAAGGCTACAAGATGCACATGTGCAGTAATGGCTTCCACGAAGTGCAATACCGAAAGCTAAAAGCATCACGTCTGTACGACTTTTTCGACAATATCATCCTGAGCGAAGATGCCGGAAGCAACAAGCCCTCAGCCCAATTCTTTGATTACGCGTTCAAAGTCACAAACGCCAATCCGGCTACGACTTTAATGATTGGCGACAATTTCCAAACCGACATCCTCGGGGCTAAACGTGCGGGCATCGCTACGGCGTTTTTCAATCGTTTCCCTGATTATCCACCACCAGAAGCCGTTGATTTTGAGGTTCACAGCCTACTGGAACTGACAACGATCTTATGAAAAAAGGATAAAAAAAACGGGCTCCAATCGCACGATTGGAGCCCGTTTCAATTTATTCTGTTGTAGAATTACTTCTTTCCAGCTTTCCAGAAATCTTCCTCAGCCTTGAGTTCAGCCTGCTGCTTGTCGTAAGCAGCTTTCTGGGCAGCATACTCAGCGTTGTGGCGCTCGACGGTGAGGATGTTGTTCTTCAAGCGTTGAGCCTGACCAGCAAGCGTGATGTCTGCTGCAGCTGCCTTGTCGCAATAAGCTTTTGCTTCAGCATAGTTCTTTGCCTTGGTTGCTATGTTAGCACGCTGCATATAGCACTTTCCGACCAGATCCGAGTTGTATTGTGCAGCCTTGTCAAGATAAGCATAGGCACTCTTGAAGTCGCCGCTCTTACGCATGGCAGCTGCAACGCGCAAGGCGATATTACCTTTCTGCGTATCGCTTTGGCAAAGCTCAATAGCCTTATTGTAGAATTCAACGCTCTTAGCGGTCTGGCCATCCTTGTAATACTTCTGAGCCGTACCGATAGCCGATTCGTAAGAAGGCTCGATATTGAAAGCATATTCAGCAGCCTTATAGTAAACGGGAGCATCATCGCAGTCGTTTGCAGCCATAAGGGTAAGAGCACTCTTCAGATAAGCAAGGTTGTTTTTATTGGCCTCAATCTTAGGAGTGAAGATGGCGATAATCTGATCGCGATCAGCAGCCTTGGATTCAGCGAAAAGACCTTCAATGGTGTTAAGAGGAGCATCGTACTTGGCAACTATTTTCTGAGCCTTCACGCTATCGGGTTCCTCTTTTGCAAGCTGCAACATCTTGTCGCAAACATCCTTGCTTTCGAGATAGTCCTGAAGGAACTGCTCGCGGAAACCGTTGTTGTCAGCCTGATACTTGGCGTAGCTTACACGGAAGAAAGCATCAAGAACGAAGCCCTCGACCTCTCGGCCACCTTGCTCATTAATCTTATTGATACCATCCTTGAACATGGTATAGGCTTTATCAAGCGTATACTCTGCATCGCATGTGGGGCCATAGGCTGCGTAGTCATAAGCCTTGCGGGCGATGACATCACCCTCGGTGGCACGACGGTCAACACGTGTGAATGAGTTTAAACCCTCAAGGTTCTTTACACGTGTGTCATAGACATTCATGAGTTCCTTGAAATAAGCTTGTTTCTTGGCCGTATCGGTCTCGCCTTGAATCAGCATTGCCAACATGTAAGCGCCATTGGTATATATACCCATTTGTGAGAAGGGAGCCTTTTCAAAAACAGGTTTCCATACTTCATAGGCCTCAGTCCAGTTGTTGCTGCTGATGGCGGTCTGGAACATACTCAGGTTCTGACGTGTGCGCAGGCTATCTTCACCTGTACCGATACGGTCATACCATGCTGTACCTTCATACTGTGCAAAAGACGTTGCAGAGAGCGACGCCAAGACTATGGAAGCAAAAATCTTGTTCAGTTTCATAATAACTATTCATTAATTATGTTGATATTCCGTTAATTAGCTGAGCAGAAAGGCGAAGTGTAGGTTTGTTAGGGTAACGATGTACACTGCAATCACTTGTGCTCATTCACTTTGTTTTTCTTTTAGACGTTAAGCTCATTTAATGGTTTAAGTCCGATATACTCATATATAAAGTTTTTTCCTTTGGGCGAAGGAAGCTGACTTCGTTGGTCAATATCCTCTCGCGAACGGATGTAATTGGCTAAGCGGTTGTAGCAATCCATTGGACTCCACGCTTTTGTGAGTGCCGAGAAGGATGTGTCCACGTAATCGTATCTGTCTGTCTCGGGGAAATACACAATACGTTTGAAGTTAATGGTTCCTTCGTACCAGCCCGGCATTTCATCATTCAATCGCCTACTGACGAGGTCCTTGGGCCTAAACACATGTTCCCGATCTTCGACCTGTGCGTCGGACTGATGTTTTCCATTAGCCTTAAACTCATCAATCGAAGTGGCTGTCGTTTTAATGACAATAAAATAAATGCGCGGACGCACTTTGTAACGTTTGGGGTAAACGACGTCGCTGTCGACATATTTGCGGAAATCTGCCTCGAATTCAGGTGTAAGATTGAAACCCTGAAAAGAAGCGATAAAAGCCAAAGCATCGTCGATACTGGTAACGACACGTTCATCATCAAAAAAGCGTATATACAGATTCATCTACATTCTTTTTAATAATCGGGCGCAAAGGTACAAAACTTATGTGATTTGCCCCTCTTTTTTACCTTTTTTATTAGTAATGCCAGCCTCTCTTTTAGTTTTTTTTAAGGTTCAACAAAAAAAATTTGGCTTGTCTGAGAAAATAAGCTACTTTTGCGGATATTACATTAGTTAACATAGTATAGTCCTTCATAATCGTTATTCAAAGATGAAATATCTCTCCAATGGCATTCTCGAAATATCCGTATCGGAGATGGGAGCCGAGCTTCAGAGCTTGCGCCGCGTAGCTTCTCCTCGTGAATATCTTTGGCAGGGTGACGGCACGTATTGGGACCGACGCTCGCCGATTCTCTTTCCGATTGTAGGCAAGGTGTGGAACAACACTTTGCGCATAGATGAAAAGACTTTTACTCTGACTCAACATGGGTTTGCAAGGGATATGCCTTTCAGCTGTGACGTCGAAGAAGACAGACATCTTTCATTCTCGATGCTCTATACCCCTTCCGACGATTCAACTCTTTGGCCTCATCCTTTTAAACTATCTATCGACTACACCCTGTTGCGTAATGTGCTAACCGTGGCATTCACGGTATATAACCTTGGACAAAGCCCCATGCTTTTTCAGTTAGGTGCACATCCGGGATTCAACTACCCTCGATATTCGCCAACGGACAATATTCATGGTTTCCTTTCGTTCGATGCTTCGACACCTCTTCACAGCACAGCCATAGCTCCCGGTGGATATGCCGACACAAAAACTTTTGATATAGAGATTCCACAGGATGGTCTTCTGCCTCTAACCAACGAATCGTTCCTCTGCGACACTATTCTTGAGTCAACAGGCAGGATTCATCGAGTAACTCTTCACGACAAGGACGGCCGTCCCATCATTACCGTAAAACATGCCATGCCCATCACCGCCATTTGGTCACCCTGTGGAGGTCAGGCTCCGTTCGTATGTATTGAGCCATGGCACGGTTGTTGCGACCCCGTAGGTTTCGACCTTGACATCCGTCACAAGCCGTTCGTGGAACAAGCGTTGCCTACGTCTTCGTGGCAGACTCAATACCAAATAATAGTTGAATGACCTTATCTGTTCTCCTTCCAGTCTACAACTGCAACGCTTACGAGCTCGTATGTAGTATTCATCGGCTGATCATACAAGAGCAAATTGATGGCGAGATAATCATAGCAGACGACTGTTCTCCTGAACCTCAGCTGTGGCTTTCTCGTGTTGAAGCGTTATCCCATGTTGTATGCTGGCATGCTCCTCAGAATCTTGGCCGTGCAGCTATCCGCAACCGTCTTGCCAACATGGCTCATGGTACATGGCTTTGGTTTTTAGATGCTGATACGGCATTGAGTGAAGGCTTTTCGTTTAGCAAATATCTTGTCAGTGGGAAACAAGCCCCCGTGCTTTGTGGTGGCATCATGCCCCCAGCCAAACAACCTCTTGGGGCCTCACTCCGCTACAGATACGAACGCGCCGACGCTATTCGCCGTACAGCCGAGTACAGGAATCAATCACCTTATCGCCAAATATCTACTTGTAATTTATGGGTAAGAGCGGATGTTTTCGCCCAAATCATGTTTGATGAAAACATCAAGCAATACGGGCACGAAGACACGCTGTTCGGTATCCAGCTGGAAGCGCATCATATCCCTATCTTCCATATCGACAACCCAGTTATTCATCTCGGCCTCGAAAGCAATGCCATCTTCCTGCGAAAAACAGAAACAGCCCTTGGCACACTTCATGAGTTCGAAGACCAACTTCGAGGCTACAGCCGGCTCTTGGAGTTGGCTGATACATTCCGACGGCTACATCTGTCATGGCTTGTCAGGGCATCCTTCAAAGCGATCTCCCCTCTTCTACGTCGCAATCTGCTGGGGAACAGCCCTTCGCTAACGGCTTTTGCAGCTTATAAAATAGGCTATTACCTCAGTCTTTAAATCTGTCGCCCCAGAGCTGTCGCATTCGTTCGGCCATCTTTGTCTCGTGAGCATTCTCCTGAGGATGCCAGAACCGCTCGTTGATGCCTTCAGGCAAATAATGTTGATCTACGAAATGCCCTTCGAAATCGTGAGCATACTTATAACCATCCCCATATCCCAGCTCTTTCATGAGCCCTGTAGGGGCATTTCTTAAATAGAGCGGTACGGGTGCGTTTCCAGTGCTACGTACATAAGACAATGCTTGATCGACAGCGAGATAAGCCGAGTTGCTCTTGGGTGATGTGGCGAGATATACCGTTGCTTCGGAGAGTACGATTCTGGCCTCGGGCCAACCAATCTTATGCACCGTGTCGAAAGCCGCATTGGCTAAAAGCAGAGCGTTAGGGTTGGCCAGACCGATATCCTCAGCTGCCAAGATCACCAACCTGCGAGCAATGAACTCGGGATCCTCACCTCCTTCTATCATTCGTGCAAGCCAATAGACTGCAGCATCTGGATCGCTGCCTCGGACACTTTTTATAAAAGCCGAAATAATATCGTAGTGCATTTCGCCCCCTTTATCGTAGGCCAAGGGATTCTGCTGAAGTCGTTGAGCTACGAGCTCGTCGGTTATCTCGATGTGTTCATTTTCAGCCCCTGTTTCGGTAACGAGCTCAATGATATTCAACAATTTGCGTGCATCACCGCCACTGAATCTGAGCAGTGCCTGCGTCTCTTTGAGCTCAATGTGCTTACGCTTTAATTCCACATCTGTCTGAATTGCTCGTAGCGCCAGACTCAGAAGATCTTCTTTGCCTAAAGGTTTCAGCACGTAAACGGCACAGCGTGAAAGCAGAGGACGGATTACCTCAAACGAAGGATTTTCTGTGGTTGCGCCTATGAGGGTGACAACACCTTGCTCCACGGCCCCAAGCAAAGAATCTTGTTGCGACTTGGAGAATCGGTGAATTTCATCAATGAAAAGGATGGGGCTTTTCTGGTCAAAAAAGCGCCCTCCTTTTGCCCTGTCTATTACTTCGCGCACCTCTTTCACACCACTTGTCACCGCAGACAGTGTATAGAAAGGAGTCTCGAGCGTATGGGCTATTATCTGTGCTAAGGTTGTCTTGCCTACACCTGGAGGTCCCCAGAGTATAAACGAGCTGATACGGCCGCTCTCAAGCATACGCCTGAGAACGCCTTCTTGCCCTACTAAATGTTCCTGTCCGATATAACCGTCCAAGGTGGTCGGACGCATTCTCTCTGCTAACGGTTTCATGGCTGCAAAAATACATTTATTTAGTTATACGCCCAAATAACGCTGGGAAAATTGAGATTTGACAATCGAAAAAAGGAGATTAAGTTGGATAAAGAAAAATAAAAGTGACTGATTGAAATGAATAAAAGAACAAGGATATGCGAAGATTGTAAATCCGTCCTGTATGTTGCCTTTGCACGGCAAGCCTCAAAACCTCACAATCGCTCAACCACATTATTATAAGACTGGCGTGTGAAGATGAAAAAGACGGCCATACCTATGAGCTGCGAAAGGGCAACCATCCAAAAGGCTGCCTCGTAACTCATTAGCTCGCTTACAAAACCGCCCAAGAGCACGCCGAGTCCTATACCGACATCCCATGAGATAAGCAGAGTTGAATTAGCCGTACCTCGTTCGTTATGATGAGCCATAGAGATAATCAAATTCTGAAATGCAGGCCACATGTGTCCGTTGCCCAGTCCGAGCAGTAATGCGGAGGCGTAATAACCGAATTCGTTAGTGCAAAGGACGAAGATGAGATAGGCGAAACACGAGATGATGACGCCCTCGCCTGCATTCCACAACAGCCGACCTTCGCGCAGAGCCTTTGCTCCTTGCAAACGCGAAGCTATAAGTCCCGCAGAGAGCAGCAGAAACCACGTGCCTGTGCCGCCTGTAATACCCATTACTTCTTTACTGTAAATGGCCAGATAGTTGCTCATAACACCGAAACACAAGCCAAAGAACACCATGTTCAACGCCAAAAGCCACCCACGAACGAGAAAGAAACGGTCAAATGAAAGCACCTTCCCATAAGAAGGGCCTTCGGCATTCATCGTTCCACTTTCAGTCTTCATTTTTCCTACATTCCGTTTCTCAATATTCACTCCGGCATCCACAGCCATTCCAAGACCAGCAATGAGCAAGGCCAACCAAAACAACAGCTCGAAATTGTCGGTCAATCTGTAGAGGTAAATAGCCACGGTTGGAGCTATAGCCATTGCCAGATTATTAGAAAGACCATAGTAGCCGATACCTTCGTTACGCCGCGAGGATGGCAGCACATCTATGGCTACCGTGGAGTTTGCCACGGTGAGGGCACCGAAAGGAGCACCATGAAGCGTTCTCACAATGGTAAACAGCAGCAACGAAGAGGCTCCCAGGTAGCCTCCGAAAAAGATGAAGAAGAAAAAGAAGCATACCATGAGTACCCGTTTTCGAGGAAACGAATCAACAAGGAAGCCGCTGAACGGACGTGCCATCAGCGCTGTAAGAGTGTAGCCACTCAACACCAGTCCGACGATATCCTTGGTGGCTTCGAAGCGTTCTACAAGATATAGAGGTAACAACGGCGTGAGCAGGTAAAAAGCGAAAAACAAGGAGAAATTCGCAATCATCACCCTGCAATAGTTGGTGTTCCAAAGCCGCTCAGTGTTTTCTTTAGACATGTCTTAATAAAAAATAGGATTAAAAGAACGCAAGCCATGCTTGCTTGGGAATTAGTGATTCAACTACACTATGAAAATATGCCACAGAGACTTTCAGGCAACTGCAAATGGACTTAGCCTTTTACGCTATCTATCAAGATTTCTTCATACGACCCACGAAGACTCCTGCAAGTCCTTTACCAAATTAACATCGGCTGGCAGCCATTCGACGGAAAACAGTTCATTCCGTGCAAGCCATCGTGCATTCTGATGTTCGAGAAGCGTTGGTTGGGGCCCTGCAAGAGTACAAAAGAAACAATGCAGACTGACGTCAAAGGCTTGACGTGCTCGTGGACCATCAGGAATGGCTTCATATTGGTAATTGATTACCCGAAAGAGGGAGCCTACGTTAACCTTTGTAGCAAGTTCTTCGCAAATCTCTCGTTGAAGTGCTTGCAGCAGGGACTCTTGGGGTTCCACTTTTCCTCCTGGGAACTCCCAATAGCCACGCATTGATCCATGGGCTCGTTGGGTGGCAAGGATGCGGTTTTCGTTGACAATGATAGCTGCGACAACTTTCATATTGATACGTAGGAATCGGATGCACAAGGATTTAACATAATTATCTCGACTGAGCAGACAGGCTGCTTGATAGCAAACTGATTACCTTTTAGAGCTTAAATCGAGGGGATATACCGAAAGGCGCCACAAAGTTAAGCACTTATTTTGGGATTGCATGTGCACATAATACTTTTTCTTCACAAACGAATGGATTCAGCAATATGATAATCACCCTTGACGATGGAACATAACAGCTACACAACATTTGCTTCACATCGTCTTTGCTAACTTTCACCTTTCTATTACAGTTCACTCTTTCATTTTTCAGTTTGATATGACAAGGTTCTCTTGATTGAAAAATACTCAAAAAAAGCCCCGCCACGTCATCACGACGCAGCGGGGCTTGCAATACCTATAGGTCTTTTGTTTACTCGCTCGGCTTTCTTGGCAAGCAAAGCAACCAAAGTTGAGCGGCCGCTTGGCTCAGCCAAAAACTGCTTTATTGAAATCAAGTAATCTTTATTTTTTCTTGGGATTTTTATTGAAGTGCCAGACGGCATGGAGCATGACGTAGTGCGGGAGTGAGCGGTACCACGTGACGGTTCGGCCCTGAGCGTTGACGTCATAGTCGATGGGTGAGAGTTGGTGCAGCAGGTCGAAGGCTTCGAGGCTAAGGATGAGTTTGCCTTTCAGGAAAGACTGACTGAGGGATGCGTTCACGACGAAATCGTGGCGATTGAGGTCGGCCGCGCCATAGCCTCGACGATTGAACATGGTGGCATCGGCTGCGAGGGTGAGGCCTCCGACCTTGGTGCCGCAGAGAGCGGGCGTGGTATAGCTGGCTTCGAGGCCATATTGGAAGTCGAGGACAGCCTCAACGGTTCCGCCGCTCCATGGGGAGAGGTTAGTGTTAACCAACTCTGAATTGGGGTTGAAGCTCTTTCGCCAATTGATATAGCCTACGGCGCGGACGTTGAGAGTCTTGTAGTTATAGCGGATGTTGCCCCCGCTGTTGAGAGTGAGGGTGTTCACGGTGTTGACGCGACTTTCGAGGAGAGAGGAGGGAGAGAGGGAGGAAGAGGGTTGCGACATAGTCGTAACAGACGGGACGGTGGAGGAAGAGGAGGCATCGGTGAGCATCGCGTAGTCTTTGGAGTGGTCGAAATCTGCTCCGGCATTGACGTGCCAGGTCCAATATCGCTTCTCGTCGATAGTGCGGTCGGTGCCGAATTCGGCGTGGGCGCGATAGGCTCCGCTGACGTTCATCGGTCGGTAGGTGCTGACGCCGGTGACGGGGTCGTAGGTGAAGGACTGTGCGATGTCGCGGTGGTGGTAGAAGAAGTTGCCGGCGAGGTTGTAGGATGCATTCTTCGGTCCAGTCGAGTCGTAGTAGCTGAATCCTAAGGAGGTCATGGCCTTGGGCTTCAGGTCGGGATTGCCCAGCTTGACGACAAGGGGCTTGCTGTCGTCGCGGAAGTTGATGCGGTCGAGCAGGAGGGTGCGTTCTTGCTCGAAGCGGATGTTGCCATTGATGCTGCGCTGTCCGCCCTTCCAGACGTTGCGGAAGCGGAAGGTGGCCTTCGGGAGGAAGACGGTCTGGCGGGCCAGCGTGTCGAGCGAGCCGCGCTGATAGTGCAGGCGTTCGTGGCTGAGCGGCGTGCCCAGCTCCAGCGCAAACCGCTGGTAGCTGATTTTCATGTGAACGAGCGGATGGATATAGTAGGCGTTGCTATAAAGATTGATGCCGAAGGTGTTGGACCAGTCGAGGTCGTGGCTGTCGTAGGAGTTGGAGGGGTCGAAGAAGGCAGCAAGGGCATCGATCTGAGAAGGGAGGAGGGGCGGTTCTTCCTCGGCGACAGAATCGTCGAGCGGTGTCGAGGGAGAGGAAGAGGCGGGAAGACTGCCAGACGCGGAGCTGGGGTGATAAAGGTAGTCGCGGTCGTGGCGGTTGCGGATGTAGAAGAAGTCAGAGATGCCGAGGTTCAGGTTCTTGGCCAACTCCCAGCCGTAGCCCAGGTTGCTGAGGAAGTTGGTGCTGCGGTTGAAGAGGGATGAGGAGTTGTGGGTGGTGGAGGCAGATTGGCTCGACGGGAAAACCGTCGGGCGCACTGACGCGGGGACGGAATATGTGGTGGCGTAGCGGGTGGCGCTCTCGCTCTCATCGTTGCTGTAGCCAAAGTTGAAATAGTAGTCCAGATGCTGCTTGTTGCGGCCCACGTTGAAGGCTCCCTGCACATCAAAGCGGACTCCACATGCACGGCCCTCGCTGATACCCACGGTGCGCTGCGAGACGGTGAGGCTGTCGCTCCACTGGTCGAAGGCGGAGTTGAAGGAGCCGTCGCGACGGGCATAGTTATAACCGGCTTGGGCGTAGAGGTAGAAGGGTTTGGATAGCGAAAACGTGTTGTTGAGGTTCAGCTTGCGGTTGCCCATGCGGTTGAAGGAGGAGTTAGCAGAGGTGAGGGCGGCGCCACTGATGAAGTAGTCGCGCTGCTGTTGCATCGTCTGATCGTCGGTCGTGGAGGTGTATTCTGCGCGGAAGGTCTCTTTCAGTTCGTCACCATTGGTCTGATAGTTGATTTCGCCAGCCACGCTGCGGGTGGTCAGAAGCGAACGCGGTTGCCGTGCCGGGGTCCAGTGGTCGTCCTTCCCGATGTGTCGCCCTTCGTTGACATTGTTTGCGTTGGCCAGGAGCGTGAACCGTAGCTTATCGGTGAAGCCGAGCAGGAAACCGCGGGCAAGCCATCGCTCCTGTGTACCTCCTGCCGCTTCCACATTCCCGATATACCCTTGGCTGTATTCGTCCTTCAGGTTGACATCCATCACGTAGCGGCGCGGCTCGACGTCGTAGCCTAGTGCCATGCTTTTGTCGGTCTGCTTCTCGTAGACCTTCAGGTTCTTGACGGTATAGTACGGCAGATTCTCCAGCAGCACCTTCTTGTTGCCGCCGAAGAAGGAGCGGGAGCCCAGCAGCAGCTCGTCGACCTTGCGCCCGTTGACGAAGATCTCGCCGTCGGCATTCATCGTCACGCCCGGCAACTGGCGGATGAGGTCGTCGAGCATGGAGCCTTCGGGCAGGCGGAAGGCGGTGGCGTCGTAGACGAGCGTGTCGCCGCGCCAGAACATCTTGATCTTCGTGGCTGTGACGGTCAGTTCACGCATGGTTTTGGCCGATGACTTGCGCATCTTCAGCGTCGGCACCTCCACCTGCTCTGGCAGAGGATGGGGGATGGCGACGCGCTGCCATACGTCGTCGTAGCCCTCCATGCTACTGCGGACGAGGTATTCCTTTTCGGCAGCACTTACATCAGCGTTGAACTGTGCCCTGAACGGGTTCATGTCGCCCTTGAAGAACACAACGATTTGTGCAGAGTCCACCACGACGCTGCTGTCTGCGCGAAGTATGGAGACCTTGGCATGAGGTAGCGGACGCTCCAAGAAACCGTCTTCTACAGCTCCCGTGAGGTTGACGGTCTTGCCCGTCAGGTCTTTTTCGGGTTTATATTGCACGAAGATGTTCTGGCCACGCGTCTTCACCTTCACGGGGAGTCCCTTGCAGACCTGCTTCACAGCCTTGCGTGCATCCTTCCCTTTGATGCGTGCCGAGATGTTCAGGTGCTCGAGGTCGTTGTGGATGAAGTGGATGGTGTAGTCCGTCTGTGAGTCGCGGATGGCGGCAAGTGCCACTGCCAGGCTTTCATCCTTGAAGGTCAGGTCCTGCGCTGAGAGGTGAGCGCCGACGGCTATATATATAATAAGGTATAGGACTATGCGCTTCATCACTCTTCCTCCTCAGCTACGGATTCCACAAAGATGGTGTCGCGCTCGTCCGTGAGGCGCAGGCCGTCGAACTCATTCAAGGTCTCGAGGAATACGGACAATGAATCCTCGCTGTCCCACACCGTGCTTAAGCGCAGGGCCTGTAATGCGGTATCGCGGAAACAGACGGCGCGGTCGTAGTGGGCAGCGACGACGGTGAGGATGCTGTCGATACGCTGATTGGAAAACGACTCTCCCCCCGCCCTCCCTGTTAGGGAGGGAGCGGATACCTCTGCTGATCGGGGTGCCTTTTCCTTTTGACGTATGATGGGGCTTATGGCCCATACGAGGCCGCCGAGGAAGGCAGCGAGGAGGAAAATGGCCGCGATGCGGCTTAATCTTAGACGCGGTGACCGGTTCTTCGGGAGCGAGCCCATTACTCGCTCTTCGAATCCCTCGGAGAGATTCATCTGCTGGGCTTTCTCATCCTGTCGGCGCAGGGCATCGAGCAGCGAAGGATGTGCTTTAGGGACGTCGTTGGTATTCATTGCTCAATCGGTTTATGGTTACATAGAGTTTCTTGCGGATGCGATGCAGACGACTGGTGAGTGCCGTTACCGAACAATCGAGGATAAACGAGATCTCACGAAGTGGCCGCTCGTCGGTGTAGAAAAGATGAATGAGCATGCGTTCCTCAGCAGACAACAGTTCCAGCGCCTTGTCCAACAGTTCTGTACGGTCAGGCTTCCCATCAGCGAGCAGACGGTCGAGCTCGTTGCTCTCCGTAGGGTCCGCCTCGGCTTGATGCTCATCCATCGGCACGAACTGCGGTCGGCGTACACGCAAGCGATGCGTCGTGGTGTTGAAGGCGATGCGCTTCAGCCAAACGGAGAACGGAGCACGGCTGGCATCGAAGTCACCCAAGCGCTGATAAGCCGACAACAAAGCATCCTGCACCACCTCTTCGGCCTCCTCCTGCACCGTCAGCATACGGCCAACGAAGTGAAGCAGACTGGGAGCGTGGCGATGCACCAGAAGCGCGAAGTCCGTTGTCCGCCCTTCCCGGATGCGCTCGACGAGCTGCTCATCGCTGATTCTGATGTCCTGTTGCATATCTTTAGAACGTGCTTTCTACCTATATATTACCCTTTTTCACGAAAATGTCACGCAAAATATTCAAAAATATCATAAAAATAGCCCCGTCACGTCTCCCGACGCAGCGAGGCCGATGTGCCTATAGGACTTTAACTGCTTTATTGAAATCAAGTAATCTTCAAGAGGTGTCATAACTTGAAAGTGGCATGGAGCATGGCGGTGCGACCACACAGGCCGTAGTCGTAGCTGTAGGTGTTGATGCCGTCGAAGACGGTATAGGCATAGTGGCGCTGATTCAGAAGATTGTCGAGTTCCAAGCGGAGTACGAGGCGTTTCAATTTGTACTGGGCCGAGGCGTTGAAAAGTGACATGCGCTTGTACTGGTCGGCGATGAGCTGGCGGCGCACATGGTCGTAGCTGACGGCGAGGTCGAGGGTGGCGATGGGGAAGATGTGCAGGGCGCCAGAATGGGTGAGGGAGGTCACGGTGTTACTCTCCTCAGCGTAGCGGGAGCGTGACCAGCCGTAGCGGATGTCGTAGCGCAGTTCGAGCCACTGGATGGGCGTTACGGAGGCATTGCCGTGGAGGTTGTAGTTGTTGGAGCGTACCTTGATGATATCCGTTGCCCCTTCTAAGGAGGAAACGGCCTGCTCGCTATCGCCGAAGCCGTAGGTCGCATCAACCCCAAGTTTGGCGAAGAGTGACGGGATGTTCTTCGTGCTGCTGACGGTGAAGTTGCTGGAGCGGCTGCGGGTGTCGCGATGCAAAGCACTACTGCTGATGTCTATGCCGCTGATGCTCTGCGAATAGAGCGTGTTGCGTTTGCCCTCGTTATGGCTGGCCGCGAGGCTCAGCGTGAAGTACTGCATGGGCAGCTGCCACTTCCATTCGCCCGACGAGCTCCAGTTGTTCGATTCGCCGATGATGCCCGACGAAGTGCGCACGGTGTGGTAGTCCACCTGCATCGGTTCGGTCAGCAGCGTCATCATATCGCCTATCTGCGTCGTGTAGCCCGTAGAGAACTGCAATTTGCTGTTGGCCGAGAAGGTATAGTTGATGCTCATCGAAGGATTGAGCACGGGCTTGGTATAGTTGAGTTTGTTATAATAAAGTCCCTTCAGTGCAGCACCCAGTCCAGCACTGAGGTAGAAGCGGCGGTTGCGCGAATGTATCTCGAAGCCGGGATTCAGGCTGGGAGTGAACGACCAGCCGCGAATGTCGTTCACCTCCCCTGTCGCCACTCGGTTTGTTTCCAAGTCGTCATACATTGCTGACACACTGACGGGCAGATTCAGCCGGAACACCTTGCCGATGGGAATCTGGAACGATGAGCCGACGTTCATCGAGAGCGTCGATGACTGTGCCGTTTGAAGCCTCACCCCCGACCCCTCTCCGAGTGGAGAGGGGAATATATAGTCTTGCTGCTGGTTATTTGCGGTGGAGAAGTAACTACTCCCCTCGCCCGTTGGAGAGGGGCTGGGGGTGAGGCTAAATGACAGTCTGAGCGTGGGCGTTCTCCTGAACGCCACCGACGCATTGACATGTCGGCGCGTGCCTTTTTCCGTCCTGCCCATCCAGAACAGGTCGTTGCCCACCTCGAACGAAGATGTCTTCCTCCGCTGCTCCACCATAGAGCCGTTAGCCAGCACATCCCCTTCGTTCTGCTCAAACTTTCCTTTCAGCACAAACGTCTCGCTGAGATACACGTGGTCGGCATTCTTCAGATAGTTCATCGTAAGCTTGGGCAGATGCACCTTCGTGAGCGGCGAGGTCTGTTCGCTCACGGTCATGTAGCTGCCGTCCCCTGCCATATACGTGCTGCTTTGGCTGATGTCGTGCGTGGCGCGGTGGTAGCTGTAGTCGGCATTCACCTTCACCGTCGTGGCTGAGTCGAGCTTCAGGATGCCGTTGAGCGTCGCCATGCCGTTGCGCTGGTAGAGGTATTCGCCCTGTGGAGGCGCACCGCCGTCGAAGCCACCGAACAGGCTCGTGGCGGGTGTCGTCACGTCAGAGCCGCCAAAGTGATCTCTCATGTCGGCTTGTCCGAAATCCTTGTAGTTGCCGCCCTTCAGCGAGCAGATGGTTTGGAACTTATCGGTGAACATCATGCCCGTCACGCCGAGAAGAAGCCTCACCCCCGACCCCTCTCCGACAGGCGAGGGGCGTAGATAGTCTTGCAGCTGAGATTCCACGTCGGGTGTAATCACTCCCCTCTCCCCTTGGAGAGGGGTTGGGGGTGAGGCTCCCACGCCCGCCTCTTCCTGTCCGAATGGTTTGAACTTCGCCTTCTTGGCCAGTTTGATGTTCATCGACACCTCGTTGCTCGGCACGTCCTTCTCCACCCGTCGGCTGTGGTGGTTGCGGACAATCTCCACCTGCGTCACGTAGTCCGCCGGGATGTTCCGCGTGGCCAGGTTATACTTGCCGCCCAGCAGGTCCAGCCCCTCGATGTTGAACTGTGAGATGGGCTTACCCATATAGCTGATGGCACCGCTTTTCGCCACATCCACGCCTGGCAACCGCTTCAGCCCGTCCTCCAGGGTCACGTCGCCCTTGCCGAGGAACGACGCGAGGTTATGGCTCAGCGTGTCGCCCCGTTGCCGCAGCGGGTCAGCCTTCACCGTCACCTCCTTCAGCGAGATATTCTTCGGAGTGAGAATCATGTCCACCTTCGTCACCTTCTCCTTCAGCGACAACCTTTCCGACTCCTTCTCATAGCCGACGTGGTTGAACTGTAGCGTCACCATTCCCGAGCTTTGCTCGCCTACCCGTAGCCTTTCGCCCGTCGGCACGTTCTTGACTTCAAGGTTATACACACCCTGCGCGTTACTGCTGGTGAACGCCAACGTCTTCGTGCCGTTCACCAGTTTCACAATCACATCGCTCACGGGGTTGTTCTGCAGGTCTATCACCCGTCCCGTCACCCGTACCTGTGCTGATGCTGACGCTGCCAGCACCACATATAATATAATGTATAGGAGTCGTTGCATACTTCTTTACTTCAGTTCCAGTGGTTGACTTCGTCTTCCGCTGTCGCGATTCGGCAAAGTTCAAACAAGTTTGGCTTTGCTCTCACTGCTCCAGCGGTTGATACACATGTGCCTTCGTCAGCAGCGGGTGGCCGCCATTGGCAAGCACAAGTTGCTGGCCGTTG
>DGSC01000035.1:340-21186 GCA_002391275.1 Prevotellaceae bacterium UBA4372 | reverse complement strand
GGATTCTTGGCATATTCGCGGTTGCCATAGATCGCGTTCTTGTGCTTCAGCAGCTTGGCGTACTTCATCCGATGCACATCGGGACTTTGCTCTGGCGCAGTAATGGGCGATGACTCTTGTCTCACTTCCGCAAGGCGGAACGTGTGCGCGTCGCTCTTGGCCTCGACAATCATTCCCGGCAGACCACGCAGTCGCCACGGCCCAGCCGACGACGGAATCTCCTCGGTGTACCATACGTGCCACTCTACGCCCCGGAACGTCACCGTGGCCTGTTGGCAGAGATAACCACTCACCGTCATGGTGTCTTCCGATAGTGTCCATGCGATGTAGGGCGTCGGCTCATAGCCCTCATACTCATGCGGGAAAATAAACTCACGCACGGTGGTTTGCCCTGTGGGATAGCCCGTCCACACCGTAGGCATGTGCATATACGCCTCCTGATAGTCTGCTGCTATATCAGCCGACCCGTCACTCTGTCGATAGGTCGAGCGCGGCATCGACTTCACTACCGTCCGTCCCACTTGCACCACGACCTGCATCTTGTCAGAGACATTCTGCCCTTCGTCGTCTTGTGTCCTGCATTCATAGTCGTACACCGCCACAAACTGTGCCGTGTCAATCACTTCTACCTGCCCCTGCGCTGCTATCGTCACGGCGAGGGCCATCATGGCTAACATAATCTTTTTCATTTTAATTCCAACGGTTGATACTGATGTGGATTGGAAACGATGACCACACCGGCAACACTGCTGACGCTGCCGCCAGCCGAATTATAACTATTCTCCACATACCCGAAGGTATCCATGGTGTCGGCGGCATAGTAGGTGGGATCTTTCAAGTAGCGAGAGTTGCCCAGGACTTTCTTCTTGTATGCAAGGAATTTAGAGGCTTTCATCTTCTGATAATCTACACGCTGGGCTGCGAACTTGCCGTGCCCGTCAGGAGCAATCCAATTGACGTACTGGGTGAATATTATTGGAGTGTCCTCCTGATGGAAGCCGTAAAGCGTAAAGGTATGTATGCCCTTGGCATCGGTGGCCTTCGTGATGAGACCAGGCAAGCCTCCCAGTTTCCACGGCCCAATGCTGGCTGGCACGTCCTCCGTATAGTACACGTTCCACGTCAGGCCGTGATACTTCGTCGTGGCTGAGAGACAGGCGTAGCCGCAAATGCTGTCCTGCCCATTCGTCAGAGTCCAGTCCGGCTTTTCCAGTGGCTCGTCCGTCATGTAGCGATACGGATAGAGCATCTCCTGCGTTGTGATGCAGCCTTCGGGGTAGTTCGTGAAGACAGTAGCCATGTGCATCTGAGCGGCCAGATAGCCGTCAGCAATGCGCGAGCCGCCCTTCTTCTGCCTGCTATATTCATCGTAAGGGAAGCTCTTGGTGATGCCACCCGAAGTCTGTACTGCGATGTACATCGAGTCCGTCACCGGCTGCCCGTCGGCATCAGTGGTCTTACACTCATAGCGATAGATCGCCGTGAACTTCGACACGCCTATCGTGTCTCGCTGTGCCTGCGCTGCTACCGTCAGCGCAAGGGCCATCATGGTTAGTAATATCTTTTGCATGGCAACTGTAATTTATATTTTTCACTTTTCATTTTTCACTTTTCATTTTTCATTGGGGGTTATTCCAATTCTAACGGTTGATATACGTGGCTCTTCTGAGGAGTCATCATGTGAGAATTCATGCCGACATAGTACATGGTACCGTTTAGGTTTACCTCAACTACGTCATCGGCGCCCTTGGGTACATAATAAGTCGGCTCCTTCGCATAGCGGGGATTGCCCAACGTCTTCTTCTTGAACGCCATCAGCTTCTTGCGGCTCAGCTTCTGGTACTCAGGATTGCCAATCATGTTGATGTCGCGCACCTCGTTCTTTGTCTCATAGAGGGTGAAGCAGTGAATGCCTTCGCTATCTTCGGCCTTCACGATCAGTCCCGGCAGTCCGCGCAGTTTCCACGGGCCTGCCGACGACGGGATTTCCTCGGTGTACCACGCCTTCCATTGTTTGCCGTAGAGCTTGCCCGTGGCACGATGGCAGAGCAGTCCGCTGATGGTCAGCGTGTCGTCGGTCAGCATCCAGTCAATCTCGGCCAACGTATCATGGGTTTCGTAGCGATGAGGATAGATGGGTTCGACGGCAATCACCTCCGACTTCTCCAAGTCGGTCAGCACATTCTGATGATGCATGATGAATGCATTCTGCATCTCCTGACTCGCCCGTCCATCCTTATTGTAGGAAAGAACGGTGGTGCAGTACGTGGCTCTGGTTCCCACCAGCAGTGCCAGTCGTATCGAGTCCGTGACGTCCTCTCCCTCCTCGTCCTGCGTCTGGATGGAATAATTATAGAAAGCAACAAACATTGTTGAATCAATCTTCGCGGACTGCGCTGCTATCGTCAGCGTCAGAGCCAACATAGTTAATAATATCTTTTGCATGGCAACTGTAATTTATATTTTTCACTTTTCATTTTTCACTTTTCATTTTAATTGGGCATAGCAAGGGCTGTCCGCCATTCAGGCGGATTACGTAACAGATTTAATCTATGGGTGTTATTTTATCTTAGGCCGTAGTTGACGGTGTTCGTCATCTTCACGCGGACAGGCTTTCCGTTTTGCAGTCCAGGCTCGTAGGGCGGCATCCCACGAAAGAGTTCCTCGGCTGCTTCACGCAGGGCACGATGGCCCGCGTCGTTTTCTTCTTGCGACGGCTGTTTATCAGATGCCCCGTATGCGTAGACCTTCGCATCAGCCTCTTCCGTAGGTGAGTTGATGGCATGCACATTAGTGATGTGCCCGTCAGCCTCAACGATGAACTGCACCTTGACGCTTCCTTCTACACCGTTCTCGGCAGCAGCCTTCGGATAACGCACGTGCTGGGCTATGTATTGATTGAAGGCTGCGTCGCCACCGGGGAATCGAGGTTTCTGCTCGGCTTCGTCATAGATTTCGTTGTCGGCTTCAGCGGTGGTAGGCTGGATGGTTTGCGCCTTCGTGTTGTCAACCTGTTCTGTGGCTGCTGCCTGCTCTCTGTCTTTCTTTATTTCGATGACCACCGCCCCGTCTTTGCCTTCGTCGCCATAAACAGCTTGGGCGCTTGTTTCTTTGAACACGGTGATATTATCAATTTGTTCAGGAGGAAGGGCCTGGATTTCCGCTTCGCTGACACGTTTCCCATCCACAATCATGAGTGGCTTCTTAACCGTCTCGGCAATGGTGCGTGCCAGGGAGTCGAGGTTGCAGGCAAAGAGCAATGCTGCTGCCACAGGCACGAAGAGGGTGTACTTAATCATCCCTGTGCGGCGGGTGCGACGCAGGTTCATCATTGTAATTCTGCGTTTGAGGGGCAGGACGTTGAAGTTGTTGGCAATCGCGGCTACGTTTGTCTGAGTAGAGAAACCGAGGAGGCGGTATTGGTACTCCCGTTTGTCCGCTTGCTGCCCGATAACGGCTGCGTCGGAAATGAACTCCAGATTCAGCCGCACCTCGCGACGCATCACCCATGTGGCGGGATTCCACCAGAAGAGGATGCAGACGAGTTGGGAAAAGAGGATGTCGAGGGTGTGCCAGCCGCGCACGTGGGCATGCTCGTGGATGAGCACCTCGCGCAGCGTCTGTTCGTCCATGCCTTCGGGATGGATGAAAATCCACGGACCGAACGAGAAGGGACTGCAGGGACGGGGGAAGCGGAATAATGACGAATGACGAGTGACGAATGACAAATGAGAGTTACTTTCAGGATTGGAAAATGACTTTGATTCGTCATTCCGAGCGAAGCGAGATTTGTCATTCGTCATTCTTCCTGATTCGTCATTCCGAGCGAAGCGAGATTTGTCATTCGTCATTCCCAAAGGGCTGCACGTACACCTTAAATATATAAGGTATGCCACCTGCATGAGAAGTTTCGCTGTCATCCACACGACGGGAATGAGGTAGATGATCATCCAGAGCGCCATCATACCTACGAACCACATACCGCACCCGGGTTCGTTCTGCTCTACTCCAAAGCTGGCAACGCGCATGGCGGTAACATTCAGCGTGGGCAGTACATAGCTGGCGTAAGCTTCGGCCATATCGCTGGCGGCGGTGTCGGCTGTCAGCAAAGCCTGCAGATTACACAAGGGTAGCAGGAAGGCGGTGGCATAGATGCCCCACAGCATCAGACGACGCACGCCGAAGAACGTGTCGCGATGCATCAGCACCTGAAACAACAGGCACAGCAGGGCAAGGATGAGGTTGGCTTTGATGATGTATAGCATTTCCTATTTCTTTTCTATCTCTTCAATAATCTCTCTTAACTCCTCGGCACTCAACTTCTGTTCCTTGGCGAAGAACGAGACGAGTTCCTTGATGGAACCGTCGAGGAAACGGTCGATGAGTGAGCCGAGGCGCGAGCGACCATAGTCCTTCTTCTCCACAATGGGCCAGTAGACATAGCCGCGGCCCTCGCGACGATGGTCGAGGTAGCCTTTGCGTTCCAACGACTGGAACACATTCTGTATGCCATTGAGCAACGGCAGCGGCTCGGGGTAGCGCTGCAGCACGTCACGAGGCGTACATTCGCCCAGCTCCCAGATGTGCTCCATCACTTCTTCTTCCTTCTGACTAAGTTTGATCATAACTCTACAGGGTTTAGCTTGTTATTTCTCTTTTTCTGCGATTGCCCGCTCTATGACTTCTGCCAACGAATCTACCTTCTGAGCAAGTGCTGGATCCGCACTTTTGTTGCTTCTCTTCAGGAAATGTCTTGCGGCTAACGGGTCGCCTGCTGCCAAGGTGTCCTCAGCACAATAATAGTAGCTCCAAGCGATGCTCTGTGGAGTGTCGCAGGAGGTGAAGGCGACGAGGCCGATGCTGCTGGCGACGGCCAGGGCCATAGAGAGTTGTATTGACTTGCTTCGTTTCATTGTGAAAACAGGAATTTAAGAGATGAATAGTGCTGTCAATTCGGGCGTCTTAAACGATTCCGACGGTGCAAAGGAAAGTATTATAAAACAAAAATGCAAGACCGAAGCCTTGCATTTAACATTTCCTAAATGTTGAATCAACAAATCTCTTTATACATTCGTTCTACTGACTTATAGTCAATGCAAAAAAATGTACACCTATTCCTTGAATAGCAGAAGGATGAATTATTCACTTTTAACGTATCCCACAGGATGATTGAGCAAGAGCAACTGAGCATCAACCAAGTTCAAAGCCTTCGCCAATTGCTCGCGATCCATCATCGCACGAGCCACCGTACCTAAACCCATAGCCGTTGCAGCAAGATAAATGTTTTGTGAAACGTAGCCAGCATCAAGCCGCCCATAATCAGGACTGGGACGCGGTCCGAACTTTCGTTGGTCGCTCACGACAAGTAGACTTACCGGGGCTTCCTTAGCAAACGGCTGACGGTCGCCGGCAACATAAGCGCGAACATCCTCTTTGCTGACACGAGTCAGTGCGTGAGCTTTAGCATCATAAAGGAATGCACCATCAGCACGGCACACATACACTTGGATATCCTGACGGTTCATTGCCGTGGGAGCAGTCAAACGGCCATCCTCTCGGTTAACACCATTTGCAGCCCATAACAGCAACGACAATTGTGAATCGGTAAGCGCCTGAGATGTGAAACTGCGCACCGACTGACGTTTCGATAATGCCTCCATTACGCTCATGCCTGCTACGCTCTTATCAGGTGCGGGGAGCTTGATCACTTCTTGTGCCATAGCCGTGAGACACGACAGAGCCATCACTGCTGAAATCATAAACTTTTTCATTGTTCCTGTGTTTTTTAAATTGTGTTATAATCGCGTTTGCGAGGTAAAGATAAGAATATCCGTCGAGAGAAAGGATATTTTGACGAAAACTTTAAGATTGTTTAGCGGTCTGGCATTTATCTTTGGTTTTGTTGAATACTTTATTCTCAGAGTCAGGAATCATCCGCTCAACACTTTTAAAGCGTCAATCCCATAAGGTGTATAAAGTAAAACATTAGAATCTGCACCACCTATCATTGTTCACTTTTCATGGTTCACTTTCATTATTCATCAAAAAAGGCCCGCCACATCATGTTGCGATGTGGCGGGCCTTTTTGTATTATGTTCTGGAAGTAGAGTGAATCAGAACTGGTTGAGGCGGCTGGTGTCTATGTTCACCGCCACTCCGCTGCGGTCGATCTCCACCTTGTCGGCAGTGCCGCTGAAGGTGGTCTTTGAGGCACCGTCGCAGTTGGCGTGGATGCGGGTGCAGTTGACCTTGGCGTTGAGCTTGGAGGCCCCAGTGCACACTGTGCGTAGAAGGCCGCCCTTGAGTGTAACCTCGCCCTTACTGGCACCGGAGAGTCCAAGGCTGATGTCCCCAGTCACCTCAGCCGAGAGATTGAGCTTCGATGCACCATTGACGCTAAAGGTGGCGCGCTCACATCGTGAGGCTTGCAGCAGGTTGACCTTGCTGGCTCCGCTGATGCTGAACCGGAGGTCTTTGGCGCCGAGTTGCTCAATATTTGCATTGCTGGCTCCGCTCATGTCGCCTTTGAAATGTTTGCACACGATGTTGCCGACCTCGGTTTTCGAACAGCCGCTGAGGTAGAAATTGTATTGGTCGCACTCGATGGCGTCGACCTTGAACGCCGAGACACCTTGAAGATGCACGGTCAGTCGGTCGGACGTGAGGCGTTTGCTCACGAGGACCGAAACGCCGCTGAGGCTGATGTCCTGCAGGCAGGGTGCCGTGAGATGCAGAATGAAATTATGCTGGCCGTCGGGTTGGTCCTTCTTCTTCACGTTGTTGAACGCCTTGCTGTTCTTGGCACGCACCTTCAGCGTGCCGGCAGTGGCGCTCACCTCCATCCGGTCAAGCCAGTCTGTGCGGCCTGTCAGCCGGACGTCGTAGGAGTCGCCTTGTGTGTAGATGACCTTCACGACGTTGCTCACCTCAAGCTGCGTGAAGTCCTTGAGCGGATAGCTACGGGTAGAGAATGCAGACCTGCCCTTTGCCATTCCTGTGAGTGAGGGGGATGTAACTCTTGCGGTGAGGACTGCAACTGATGCGATTGCGATGATGAATGTAAGGAGTCGTTTCATATACGTAATGTTTTTTGATGTTTGTTCTTGGGTGGTATCTACTCGCTGCCTCACTGGGAAGGTGAGTCGTGGCTATTTTTCATTTTAATGACAATCGTCACTTTTCCGTCGTGTCCCTGCAAAGCTTGCCTGCCGGTATATTGAAGCATATAGATGCGGTCCTGACGCTTACCTTCCACGGCCACCAGCAATGTGTGACGGTTGTCGGCATCGATGCTGTGGGAGAAGCGTCCCCTCTTGCTCTCGGCCTCGAAGGTCTCCTGGCATTTGCTGATGTCTATGCCTCGGGTGAGCTCTCGCACCTTGATCACACGGACGACCTCATGCGTTCGTGGGTCGCGCTCCACCACGCTGGTGAACTTGCTGTGTCCGATGGTGCTCTCGTTATCCACGAAGCGGTCTATGCTGTTCTCCTTGCGCGAAGCGCCGCTTTGTGCTGCTACCGTGAAAGTCACCAGCAACAAGCTTGTCAGTATAAAAAGTTTCTGTCTCATATACCTTATTATATATTATTCTCGGCTCAGGAGTTCTGCTTGGTCTGCCATGCTCAGGGCCTCATTGATGTCGGCTTTGATGTCCCTGAGATCATCCGACCGCTGTCCGTTTTCTATCACGTAGCTGCCTTCGTAGATGGCCAGCGAACGAGAATCTTTCAAGCGCGGAACAAGGATGAAGAGACCAGCGATGAAGAGGGCGGCTACAAAAAGTGAAATTTGCAATTTGAAATGAGAAAGAGTGTTTTTGTATGAAGAAAGATGAGTGAAATGCTCGACCCTCTGGGACGCTTGATCCTTCAAGAATGATGAATGAGAGTTACTATCAAAACTCGAAAGTAACGTTGATTCTACATTCCGAGCGAAGCGAGATTCGTCATTCGTCATTCCCTTTACTCTCTCCCATTCTTCTTTTATCTCTTCATCTGTCAGAGCGGCCTCGGCCTTGGCTGCAGCGACGCTGCCACGTGTCATGGCCATCAATGTGTAGAGCTCGCGACACTCGCTGTCGCTGAGGATGTCGCGCCACTGCTCTTCGGTATATCGTTCCGGCTGCTCCATCATGCGCAGCAGAACGTCGGTCTTAGGCTCGTCTTTCATAACTCACAATTCATTATTAAGGTGTTGACGTAATTGGTTCATCGCGCGACGCAGGTACTTATAGACCGTCGTCTCGCTGGTGCATAGTTGCTGGGCAATCTCGCGGAAGGTCAGGCCCTGCTCGAAGTGTAGCCTGACGACCTGCCGGCATACGGGGGGCTCCAGCTTTCCGATGCCTTGCTCCAGCAGTCGCGCCTCCTCGCACAGCTGTTCCGCCGGTTTCGCTTCCACCTCCTGTTCCAAGAGATAGAGCCGCTGGATGCGCTGCTGGATGGAACGGTTGCGCAGCTGGTTCAGGCAACGGTTGCGCACCGCGGCAAGCAGATAGCTGGCGCCTTCCGTGCGGCCGGCCTCTGCCATCCGCACAAACACGTCAGCCACGACGTCCTTGCTCTCTGCCTCATCGTGCAGCAGCGTCATGGCCAGCCGGTACATCCCGCGGTAGTGCGTGCGGAACAGCGTTTCGAGTGCTTCGTTGTCTTTCATACACCTTCTATAACACATGAATCGCGATTTACTAAACCTTCGCGACCGAAAAAGTTCCCTTTCTCGCTGCAAAAATACGTTTTCCTGGTCAAACAAGCGGTATCGCAGCTTCCTTTCTCATTGGCTTTATGCCAAAAAATGTGATTCTGCACAGGTTAAAGGCAGAATTGTAGTCGCTCAAGTTTATGAAGGTCGCCAATCGACATCCACTCGGCATCCCGAAGGTGACGCTTGATACCTCAAGAAGCTATACCTCTATCAACGAAAATAGGATGACCTTGCTGCTTGAGTCAGCAGCTCTATATGAAAAAAAACCGCCGCGTCATCACGACGCAGCGGGGCGGGTTGCCTATAGGACTAATGAAAATTAACTGCTTTATTGAAATCAAGTAATCAATCTTTTTTCTTCGGCTGTTTGTTGAAGCGCCAGACGGCGTGGAGCAGGACGTAGCGGGGCGGGACGTTGGTCCATGTCTCGATGCGGCCTTGGGCGTTGAGTACGTTGGTGGTGCTTCGCTGCTGTCCGAGGAGGTCATAGCCGTCGAGCATCACGACGAGGTTGCCCTTGAAGAAGGGTCGCGCAAGGCGTGCCTTCCACATCCAGTCGTTGGTGTTCATCGAGGCGTCGGCATAGCCGCGGCGTGCGTTGAAGGTCAGGTCGGTCGATAGTTGAAGTTTCCACGGCAGGTTCAGCAGCACGGCGAGCGAGGTCTTGTAGTCGGCCACGTGGAAGTCTGTGAAGTCGGTGCGCGGGCTGTGGAGCCATTGCCACTTGGGTTCGCAGTCAAGCTTCAGGTTGCCGAGGTCGCCGAGGCTGTATCTGGCGACGAACAGCGGGTTCAGGCTGGTGGTGGTGACGGTGCTGCGTTCCAGCTGTGTCGTGCCCGTGAGGTCCACGCTGTGGCGGTAGCCAACGTTCGGCACGACGAAGATGCGCAGTCGGCCTCGTTTGTCGATCGGCAGGTTGCCGATGCCGTAGGCTCCGATGATTTCCCAGTTGCCGTTGATGCTATAGGGCTTGTAGGTTCTAACACCTGTCTCTGGGTCGTAGAGCTGGCTCATGACCGTGGCGTTCTGTGTCAGCACGAAGTCCAATCCACCTGTTAGCTGTATCTGCTTTTTCTTATAGTTCTTCTGATGATGCACCTGGAGGCTGTGGCGGTAGATGTTGCGCAGGTCGGAGTTGCCTTCAGTGATGTTCAGCGGGTCTGTGGTGTCGCGTATGTTGACGAAGTTGAGCATCGAGGGGGCGTCAGCCTTCAGACGGTAGGCGATGAATAGGGCGTTCCCGTTTTCCCATCGTCCCTCGGCATAGCTGTAGTCGGTGTCGAAGAGGACGGTGCGGTGCGTAATGACAGTATCAACCTGTCCGCGCTGGTAGTGCAGCGTGCGGTTGAGCAATCGTATGGGCAGGCGCTGGCTGATGCTCCAACGGCCGTTCTTCATCTTGGGGAACCACCATAGGAATGGTCGCACGGAGTAGTAATGTTCGGTCAGGAGATAATTGTAGCTGTTGGCAGCGTCCATTGTCCGTTCGTATTCCGCCACGGAGGGCAGCACACCAAGATCCAGCGTGTCCGCTCGGTCCATTCTGTCTAAAAGGAAAAGCGAGGATTCGCGCTGCGTGTTGCGGTATTCGTAGCTGAGGTAGGTTTCGAGGTTGAGGCCACGGCGGATGGTCCAATGGTACATACCTTGTGCCCAGAACTTGCCGTGGCGGTCGGGGTGGCCCTTGAAGTATTGGTCGCCATAGTATGGGGACATACTGGACACGCGCTGGCGGTTGAAGCGGTCGTCGGCTTTCACGTCGTAGCAGGCATCGGTCTCGAATTCCAGATAGTCGCTGCTGCCCTCCAACTTGACGGCGGTGAAGGTCGAAAGGTTGGGGTGCAGGGAATAACCACTCCGCGAGCCTTGCTGTAGGTTGGTGTTGATGATGGTGTCATTGACGTCCCACGCTGAGGATTGGAAGAGCGAACGGTTGTTCCATCGTTGATAGTCAAAGCTGGGTTTGACGCGGAGCTGCACCTTCGGGAAGTTGTACTGGAACTGATTCCACGTGCTCACGCTGACGGACTTGTCTTCCGCCGCCGAACGGCTGTGCTCGCGGGTGTCGCCGCCAGGCAGGTAGTTCACGCGCTCCGTGACGGTTGTCACATCATTCGTCTTGTGTTCGGCGCGGACGTTGCCCTCCAGCTTCCACTTCTTGTCGCGCTCCTCGGCGAAATAGTCGATGCCGCCCTGTTGTCGCGTCTGCTGTCCTGGATTTGCCCCCATCGTGTAGCCACCGCTTTCGCCCGGTCGTTCGCCGTCGTTCAGGTTGTTGGCATTGAAGTAGGCCGCGAGGCGCGAGTGATCGGTGAAGCGCATGGCAAAGAGGCGGGCGAGATAGCGGTCGGCAGTTCCTCCTCCTGCCTCGGCGTTCACCAGCCATCCGATACTGTATTCCCGCTTCAGCTTCACGTCCATCACATAGCGCTTGTCATTTTCCAGTTGCTGCCCGAGGAATTCACTCTTGTCGCCGTACTTCTCATAAACTTCCAACTGTTTCACCGTATAGGCCGGCAGGTTTTCGAGCATCACACGGTTATTGTCCCTGAAGAAGTCTTTTCCGTTGAGCAGCAGGGCCTCCACGCGCTTGCCGTTGACGGTGATTTCGCCTCCGTCCTTCAGCTCTACTCCCGGCAGCTGTTTCACCAGCGCATCGAGCATTGAGCCTTCGGCCAGCTGGAAGGCATCGGCGTTATAGACCACCGTGTCGCCGCGATAGTAGAACATCACCTTCGATGCGGTGACGGTCACCTCGCGCATCGTATGGCGTATGGTCTTGTGCATCAGTATGGGCGGCAGTTCGCGCAGGAACTCACGCCTGCCAACGTTGCTCAGGTTATAATCTACGTATGTGGTGTCGTGCCCGTCGAAAGTTGCTTTTAGGATGTATGCTTGCTGCCGATGAGGGACCTCGAAGTAGAAGTCCGACGTGTAGCCGCTGTTATCCATATCCATCCAAAAGGATTTAGCCTCCCGTGTATCTATTATGGTGCTGTCCCGTGTCATTAATGTCACCACAGCTCCAGGCAGGTCATTGCGAGTCATGTTGTCCAGCACTTTGCCGTGAATGCTCATCATGTCTTTATCCCGTTTGCGTTGCACATAGATCTGGCGCACGGACTTCTTCACCTTCACCCGCACGGGCAGTCCTTTCGTCAGTCGTTCCACGGCTTCGGGCACATCCACTTCTTCAGGCAACGCCGAGGTCTCCACCTGTAATCCTTGGAGTTCGTCGGCCACGAACGTAATCGTCCAATCCTCTTGCTGCTCGTTGAGGCGGGCGAGGGCCTGGGCGAGGGCTGTCACCTGTGCCGACAGAGGACAGGATGATAGTATGAAGATGATAAGGAATATCACTTTCGTTTTCATTGTGCGCCTCCTTTCTGTACGAAGATAGTATCTCTCTGCTCTGTCAGACTCAGTTCGTCCAGCTCATTCAGGTTCTCGATGAACGCCGCGAGGCTGTCCTCGGGATTCCACTTCGTGTGGATGCGCAACCCTCTCAGTTGCTCTTCACCGAAGAAGACGGCTATGCCATAATGTTGGCTCACAATCGCCAGCATGGAGTCGAGGCGTACGTCGGCAAAGAGCAAAAGACCCCCTTCCCGCTCAAGACCCCCTCCCCGCTCACCCTCAAGGGGGAGAGTGGATACCCCTGCTGATCGGGGGGCCTTTTCCTTTTGGCGTATGAGGGGGCTTATGGCCCATGTGAGGCTGCCGAGGAAGGCGGCGGCGAGGAAGATGGCGGCGATCTTCTTGAATGACGCGCTCGGCCCGCAGGGACGCTCCATACTTGGAGAATGACGAGTGATGAATGACGAATGACGAGTGATGAATGACGAATGACGAGTGATGAATGACGAATGACGAATGATGGATGACGAATAAGAGTTACCTTCAGGGTTTGAAGGTGATTTGGATTCGTCTTTTCGAGCGAAGCGAAATTCGTCATTCGTCATTCCTCCTGATTCGTCATTCGTCATTTCTCCTGATTCGTCATTCGTCATTCCTCGCTCTTCCCATTCATCTAAGCGTCTCAGCGCCTCGCGCAGGGCGGCGTCATGGTGAGTCTTATTTGTTTCCATAATCCTGTGTAGTGATGAGGTGATACAGTTTGCGTCGGATGCGTTGCAGACGAGTCGCCGTGTAGGCGGCGGACTGCCCCGTGATGCTCCCGATCTCTGCCAGCGACAGGTCGTCGGTGTAGCGCAGCTGCAGCAAAGTCTGTTCGGCGGGCGATAGCGTGCGTATGGCGGCCATCAGCTGATTGACCCGCTCTTCAGTCATCTCCGACAGCGCAGCGTCCACAGCCGCCTCGTCCTCTGCCTCCTGCAAGGCGCCCTCATGCTCTTCGATATAGAGCACGGGTCGGCAGCGATGCAGGTGCTCTGCCGCCTTGCGGTAGGCGATGCCCAGCAGCCATGTCGGCAGCGATGCACGCTGAGGGTCGAACGTAGGCAGGCTCCGCAGCGCGCCCTCGAAGGTGTCTTGCACCACCTCCTCGGCCTCTTCGCGCCGCACCACCATACGCCGCACCAGCTGCATCACCCGCCTTTCATAGCGTTTGATGAGCTGCCGGGCTGCACTTCCGTCGCCTTCGACGATGCTGCGTATCAGTTCTTGATCGGTCTGCATTCTCGTTATTGCTTCTACACAGTATTCTTCTATAATAACGCAAATATATCATTTTTACCCCAACAATTAGCGTTCTTTAACACATGCCCAGCACCCTTGATCTGCGCACCTAATGCCGTGGGCTCGCACACCAGGCCCTGATGCGTTGGTGTCTATGTTCACCGCCACGCCGCTGCAGTCAATCTCCACCTTGTCGGCAGTGCCGCTGAAGGTGGTCTTTGAGGCACCGTCGCAGTTGGCGTGGATGCGGGTGCAGTTGACCTTGGCGTTGAGCTTGGAGGCCCCAGTGCACACTGTGCGTAGAAGGCCGCCCTTGAGTGTAACCTCGCCCTTGCTGGCGCCGGAGAGTCCGAGGCTGATGTCCCCTGTCACCTTAGCCTCCATGAAGCCCTTTTTTTACGGCTTTTTTAGTTTTTTACTGCAAAGGTGCATCAAAAAATATATCTTCTCCAACTTTTCTTCCAGACATTTGTCCGACATTTGTCTGATATTCCTTACTTTTGTACACGCATTCACCGACGACAGCTTGAATCCGATAGTTATGAATTCATTCTCAGATTATTTCAAAAACTTACACCAACGTGAGCAGAATTCGTATATACATACCTGCCCCGAACTAATAACATGCATACAGCAAATAGGTTTCCTACCCTTGCTGGAAAGCGGCATACCCGGTTATTCAGCCGAAAGCATGATGGCTGAAGAGTGCAGGTACACGGTCTTCCCCGACGGTTCGTGGGAGTGGCCCCTGTGGGAGTGGAAAGGCTCTGTGCTTCGTGATGGCAATTGTGTCTATGGTAAATTCTTCGCTGGCAAGGCTGTGTTCATCAGCCGCGAATGGTGGCCCGATTTCTGCAATTGGCGACGCAGCCAACATCCCCAACCGGCAGAGGGGAGCATTGAGGACATCATCCTCGCCACGCTTCGCGAGAACGGCAGCATGATAAACCGAGAGTTGCGGGCCGCCTGCGACCTCACAGGTCCGAAGATGCGGTCGCGCTTCGATGCCTACGTCTCACGTTTGCAAATGGCGTGCCGCATCGTCACCGAGGACTTCGTCTACCCTACCGACAAGCACGGACATGAATACGGTTTCGGGTGGTCGCTGCTCACTACGCCCGAACGCCTCTTAGGGCCAGACGCCAGCCGATGCGAGCGCACCCCTGAAGAGTCGTATCAGCGCATGAGCGAGCATCTGTCCAATTTGTTGCCATACGCTACGGAAAAGCAAATACAGAAGATACTACGTTGAAGCCTCCTAAAATCCCAAACGCATGGGATGAAAGGCGAACTTTCTAAGCGACAAGCGCCCAACAACCTTTAAACATCATAACTGCAAAGACCAAAACAAAGCAAACTAAAAACAACACAACAATATGAAAAAGATTCTAATGCTCATTTACGCTGTTTGCATCGCTCTGGCATGCCAGGCCGCCACCATCGACAACACCCCAGTCAAGACGTTTGACCTAAAACGCTTCCTCGGCAGTTGGTACGAGGTGGCACGCTACGACCATTGGTTCGAACGCGGTATGGAACAGACGAAGGCTACGTACAAACTGCGCACCGACGGCAAGATTGAAGTGCTGAACACGGGCATCAAGAATGGCAAACCAAAGGAATCGAAAGGCAAGGCGAAGACTACGGACACGGCTGGCCTGCTACGCGTTTCGTTCTTCGGACCATTCTACTCAGACTACCGCATCCTTCTCGTCGACAAGGACTACCAATATGCCCTCGTCGGTAGCAGCAGCGACAGCTATCTTTGGATCCTCTCTCGCAAGCCTCAACTCACTAAGGATGCGAAGGAACTGTTCCTGAAGGAAGCCCGACGTCGCGGCTACGACACGAGCAAACTCATCTGGATAAAGCACAACTAACTAAAACGGACATCATGGCACGGCACAATGATTTCGGGAAATGGGGCGAAGACCTGGCTGTCGACTATCTGGAGGCAAGGGACTTCGAGATACTGGCCCGCAACTGGCGGCACGAACGCAAGGAGGTGGACATCATCGCCCAGAAGGACGGCACGCTCTATTTCGTAGAAGTGAAGACGCGCCACGGCGAGGAGTGGAATGCCGAAGCGGCCATCACCTCCAAGAAGCGTACCCTCCTCCAGCGTGCCATGGTGGCATGGAAGCTGCAACATCCGTCGCCCATGCCCGTCCGTTATCCCGTCATTGCCATCGTCATCCAAGAACCCGACACGCCGCCCGAAATCCGATGGCACGACGATATCTGGGACTTGTGATTTTAATCATGCTTCATCCTTGAACTGCTTAAGTCCGTTCTTCAACTCAGAGCCGCTCAGGATGTGCACATTTCCACGTTTCTCTGTCAGCAAAGAACGGCAGATAAGGCGCACGACACCGAGGCGTGAACGCGGACAGCCCAACCAAAAAGGTGACATTCTTCACGACGAAAAGCCCCAAGACAATAGCAGCCTACCGAAAAGGAACTGGCCGTGTTGTTCGTTCCATCGCGATGGAACGAACAACACGGCCAGATGTTTTCTGTCGCGTGGATAGCCTCCACACGACGATACAATACAAAACAGAGGCTTTAGTATTTGGCCATATTTGTTACTTTGCAGGCAAGAAATAGACCTATTATCATAGTAACATTTCCACCCTCGTCTCAACATCAGCTGCTAAAAAAGAACTTTTCTTCACTTTTTTCTTCTTAGAGCAACTGCATTAAAATTATTTTCGTATTTTTGCCGTCGGTTCGGGGAGAAATCCGGACTGATGAAGCATTCGCTATTATTTCGCGCATAGCCAAGAAAAGCCTAGGAAACTCAGATTGGTATAACAAGCACGGAAATAATAAGTGACAGGTGAGTCGTAGGAATATCGTACTCCCTGTTCTACCTAATAGCGATGTACTCACTCATAGAGTGTGGTGCATCTTGGTAGACAGGGGTTCCAAAAGTATTCCTAGGCTTTCACCTCTTGCTATGCGCATTAAGAGCACCGCGCTCTTTTTATATGCCGTGGCGTGATTGATAGTCGTGTGCGCTGACTAAAACTATCAATCGCAGAATATGGCCAATAATAGTAATCTTGGTGCAGCAAAAGCTGCCAAAAACGATGAGTTCTACACGCAGTATGCCGACATCCAGAAGGAGGTGAACGCCTATCTGGAGTACAATCCTGATACATTCCGCAACAAGACGGTGCTGCTGCCGTGCGACGATCCTGAGTGGAGCAACTTTACGCGCTTCTTCGCACAGAACTTTGAACGACTTGGACTGCGGCGACTTATCTCGACAAGCTATGCCGTAGAAAGCAAGAAGTACAAGAACTACCAGCCCACGCTCTTCGAGATGGAGAATCCCCTGTTCGATATAGACAAGACGCGTATCAAGGGCAAGATATTCGAACTGACTCGCGACACCAACGGCAACGGACGCATAGATATTGACGATTTGGAATGGCACTATCTTGAGGGCGATGGCGACTTCCGTAGCAAAGAGGTATGCCAGTTGCGCGACGAAGCGGATATCATCGTGACCAACCCACCGTTTTCGTTGTTCAGGGAGTTCATTTCATGGATTTTGGAAGCAGAAAAGCAATTCCTTATTCTCGGAAACTTTAATGCGGTTCACTACAAAGAAGTTTTTCCGCTAATTCAACAGAATAAAATATGGATCGGCAATAAATCGTTTGGCGGCGGCATGGATATGATAATGCCAAAAGATATATTTGACCCCAGTAAGGTGAAAAAGTATTATACTGATGAACGCGGGAACATAATTCAAAACATAATGGGTGTAATATGGTTTACAAACATAGAACATGGAAGAAGACATGAATTTCTAAAGTTGATGAGTAAGAAAGATAACATTCGATTTGGGAATAACAAAACGCTCAAAGAACGAGGATATGTACACTACGATAATTTTGATGCAATTGACGTACCTGCTATTGAGTGTATCCCATCCGATCATGATGGGATTCTGGGTGTACCTGACGCATTCTTAGGGAAATATTGCCCAGAACAATTCGAAATTATAGGCCTCGGAGCAGGCGACCTAGCCAAAGAAATAGGAATTACTAAAAACTATAGGGGACGAACTGACTTATCTTACACCGATCCTGTGTCGGGAAAATCAGCTTGTCCTTATTCACGTATACTCATCCGTAAAAAACAATAACCGCTATGACACCAACATTAGTCACCGACTGGACCATTGGCGACATCTGCAAAGGTTTCCAGTATAACGAATATGAAGGAAAAGGCTTGTATGGTCTTTCTGGTAAGTTGACCATTCAGCCGCAGTTTCAGCGCCACTACCTCTATGCTGAGAATGGCGGGAAAAAAGAGGTGGACGTGATACAGTCTGTCCGCAACGGCTACCCTTTGGGGCTGATTTACTTTTCAAAGGTGGGCGAAGACAAATATGAGGTACTCGACGGTCAGCAGCGCATCACGTCACTCGGACGCTTCATCACGGAGAAGTTTGCATGGATAGATAATGACGGACGCCCTTGGTACTTTACAGCACTCAACAAAGAAGAGCAGGAGAAGTTTCTGAACACCAAACTGCTCATCTACGTCTGCGAAGGAACGGAGAAGGAAATCAAAGACTGGTTCCGCACTATTAACATCGTAGGCATTCCGCTGAATGCGCAAGAGATACTCAATGCTGTCTATTCGGGTACGTTTGTTGACAGAGCCAAGGAGGAGTTCTCCAACTCGAACAACACGAATGTCAACAAGTGGAGCTGTTTTATCCCAGGCAATGTCAAGCGTCAGGATATATTACATGCAGCCCTTGCGTGGGTGTCAAAAGACACTGGCGACAACAAGCGCATAGTGGACTATATGTCAGCCCATCGTAATGACAAAGACATTCAGGAACTGAAGGCTTACTTCACATCGGTCATCGACTGGATAACATCAGTATTTGACTTTAATCCAGAAAAGGAGATGTGCGGGCTAAAATGGGGTGAACTCTACGAGCGATTCCACAAGACGCCCTATAATCCTACAGTGGTTAAAGAGAAGGTGCGCGAACTCTATGAGAGTTTCTATGTGAAGGACAAGAAGGGCATCTACGAATACATTCTCGATGGCTGTCAGAACACCAAACTGCTGAATGTCCGTGTGTTCGACGAGCCAACAAAGAAGACCGTCTATGCCCAGCAGACAGCAACAGCAAAGCAAAAGGGTGAGAGCAACTGCCCGCTCTGTGCCATCGGTCACGATGCCAATCATAACAAGATATGGGACTTGAAGGACATGGATGCCGACCATGTGACCGCATGGAGCAAGGGCGGCTCAACAGATATTGAAAACTGCCAGATGTTGTGCAAGACACATAATAGGGCAAAAGGAAATAGATAACTATAAGATGTCGGACGACGACAAGAACATGCCGCTGAAGCGGATTTCATTCTTGGGGAACAACGAATAATAGGAAAAAAGGCAAAATGTTATTCATTTATTTGTGGTTGTCAAAGAAAGGAGTAAATTTGCAGCAAAGAAACAATAAATGAGGCAATACCTCGACATACAGGCTGAAGCCTTAGAGCATTCCCAAATAGCAGGGAAGTTGTTTAAGGCTGTTTTCTCCACCTCGGCTGATGTGGTGATGAAGGCCAGTGGGCTGCGCCTTGAGGCTATTCGTGTGATAGCCCGTGAGCAAGGCGTAGAGATAGAGGACACAGCGTGCAGATGTATAGACGAAAGCCTGCTCGCTGCATTGGCGGAAGCTCACGTCCGCAGAATGAGGGCCTATTTCAATAATGCCCGACGACACGTTGCCGAGCTTTAATAGAAGATTTTGAAAGTGGCAACGTCAAGACTCCTGTCATGTCGAATACAGCAAATACAGTATATGCTGTATGGAGCGAATCAGCTGGTCTTATCAAACACATTTTCTATTATAAGAATCACTTCTTATACTATACCATAGATATGGAAGGGAATAACTCACATGCTCACAATGTCTATGTCAATCCAAAGACTGGTGAGATAGGAAGGAAGACTCACGACAAAAAGAATCACGTTGAATTGAGTCAGAAAGAGTGGAACATTGTTAACAAGTTATCAAGATGGACAAAGAAAAAGAACTGATTATAGATAATTGGATGGAATTTCACCCAGTTATCACTAATGGTGAATTAGGATGGAGTGAAGAATGTATCCATGACGCCATGAGTGAAGATCCGAAGGAGATATTTGATTATTTTTGGCGAAACTTCTTCTCTATCATCTTCTACTATGTAGATGATGGTAACTTCTACGAGTTGTTTATGGAATCTGAGCCTCATAAGTTTTGGCGCATTCCAAAACTCAAAGAGTGGGATGGCAAATACATTGGCAGACAAATTCGCTGGGAGAACCATGAGGAAGGTGAGGTTCTTTATGAATTTGACGATGACACAGATCTTTGGAATACTCTTAAGATAGGTGAAAAGTCTATAGGTGAAGTGTTGAAACGTTCATATATTGCGGAGATAGACTGAACTATGAATATTAATCAACCATCCCTGTTTTCTGAGAAAGATTTGGCGAGAATGATCTCGCCAACTTTCTCTAGAAAAAAGAATCAAGCAGAGTGGGAACTTCGCAAATCGAGGCTTGGAGTAGTAAGGGCAGATTTGTCAAAGGGGCTTATTTTGTCGGATGAAGGATACCCTATCATTAAACCTTTTTTCGGAACACCAAATTCACCTTTAGTTGATTTCAAGGAAGCAATATCTTCTGACGATTACAACCAGTGTAAAGTTGACTTGCGGACAAAGGCTCTTCAGGTTTGGCATCCTAATACTCATATTGATCATCTTAGAAACACAGATAGAAAATGATGGCATACGATTATATTAAAGACGATTTGGCTGGATATCCATTTAATGCGAAGTATCCACCAAACTACGAACAGAATGGCGGTTTGTATCATGGGTACAAGAACAATTCAGAAGAGACTTTCTTCTACGACTTTGCTGTTCAGAGATACGACCTGCGTTTTAGTTACAACGGTAAAGAGTATTATTTTTTGTCCGAACAGGACTATGCAGCCCAATGCGACGAACATTTCACGAATGAGATACGCCGGTTTAAGGATGGAAATGCGGTTCTTGAGGAATTTGAGATTGACGGAAAAAGGCTGTTGGATCTGATTCCGTTGATTGACGATTGCGAACCGATGTGATGAAGAAAGGGACTATCAAACCAAAGTGGTAGTCCCTTCTTTTTTTTCCCTATATGCTAAAGTCTTTTCAGAAAAGCGAGAATGATTTGGTTCGAGCAAACCTGTCTATGCCGATGCGATGCTGTGGTATCAGCAGGTCAAGATCGACTACAAGCCATTCTGGAAAGAATTTGCATTTCATCCTTCTTTTCTCGCCATGCCAAAACTCAAACAAGTTTGGTTTTGGTCATTTGGCTTAACGAAAATAATCTGACGTGAGTTCGGTATAAGAAATATGCTTGAAAAATTGTAGGAGTGCGAATTATCTTGTATCTTTGTAGCTGCTAAACAACAAGTTACAAT
>DGSC01000035.1:0-252 GCA_002391275.1 Prevotellaceae bacterium UBA4372 | reverse complement strand
ATCCCGAAGGGTGACGCTTGACACTTCAAGAAGCGTCGCAAGCGCCGAGCGGAGCGAAGCGACCCCTAAACGAGCTTTGACTGAGCAGCTGCAATTAACATATGGCAGAGCACTACATCGTGCCCTGCCATCTTTCTTTTATGACTCAACTCCCGGGAATCATTATTTTGCCAGACACTTCTCAAGAAAAGTTGAAATTCACCGTCACCTACACTTTTCCTTGCAACCCTTTGAACTGCAACATCTTATATG
>DGSC01000031.1:3230-68910 GCA_002391275.1 Prevotellaceae bacterium UBA4372 | reverse complement strand
AATTAAAAAATCTGGAGAAAGAAATTATCGACACCCCCTCACGCGTTATGAAGCACCGCCCCCGTAGGGCCTCTAAGCGGTAATGCTTGTCATGCGACAGTGCCACCATGCTTGAAAGCTTGCAGAGCAACTGTCAGCGGGTGAGTTTTGCGCAGCACCATCATCTACTCGTCTGCCATATTCCTTATACCGAACTCACGTGAATTTTACGAATTTTCTGTTCTACACTAACCTCCACATGATTATCGTAGATTGACGGACAGATTGATGAGGATTGACGTCTTATAAAACAACAACGAATTACGCGAATTAGACGAATTCGTTGTTTCTTAGAAGGCATCAATCTAATCGTTAATCATCGACAATCTGTTCGTGAATCGTCGCCATTCGAAGCTTGCGTAGCGCTTCGCTCAACAATTTGTGTAATTCGCCGCTAATTCGCGTCACCATAGGACGCGACAATTCGTTTAATTCGCGTAATTCGTGGTTCTTTTTTTGTCGTCAATCTGCGTGAATCTGTTCGTCAATCTTCAACAATCCACATTAATGTATCTATAGTATGGTTTTCATGAAAGCATCAAGAGATGAAAGCAAAGAGAATGGCCCGCAAGACCTGTTATGCAGGTTTTGCGGGCCATTTTTGTTGTTCGCCGTAAGCGATATGCCTTACTTAGCGATAGCGATACTTACGCGGTTCTTGTCGTTCTCAGCGAAAGGCTGAACAGTGTCGCCCTTGCTGTCGACAGTGATGCGGGCAGCGTCGATGCCAGCCTCGGTGAGAGCCTTGGCAACGTTCTCTGCGCGCTGAGCAGCATACATCTCGTTGATCTTAGCGTTACCTGTGCCAGCATCAGCATAGCTGGTTACGTTGACCTTCGTCTCGGGGTTAGCCTTGAGGAAGGCGATGAGGTTCTGCAGCTTGGCAGCCTCTGCGCCAACAGCCACGGTCTCGCGGATAGCGTAGAAGATCTCTGTGCGCATCTCGGGCTTCTTGACCACGGGAGTGGGCTTAACAACGGGTTTGGGCTCCTCTACTACAGGCTGAGGCTCCTCCACAACAGGTGCGGGGATGACTGTGCGCTTCACGGTAGGACCGAGAGCAACCTTCACGCCCAGGAGAGCGTTGAAGTACCAGTCAGGGTTGCCGGCCTTCTTGGAGTTGTACTTATCCGTGAGGATGTTGGCATTAGCTTCGAGATTGATGCTCACGCGCTCGGAGCAGCGGAAGTCGAAGTCCAGACCAGCACGGCCTACAGGGCGAATCTTGGTGCCGTCCCAGAGGTATTCCATATCATAGCCAGTCTGATTCTTGATGGCTGCATACAGGTCGTTAGCCTCGTCATTCTTGAAACCGATATTGGCAGCACCGCCAAGGATGAGGTTCAAGTTGAGGAAACGCTTGGGCTTCCAACCGCCGATGAGGTTCGTCAGGCTGATCTTCAGGTCGAGGCCAGCGCTGGCATAGTTCCACTTGTAAACATTGTCGTAAGCAGCTGTAGGAACGTTAGGCCAACCGCCCTTCGATTCCCAACCGCTGCCCTGCAGGCGCAGTCCCAGCACGGGGTTGAACTGATAGCCTACAGCCACCTGAGCAGCCAGACTGATCAGATCCATGAACTTAGCCTCGCCCAGCGTGTGAGAGGCACCTCCCTGCAGCTGCAGGAACCAGTGAGGCTGGAACTCTTCGATTACCTGATCTTCCTGAGCGGAAGCCGTGGTAAATGCAGCAAACAGCATTGCTGCCAAAAACATAAACTTTTTCATACTTCTGTTTTTTGGTTTATATTAATAAATGTTGTTTTTATGAACCTCTGAAAACTGATGTTCTTCTGTTTTAGTGCTTTTATTGCTTTACTGGACGAATGAGCATACCCTTGTAACGCTCAAGTCCTGCAAGCTGAGGTGTCATTACGTTGGGGTTGTAGAAATAAAGGCATGTTGCCCAGTCCTTTTTCTTGTCCGGATCTTCCGCAATCCACACTGAGCGCGTCCAATAGCGACCTTCAATACCTACTGTGGCATTATTTTCACCGACAGATGTTCCGCCTGCAGGGAAGAATAGGCTTTCACCCGTTTCCCGGCTGGTGAACTTAAAACCTTCGACGCCACCTTCGGTCGTCCATTCGTAATCACAAACGTTCAACAGGTTAGCAATCTCACCTTCTGTAGGCATTCTCCAGCCATTGCCCCAAAGCGCACAAGCTGCATCCTGCTCATCACTAATGGCATAGAACCCATTGACTTCCGCAGGTCTATCCTTATATGGAGAAACATAGTTACTCCAGTAATAGGAGTCTTTGGCTTCGGTTTCGCCCCAAGCATAGTACTGACCTTTGTCACCAGTCTGTTTCTTGGCGCCAAGGTTCCATCGGGCCCATTTCACGCCTCCGTTATTGGTCATCTTCACGCCATCCATCGGTATGATACCCGTACGCTCATCCTTATCCGAACCTTCAACAATCGTACGGGTGAGGTCTTTATCTGGTTCGATTTGCGGGCCGGTGCCATCATCCCATACCGCACGTATGCTCATGCCATGGGCTTTGTTGCTCAACTGATCTTTGAGGTTGCTTATTGACGACGAGATCCTTACAAATACAGCATACTCCGAAACGTCCAATGAATCCGTCCACAAATAAGCATAGGTACCAGCGTCGGTAATATCCAATATTTCACGTATGCCTGCAGCCGGAATAAAGATAGTTGAGCTACTATGGCTACCAATACCTCTCAGCTCGAAGCCTCTTACGCCACCTTCGGTTTTCACCGTGACGCTGCACTTGCTGAGTTCTTTCACCTCTTCGGGTGTCGGCAGACGCCAATGACCACCCAATTCTGCTGCGGCAATATCGTATTTTACATTGCCTCCTATATGACCGCGATGGAAATCTCGTGCATAGATACCAGACTTATATTCTTTCAACTCTCCGGTTATGTCGCCCCAACCTATCAGGTCTCCCTTTTCATATTCATTGGTAGCACCAAGGTTGAAGCTGGCCCACTTGACGCTAAGGCCTAAGTCGACGATCTCAGGTGTCTTATACTTCGACTCACGAGGCGTCGAAAACTCACCTACTTCGGAAGTTCTTTCCAGTTCGCCGAGCTTGACTACAACTTGATAAGCATAGGTTTTCTCGGCCTCGAGGCCAGACAAGGTTACCGACATTGATTCAGCAGGTGTAGCAGTGGCTGTGAGGCGATTAGCTACGTCTTCCCATTTCTCTTTCAAGGCATAATAGACGGTGCATGTGACCTCCGAAAGCGCATTACTGCTAAGCCCGAAGCTTACCGTTGCCGTATTAAAGGCGGGGGCTGTAGCACTGACTTCAGAGAGCAGCAAAGTCTTTGCCTCTGTTGTAAATGTTGGGTACTCTTCCGACTCAGGTGCGTACTGAGGTGTACCGTTCACTATCGCGTACGCGCGATATATATAAGTAGTGGCTGGAGCGAGGCCTGTAATATGCACGAGGTTATTAGTTGCCGGAACGCTGGTCCACGTCTCACCATCCACAGAATACTCTACGCCATAAGCGCTGACGGCACTTGCATCACCTGAAGTAACTTCATAGCTTACGACAACGTCGGCTGTTGTCAAACCTATGTTGGAAACATCGCCAAGCGTTACAGCGACGCTGACGGCCGGATCGCCCCATACGGGACGGATTGCAAACAAATTAAGGATATTATGCTCCTCATGAAGGGCTCGATCTTGCTTGATAGTCGGGTTCAACACCATCGCTAAGGCCTTGCTGGAATCATTTGTATATAACGTATTAGACCAGTAATAACCGAAGGAGGGGGCAGTCTCATCGCCAAATTCACCATCTATGTATCCCGTTACAGGGAGGAAGATTCTGCGCATTTCGGTCTCTTCCTTCTCCTCATCTTCCTTGTTGATCACCCAAAAGCCTTCGACGTCGTTTAAAGAGCCCCATTCCCATTTACAACCTCTTATGAGCTCGGCTATTTCGTCATAAGTTGGAGTTCTCCACTTCCAACCATAGGGCGTACCCCAAGTAGCTTTAACGATGTCATTTGCAGGATTAGCCCATTTGCAGAGCTGTCCTTTTTCTTCAGGAGCTGAAGCCTTGAAATTAATGTTAGCCCATTTCACGCTTAGGCCTAAGTCAATAGCCTCTAAACCCTCAATGGGCTTATAGTCGAAAGTAATATCAGAGAAAGCATTGGCGGGCAGCGTCAGCAGGCCGCTCAATGTTATAGTGTTACCGTCCTCCGTTTTAGCCTCTACTTCGCCATTGACCTTCACCTTCATCAACATTTCCGGCTGAGCCTGAAGAGTGACGCACACGGCGCTCAATAAAAGGAGGAATATGGATAAAAACTTCTTCTTCATTTCTTGAATATTTTGTAGGTTTGCTTGTCAACTCTTAAGATATATATTCCCTTCTGAAGGTTGCGAATACCGACAGTAATCCGGCTGCCGTTCCTTGAAAGACTCAAGGGAGCCGCCTTGCCATCGATAGAATACAATAGGACGGAGGCATCGTCGGCAACACCTGCCACTTCAATCGTTTGTCCGTCAATATACCTGAAGCTCGGTACGGCCTCTTCACGCTGTTCTACATCTTCAATATCTGTGAGCACGTCTGTCTCGTTGAACTTGAACTCAACCCTTTCGACATTCGCTATCGGCAAAGTCGCCTCCAAATCGGAGACTTTCAAGGTGATGCTGTTCTGTCCGAAGGTGATAACAGGTTTCTCGGCCAGCCAGCAGTTGAAGACGGGTTCCGACTTGCCTTTCTCATAGACAATAATTTCTTCTTCGGCTGCTACATGCAGAGTAAAGAGGCACATAACAGCAGCAAGCATACATTTCTTCAAGGAATATGTCATAACAAAATATGTATATATTACTTTCTAAGACCCAAAAGTGTAACTCGTTTCACTCTGTCGTGCCTGTCGCTCGAAAGAATGCCGACGTCTTTTCTTATGGTATCACAAGGATATCCGGATAAATCAAGAGACACCTTCACAGCACCTACTTCTCCTGGAGCAAGCTTCGCTTCAAAGTCGAGGATTTCCGTGCAATCGCACTCTGGCAAAACAGAAGAAATGTAAAGCGTATCGTTGCCGACATTTCTGTATTTGAAGACGGTCTCTTTTTTCAAAGAGTCACCAACGAATACTCCCATATCCACGGAAGCTGGAACAGACAACTCTCCGCATGGCGCCAAAGCGGTAGAATCTGTGACATAGAAGTTCTGATTCTCCTTTACCGGCGAACGCTTGCAGCCAAACATCATCAGGGCTGAAAGCAAGAGTACAGTTGTAACTTTATTATATTTCATTGTATAGAGAAAGATTAATGATATAGTCCTACTCCTTCGGCATATTCGCTCAAAAGGGTAAGATACCAATTGCCTTCTTGCGACACAGGATTGAGGAAGAAGTTGATCGTTCCTTCTTCTCTTTCTATATTGCCATCTTCGGCAATCAGAAGGGCCAGACGCAGCTCATTGTCGCGGTTGCTGTAGAGATTCATCTCCTTGATTGCACAATCATAGATAGGCAGAGTGGACAAGGCTTGCTTGAAATTGGCTTTCTGATCTTCAGGAAGAGCAATTACGGAGTCGTTGCGGACAATGTATAACATGTCAGCAGCAGCATTGATATTGCCGGCACGGAAATAATCGACGAACTGATTCGCCAGAGACTGCACGGCAGCCGTGTCCTCGGACGCGAATGTAAACACAGGCAGGCCGATTATTTCGGGCTCTGTGGTTTTCTTTTTATTGCAGGCAACGAGCGCCAGCAAGATTATTGTAGGAATAAGAAGTAGAAGTTTCTTCATCGTAGTTCTTTAAAATTTAAGAAAGGGGAGGGAACGAGCCCTCCCCTTTCCTGGATTATATTCACATATTGTGAAGAGATTACTTACCTTTGACGTTGTTCTGAGTCTTCTTGATGGTGATAGTTACATCATCATAGATAACACCCCAGTAGTACTCGATCTGAACAGGAATCTTAACCTGGAACTCAGCAACCGTAGCGCGGTTGTTACGATATTCGAGCTCGTTGTCAGAGATCTTCTTGAAGTCAACACCGTTTGCAGAAACTGTGCTCAGTGATACGAAGTTAGAAGGATTGCTCTGGTTCAGGTTGGTCTTCACATTCGGGTTGGTGCTGAGGAAGTCGCCAACAGGAACGTTCTGAACAGTTACAGTGAACTTGTTAGTACCATCAGGTGAGTAGTACTCCTCGTAGTCGAGACCGCCGAGTGCAGCAGGTGACTTCCAGTTAACCACAGGAGGTGTAGCGAGCTCATTGCCGCGGAAGTCGGTGAAGCCGTTTACGAGTTCGTCGAGCTTGATGATCTGAGTCTGGTCTACGCTTGAGGTAGCATCCTCAATCACAGTGTCATCCAGAGGATCGAGAGAGATAGGACGCAGGAAGCGTACATCGAACTTGTAGTCAGAAACCTTGAGGTTGCAGTAACGAACATTGCCGCTTGCATCAGTGTACTTCACAGCTGCAGTAACTGTACCATCATTGCTCATGGTTACCTTAGGAATATCTGTGCGCTCGTATGTTGTCTGAGGAGCAACAGGAGTAACTGTAGCATTCTGAGTAACAGGAACGACAGCTACGGTTGCCTTGAGGACGTCGCTACCACCAATATACTCGTGGCTTACATAGTTCAGCAGAGCCTTAGCATACTCAGTCTTAGCAAGCTCAATGTATGCAGCTTTAAGCTTAGATACATCAGTGCCATCCCAGAAACCAGCAGGCTCGATGATTGAAGCAATCAGCTGAGTTGTGCCATTGTATGTAGCATACAGGTTCTTCTTCGTATTATCAGTGATAGTAGTGTTCTTCACTGTGAAGCTCTTGGCAGCGCCTGAATCGAGCTTACCCTTGTAAGTGCCGTTACCGCTGTCGTCGAAGACAAGAGCGAGCTTAATGTTAGCACGTGTGAAGGGCTGGCCAGCCGAAGCAGGAGCACCTGAGAAGGTCATCCATGTTGAGAAGTCGCCGCTGTTGAAGTTGTTCAGGAAGACGTTGCGGAAGATGTTCTTGAATTCAACGGGCTTCCAGATGTGGTAGGTACCATCGCCCATACCGCTCTGATCAGCTTCCTCAGGAGTTACAACATTGGTGTGGATTTCTTCAGCACCGAGGGTGAAGCCAGCGGCTGTAGCATTGCCAGCTTTATACCAATACTCATTGATGCGCTTAGCAGTAACATTCATGTTTGCAGTAACTTCCTTATTGGTGAGAGTAATCTTACCAGTTGTGAAGGTTACGTAGATGTCAGGATAAGCACTGTTCTTAGACTTGAGCAGGATAGCACGTGTCAGAGTCTGAATATTGTTCTGAGCGAGCTCGCGGATTTCGTCGGCAGAGATCTTCCAAACCAGGTTACTGGTAGCCATATCAAAGCCTGTAGCAGCATCACGGTCGTAACCGATCTTACCATACTTCTTGTTGGCAACCGTAGTAGTAACAGGTGCGAACTCAGGCTTGTTAGCTGTAGTACGTACGACGTAGTACTGATCGAGGTCGTCGGCACCACCAGAGATTGAATACTGTGCACCAGCTGTGATAGCAGTACCACCGAGGACACCGTAGTTAGCTTCAAACTCTTCACGTGTCATAACGCGAGGCAGGTCGCTGTGGCTCATGAGGTCTTCCTCAGTCTGACGCCAGTTGGTTTCAACAACAGTGATGTCGCTACCACCAACAACGTAGCAGTCATTGTAACGAGTTACAGCAGCAGTCTTATCGGACTTGTAAGCATGGAAGATGTAGGGAGTTGTGGGAGGTACTTCCTTCTCCTTAGTGATACGGATGGGGAGGTAGCCATAATCTACAACCTTCTTCTCAGCATCGCCCTTATAGATAAGAGATACGCGCACGAGGGGCACACGGTCAACAACAACCTCAGTAGCCTTGGCAGCGGTGTAGGGACGACCCTTCAGACCGTCGGAAGAAGCGGCAGGATCCTGAGGATGGAGATAGTAGTGACCTGCGATAGTATTGTTCTGGCCGTCGCCGACATAGATGGCAGCGTGAGCAGATTCGTTGGTAGCATTGGTACCGTAGCGGAAGTCGGTGAGCTCGAACTTGTACTCGAAGTTACGTGTGAAGTTATCACCTTCGAACTTAGCGTGCTGACCAGCAGCATTGGTGTAGTGAGTCTCAACAAGAGCGGTAAGGTCAATATCCTGCTGATACTGAACCAAATCCATACCCTCACCAGCTTTTACGCCATTGTTCTCAACCTCGTACTTAGCCTCACCTACAGAAGCGAAGAGGTGCATACCCATCTTGGTAGAACCAACCTTGTAGATATCGCAGGCACCGCAGTGGTCGTTGAACACCTTTGTCTGGATGAAGTCTTCCTGACGTGTGCCAGTAGCATTGTGCTTCACGTGAGAGAGACGCAGATCTTTAACAGTCTCCTCAACGATTGCTGCATAGTCGGAAGTAACGGTAGTGTCGCTGTACTGAACCTGAGTAGCGAAAGTAGTAACGTAGCTTGCGCTATTGTTGGGAGTACCATCGGCATTGTTGACAACAGTGCTGACAGAACCGTCAACCTTCAAGGGCACGCTCAGGATGCCGTCAGCCACGCTCCAGCTGTGCTCAGCACCATTCTTAGCTCCGAGAACGTCAACAACAGCAGTACCCTTAGCACGGGTGTAATTCTTGTTGCCGCTGAGGATCTTAACGTTAGTAGCGTTGTCGAAGTAAGCATTTGTAGGATTAACGTGATAGTTAGCAACAGCATTCAGCATCACGGTGATAGTGCCAGAGCTGAGGTTGTAACGGTCGTGATCGGTAACCTCCTTGTTGGTATCCTCGTAGTTTACACTGGGCTCCTTAACAGCAAGGGTATACTCTTTTGTACCAAGCTTTTCCTCACGCTTTGAGAAGTCGTCGATATAAGAGGTCAACTCAAGCATGTTGGTGTACCATTTCGGAGTCAAGCGAGTAATCTTAGTAGCTTCGATACCCCAGTAGTATGAATCGGGACGGAAAACGAGGCTGGTGAGGTCGGCAGCGATAGGAATACGGATGCCTTCTTCATAACCCTTGATACCAGAAATAACCACAAAGCGGGTGTACTTAACAGCGGTAACAGCGTCGTTCTGGGCCCACTTGATATCAGTCTGGCTCTTCACGCCATTCTTGTCATATTTATCAAAGTAGCCGTAGTGATCGGTGGTGTTGGGAACATAGTATTCACCATTGTCACCCTTGTCACCTTTGTCACCTTTGTCGCCTTTGTCACCTTTGTCGCCTTTGTCACCTTTGTCACCCTTGTCGCCTTTGTCACCTTTGTCGCCTTTGTCGCCGGTGTCGCCTTTGTCGCCGGTGTCACCTTTGTCACCTTTGTCGCCCTTAGGACCGATAGCAAGATAATCTGTCTTGACACCATTCAGGTACCAATAGCCATCTGCAAGATTAATTGTCCAGACGTCGGCATCCTTGCCGTCCTTGCCGTCTTCACCATTGGAGATACGGAAGCTCTGGCCATCGCTGGTCTTCAAGAGAACACCCTGCTGGTCCTGAGTAACGTCAGTAATAACAACACCAGCCTCCCAAAGTTGTTTCAAGGACTCGAAAGCTGAAGCGTTGCTGTTGATTTGCGCCTGCAAGTTGTTGATGTCATCATCGTAATCCTTACAAGACACAAACGTACTTGTCGAAGCCAGTGTGATAGCTCCGAACAAGATTGCGCTAAAAATTTTCTTGTACATAAATAAAAATTTTTAAAAAAAAGTATTGATTAAATTTAACTTGTTTTTTTTCGTTCACTTTTGCTTCGCGACCGCGGCACGGCCGCTGGCGCAGTGTGTTAAGGGCGTATTCTCTCTTTTCTGTTTCTTTGTAGCTTTTAAGGGCCTCCTTTTACCCAGCTTTAGCGTGTCTGCAGACGGCACTCCTCGCCAGAAGCTGCCGACTCATCCACGTCGTTATACCCATCTCTCCGGCAGAGATGGATGTCTAATTCGGTGCAAATGTACACATAATTTCATTTTCACCAAAAAAAGTTTATAAAAAAATGCTCCACAGCCTCAAAAAATAGGCCGTTTACGTTGTTTTTGCGGTAATTTATGCTCAGAAAGCGGGCAAAATCTTCAATGAGGTATTGTTTTAAGTTTTTTTACGAATACGTATTCGTCGGCTTTTAGGTGTTAAAATATATATAATGTTCGCGCGCGCGTATAAATATCATTAATGTGTAGTTGTGTTTAGGAGTAGGCGTCGAGGAAGGGTTTGAGTGCGGCATTGATGTGTTCTGTGGACAGGGATTGAATGTAGATGCGCGTTGTGCGCTCGGTAGTGTGTCCCATACATTCGCTGATGGATTGTATGGGCACTCCCAGCCGGTATGCCTCGGATGCCCAGCTGTGTCGTGCGGTGTAGGAATTGAGGTGCATGTCGTTGCCGCAGAGTTCGGACAATGCCGTGAGCCGTCTGTTGTATATCCTCAGAGCCGTGGAGAAGTTGCTGTCGGTGGGTTTTGCTGGAACGAGCGGGAAGAGCGAGTCCTCGGCCTTGACGTGCCATCTGTTGATAATGCGTCGCATGGCAGGCAGTAGCGCCACAGTGATGAGCTGTCCGGTTTTGCTGCGCCGGTAGATGAGCAGGTCGCCTTGGATGTTGGTAGTCTTGAGTTTGGCCATATCGATAAAGGCGATGCCTCGTCCGAGGAAGGCGAAGTGGAAAAGATCCCTTGCGAATTCGAGGCTCGGGTTCTGGTCGAGTCGCAGCTTGAAGAGGCTGCTGAGCGTTTCGGGCTTGGCCGCTCGCTTGCATGTCTGGTCGATGCCGGTGTACACTCTGCAGAACGGTTTGGTGTCTTGGCACAGGCACTGCCTCACGGCTTCGTTGTAGGTGGCTCTTAGTTGCCGCATGTAGAAGCTGCTGGTGTTTTTGCATACGTGTCGTTCGTAGAGGAGGTGGTGCTCGAAGTCGTTGATGAGTGGTTGCCTGATGTTCTCAAGGATGAGTGGGCCTTGCCAGTGTTGGTCGAGGAATCGCGCCAAGGCTCTTGCCGTGGCACGATAGTTGGCCGCCGTGCGTTCATGTCCTAACGCTTTTTTCTGCGCTGCTAATTTGTTGATAAAAGTGATTGCTTCCATGAATTGAAATTTAGTGAACTTAAGTTTTGTTTATTCATATATCACCACGAATTACAAGAATCTATGCGTTTTGCTCCTTCGTTGTTTTTATTTATTGATTTTGTATGGAGCCAAGCGGCCTGCAGGGCCAGTGAGCTCGTAGCCCGGGGCATCGCCCTGGGTTAACGTTTGCATCTATATACGCGCCCTGTAGGGGCAGAAGCGTTAGACTTTGGAATGCTTTTGCCCTTACAGGGCGTGTATTCCCTTGCCGATGGTTACCCAGGGCGATGCCCAGGGCTATTTGCTTGTTGCCCCTTCGGGGCGCTGCGTTGCTGGCTGTTGACAGACGGCCTTTACTTGAATCATTAACCATTTCGCTTTTTTACAACTACGGATTTTTACGGATTTTACGGTTATTCATTGTAGGCTGGGGGACATAGGTCTCCAGAGGAACGGGGCCGTAGAATCCGTATAGTCCGCGGCTGTTTATATATCATTCATGGTTGAAATATAAGACGTCAATCTCCGTGAATCTGCTCATCAATCTACGATAATCATGTAGAGGTTGCAGCGGAGCGGGGAATTCGTTTAATTTGTTTAATTCGTTGTTTATATAGAAGGCATCTGTCAGGTCGAGAATCGTCGACATTCGAAGCCTGCGTAGCGCTTCGCTCGGAAATTCGTTCAATTCGACACTAATTTGTTCGACCTAAGTGCTTGATAATTCGTTTAATTAGCGTAATTCGTTGCTGTTTTTTTAGACGTCAATCTACATCAATCTGTTCGTCAATCTTCATTAAATCTTGTGTTGGTTAGTGCTGGACAGAGAATTCGTCAAATTCGTGTAATTCGTAGTTTATTTAGAAGGCATCAATCTTCATTCTATCCTGTGTGGGTTGCAGCAGAACAAATAAGACAGGCACCGCGTTAAGCGGCTGCAAAGGTAGCAATAAAATGACGGACTGCAAACATACGCATAGGCGCATGTTTCAACACACTTAAGAGAAAATGACAATTCTCTTAGGCGAAAAGGGCAATTCACCTAAGAGAATTGGCCGATAGGCTTAGGCGCATCCAGTGGCGCTCTTCAGCGGTATGGTCAGAGGAACGTGTTGCGTGCAGTCCATCTCTGCCGGAGAGATGGGTATAACGACGTGGATGAGTCGGCAGCTTCTGGCGAGGAGTGCCGTCTGCAGACACGCTAAAGCTGGGTAAAAGGAGGCCCTTAAAAGCTACAAAGAAACAGAAAAGAGAGAATACGCCCTTAACACACTGCGCCAGCGGCCGTGCCGCGGTCGCGAAGCAAAAGTGAATTACCACAGAAGAACAAGTTTAATTAATCAATAACCATTTTTTAAAAGTTCTACATTTATGTACAAAAAAATTTTTAGCGCTATCTTGTTCGGAGCTATTACTTTGGCTTCGACAAGTACGTTTGTGTCTTGTAAGGACTATGATGACGACATCGACGCCCTTAACACACGCGTAGACGCCAACGACAAGGACAATCTGGCCCTTCACAGTGCCCTTGATCAGGCTAATGAAGAGCTGAAGAACTTGAAGCAGAAACTGACCGATGAGGTTTCACGCCTCGAAGGTCTGATCACTACAGTTCAGGAGACAGCCGAAGAGAACAAGCAGGCTATTGCTAAAGAAATCCTTCGTGCTACTGCTGCCGAGGCTGAACTCGAGGCGCGTATCGAAAAGTTGGAAAAGGAAGTAATCCCCGAACTCGAGACGCTCATCAAGGATCTTCAGGACAACAAGCTCGACAAGAAGACCTTCGAAGATGCTGTCGCTGACATCTACCCCCGCCTCGAAGCTGTAGAAACAGGCCTCGGTGATGCCCTCAAGCGCATCGAGACACTGGAGAAAGGTCTCGCTGACGAGGTTAAAGCCCGCAAGGCTCTTGCTGAAGACCTCGACCTCCAGAAAAAGACCATCGAGAAACATGGCGAACGTCTCGACAACATCGAAAACACTGTAATCCCTGGTCTCAAGGATGAAATCCAAAAACTTCGCGACCAGCACAAGAAGGACATCGATGAGATTAACGGTAAGATTGATGAACTCCGCAAGGACGTTGACCAGAATACAAAGGATATCGAACAGCTGAAGAAGGACGTCATTGAAATCAATAAGAAGATTGAAGCTATCAACAAGAGCCTCTCACAGCTCAACGTCCTCGTATCTCAGTCGCTGCGTAGCCTCGTATTCATCCCCGACTTCTACTACTGGGGTATCGAAGCTACCGAGTTCAACGTTGTGAACTACAAGTACTGGGAACTCAAAGACATGCCGGCTGTAAGCGCCAACGAGAACGACCCCACATGGGACAAGGGCACCGTTGTTAAGTGCTACGACCATAAGGGCCACAAGAATGAGCGTCAGGCTGACTTCCTCGTTGAGAACTTCGTTGCACGCTATCACCTCAATCCTTCAAGCGCTGACCTGAAGGGTCTGACCAAGGATGATATCACTATTCTCTCTGCCGACCGCAACTACCGTACCAAGGCTGCCTCACCTGCTGATGACAAGGCTCAGAACATCGCCGTTGCAAGCTTCGACCCTGCAACCGACGTTAAGAACGGCAACCTCTATCTGAACCTGACTATCAAGGATCCCGAACAGCTCAAGAAGGTTGGTCACCTTGAGAAGGATGCAGCTACCGGCCAGAGCCACTTCGTTCAGGATGCCGACGAGACTAAGGAAGTTACCGTCTTCGCTACAGAGGTTAACCTGAAGAATTCACAGTACAAATATGATGCCGACAAGGATCAGAACTACACCGTCACATCTGACTATGCAGCTGTTCTTGTGAATGTAGGCAAGGACGGTTACCGTCTGGCTCACACCGCAAAGGGTGATGAGGCTGTCAAGGGCGCTGGTCTCACAAGTTCCTACACCAAGATTGTCAACAACACGGACGACGTTCACGCTGTACCTGGCCACGAGGCAATCGTTTGCAAGGCTTGCAACCTGGGCACTCCCAAGAACCGTCACCTCTTCACCGATGCCGACGAGACTGTCTATGGCGACGTTCAGAGACAGGTTGTCACCCTGACCGAGCAGCCTCTCGTATCTGCTCTCGGCGAAGCTGTTTCCACAACTACCGCTCAGGATATCGTTGTATGGAACAGCACCATCAACCTCTCTAAGCTCGTTGAGGTTCACCGCCTGGGCGACACAGAGTCTGTGGTTAATGCTACTACCATGAAGAACAACGGCTTCGAGATTCGTTTCGAGCTGACTGGTATCCTCATGGAGGAGAATGCTACTTCCGAGTCTGCTCACGCAGCCATCAAGAAGAACGATGCCGGCGACTATATCCTCCGTCCTCAGCTGCCTCAGATGGGCTACGACTCAAAGGGTCAGTACAAGGGTATCGCTGCTGAATGGGAAAAGACAAAGCAAGATCGCACCACTATCGGTCGTACGCCGCTGGTACGTGTACTCCTCGTAGACACCAAGCACAATGACCGCGTACTCGACTACGGTTACATCCGCCTTGTCATCATCGACACTCCTCAGGAGGCTCCTGTTGTCCTCGAAAGCTTCCGCACCGTTGAGTACCAGACTGGCAACAGCCTCGACTATAAGTATTCAGACTGCCACAAGCCTAACGTATCACCTTGGAGCTGGACTCAGACATGGGCATCATTCGAGAACGACCTCTACAACATGTACAGCCTCTCACAGCGCGACTTCGAGAACCGCTACGAAGCAGTTCTTTCCGGCGCACTCGCTGGCCGCTACAACACACCTGCTACTGCTAAGGATCTGAAGCAGTACCTCATGAAGATTTCCGCTGCTGGCGACACCTCATTCGTAGAGTGCACCGCTGACCAGTATCTCGGTAACATCATCGTTCGTCCGGGCGCCCTCATCGGTGAAGGTACGAAGACTCAGGTTCTGACCTGGGAGGTTACTGGTGAACAGCTGAAGCAGTATGCTCTCGACGGCAAGAAGGAAACAACACGTGTTGTCAAGTATCAGCTCATCAGCGCTGCCGACCGTAGCCAATACGAGGATATCTATGTCATCCTGAAGGCTGGCGACATCAAGGTTACCAAGGAAGAAGACAAGAAGCCGACCGTAACTGGCAAGTTCGAGGAGAACAAGATTAAGGAATACTGGTACGACGAGAACACCCGTACCGCACAGAACACTCTCCACGAGGCTCACTTGAATACTCCTTCACCTGAGGATGGTATTCGTACATGGCGCGACAGCCGCACATGTCCGTTCGAGTTCCTGCTCAGCTCCGACTTCAATGGCAACTTCATCCTCGATGAAACCAACTGGGGCAAATACCTCAAGAGCTCTGATGAAGTCAACTATCCTATTGCTTCTGCAACCAAGGACTTCGGCTTCGTAATCCTGACAGCCGAGAAGGATGGCTTCAAGGCCAACAACAAGGCTAAGGGCTTCTCTGGTAAGGTTTACACCCTCTCCACTGAGACTTATGCAGGCAAGGAAAACTGGGGTCTGTTTGCAACTCTCGGCACCAAGAAAGAGCTTATCGCTTACCTCGAGTACGATGGTTCTGGCGAGACCACAATCAACAACATCAAGATTGTCCTCAACAAGGATAAGACTCCTGGCGGCCACCGCACAGATCACATCAACTCATTCGCTGAGGACATCCTCAACTACAAGCCCAATGAGCCTCAGACTGTTGAAGACCTTGGCAAGAACAAGATCCTCGACCTCGACGACAACGTGATGAAGGTCATCCTCGGTGTGAAAGTTAAGTGGGCTGGCGTTTGCCCCTACGAGACAATCGTTCCCGCATTCCAGGTTCGCTTCCTCCGTCCGATCAACGTTGTTGAGAGCGGCTACCAGGTTCAGGATGCTGCTAACACCACTCAGCTCATTCCTCTCTACGACCTGCTCGCCTTCTCAGACTGGCGTCTGCAGTGGAACCCGACAGCAACGTCTACCATCAACAAGCCTCGTCGTGAGTACGACCTCGTGCCCGATGGCGGTAAGTGGATTGTCGACTACTATTACTACTACAATGTTAAGCACATCCTCGTTGGTAATGGCGAAGAGGTTATCGATCCAAGGTCAGAGCGTGCTCTGAACAACCTCATGCACACCAACATGAATGGCAACGATATCAAGACTACTATCCTGTCTACGGTATCTAACAATGTAGAGTTCACCTACAAGCCCGCAACGACAACTACAGCTAAGATCGGTGAGCCTGGCTACTATGGTTCAATCCAGTACACCAACAACCGTTCTACTGTTGACGAGTTCGACGTTACCGTGCCTATCGTAGTTTGCTACGAGTGGGGTCACATCTACAAGGATGTAACAATCCACGTAGTGAAGACTCTTGAGAACACTGATGTAAAGGTTCGTCGCTAATACCGGCAACCAATCATGAATAGAAGGGAGGAGGAGTGTTAGTCTCCTCCTCCCTTTCTGCTTAAAAAATAGTCTATAGCTTTAAATAGAATGAAAATACGACTCATACTTGCAGCCCTGCTTCTGGGCTTGACAGTCGTCGGTTGCCGCAACAAGCAATCACAAAACCAATATATCGCTCCGGCGGGCATGGAATACTCGGGAAAGGACACTACCGAGATCATGGGTCTGGTGAACAAGTATGTCCAGTGTTTGAACGAACACGATTACGACGGAATGGTGGACTTGCTCCACACGTTCAAGGACAATCGCATCTATGCCTTCGATGAGACTCAACGCGACAGCGTGAAGCGTGGCCTGCAACAGATTCCCGTCTATGCAGCCAAGCTCTACAGCTTTCGCCTGAACAATAATGTAAACAACAAGATCTGCATCCTCGTACAGCTCATCGAGAACGGCGACCTTGAACAAGAAATCGGAGTCAGCAAGCTGTACCTGAATCCTGTATATGTTCAGGACAAATGGTATCTGACCCTGTTGGACCTCAATGCTGACGGCGTAAAAGAATAATGGCACGACAGCGTTTCATTATAGTTCACATGCTTTCTGCCTTGCTACTGCTAACTGCAGCAGTAGCATGCAGGCAGACGGCATCCCCACAAAAGCACGGTCCCGAGATTCAGTATGAAGATACTGTTCTCAACCTCGGAATCGTGTCACTGACGGAAGTACAGCATTTCCGCTACAAATTCAAGAACGTCGGCGACCAAGGCCTTTTAATCTGGCACGTGGAACCCGACTGTGGCGGCTGTACAAAGGTAGAATTCCCTACCGACACCATTTATCCGGGCCAAAGCGGAGAAATAAAAGTAGCCTTCGACGCACACGAACGCTACACCGACGGCCTTCATGAATTCTATATTCATGTTCATACGAATACAGACAGGCAATATCAGGATCTCACCTTCATTGCCGACCTCATAAATTAATTCTCCTTCATCGCGATGAAAAAGTCACTACTCTTCGTTTTCCTTTTTATCTCATCACTGCTCTCTGCACAGCAGAAGGCCGTCATCAAGCTGACCGACGGCACTCAGCAGACACTTCCCGTGTGGAAGATAGATAATATCAGCTTTTTGGATTTCCAAAAACCGAAAACCGCAATTCCCGAAGCGGTGGACCTCGGCCTACGCAGCGGTATGCTATGGGCACCCTGGAACCTCGGAGCTGAAAGTGAGAGCGAAGTAGGTTTCCTGCTGGGCTGGGGCAACCCTGACTCCACCAACCTTTCTACCGAATTGAAGTATTTCCCCACGCCCACAGCTACAAGGAATATCACCAACACGGACAACGACGTAGCCAAAGACTATTGGGGTGGCCTCTGGCACATGCCTACGGCTGAGGACTTCCGTGAGCTGCTGACCCTCCACTGGGAATGGGATGCTGACGCCAAGGCTTATAAAATCAGCAATCCTGAAGCTGAAGACGAAACCGTGAGAAACAATTATATCTACCTTCCCGTGACGGGACAGCGCTACGGTGAAGCTGAGCCCGATTCTTTGGAGCTCGGTTTCTACTGGTCGGGCGACATCGCTGCCAACGATTCTGCCTCGTACCTGCGCCTGCCTGAATATGCGCAAGGCGAGGAAGAGCAAGAAGTGGAACAGCCATTAGACATGAGCCTCTTCCAGTTGCTCGCAGGCAACCGCGCCCGACACTTTGCCGTACGCCCCGTTTACGGAGAATATGTCATTCCTATCACCGTGAGGGCCGACGAGGCTGAGGTAAACAACCTTTCAGCAACCATTATGGTACATGTAGAAGGTATGGGACAGAATGTCCAATACTACCTCATCTACAGTAAGGCGCCTGAAGTGGCAGAATCTACGGCCAGCAAGAGCGCCATCTACACCATCGCAGAGCTCAACGACCGCTTTGCCGAGCGCATCACCCTCGAAAATCTCGAATACAACACCAAATACTACTATCGTTTAGTGGCACGCATTGGCAACGATATCATCGTAGAAGAAGCCGACCATGAATTCCAGACAGAGCCCGACACGCGCATCGTAGACCTCGGTTTGAGCGTCAAGTGGGCCAGCATGAACGTGGGTGCTACGTCTCCCGAAGAAGCTGGATATTACGTGCAATGGGGGGCCATTGACGAAAACGGTGTTCAATACAACGGCAGCGGCAACATCAGCTCAGACAAGGAGCACGACATAGCAACCTACCAGTGGGGCGACCAATGGCGCATGCCCACCACGGAAGAGTTTGAGGAGCTATATAAATATTGCAAGGCCACTTACGAGATTATCAATGGCAAGGCTGGCATACGCTTCAGCCGTAACAACAACTCGATATTCCTGCCGCTAACAGGTGGACGTGTAAGCTCCACAGTAGAACAGCTGAACGAAGCAGGTTATTACTGGACCAGCGAGAGTAGTCCATACGTGGCCAACTACCTCTTCCTGATGCCGTCGATATATAAGGACTTCTTTAAGATAAACACCATCCAAAAGACCCTCGGTGTGTGCGTACGCCCTGTCTATGGCCCGAACGACAAGAACAACTTCATCGTCGATCCCGACAATCCTGACGAACCGGGTGACACCCCCGGCGACGATCCTGGACAGGAGCAGGGTGGAGAAGATAACCCCGAGCCACCAGTGAACCCTGTGGCTGAAGACGTGGTTGCCATAGACCTCGGCCTGACGTCCGGCACGCTGTGGGCCAACATGAACGTGGGCGCCAAAAACTCTGGCGAGGCTGGTTCCTACTACGCTTGGGGCGAGCTGGAAACAAAAGAGACCTACTACCTCACGAACTACAGCCTCTACGACAGCACCAACGACAGATTCATCTTCGAGGGTGGCGGCCGCAAGGGCATACAGGGTCTCGACGCCTACGATGCAGCTCATGTGGAATGGGGTGGCAACTGGGTGATGCCATCGCCCGTACAGTTTGAGGAACTGATGAATGAATGTACCTGGGAATGGGGCATCGAGAACAATCAAGAAGGCTATATTGTGAAGTCGACCAAGAACAATAACCATATCTTCCTGCCAATCACGGGCTACTACGACGGCGCCAACTGCACTGCACGTACGAGGGGCTTCTACTGGACCTCCTCACTCTACCTGTTCCCCAGCAACGATTACTGGAAACATGCACAAGAATTCGTCATCACTAACACGGACGTAGAGAAGAATAAGTACTACATCACCGACAATCCTCGCCAGAGCGGCCTTGTCATCCGTCCCGTGAAAGTCAAGAAAACAACCACATCCTCGCTTAAGCCAATAAAGTTATGAAAAGGATACAACATATGATAGCAGTCGTGTGGCTCGCATTGGTCGCACAGGCGAGCTTCGCAGAAGGCGGCGTCACCTTGTTCCTACAGCTCAAGGATGGCACTCAGGAGAAATATTCCTTGCTGGAGAAGCCGGTTGTGACCTTCGACAGCGAAAACGTACTGATCAAGACAACAAATGCCGAAGTTGCAGTTCCGTTCAGCTTTGCTCAGGTCGAAAAGTTTTTCTTCGATGTCGTGGAGGAGCCCATCATCACGCCTGACCCACAGCCCGAACCACAGCCCGATGCCATCGGCGACCTCGAGGACGAGCAGGGGCACAAGACCGTTTTGGACTTCGCCTACGACGGCCGCACAGCCCGCATCCGAGGCCTTGCCCCTGACGCCAACGTCGCTGTGTATGCCTTAGGCGGCCAGCGTGTGCAACCCAGCACCACCATCACGTCCAACAGCATCACCATCGCCATGGGCGAGCTGCCTGCCGGCATCTACATCATCCGCGCTGGCAACAGATCGTTCAAGATCATCAGGAAATAAAATTAATGCAGAATGAATAATTCATAATGCATATTGCAGAATGTATAATTCATAATGCAAAATTCATAATTCATAATTAGTTCTCCACTATTCATCATTCGTCATTCTGGGCGAAGCGAGATTCTTCATTCTTCAATTCCATGCACCCAAAACACCTCTTCATATCCTCTGCCCTACTACTTCTGCTATCCTCATGCACTGGCAACATGATGAAAGCCGGTGCTGACGCAGATAGCACAGCAGTAGCAGACAGCGACAGCCTTGCACCTAGCGTTCTTTCATCGGTTTTCGGCAAGATTCCCGCCATCTACGAAGCTGAGATGCTGGCCATCACCGAACAGGCACGCCAAGAATCCGGCAACAATGCCCAAGCCATGCGTGGCATCATGGCCAATCTTGCCGACTCTGCCTACAAAGTGGCAGAAGAGAAGTCGCTACACGAGATTGTTTCCATGCAGGGCGCTATCGTACGTTGCTCGGCCGACGAGGGTCTACCCTACACAATCGCCCCAGAAGCTCACGTGCTCACCACGCTACGGCCTGAGCTAACCAACGTGGGTGGCGCACAACGCGTGTTCGTGCAGATGGAAGTGAAGTCCGACAGTATCACCAAGAGAGCCTACTATGTCCTGCGGGGCAAAGAAGGCGACGTCGCCGTAGGCTCCATGAACCTGCCCTTATCCACACAGCAGGAGAAAACTGTAGCCGTCATCGTGGCTCCTAATGCCCCTGCTCGCTACCTCGCCGCCTGCTCTGAGATACATTTCGTCAGTCAGGACACCTACACCCAACTGCGCCCAAAGGTGAGACAACAACAGAAGGCGTGGCGCGAGGAATATGCCAAGGAACAAGGCTTGGAGATCATCAACGAATAATGATTGCGCTGGACACACATTAATTATATATAAGCTGATCGTGAGCTACTTCACGAAGCCCTATTGACAACAAAATATATCATCAAAAATAAATCAGTATTAACCCTTTAAAAAACAAAACACAAATGAAGAAGTTTATGTTTTTGGCAGCAATGCTGTTTGCTGCATTTACCACGGCTTCCGCTCAGGAAGACCAGGTAATCGAAGAGTTCCAGCCTCACTGGTTCCTCCAGCTGCAGGGCGGAGCATCCTACACGCTGGGCGAAGCCAAGTTCAAGGATCTGCTCTCGCCGGCTGCACAGGTGGCCGTAGGCTATCAGTTCAACCCCGTGCTGGGACTGCGCCTGCAGGGCAGCGGTTGGCAGTCGAAGGGCGGCTGGGTAAGTCACCCCAAAGCTGACTACAAGTGGAACTACGCCAGCGCAGGCCTTGACCTGAAAGTAAGCCTGACAAACCTCATCGGCGGCTGGAAACCCAAGCGTGTCGTCAACCTCGGCCTCATCGTAGGTGGCGCTGCTAACATCGGATGGAACAACAAGGAAGCGCAGGACCTCCAGCAGGTGCTCGCCACCATGCCTCCTGTCTACGACCCCAACGGTTATACCCACGAGCTGGAATACCTCTGGGACGGCACTAAGGTTCGCCCCGTAGGACGCGTAGGTCTCGACCTTGACTTCCGCTGCTCCGACCGCGTTGCCATCACACTCGAAGGTAATGCCAACGTACTCGCCGACAAGTACAACTCCAAGAAAGCTGAGAAGAAGCTGAAGGCTGACTGGTACTTCAACGCTCTCCTTGGCGTGAAGGTTGCTCTCGGTCCTACCGTGAAGCGCACAGTCATCCCCGCACCCGTTGTGGAGGAGCCTCAGCCTGTAGTAGAGGAGCCCAAACCCGTTGTTAAGCCCACTCCCGTGGTCAAGAAGCCCGAGATGCGCACAGAGATCTTCTACGCTATCCGCGAGACCGTGGCTGTTGGCGCAGAGGCTGCCAAGCTGCAGAACCTCATCGCCTTCCTCAAGGCTAACCCCGAGACAAAGGTCAGCGTAACCAGCTATGCTGATGCTGGCACAGGTAACGCTAAGATCAACGAGATGTATGCTGCTCAGCGTGCAGAGAACGTTGCCAAGGCTCTCACCGAGGCTGGCATCGACGCTGCCCGCATCACTGTCGACAGCAAGGGCGACACTGTTCAGCCTTTCGCTGAGAACGACAAGAACCGCGTAAGTATCGCTATCGCTAAGTAAGGCATATCGCTTACGGCGAACAACAAAAATGGCCCGCAAAACCTGCACAACAGGTCTTGCGGGCCATTCTCTTTGCTTTCATCTCTTGATGCTTTCATGAAAACCATACTATAGATACATTAATGTGGATTGTAGTAGATTGACGAACAGATTCACGCAGATTGACGACATAAAAAGAACCACGAATTACGCGAATTAAACGAATTGTCGCGTCCTATGGTGACGCGAATTAGCTGCGAATTACACAAATTGTTGAGCGAAGCGCTTCGCAAGCTTCTAATGGCGATGATTGACGAGCTGATTGTCGATGATTAACGATTAGATTGATGCCTTCTAAGAAACAACGAATACGTCTAATTCGCGTAATTCGTTGTTGTTTTATAAGACGTCAATCCACATCAATCTGTTCGTCAATCTACGATAATCATGTGGAGGTTAGTGCAGAACAGAAAATTCGTAAAATTCGGGTATTTCGTGGTTCTTTTTTAAGTCACCAATCTATTCGGAAATTTTCTTCATTTTGTCGCCAATCCTCATCCTTTTGTCGCGGGTTTAAACCCAATTAGTCGGCATTCACGAACCAGAAAACTGGCTGAATCAGCATGCAGCATCACCCTATTCGCTATAAAAAATGAACAAAAAAGCAAATAAATAACTCAGCTTTGGCAGGCTCCTTTTCGTTAGATTTTATGGTATATTGCTCGCTTCGCTTTCAGATTGCCTCACCTTATAACCGCATAACCTCGCGACCCCATTACCGGATAACCCAAGGAAGGAGCATGCAAAGCTCCAAAAATAAGACACAAATAATAAGTAAATTTCATGGATTATTTGAATCTTTTACCTGATAATTACCCGGGAATTTAATGCCTCTTTTAACCGTTATCTTGAAAAATCCCCATCTCTTTCAAACTAAATAATATTCTGAGCAGTTCACATAGCAAGCATTCAGCAATGCTTTCTAAGCCCTTCGAAGCCGCTCAAGCCAGAACTTTTAAGTTATTTATTCTTAATCTATATTAATATCCGTTAATCTACCCCCCCCAGACAAATTGTTAAAAATTAAATTTTTAGAGAAAAGCCCAGAAAAAAATTGATTATTAAAACAAAATAGTCTAACTTTGCCGCCAAATAGTCGATTAAGTGTTCCCCACAGGTCTGCAAGAGAACCCAACAATCTCTTTTACACGGACTTGCCCCTTAATCCAGGAAAGTTGAAAAATGCTTTCCGTACCTGCCTTCGGCTTATTTGCCACAGGACGGGGGAGAGGGGTATGTATGCAGAAGAGTCTGGAGGGAACCTTTAATCACAATCCTTAAACTCAAGTCTTAAATTATCAAGGTCAAAGCCGTACTTGAGCAATTAAAAAAAATAAAAATTCCGACCCTCATTTGAGAGATTTCAAGGCCACAAACACAAATAATAACCACGGCGTGAATTTCGACAGCCCACACAACGACGACAACAGTGTCTGGATTTCAGTGAAGACCTTCTTTTCGCAAGAGACGAAGGTAAGTGACTACTTGAAGAAACACGGGACACATCATTTCATCCCTACCGTGGTGCGCTACAGCACAGACAAAGACGGGAAACGGCTCAGCGAGCGTGTACCAGCTATTCACAACCTCCTCTTCGTACGCCTCGATCAAGGCATCAGTCAGGTTAAGAATATCCTTGATGGCTGTCCATACGGGATATATGTGTACCGCCATCCCGAGCAGCCCCAACAATGGGGACTCATCCCAGAGCGCGACATGAGGGAGCTGCGCTTGATTTGTGATGCCGACTATAGCGATGTTGAAATCAGCGAGCCACAATTCATCACATCAAAAGAATCCAACATCAAAGTGGGGCGCAAAGTCAGAGTGGTGCGTGGAGCCCTCATGGGCGTGACGGGCAAGCTCATTCGCAAGAACAAGAAATATTACCTTGTGCGCACGTTTGGCGACCTCGGTGTCATGGTGAAAGTGTCACGATGGTGTTGCGAGTCCGTTGAAGAATAGAGCTCACGACTCAATCAACGAAGAATAACATCTCTTTAAACGAAGGAATTTACGTAGATATTCGTGACATTTATTTAATGCTAACTTTTAGTTTACATAATCATAAACACTTACAATGAAAACGATCAATTTAAAAATGAGCTCACTTACAGCATTACTGTTGCTGTTTGTTAGCATGACATTACAAGCACAGAATGCCACCTCAGAGCGTAAGCTTGTAGAGTTACACAAAGAGGCTTTCTTCGACATCCGTGTAACGGAGAACAGCCAGGCCAGCGGTGTTGCAGCCGAAGTGGCACAATTTATCAAGACACATGATAATGCTCACGTCACTGTCGTCGGCTATGCCGATCGCCAGACGGGTAACCCTGAGCTCAACGTGGGCTATGCTCGCGAACGTGCCGAGCGTTTCCGCAACGAGCTGATCGGCCGCTACGGCGTTGACCCCGCTTGCGTCACCGTAGACTCAAAAGGCGACAAGGTGCAGCCCTTCAGCCAGAATGGCCAGAACCGTTGCGTCATCATCAAAGGACAAGGCTATGAGCCTCAGCCCTCTAAGCAGGTTGCACAGCAGCTGGCCGACGCTCAGCGTAACCAGTACCGTCAGGAACTCGAGCAGCGCTATGCTGAAGAGCGCCTTCGTCAGGGCCGCGACACCATCTACATCAGCCGCGTAGACACCCTGTGGATTGGCACTGAGCCTGACTCGCTGCGCGAGGAGCATCCCTTCCGCTGCGGACGCAAGAACCGTTGGAACAACTGGTTCATCAGCGTAGAAGGTGGTCCATCCATCTTCCAGGGCGACCACAACATCGATGCTGAATGGAAAGACCGTATCTACCCCGCCTTCACCGTCAACTTCGGTAAATGGATCGTTCCTGCCATTGGCGTCCGTGCCGGTGTTGACCTCGACGTCATGCACAACATCTACAATCCCGGACCTGGCCAGCTGGTACACCATGCAAAGCCTTACAAGGCAGACGGACGCGGCCTCTACCGTATGCACTACAACGCATGGGACTTCCATGCCGACGTGATGTTCAACATCTCGAGCCTCATCTGGCGTCCCTACCAGCGCCGCATCTGGAACATCATCCCCTATGCCGGCGTTGGTTGCATCGCTACTTGGGACGACGACGCTAATGGCGACTGGTTCAACAGCTCTCTGTGCTGGAACGTTGGTCTGCTCAACTCCTTCCGCGTAAGCGAACACATCGACATCAACCTCGATGTTCGCCTCAAGGAATTCTCCGACGATTTCAACAGCTTCAAGCAGGGCAAGAAGAACGAAGGCCTCACCAACGTAATGATTGGCCTCACCTGGAACATGGGCAAAAGAGGCTTTTAAGCGAATTCATAATACATAATGCATAATTAAGTTATAGACTTTGCGGTTGCAAGTGTATAACAACCACGAAATTAAATCTTAAAAAGATACGAGAGGCATGAAACAGTCGTGCAATTCGGGGAATTCGTGGTAACTTGTGCAAATTGAATTATGAATTGAAAAAAACAAGAATTGATTAAACGGATCGGATGAATGTATTGATTTCAGTAGTTATCCCTGTTTACAACGTAGCGCCGTACCTGCGGCGCTGCGTTGACAGCCTACTAAATCAATCGTTCTCAGACTTTGAAATCATCCTCGTGGACGACGGCAGCACAGATGGCTCAGCAGCCATCTGTGATGCCTACACGAAGGACAACGCAACAACAGAAGCGCAGACTTCTGCAGCGCCCACAGCTTATGCCAATGCGGCGACCGCCGAAAAGGCACATATATATAATAATGTACGCGTGCACGTAATCCATCAACCTAATGCAGGTGTATCGGAAGCACGCAACAGGGGCATAGAAGCCGCCAAGGGCACTTACATATCTTTCGTCGACGCAGACGATTGGGTGGAACCATCGTTCCTGGAGGCTTTTGCCGAAGAGATAACAAAGCATCCCGATGTGGATTGCATTGTGCAGGGCTACACAGACAATAGCGGCAGGAAATATATCCTTCCCTCACAGCACATGAGCCTGCAACAACAAGCAGCTGAAGCTATGATTCTTCAGCTGGAAGAGCAACGACTGCTGGGCTTGGTATGGAACAAGGTGTTCCGCAAGTCGGTGCTCATGGCGCATCAGACGCGCTTCGCTACGGGAGTGACGATAGGCGAAGACATGCTCTTTGTCTTGGCATTTCTCCTGAATAGCAAAAAGATAACGAATATAGCACATACTTACTACCAATATATCGTCAGAAACAACTCAGCCACAGCGAAAGAGTTTCCTTTCGAGATGTGGGAAAGGCAAGCCTTCAGGTTCCAAGAGTTAATGGATGCCTACGCCAAGAGATTTCCTCAAGTGGCCAAGACTTTCGGAGCCAATCAATTTCTGACATCCCTACGTTCTATACGCATAGCCTATAACTCCGGAATAGACAGAGAGCGACGACTGCGATTCGTAGCCTCGGTGAAACAATGGAGCCAAGGCAACACAAGCATAAGCTTAAAAGGTCAACCGATGGGCAATGTACTGCTCGGCACCAGCATACAGCATCTGCCGCCGGTCATCACCGATGCTCTGCTGACATGCGTATATTCCTTGAAACATTCGCATTCCCTATGATAAACAAGATTATCCACTATTGCTGGTTTGGCGGCAAACAGAAGCCCCGGTCCGTGCGCAAATGCATGGAAACCTGGAAGCGTCATCTGCCAGACTACCAATTGATGGAATGGAATGAGGACAATTTCGACATCAACGCCCTGCCCTATGTGCAGGCAGCTTACACACATAAGAAGTATGCTTTCGTGTCGGACTACGTTCGACTGTATGCCTTGTACAACTTCGGGGGCATCTACTTCGATACCGACATAGAGGTACTGAAGAGTTTCGACGACCTCCTCGACGCACCCGCTTTCATCGGCTACGAGTCGCCCAACTGCTTAGGGACGGCCGTCATAGCAGCAGAGAAAGGCAACCCAGTGATCAAGGAGTTTCTCGATTTCTACGTCAATCATGTATTCGACGAGAACGACAAGACGGCCAACTCTCACATCATCAGCCGCATGCTCAGTGAGAAGGGGGTGAACTTGAATAATCAGTTCCTGAACTTCAAGGATGAGCTCTACCTCTACCCGCTCGACTATTTCATTGTCAAGACCTACTACGACTTCCAAATACACTTGTCGGAGAATTCCTATTCAATCCACCATTGTGCAGCCACATGGTTGCCTTGGTCGCTCAGAATAAAATGGAATCTATTGTCGAGAGTGGGCAGCAGAGGACAAAAGCTATATTTTTTCCTGCATCGCTTAAAAAGCAGCATCGCGGGGAAAAAGTAGCACAAGAAATCAGGAATAAGATGAAAAAGATAGCCATAATCATCACCGTTCACGACCGCAAGGAAAAGACATTAGCCTGCCTTGAGTCCGTGGCATCGACATGGAAGAATGCCCATAGCGACTTAGAGCTAACGGTGTTCCTCACCGATGATGGCAGCACAGACGGGAGTGCTGAAGCGATAGCGGCAAGGGAATACCCATTCACCGTGCATGTGCTTCATGGCGACGGCAGCCTGTTCTGGAACGGCGGCATGATCAATTCTTGGCAAGCTGCGCTCAAAGACGACGTACACTACGACGGCTACCTATGGCTGAACAACGACACACAAGTGCTCAATGCCTTCTGGAATGAATTGGTCGCCACTGACAAATATTGCAGGCAACAATATGGTAAAGGCGGCATCTATGTAGGCAGCACATGCAGCAGCGACGGCCGCACATTCACCTACGGCGGGTTCAACTTCACCAATAAGTTGACGCTGAAAGATGAGTTCGTGAAGCCAAACGGCCACATTCAGCAGTGCCAATGTGCTCATGGCAACCTCACCTACGTCTCACACGACGTCGTGGAACAGATGGGCATCTTCACCGACGAGTATGTCCACAGCGGCGGCGATCACGACTACAGCTACAGAGCCTATAAGAAAGGCTTCCCCATATTAGTGTTGCCCTCCTTCAGCGGGAGATGCGACAACGATCATCCCGAGGACGGTTATGCAGGATTTCTGGATATGCCGCTGAAAGAGCGTATCGCTTACCTCAAATCGCCTCTCGGATTCAACTTGCACAACACCTTGGTGTTTCAACGCCGCTGTTTCCCCTACCGCTATCCTTTCGTATGGCTGATGGGGTATGCCAAGGCGTTGTTCCCAAAAACGTACTGGAAATTATATAAGTTCGCCCGACGCTGAATATGAGAAGAATCTTCATTGCATACGCTGACAGCAACCTGGCTTTTTCGCTCAATAGGATAGGACGTCAGGCTCGGCGCTTAGGCATCTTCGATGAAGTAGTCCTCTACACCCCGGCTGACCTACCCGACTATCTGTTGCGCTCACCACTGATGAAAGCGAAAAAAGGCGGTGGCTACTGGTCGTGGAAGCCTGTGCTCATCCACGAGACCTTGCTCCGCCACGACGAAGGAGACATCGTAGTGTATGTGGACGCGGGTTGTACGCTAAACAAAAGTACGGAGTGGAACCTGATGTTCAAACTCATGCAAGAGTACGACACCCTCTGTTTCCACTACGATGCCGAGATGCCCGTTTGGGAGAAGTTCGGCAACACGTCAACACGAATCAAATACTGGACGAAACAGTCGGCCCTCAATTTTCTCGACAACTATTGTCAGGACAGCAGCTACCACGAGGCCCTGAAGATATGGGGCGGGCTGATATTCGCGAAAGGAAAGAATAATTCTTTCCTCAAGCGCTGGCTCGACATCACCCTGAATCATCCGGAAGTGATAACAGACCCCACGGAAGAGGAACTCGTCCACCAGCCTGCAGGCTTCGCCTATCATAAGCACGACCAGTCGGTAATCACGGCTTTGGCCCACAACGACAAGACGGTGCTTGTACTACCTGAGATCAGCGAGACAAACGGAGAAACGTCGTTTGTGTGGGCCGAGAGACTGCGAGCCCGCAATTTCCGACAATACCTGGCTGAGAGTAGCAAGCACCGGCTGAGACATCTGTTCGGAAATAAGCTGATAGATGGTTTTAAAAACATTCTGCGAGCATGAAGATATCTGTAGTCGTTCCTATCTATCGAGTAGAAGCTTTCATCGAGCGCTGCACACGCTCGCTGATGGAGCAGGATATGGAAGATGTGGAGTATATCTTCGTCGACGACTGCTCGCCCGACGGCAGCATGGAGGTGCTGAAACGCGTGCTCAAAGCCTATCCCCAACGGGAACCACAGGTGAAGCTTCTTCGCCACGAACATAACAAAGGGCTGCCTGCAGCCCGCAACACAGGACTGGCCGCAGCAAGCGGTGAATACATCTTCCATTGCGACAGCGACGACTATATGGAACGCGGCGGATTGCGGGCATTATATGAGACTGCGAAGAAAAACTCCGCCGACATTGTCTACAGCGACTGGCTCCTGACCTTCCCTCAGAAGGAGCGTTACATGAGCTGTCCAAGCTATGATACAGCCGAAGAGGCTCTGCGAGGACTGCTACACGGCACCATGAAGTACAACGTGTGGAACAAGCTCGTGAAGCGGGAATTGTACGACCTTAACGGGAATATTCGATTTCCCGAGGGACATGGCATGGGCGAGGACATGACGATGATCATGTTGTTTGCTCGGGCACGGCAAGTAGCCTATCTGCCCAAAGCCACGTACCACTATATGCGTCAGAACGAGAATGCCTTCACGGCTGCTCGCTCAGAAGAATCATACGACGACCTGCTTTTCAATGCCTCACGGGTGATAAAAGATTTGGAAGGAAAAGTCAGCGAAGAGGACTTGGCCTGTTTTAAGCTGAACGTGAAGTTCCCTTTTCTCATCAGCCCACAAACCGTCGACTACGAACGCTGGAACAAATGGTTTTCAGAAGCCGACAAATATATCACGGCGCATAAGACATCACGCCGCAGCAAGATGCTGGAACGATGGGCCAGCAAGAGGTATTACCTATTGTTGAAAGCATATTACTATTGCTTCCACAAGGTCGTTTACAGCATCATCTATCATTAGATGTCACATGACTGAAAGAAACACCTACTTCGATTTCGTCAAAGGAATATTGATCATCATGGTCGTGGCAGGCCATTGCCTCCAATATGGTTTTGGCAGCGGATATACCAACAGCGAGGCCTATTTCGACGATCCGATGTTCCGTGCCATCTACTCGTTTCACATGCCGCTGTTTATGCTTATCAGCGGATACTTCTTTAGCCTGAGAGGCAAGGAGCTAAGCAAGGCCCTGAGCAAGCGCCTCACAACGATTGGCGTGCCGTGGCTGTTTTACAGCGCCACAACAGGCATACTCCAAGCCCTCTGCATGAACAGTTTGCTGAGCATCACCTTGAAGGACGTCCTGGTTCACTTGTGCAGTGGACTTTGGTTCCTCTCATCAATACTCTTGAATTGTTGCCTCATCATAGGCGCTGAAGCGATAGGAAGGAAGTTTCACAGACATCTCGACCTCGGGATGATGGGACTGATCGTGGTTCTCATCTTCTGTGTTCCAGACCACTACTTCCCCGCCACCCACAAATTCATGTACCCCTTTTTCCTCTGTGGGTACCTGATCAGGCGCAACGGCGGCACCTTAGAGATGCCAAGGACGAGTGCCTTAAAACAAGTGGCGGCAGCACTAACGTTAGTCCTCTCGATATACTTCTTCAGACGCGACATGTACATTTACACGACGGGAATTGTTCCCGGCACATTGTCCGAGCTAAGTATAGAGCAGTTCATGAGATGCGTCTATCGCTTTGCAATAGGATTTGTGGCGTCGTTCTGTTTCCTGCTGCTCTGTGCCAATTTCAAGGAGGCAAAGAACAAAGTTTTCAAAGTCGTCAATACACTCGGACGTCACACACTGCCAATCTACGGTCTGCAGTCGGTACTACTGATCATCTTGGTCCACCTCTTACAGGTGCATGACATCAATTTGACTCACAACTATCTCATTGCTGCTATTGAGACCCTCCTGATACTCCTCATCTGTGAATGTATCATCCCGCTGGCTAAGCTTCACCCGCTGGTCAACGTGCTCATAACAGGTAAAGGAAGCAGCAGACCAGAAGCAACATTTACGCCCAAGGAGAATGGAAAAGAAGTACTACTATAGCATCGATGCGTTCAAATTCCTCTTTATGTTGGTTGTATGCCTATGCCACATGAAGGGAGCTATAGGATATATCCAGAATGAAGATCCCGCAGCCGATTTCTTCTTTATCCTTTCGGGCGCATTACTGTACAAGTCGTTCCTGTCCCACCCCCATACCGGAGTGTTGGATTACACATTAAATAAATATAAGCGTTTCTTTACAGAATGGTGCATCGCTTTGGTCCTGACATACCTGATGTACCATTGGAACGTGCCTTTCACAGAAGGAGTACAAGGCGTTGTCAACTATTCGTTTCGTTTCCTCTCTGAGCTTTTGCTGCTTCAGGACACGGGCATCTTCCCGAGAGGCGAGAACCCTCCGGGGTGGTATCTGAGCGTTCTGCTATGGGGTGGCGCATTGGTCTATGCCGCACTTCAAATCTCGAAAAGAGTTAGCATCAAGTTAATCTTTCCGTCTGTTGTCGTGCTATTCTACGCCTACACATTTCATGCCGACATGAACGCCCGAATCGCTGATTGGCAGTTCTGCGGTCCGCTATATCTCCCCTTCGCAAGAGGTATTGCCGCCATGTGTATGGGCGTACTGCTGAGCCACTTCTATCAGTGCAAGAGACAGGAGATAGCAAGCCAGCGCCTCACGCTGATCAATATCACAAGCATCTTGAGCGCATTGCTCATGCTTGTCGTATTCCTCTACCCTGTCCGCTATGAAGTCTATTCATTGATATTCCTGCCACTCATCATCTTAGGCTGCTTCACAGAGCGGTCATCGTTCAACCGCATCTTCAGCCAGCCTATATGGAAGCGAGCAGGTTCCATCACTTTCGAGATGCTCATCGTCCACATGTTGGTGCGAGGTGTAATCCTCCACTTCGAGTGGTATCAATATGTACACCGAGGCATCTTGGCCATTATCTATATAGCGATGATTGTCGTCGCAGCGGTTGCCTTGAAGAAAGCAGGCACCTACATCAACAATAGCATCGCCTCACAAGCATCATAACCCGTATCATGCCATTCATAAGAATATTTCTGATAATCCTTGGAATACTGCTAACAAGCATGTTCTACTTCCCCTTTGAGTTCAGGGCCTTGCCAGGCTTGAACACAAAGATGATGCTCGCGGCTGTATCGTTGTTTATTCTGTTGCTGAAGATGGTCTACAAGCACAATCTTACCGCCACGAAGGATTTTCTCGATTTATCCATTTTAGCGGGTATCGTATCTTTCTTCGGTGTGTTGTCTGTGACGATCAACAATACGACCGACTATGCCTATGCCACTTACATCACTTCTGCATGGGTGTGGTGGGGCGCTGCTTATACCTTGTGTCAGTTCTATAAATGGCTGCATGGCAGTCTGACACTCAAGACGATAGTCGGTTATCTCACGGCGGTATGTGTTTTACAATGCATCCTCGCCTTGGTGATGGACGAGAACTTGGCCGTGAAGAAATTCGTCAACTCGATTGCCCTTCAGCAAGACCTCGTCTTTGAAGGTAACATCCATCGCCTGTATGGTTTAGGAGCTGCCCTGGACGTTGCCGGCATGCGCTTTGCGGCCGTACTGATCATGATTATCTATCTGCTGGCTAACTCTGAGGTGTCGAAACGATGGTTTGAATACTTTATCTATCTGCTCTCGTTCATCATCATCACCGTTGCCGGCAACATGATTGCTCGTACCACATTGGTTGGCGCTTTGATTGGCTTGCTCTATCTGGCCTACGTCACCCTGCGCCAGACGAAGCATATCGAGCACAACTACTTCCTGATGTGGCGCTGGATGGGTGGTTTGCTGGCAGTAAGCATACCGCTGTTCGTATTCGCCTATCAGACCGACGAGAAAATCCGCGAGAACATGCGTTTCGGCTTTGAAGGTTTCTTCAACTACGTCGAGACGGGTAAGTTCAGCTACAACTCCAATAAGACTCTGGCAACGATGTATGTCATGCCCGACAACATCAAGACATGGGTTATTGGCGACGGATACTTCTCGAATCCCATAGACACCGACCCCTACTACACCGGCGAGCGGACACGCGGATTCTACAAGGGTACGGATGTGGGATATCTCCGTTTCATCTTCTACTTCGGCATCTTCGGCCTCGTTGCTTTCTCGCTATACATGTTGAAGGCAGGACTGATATGTATTCGCAGGCTTCCAGACATGCGACTTTTCTTCTGGCTTTTGCTCATACTGAATTTCGCAGTATGGGGTAAAGTGGCCTCCGACCTATTCCTTGTCTTTGCACTCTTCCTGTGCCTGGACGAACAAGAGGAAGACGAGCCCGAAGAAATAGAAGAATTGGAATTAGAAGCGGTCGAAGCATGAAAATGGTTTATCTCATAGCCGGAACGTTTAATTCCGGAGGCATGGAGCGGGTGTTGGCACAGAAAGCCAACTGGCTGTCAGCCCATGGTCATGAGGTGAGCATTGTGACGACCGATCAACGGGGACGCACATCGTACTTTGCCTTGGACTCCAAGATTCGGAGTTACGACCTGGGCATCAACTACGACGAGACAAACGGGTCGCTGCTACGCAAGTTGGCAGCCTTTCCCATCAAACAAAGAAGACATCGGCAACGGCTCACGGAACTGCTGAAGCAGCTACACCCTGACGTCGTCGTTTGTATGTTCAACAACGACGCTCCGTTTGTTTACAAGATACAAGACGGAAGTCGTAAGATACTGGAGATTCATTTCTCGAAAAACAAAAAGCTGCAATACCACCGACGCGGCCTCTGGGCGTTGGCAGACCGCTGGCGCACATGGCAGGAGGAACGTATCGTAAGGAAATATGAGCGTTTCGTTGTCCTCACCAAAGAGGATGCTGCGCTGTGGGGCAACCTGCCAAACATCACCGTGATTCCTAATTCACGGACTTTTAAGCCTACGTGTCAGGCCGATCTCACCCAGAAACGGGTCTTGGCCATTGGGCGCTACGACTATCAGAAAGGGTTCGACCGCCTGTTGAACATCTGGCACCTCATGGGTGAGCGCAGAAAGGGATGGACGCTCGACATCTATGGCGACGGTCCTCTCCGACCTATGCTGCAGCAACAAGTGCTTGAATTAGGGCTTCAGGACAGCGTTCGCCTTCAAAAACCATCAAGCAATATTCAGGACGCCTACCTCAGTTCCTCCATCTTCGTGCTCTCATCCCGCTACGAGGGCCTGCCCATGGTGCTGCTCGAAGCCCAGGCTTACGGAATGCCTATCGTAGCTTTCGCCTGTCAGTGCGGTCCGCGCGACGTCATCACCGACGGACGCGACGGTTACCTGATCGCAGAGAACAACGACGCCATGTTTGCACAACATCTGGCGGCGTTGATGAGCAACAAGCCTCTCCGTCAGGCAATGGGACAGGCGGCTGTCAAGGCTTCAGAAGACTTCGCGGAGGAACGGATCATGCAACAGTGGGAGGAATTATTCAAAGGTGAATGAATCCCACTGCTAATAAAGGATAAATCGCAAAGTGGACAATCGTAAATTAATAGTTGTTTCAGCCGTGAATCTCCGCAAGGGCGGCACGTTGGCAATCCTCAACAACTGCCTGTGCGAGTTATCAACGCTGGTTCAGCGTGGCGATTGTCGTGTAGTGGCACTTGTGCACCAACGCTCACTCTGCGACTTCCCAGGCATCGAATACATAGAGTTGCCTTGGTCCGTGCGCTCATGGGTACATCGGCTATGGTGCGAATATGTGACGATGAACAGCATCTCACGAGAGTTGGGCAACATCGACCTCTGGCTGTCCCTGCACGACACCACGCCACGGGTGCATGCCAAGACTCAGGCGGTCTACTGCCACAACTCCTACCCTTTCTTTCGCTGGCACTGGCGCCATCTGTGGCAGAACTACCGCATCGTATGCTTCGCACTGTTCACAAAGTGGATCTATCGCATCAACATACATCGCAACAAGTTCATCGTCGTTCAGCAGGAATGGTTCCGTCAGGCATTCACCCAGATGTTCCATTTGGACAAGGACAGCATCGTGGTGTTTCCGCCTAAACAACCGGGGCAAGACCGTCACCAGGACGCTTCCCCTGCACATGAACGAGAACCGGAGCGACCTCTCACCTTCCTCTATCCAGCCTACCCCGACGTGCACAAGAATTTCGAATGTCTCTGCGAAGCAGCACGTTTGCTCGAAGATGAAGTCGGCAAGGGACGGTTTGAGGTTGTGCTGACCACTTCGCCTGATTTCAACCGCTACAGCAGCTGGTTGCATCGTCGCTGGGGCGACGTCGCGTCCATCCGTTTCTGTGGCTTCTTGAATCGACAGCAGCTCGATCAGCAGTACGCAAGGGCAGATTGCCTCGTCTTTCCCTCTCATGTAGAGACCTGGGGACTACCTATCTCTGAATTTGCTCAGACTGGGCGCCCCATGCTACTGGCTGATCTACCCTATGCCCACGAATCGGCCGCCGGCAGCCAAGCCACAGCCTTCTTCAATCCTGAAGAGCCACAGGCTTTGAAAGCACTCATGCACTCACTCCTACAAGGTGACGCATCCACCCTACGCCCTATTCCTGCTCTTCAGCCTCAGTCCCCATGCGTGACCAGCTGGCAGCAATTATTGGAAGAAACAGGAATTACGAAATAGTTTAATCTACACATATTATCCATTAGTCGTCATGCGAATACTGCAACTCGGTAAGTTTTACCCGCTCAAAGGCGGAGTAGAGAAAGTCATGTACGCTTTAGCGAAAGAACTTTCGGAGCGTGGCATTGATTGCGATGCCATGTTCGCAAGCAAGGACGGACACACTGATGACATCCAGCTCAACGAGCATTGCCATATCTACATCTGTAGGACATACCTGGAAGCAAAGGCCACCATGATAGCACCTACTATGGTGACGATGCTGAAGCAAATATGTGGGCAATACGATATCATACATGTTCATCATCCAGACCCTATGGCTGCATTAGCACTCTATCTGTCTGGATTCAAAGGAAAGATCGTTCTCCACTGGCACTGCGACATCATCCGCCAGAATAAGCTCCTGAAGCTGTATCGCCCTTTACAGTCGTGGCTCATCCGACGCGCCGCCCGTATCGTTGGAACCTCACCCGTGTATCTCAAGCAGTCTGCAGCGCTGGCTAACGTACAGCACAAGTGCAGGTGCATTCCTATTGGTGTGTACGAGACCAAAGCACAAGAAGGAACAATCCAGAAAATCAAGGCTCAGTATGCAGGAAAGAAAATAGTGTTCTCATTAGGACGCCTGGTGCTGTACAAAGGGTTTGAGTACCTCATCAATGCTGCCGCACTTCTCCCCGACGACTATATCGTACTCATTGGTGGCACAGGCTACCAGCACGACCATCTTGAAGGCCTCATCAACCAACAGGGACTGCAGTCCAAAGTGAAACTGCTGGGATTTATCTCCGACAAAGAAGTACCCTCTTATTACGAAGCCAGCGATGTCTTCTGTCTCTCGTCAATCGACAAACGCGAAGCCTTTGCCATCGTGCAGTTGCAAGCCATGGTTCACTCAACCCCCCTCGTCTCTACCGACATTCCCGAGTCCGGCGTGTCTTGGGTGAATCAGAATGGCGTCTCTGGCATAACGGTACCACCTTGCGACAGCCAAGCCTTGGCCGATGCTATACTACAGATTTGCAGTAATGAGGAACAGCACAGTCGCTTTGCCCTTCAGTCACGACAACGTTTCGAACAATATTTCAGAATGGAACAGATGATAGACTCATGCCAAGCGCTCTACGATGAGTTATTAAACAAATAAAGGCCCACATATATATAATATACACGTGTACGCGCGCATAGGGCATGTAAGTTTACCACACCACTAAGCGAAAGCATAAAAGCTCATTTGTTCTCTATTGCAGGATAACCATTCAACAACACTTTAAACGCACAAACGCTTATGAAGAGACTATTCGACCTCTCTTTAGCAATTGTTTCCATTATCATTTTCGCCCTGCCCATGGCGGTCATCTACTTGGTGATACTCATAGGAGGTGGCGGTGACGTCATCTATAAGCAGGAGCGCATCGGCTATCATGGACGCCCCTTCACCCTCTATAAATTCCGCTCCATGAAGACCAATGCCGAGATGGACGGACAGCCAATGCTATATCTCAATAACGATCCCCGCCTCACACGCATCGGACGTTTCCTGCGTGCTCACCACATCGATGAATTGCCCCAGCTCTGGAACATCATTCGCGGGGATATGTCTTTCGTGGGACCGCGCCCAGAACGTCGCTACTTCATCGATCAGATCGTAGCCTTACGCCCCGACTACACCCGCCTCTATGCCCTGCGTCCAGGAATCTTCTCTAAAGCCACGCTCTTCAACGGCTACACCTACAACATGGACAAGATGATCCAACGCCTGGACATGGATCTGGAATATCTCGAGAAGCAATCTCTTAGCTACGACTTGAAAATCATCTGGCTCACGACATGGGCCATCATTTCCGGCAAGAAATTCTAATGCGATTAAAACCCAATCTCATACATCTCAACGTCGGCAAAGACCACTTCGTCGTCGACCCTGACGGGGGAGCTATCAACCTGACCGACCTCTATGCCATGAACGAGGCGGCCGCCGACCTTTGGGAGCACTTTGGCAATCGCGATTTCACGCCCGAAGACATGGCCGAGCAACTTGCCGCCTCTTACGACGTCAGTCCCGAGCAAGCGCTCACTGACGTGCGACAACTCTTAGAGACATGGAACAAGTACGGACTCATTCTATGACACGCTGGCAGCAAGCTTTTTTCGAGCTGCTTCGCTGTGGACTGTGGACAACAGAGCCCTCTATTGCTTACTTCCCGCTCTCTGCCGACGACTGGCAAAAAGTATACCAAGAAGCGTGCCGCCAAACCGTGCAAGGCATCGTCTATGACGCTCTACAGCGTCTGCCGGACAACCTCGTGCCGCCTCAAACCATCACGTGGCAATGGACATCGGATGTCACCCGCATCATCGCAGACAACAGGCGCATCAGACGGGCTGTCACTGCCACACGTCAGCTTCTCTGCCAAATCGGCACAGAACCGATCCTGCTGAAAGGCGAAGCATCTGCCAGCTGCTATCCACGTCCCGACTTACGCGTCTGCGGCGACATCGACTGGTATCTGCCTGAAACCTGTTTCGGCACTGTGGCCTCCTCCCTGGAACAACAAGGTTATCCCTGTCAACCTAAGGCGGATGGCAGCATGAGTTTCTACTACGACAACATCGAAATAGAAATACATCCGCGACTGGCCGACATCCTGCGGCCTCGCCACCAACAAGCCCTGACAGACATCATACGGAACGAGGGCTATGCCACCTTGACCATCAACGGCGACGAGGGCACAAGCACGGATGTTCGCACTACAGGATACATCACTACCCTCCTCCTCCATGCCGCACACATCTTCAAACACACGGCATCGGTAGGCATCGGACTACGCCAGTTCTGCGACTTGGCACTGGCCTATCACAAGAACCACGAACACATCGACAAACGCGCACTCACTCAAGCATATAAGCAAACAGGATTCACGCGCTGGTCACAACTACTGGAACACTTCCTCACAGAATACCTCGGCCTTGATGCAGGCACTACAGCCTCATCGACGCTGAGACACAACAACGACACCCGACACCTCCTACAGTTAGTGATCCAAGGAGGAAACTTCGGGCAGCACAGCCATCAATGGCAACAAGCACAATCGAAAGGACATAGCCGCTACCACACCGTGCTCAGCTATCTCTCTCACCTGCCTTTCACATTCCGATACGCACCAACAGAAGCCCTTTACCTCTTCTTCAATCTGGCAAAAGGACAAAAGAATATATAATTTAAATTTAAAATAAAATCATGGAAAAGAAAATTTATTCTGGACTCATGACGCAGCGCGTCAAGACCACATGTCAACCCATCATGGCTACCTCTAAGGCAGACGTTAAAGTGAAAACAGGAACCTCTGGAACTGAGGATTGGACTCCTGTTGATGGTGGCGAACTCTCGACATCTATAAGCACAGAACTCTGATAACAGCGACAAGGCTCCATGGTATAACCTCAAACAATCGAAAGAACACTATGAAGCATTCCATTCATCTGAGCAGATCTCTTTCCGGACTTCTTCTCATCATAGCTGTTGCGCTGAGTTCTTGCAACACGAGTAAGTATGTCTACTTGAAAGATCTCGAACCCAACCTTCCCCAGCCTATCACACAGACCCACCAGACCCACATCAAGAGTGGCGACCGTCTGGACATCCACGTCACGTGCAGCAAGAGAGAGCTCGCTCTGCCTTTCAACAACCTCACCTATAGCGTCAGCGCCGATGGAAGTGCTACAGCCAGTGAGGCGGCAGCACCCAAGGGCTACCTCGTCGACAACGACGGCTACATCGAATTTCCCACCCTGGGACGTTTGCATTTAGCCGGGCTCACCCTGCCGCAAGCCTCCGACTACATCAAAGGGTTGCTCGTTGAAGGCCGCCACATTCCCGATGCCATCGTGGAGACCAGCATCAACAACTTCACCATCTACGGTCTCGGTGCTTTAGCGCCCGGCAAGCTTGTCATTCCGAGCGGAGAAATCAACATCCTCCAAGCCGTGGCACAAATGGGCGACCTCCAGAATCGCGCCAACATCAACAAAGTGCGCGTCATTCGCGAAGAAGATGGCCAGCGCGTGGAATACGACATTAACATGCAGAGCGTAGAGCTCTACAACTCTCCCGCCTTTTTCCTCCAACAAAACGACATTGTCTATGCTGAGCCGCGCAAGCGCACAAACCAGGCCTTCAACACGAGCTCCACGGTTATCTCCATCATCGCCGTGCTCGCATCACTGGCTTACAGCTTGACATATATGTTTAGGTGAGTTGAAACGTAAATAGTTGAAATTAATGGACAATAAGAAAAAAACAAATGCCACCCAACAGAACGAGCAGCAGTTCAATGTCATGGACATCGTGCGCTACCTGCTTGCCAATTGGAAGTGGTTTGTGCTCTCCTTGGTTGTCTGCCTGTCATTGGCCTACAACCGCTACATCCGATCGACACGCACTTACTACAGCTCCATCGACGTCCTCATCAACGACCCCTCCAATAGCGATGGCGTCGTAGGCTTGGGACGCTATAGTTCTGTGTTCAATGCCGTCAATATCGCCAATGAGCTGCACATGCTGCAATCCAAGGAGCTCTTGGAGAAGATGGTTTACAACACACACGCCGACATGCGCTACAGCATTCGCGTACAGCTCTATCAGGCCGACATGTATGGCCGCGAGCCCGTGTATATCACCTTCCTCGACAGCGCCTCCGTTAAAGGATGCAGCTTCACCATGCACATCAAAGACACCAAGCATGCCATCCTCTCCGAGTTCTACGAAGGAAGTCCCGAGGTCAAGGTGCCCTTCGGCAAGATCGTGAAGACCCCGGTCGGACGCATCATCATGGAACTTACGCCGAAATTCGACAACACGTGGATCAATCTGGAGACGCATGTCACCAAGACGCCCGTCGAACAAGTCGTACGCTACTACCACAATGCCATTAGCATCAGTCAAGACGACGAGTCGGCGTCCATCCTCACCCTGGCCCTGAAGGACGCTTCCTATCAGCGCGCACAGGCTGTGCTGCGCGGACTGGTGGCCGTGTACAACGCCGATGCCCGTGAGAGCAAGGAGAAGATTGCACAGAAGACAGCCGAGTTCGTGAACGACCGCATTGAAATCATCGGCCGAGAGCTCGGTGGCGAATCTTCCAAGATGGCCAACTTCAAGCGCGAGAACAAACTCATAAGCCCCAGCGATGCAGCTCAACGCTACATGGGCGAGGTCTACGAGACAGAGGACCAGCGCTATGCCAAGGACGTGCAGCTTCACATGGCACAGGCCATGCGCGACTATCTCATCAACCCCACCAATCGCGATCAACTCATTCCCGCCAACGTGGGTCTCGAAGGCAGCGGCCTCGAAGACCAGATCGGCAAGATCAATGCTCTCAAGCTTGAGTACAACCGCCTCGGCGGCAACAGCAGCGAAGCCAACCCCGTAGTGCAGGAACTCAAGGAGAACATCCAATCGCAGTACACCCTGCTCATCACCCTGCTCGACAACTACATCGCCGCCTTGCGCACACAGCGCACCAACATCATCAACCGCGGACAGCGTGCAGGCGACAAGATGGATCAGATGCCCGCAAAGGAAAGAGAAATCCTGAGCATCGAGCGTCAGCAGAAGATCAAGGATGCGCTCTACACCTTCCTGCTCAACAAGCGCGAGGAGAACTCTATTTCTCAGGCGATGGTGGCCGACAACGCACGCATCATCGACTCCTCCGACGGCGACGAGAGTCCTATCAGCCCCAGCCGCCAGAAGATCATGTTCCTCGGACTGTTGGCCGGACTGCTTATTCCTGCGCTCATCTTGCTGGCACGACTCTTCCTCGACACGCTTGTCTACACGCGTAGAGACCTCGAAGGCGTGCTGACAGTGCCCTTCCTCGGTGAGGTGCCCTTCGACAAGAGCATGAACACACAAACATCGCTCATCGCCGAGACCAAGCCTACAGAGGACAACCGCATCGTCAAGGAAGCCATTCGTGTGCTGCGCACCAACATCACCTTCATGAAGAAGGAGAAACAGGGAGCACAGGTAATCACCCTCACCTCTTTCCACGAGCACTCGGGTAAGACATTCATTACCTCCAACCTCTCACGCAGCTTGGCCGAAGCCGACAAGCGCGTGCTCGTGATAGACATGGATATACGTAAGCGCTCGCTCACGCAGCTGCAGAACATCCACAACACACCGGGTGTAACAGACTACCTGGCAAGCCAGATGTCCGCCAACGAAATCATTATCCATGGCAAGGATGGCAAGCTCGACTTCATCCCAGCTGGTCACCATGCGCCCAACCCCTCAGAGCTGCTCATGCGGCCACGCCTCGAACAGCTCATTGCAGAAGTGGTTCCGCACTACGACTACATCCTCATTGATAATGTGCCATTGGGTGGCATCGCCGACACCAAGATCATCAACCGCGTCGCCGACTTGACCCTGTTCATCATCCGAGCCGGCAACATCGACCGTCGACAATTGCCCGAAGTGGAGCGCCTCTATCAGGACAACACGCTCAACAACATGGCTATCATCCTCAACGGCTCCAGCCTCAAGCCCATGTACGGCTACGGATATGGCTATGGTTATGGCTACGGATACGGTTATGGCTACGGTTATGGCTACGGCTACGGCTACACCGATCCCAAGGCTCATAAACACCACAAGAAAAAGAAATTCTCATTAAAAAAACTCTTTGGTAAAGGATAAGTAATTCAAGTTCCTTAAGCTCTCAACTTGTGAGGTTTTGAGGTCTTGAGCTCCACATGATATAGCTGACACCAAGAATTCACACCAAGAATTCCATGATACATAAATCTTCAAATGAATCAATTATATAAATTCTCAAATTAATCAATATTTACATAAAATGAAAACATTCAGGTTTTTCTACGGTGTAAGCATTCTCCTTGCGGGCATGCTTTTCACCGCGTGTCAGGATGACCTAACTGGCCCGTCACGCTACAACGACGGAAAGCTCCATTTCAAGTTTATCTTCGAGAACAAGAATGGAGCCTGGAAAGAACCAGCCACTCGTGGCCTGCGCATCAGCGGCGAAGCCTTCGAGAACGGCGTCACCTCGCTGGGCATCTATGGCAAGGTAGGCTCACAGGTAATGATCAACGGCACAGAGTACGCCATCGGAACATCGACTGACGAGTTCCAAGAGAACGGCGATTGGTACAGCCAGGAGATAGACCTCGACTTCCCCGGCGACGGCGGATGGCCTGACGGCGACAAGGGCTACTTCTACGGCTATGCACCCTTCCCCGGCTCTGGCAGCAACCAAGCCAAATGCTACACGGTAGACTTCTCCGGCGCCGCCCCCACCATGACCTTCACCATGCAAGCCGACGAGGCCGACAACAAGGACATCCTCGCCGCCAAGAAAGAGGACGTCAGCCACAGCTCCGTCTATGCTAACGGCATCGAGATGACGTTCCGCCACGTCCTCTCGGCACTGAAGTTCAAATTTAAGAACACCGAGGTGAAGGCTCACGTCGACGGACACGACTACTACATCCAGCTCAAGACCGCCAAGCTCATCGGTGTCTACAACCAAGGCACTGCCAACATCGGCGGCGAGCTCAACGCATCGCTGTGGGCGCCTGAAACATCTACAGGCGACTGCTCCATCAACACCCCGCTCACATGGGCACAGCTCAAGGCCGACGCCAACAAGGCCGACGACGGCAAGTACTACATGAACAACGACGCACACTGCCTGCTCGTGCTCCCGCAGACAGCTCCCACAGGAGCCAAGATTGCCTTCAAGTGCGACCTCACCGAGGACGAGGCTGGCACAGTGCCCTACCTGAGCAACATCACCATCGAGGCACCGCTCGCAGGAGCGCAGTGGCTGCCCGGACATTCCTACACCTACACCCTGGGAGAGACCAACGCCACCACCCTCTGGGTGCGTCCCGGTGTCTTAGGATGGCAGACTCAGGCTGACCACCAGACCAACCTCAACCTCGACTACGGCACTACGAGCCTCACCTTCGACATGCTCTACTACCGCTACGATGCCACAGACCTCGATCATTGGGTCGACAGCTACGTGATGGTATCCACGGGCGAAGACACTGGCGAGAATGCTGGCAAGCCGCTCCGCTCACCCTTCATGACCTGCGACATTCAGGTAGGTACACAGCTCGACGCTATCAAGATTGAATCAACGAACCCCAACTTCCAGTTCGTCACGGCAACAGCTTCGGGCGATCCCACACATCCCGTCAACTATACAACCTCGGCTCAGGTGGAAGTCACCACCAGCGGCAAGCTGCAGTACTACGTCGTACCCACAGCATCAGCCACCGCAGGCGAAACCACCGAGGTGCGGATGTATGGCTACAAGTCGGGCAACAAGGTGGCCGTGCTGCCTTACAACGCCGACGTCATGCCCGGCTCGGCCGACCACACTACTATTCAGTATAAATATTTCAGCGCCACAGACTACGACAACGCCGGCAGCAATGCCAACGTACGGATTGAAATGGCGGAATAGACACATAAATACATTAAAACACTATGAATATCAAGAATTGCAAATGTATGGCGGCCATCATGATGGCCATGGCCCTCGGCGCCTGCTCCTCCGACGAGCTTAACCTGCTGGCCGACAAGGGCGGTCAGCTCTCTATTCTGCCCACCATCGGCGGCTCGCAGGCTGCAAACGTCAACGTCGAGACGCGTGCTGAAGAGGCCGGCGACGACGCACTCAGCGAGAACGTCATTGGCAACACCCTCGACATCTTCATCGCTGGTCAAGGCGGCGACACATACTGGAACCAATACCACCTCACGGGCGTGACCGCAGGCACCGAGAAACTGCTTACCTACGACTGCCTCAAGGGCGACAAGGCTCTCACCGCTGGCAGCTCCTACAAAGTCTATGTCTCGGCCAACACCGCAGCCACCAACGGCACCATCGCCAGCGAAGCCGAACTCAAGGCGCTCAGCATCAACGATGCCGACATCTACCGCCACGAGGGCACCGTGGCTTCCAACGGATGCCAGGAGAACAAGCGCTTCGTGATGGACTACAGCGGCACGCTCACCGTCAACGCCGAAAGTAAGAATACCATCGACGCTCAGATGAGCCGCGCGGCTGCCAAGTTCAAGGTCAAGGTGCAGTTCGACCCCACCTTCTATAGCCAGCTCACCACCACCGACGGCTACACCGTCAACTCGCCCGCATGGCGACTCTTCAACTGCAATACCTCTGCGCCCCTCTTCGCCGACGGCGACGCTGTAACGCCCACGCTGACCGACGCACCGCGATTCTCGCTCGAAAAGACCGCCGGCGACGTCTACGACATCGTCACCTACAGCTATCCCTTCACGTGGACCGACCAGCTGGAGGGCGCTCCCTACATCCTCTTCTCCTACGAGCTGTCGAAGGCTGGCAAGACCGACCATGTGTTCCACTACTACCGCATACCCCTGACCGACCTCACGGCCCTGCAGCGCAACCACGTCTACGAGGTCACTGCCACCATCAAGTCGTACGGCAGCACCACGACGGTAGCTTCGACCAACGACGTGGACCTCAGCTACAAGGTCATCGACTGGAAAGACGATGCAGCACCGCTCAACGGCGTACTGCCCTACTATATCATGGCCGAACCGGACTTCACCGTACTTTCGGGCGACGGATCGCAGACCGCTACGATCAGCATCTTTGCACCGGAAAGCATCTGGGCTCTTGGTTCAGCGGGCATAAAGATACAGGCCGGTTCATTTAAATCGTACTATAAAAACTATAACCTTGTTCAGCAAAACACTTCTGACACCCAAAGTGGAACGGTGTCCATCGACTACACCAATCGTACGCTGACAGTCACTTCCACCGCCTTGACCAACCACGCCGTGAAGTACATCAATTTTGTCTTGTACTACGAGGCTGACGGAAATACCTATTCACAAAAGGTGTACTTCAAGCATTACCCCACTGACAATATTCAGCCAGTGATGAGCTCATGGTCATCGTATGATAATACAAGTTGGGCCAGATATTCAAATCCGCAACGGAGTGGAACAGTTGAAGCGTCTGGTATGTTTATAGCAAAGGTATGGAATGGGAGTAAAATTGTAAATTTAACAAGCTCAGGCGGAATTGGGACTACTGATTTAAGTCTCCCCAACCCTCACATGTATGTCGTTCTGCTAACAGCACCCAACAATAGCTATGACATTAAGCGACCCTTGGATAAAGAAGGTAACGTTTGTTCACCTGCTTTCATGATTGCATCACAGCTGGGTGCGGTTTCAGGTTCAGGTTCGGCCGCAATGAAGGAATTTGCGGCATCAGAAACTCATGCCGCAAATTACATGGAGGTGGATGCTAAAGGAAATGAATATACCGATTGGCGTTTGCCAACAGCAGCAGAATTGAAGATAATCACTACATTTCAACCAAATGCGGGTGCAGTAACTGCAACTTCAGTTATTGACAGAGTACTTGCTGCAGGTCGTTATCATGCTATTGATAAGCAAAGAATAACTAATACTGGTAATTCATATGGTAGTACTAGCAATACTACTGCCGCAGTCCGTTGCGTTCGCGACCTGACCCCCGAAGAAGTAGAGAATCTAAGAAACACAAGAGAATAAGCAATGAAAAAGATATATCGTTATATAACCATGATGGCGGCCACGGCGCTCCTGGCCGCCTGCACCGAGGCTGAGCTCGTCGACGGCGGCATCAGCACGCAGGAGGGCGACATGCCCGTGAAACTGAGTTTCATAGCGCCTACGCCCGACGATGGCGTCGCAACGCGCAGCACCATCTCGGGCGCCGAGACACCCTTCACCAAGGTCAAGATGGTGTGCTTCGCCTCAACGGGCTACTTCTTAGGCATCCGCGAGGCCGATGCCACGGCGTGGGACTCCAACCACGAGGGCACGCTGACGGGCGCCGTGCCGGCAGCCACCACCAGCGTCCACTTCGTTGCCGGCATCGGCGATGTGGATGCGTCAGCACTCATCGGACAGCAGGAGGCTACGGTCATGCACTCGGCCACCAGCCCCTTCGTCTCCACCGTCACCGACGGCATGCGCTACTGGGGTCACTACAAGGCTGCCACGGCCAATGAGATGGGCGTCTGGCTGAAGAACAGCAGCAGCAAGCTCTACTTCGTCCGCGACCGCGCACAGATAACGGTGGTAAGAGACGGTTCGCTCAATCCAGACATCACCGACATCGCCTGGACCGTGGTCAACGGCTTGGAGAAGGGCTACATCGCACCCTATAGCTCGATGGGCGAACCATTTGTCGTCACGGGCGACGTGGCAGATCCTGACGTGAAGACGACGCCCTTCACCTCGGCCTCACGCTTCAACGACATCACCAGCTGGACGGAGCTCGGACAGTCGCAGTTCATCTTCGACGACCGCAACGAGGCAGGCACCGGCCGTACGCCGCTCGTCATCCTGATGAGGGCCAAGTTCAACGGCGGCGCCTATAAATACTTCAAGGCAATGCTCGAGGACAACCATTACAGGCAGATTCGCGTCACCCGCAACCACCGCTACACGGTCACCCTCATGGACCTCGAGGAGCGCATCTGCTACGACAATGTAGCCGATGCCCTCGCCGGCACGCCGGTCAACGGCTTCCTCAAGTCGATTGACGAGCGCGTGCCCTCCATCAACTATAAGCAACAGCGCCTCGTCATCAACGAGGAACAAGGCACCACGCTCATGTTCTCCTCCGGCACCGATGCCGTAATCCACTTCCAGCTCCTCAACCCCGATGGCTCGGCCGTCAGCACTGCTACTGCCACTGACTTCTTTGGTGAGTGGCTTGAAGACGAGAACGAAACAGCACCCTATCGCGACACGGACGTCGACATGACCTACGATGCCACATCAGGCGATGGCACAATGACAATCCACCTGGCCACGATCGACGCCACACTGAAGAAAGGCCGCTTGATGCTCTCGTACAAAGAGGGACACATCCGCTACCTCACCATCTACACGCATAGCGAATATACGATAGAGGATGTAGGGACTTTCTTGACAAAGACTGGTGGAACCTTTAACAGTAAGAACGTGTTCAAGGCTTCGTTCAAGATTCCCGACGATTATCCCGATGCTCTCTTCCCTGTTAAAGTACGAGTAGCAACATCGACATTACGTCCTTTCGACGACGTCAATGGAACTACCGATAATTACAAGAAATTTAGTGTGATTGTTGGCAATACCGATAATCTGACGAATTCGACCATCGCCACCGACTGGAACTACAACGCAAGCACGTGGGGATTCTGGTATGAGTATCCCATCGAAACCCGTCCGACAGACGGAGAAGTAACGCTGTATTTCCAAGATGTCAGCGCCAACTTGAAGACCGTGCCGTCGACAGTAGGACTGTTCGTGGATATTGATAACTGCGGCATCAAATCCGGATCAATAGCGAAATAACCCTGACATAAGGACTCTTTTATAACCCGTTCGGGCGGATGGCAACATCCGTCCGAACGGGTCTTTTTGTTTAGTATTCAAGTTTCGTAAGCTCTAAACTTGTTAGGTTTTAGGTTGTGAGGTTGTGAGGTTAACAGGTTGTGAGGACGTGAATCCCCACCCCGCACCAATCTTCGCAATGGAAACATCACCGGACGTTGAGGCCATCAAGTCAGGTCCTTTAAGCCTTTCGCCTTGGTTGAAGACGCGATGCATACAGGTGAGTGGATTATTCCATGACCTTGGAACAATCATTCCAAGGTCATGGAACAATCATTCCAAGGTCATGGAATAATCAAAACGGCTGGGCGCATGTCCTGTTTTCCGTTTATGCATACGGTGATGTAAAGGGGTAAGCGAGCTTATCATGTTTAGTTGACAATCCCAGTTCGTCACCCGACCAACGGCAGAAGGCCAGCAATGCAGCGCCCCGAAGGGGCAACAAGCAAATACGATTCGTGAGTATGTTGACGGCCACCAATGCAGCGCCCCGAAGGGGCAACAAGCCAATATGATCCGTGAGTATGTTGACGGCCAGCAATGCAGCGCCCCGAAGGGGTAACAAGCAAATACGATCCGTGAGTATGTTAACTGCCAGCAATGCAACGCCCCGAAGGGGCAACAAGCAAATAGCCCTGGGCATCGCCCTGGGTAAGCATCGGCAAGGAATACGCGCCCTGTAAGGGCAAAAGCATTCCAAAGTTCAATGCTTTTGCCCTTACAGGGCGCGTATATTGATGTAACCCCCTACCCCAGGGCGATGCCCCGGGCTACGAGCTCATTGGCCTTACAGGCCGCTGGGTTGCATGCATGACCTCAATAAATGAAAGCCAAGGCGGAGTCAGCCACATGAATTCGTCTAATTCGTGTAATTCGTAGTTCTTATATTAATTCGATATTCGTTGTTCGTCATTCGTTGTTCGTTATTCGTCATTCGTGGTTGATATATTCGCCGTCAATCTCCATGAATAAGTTCGTCAATCTTCATTAAATCATGTGGAGAGGCTGAGTATTCGTCTAATTCGTGTAATTCGTAGTTCTTATATTAATTCGACATTCGTTGTTCGTCTTTCGTTGTTCGTTATCATTCGTCGAAAAGGTCACTCCGCAATTCTTGTTACATGCAAAAAAAACTTTATGGGCCAGAGCTGGAAGCAATTAATTGTGCCCTTAATTATTTTAGCACTATCATTCACCAAAATTATATTGTAGAGCTCAAAAAAATTTGGTTAAGAAGTTTGCACCACAGAAGAAAATGTCGTATCTTTGCGCGATTTTTATCGGGATAATGCGTTTTCGACACAAACAAATTCAATAAGGCAGGTACATAAGCCGACCTACATAAGATAAGTATATATTACAGGATAATCCAATCAAACACTATAAACACATTATATTTTATGAAGAAGAACAATTTTTTGGCGCTTTCTTTCATGGCAGCTTGCTTAATGCTTATTGTAAGCTGCCAAGATGATGAATTAGCCAAGAACCGCTACAACGACGGAAAACTACACTTTAAGTTCTCGTTCGATGAGAACGGGCAGTGGAACAAAGACCACGCACAACAAAAACAAACCCGCCTCATGGCGCCCATCGTTCTCGCAACGCCTGACAATGGCACACAACCCCTCTATCTGCACTGCATAGAGTCAGAAGAAATTGTCACCAATGAAGCACTGCCTGAGGCAACCGTCAACACCCGAGGACAGCGACTCACAGGCAAGGTCTTAGAAGAGGGCAAGATCAAGACCTTGGGACTTTACGGCCGCGTAGGCACCGACTATGCATCGGGCGAACAGGTGTTAGGCGCCAATGGAGTGGAGATAGAACAGGCGACACTGGAAGAAGATGGCGACTGGTATGTGGCAACTCCAGACTTTGAATATGCCGACAGCGAGAACAAGTGGACCGACGCAAAGAAAGGCTACTTCTACGGCTTCGCACCCTTCCCCGGCAGCGGCGAGGGACAGGCCAAGTGCATCACCCTTGGCAAGGGCACCGATGACAAGCCCCTGCTGAACTTCACCATGCAGGCCGATGAGCAGGACAACGTGGACGTGCTCTCAGCATGCACCGAGAACGTGACGCACAGCGTCATGGAGAGCCAAGGCATTGAACTGACGTTCCGCCATGTGCTCTCGGCCCTGAAGTTCAAGATGAAGGACGACGCCAAGGACCTCACCGTCACCATCGGCGGCACCGACTACTACATCCAGATGAAGGCTGTCAGGATTGAAGGCATCTACAGCAAGGGCACACTGCCCATCGCCACCACCGCCTCCGGCAGCACCACTACCTGGAATCGCGACGACGCCAACACCATCGGCGCCTGCGAGATCAAGACTGCCGACATGCGCTCACGCGACGACATCAAAAACGATGCCGACCACTTCATCAACACCGACGAGCACTGCCTCATGGTCATGCCGCAGACCGCACCCGACGACGCGCGACTCGTCCTCGTCTGCGACCTCACCACCGATGAAGCCGGCACGACCATCTTCAAGGAGAACGTAGCCTACTACGCCAGCCTCAAAGGAAAGACATGGCTGCCTGGCAACAGCTACACCTACACGTTCTCGAAGTACTCCTCCTACACCGACTATACTTTCTCGTCGCCCGATCTGGCCACGAATACACTCACATTCCCTGCTGAGGGAGGCCTCGAGCTCTTCGAGATCACCAGCGTTGCCACGACGGCAGCCTCCAACGGCACCACCTCTACGAGCGACGAAGAATGGCACGTGGAGTACTGGGACGAAGCCACCAGCACGTGGAAAAAAGGACTGCCGGGCGGCTACGGTCTGACCGAGCCGGCGGGAGCCCACAACCAGATAAAAGACCTGGCACACATCCCCGGCGGAACGGCCCAGACATGGGGACTTCAAGCCGGCAAACGCGTGGACGGCAGCACGGGCGTGCAGACCATGAGAGCGAACCGCTACCCCGCTACGGGCACCGACTATTACGACCTCTCGACGGAGTACGGCTCCAGGAACACGGCCAACTGCTACATCATCGACGGCTACGGCAAGTTCAAGCTGCCACTGGTCTACGGCAACGCCATCCTCAACGGAGCCACCAACTCGTCGGCATACACCGAAACGGTGCAAACTCAGGGCACTAATAAGGGTAAAATATTAAACGTCTTCTACAACTATAAAGACAATCACATTTCGTCGCCCTACATCAAGGACGATACTGGCGTGTCGTTGGATGACATGACGGCCGACATCGTGTGGATGGACGAGACCAGTCTGTTGGACTATAGCTCGATGACCATCTTGAAGGAAGATCATGGCTATTTAGCTTTCGAGGTGGACTACGACTGTGTGCGGCCCGGCAATGCCGTCGTGGCCGTCAAGGACGGCAATGGCGATATCATGTGGAGCTGGCACCTCTGGTTCACCAACCTGCCGGTGAAGAAGGAAGATGCCATCACTGGCTTGACCCAAAGTGGCTACATTTTCGGACTGATGCAGTATCATATCGGACGCCGATTGGAAGAACTGGAGGTCGTGAACCCCGGCGACCTCACCTACAAGATCAGGGCCGTGCAGAACGCCACAGGCAAGGAGATACAGACGAGCACCGTCACGCAGTCGTCAGGCAGCACCCGTATCCAGGCCAGTAACCTCTATTTCCAGTACGGCCGCAAGGACCCGGTGCCAGGTCTATATGCCGATCCTACATCATCAACCCTGAAGGTGATACGTATGGAAACGGACATAGAAAAATTAGGCTATGAGTACACTCGGCAGACTTCCGCAGCCCTTCAAACCATGGGTTATGCTATTCAGCACCCCAATATGTACATCCAAGGAACCTCCCAAGGATGGATGCTTCCAAATGGACAATCAGCAACAACAGATGCAACTACGTTGCAGCAATGGCTTTACGACTATGGTATGGGGTGCTGGAATCCTGCATGGAGACTTTCTAATACCAGCAATTACGACAAGCCCATCAAGAGCATCTATGATCCGTGTCCTTATGGCTATGTAGTCCCTTCCGAACTGGCACGAGAATGGGCAGCTGCCCAATCTGCACAACTGGATATTGGAGAGTCAGAATACAATGAAAAAATAAACGGTAACAAAATGTACATCTATACGTATAATGGTACATATTCAGGTAAACAAGTTAAATTCCCATTGACAGGGCGGCGAAAGGTTGATGGACTTGCTGATAACTTCAATAAATATGGTTATTCTTGGACTTCTCGCGTACCATTGAACTCTGGTAATGTCAATTCATTTGGGCCTTTGGTGGGTAATTATAGTTCAACATCTAAAAAAGCGACAATTAAAAACAACAAGGGCAGCATCGCAGGAGGCGGCGCCTTGGCTGTGCGCCCCATGGTGGACCGTGTAGGTCTTGGTGAAGTAACGCCCTAAATCATGCACTATTGAGCCCAACCTTGGCGGAATCCAAGTTATTTCGTGGAAGGACTGAACCAAGAGCAAGACCCTGACATAAGGACTCTTTTATGACCCGTTCGGGCGGATGGCAACATCCGTCCGAACGTTTCTATTTACCCAGGGCGATGCCCAGGGCTATTGGCTTGTTGCCCCTTCAGGGCGCTGCATTGCTGGCCGTCAACATACTCACGGATCGTAATGGCTTGTTGCCCCTTCAGGGCGCTGCATTGCTGGCAGTCAACATACTCACGAATCGTATTGGCTTGTTGCCCCTTCGGGGCGCTGCATCAACTTCCACGCCAATAACAAGCTGATTGACGACAGGAAAGAGGTAAGCGACTGACAGAGCCTTTTTTGTCATACTTTTTTCGCTACAGAACTTCAAAACAGGGAAGGTTTAGTGAAATAAAGGCGCATTTAACCAGAAAATATCATTCAAACGCTCGTTGTCTCGGTATTTATTCGTACTTTTGTCGACGAAACCACGGCAAACAAAGCTATTACGTCCTCATGACAACACGCCAAAGGGCATCAGAAAAGTTCCATTTTGAAGCCTTGTTTTTCGAGCAAAGGAAGAAGGGCACCCCCCTTGATGAGGCAACACGAGATGTTAAGAGTATCACATATTAATCCCCAATAGATTGATTTAGCCTTATGAAAGTAGTATTATTGGCAGGCGGTTTCGGTTCCCGAATATCCGAAGAATCGCAGTTCAAGCCTAAACCGATGATAGAAATTGGCGGAATGCCGATTCTATGGCATATCATGAAAGAGTATTCTTTCTATGGGCACCATGAGTTTATCATCTGTGCCGGCTATCGTCAAGAATACATCAAAGAGTGGTTTGCCAACTATTTCCTTCATAACTCAGATGTCAGCTTTGACTTCCGCCATGGCAAGAATGAGATGACGATTCATGAAAGTCATCTGGAACCATGGAAGGTGACGATAGCAGACACCGGCTACAACACCATGACGGGCGGACGCATCAAACGCATACAGCCGTACGTGGGCAATGAGACTTTCTTTATGACCTATGGCGACGGCGTCTGCGACGTGGACATTGACAAGCTGTTGGATTTCCATCGCAGCCACGGCAAAACAGCCACGTTGACCGCAGTAAAGATGAAGCAGGAAAAAGGTGTTCTTGACATCGGTGGCGACAATGCAGTCAAATCGTTCCGCGAGAAGAGCATCGCCGACGGCGCTCCCATCAATGCCGGGTATATGGTGTTAGAGCCTGCGGTGTTCGATTTGCTTGATGGGGACGACTGTGTATTTGAACGTAAGCCGCTGGAGACCCTTGCCAACGAGGGGCAGTTGATGTCGTATATCCACGAAGGCTTCTGGCAGTGTATGGACAATATTCGCGAAAAGAATATGCTGGAGAAATTGTTGCTCGAAGATAAAGCTCCTTGGAAAAGATGGGAAAGGAGTGTACCCAATATTCCCGACTATAGTAAATAAAGAAATATGGCAAAGAAAGAAGATTTAAAGAGACAGATACTGGAACTTACCCGTGAGTACTACAGGGAAGTTCATGCCCCACAACCAGCATTTGAAGCCGGCAAGACCCGAGTGAACTACGGAGGTCGCTACTTCGATGATGAGGAAATGGTCAACCTCGTTGATGCCTCGCTGGATTTCTGGCTGACGGCAGGCCCTTGGGCCCACAAGTTTGAAACACGGCTGGCACAATGGCTGGGCGTGAAGTATTGCTCTCTCTGCAATTCCGGTTCCTCCGCCAATCTTTTGGCCTTTAGCGCCTTGACCGCTCCTGAATTGAAGGACCGCCAGATCAGGCGTGGCGACGAGGTGATCACGGTGGCAGCAGGCTTCCCGACGACGGTGGCCTGCATCGTGCAATATGGTGCCGTGCCCGTGTTCGTAGATATGAGCATCGAGGAAGGCAACATCGACACGACCCAGTTGGAGGCTGCCCTATCCCCAAAGACGAAAGCCGTGATGATAGCGCATAGCCTGGGCAACCCCTTCAATCTTCAAGCTGTAGTGGACTTCTGCAGAAAGCATAACCTGTGGTTGGTAGAGGACAACTGCGATGCCCTTGGCTCGGAATACTTTATCGATGGCGAATGGAAGAAAACAGGAACCATCGGCGATATCGGAACCTCCTCGTTCTATCCTCCACACCACATGACGATGGGTGAAGGGGGCGCCGTTTACACCAACAACCCGGAACTCCACAAGTATGTCAATTCCTATAGGGATTGGGGACGCGATTGCTGGTGTGTAGGTGGAGTGGACAACACCTGTGGCTGTCGCTTCTCCGGACAGTTCGGGCAGTTGCCACAAGGCTACGACCACAAGTATGTCTACAGCCATCTGGGCTACAATCTCAAGGCCACCGACCTGCAGGCGGCAATAGGCTGTGCGCAGTTGGAGAAACTCGATTTTATCGTCCAGCGCAGAAGAGAGAACTTTGACACGATGTATCAAGGACTGAAGGATGTAAAAGGTCTTTTGCTGCCGGAGCCTCAGAAGAACAGCCGACCGAGTTGGTTCGGGTTCTTCATCACGGTGAAAGAAGATGCCGGTTATACCCGCAATGAATTGACAAAGTATTTGGAGGACCACAAAATTCAGACGCGTAATCTTTTTGCCGGCAATCTGCTGCGCCATCCGGCATTCGAGCAATATACGGAAGGAGAAGACTATCGCGTCATCGGCTGCGCTCTTCCTGCAACCGACGCTATCATGCGCGATTCCTTCTGGCTGGGGCTCTATCCGGGCATGTCGCCTGAGAAGCTCCAATATATGATAGACACCATCAAAGATTTCGTCGCTTCCAAGGTATGAATGTAGATATGTTCAATGGCTTTTTCAAAGGCAAGCGGGTTTTAGTGACGGGCCATACCGGCTTCAAAGGCAGCTGGCTCAGCATCTGGCTGCATGAGCTGGGAGCCGAAGTCATCGGCGTAGGGTTGGACCCCTACACCGAGAAAGACAACTATGTGCTCTCGGGTATTGGCAAGAAAATAAAGGCTGACCTCCGGGCAGATATCCGCGACGGGGAGAAGATGAAAGCGATATTCAGGGAATATCAGCCCGAGATTGTCTTCCATCTGGCCGCACAGCCTTTAGTCCGCCTCAGCTATGAAATACCCGTAGAGACATACGAGACAAATGTGATGGGGAGCATCAACGTCATGGAAGCCGTACGGGTCACCGACGCTGTAAGGGTTGTTGTGATGATAACCACCGACAAATGTTATGATAACAAGGAGCAGATGCGTGGCTATAAGGAAGATGACCCCTTTGGCGGTTACGACCCCTATAGTTCCAGTAAAGGAGCCTGCGAGATAGCCATCCAGAGTTGGCGCAGGAGTTTCTTTAATCCTGAGGATTATGGCAAGAAACACCACGTGAGTCTTGCCAGTGTACGTGCGGGTAATGTGATTGGCGGCGGCGACTGGGCCAAAGACCGCATCGTTCCCGACTGTATCCGTGCCTTAGAGGCAGGAAAACCGATAGAGATACGCTCGCCCAAGGCAGTACGTCCATGGGAACATGTCTTAGAACCGCTGAGCGGATATATGCTCCTCGCCCAAAAGATGTGGGAGCATCCTACGGAGTATTGCGAAGGTTGGAATTTCGGGCCTGAGCAAGACTCTATCTCCACTGTCTGGGAGGTTGCCACAGAGTTGGTCAACAACTTTGGCAAAGGAGAATTAAGAGATATTTCTGATTCCAATGCGCTCCACGAAGCCAACCTGCTGATGCTGAATATTGACAAGGCTAAGTCTCGGTTAGGATGGAAACCTACGCTGAATTCAAAGCAAACGATAGCACTGGTAGCAGACTGGTACAAGAAGTATCAAGAAGAAGATGTGTATGGTCTCTGTGTTAAAGAGATAGAGAAATTCTTGAATTAAGCTATGCAGAAAAAATGTATCATTACAGGCGCAACAGGCTATATAGGTTCCCATGTGCTGAAATACTTACTTGGCAAGGAATGGGACATTCATGTTGTGGCTGATCCTAAGTTTGGGTTTTCCAATATCGAAGATGTTCTTCCACGGATAGATGTCTTTGAATACGATGGAAATATCAGCCGCCTGTGTGATTATTTTAAGAGGATAAAGCCTGATATCGTCTTTCATCTTGCAGCGGCAGTAATTACAAATTACACGCCCGAACAAGTGCCCATGCTCATTCAGAGCAACGTCCAGTTTGGCACGGAGATTCTTGAAGCAATGAAGATGTCTGGTACACGGCTTTTCGTCGGCACAGGCAGTTACTGGCAGAACTATAATAATGAAGACTATAATCCTGTTGACCTCTATGCAGCGACAAAAGAGGCTTTTGAGAAAATTCTGAAGTATTACACCGAGGCAGAGGGAATCAGAGCCATAACATTGAGATTGTATGATGTCTATGGCACAGAAGATAAGCGGCCGAAACTGTGGAATATCATAAAACAGAAAGCCGGCACAGATGAAGAGCTGAAACTGTCTGCAGGTGAACAGCTCTTAGACATGGTGTTTATATCGGATGTATGTGCAGCATACGAGCAAGCATATAATCTGCTATGTACCGATTGTGAAATAATCAACAATGTGTATGGAGTCTATACGAATAGACGGAAATCGCTAAAAGAAATAGTGGAAATCTATAGAACAATGTTGAACAGACCAGTCATCATAAGTTATGGCGGCAAGCCATACAAAAATCGAGAAGTGATGAAACCAACAGACAAGCTGGAAATACTTCCAGGATGGCAAGCAAAAGTGCCCCTTGAATCAGGCCTGAAGAAGGTAGCTGGGGGGGGTAAATTAAACGTAGATTATTCATCTGCCGTTATCTTTGGCAGCCTAAAGATTGCGGCATGATGGAAAAGATACTAACACCATTTGAAGGATTATATGTCCTCCAGACAATCAACTTCCAAGATGACCGTGGATGCTTCCAAAAACTTTTCAACGAAGAGTTCTTCCGCGAGAATGGCTTAGAATGTGATTTCAAAGAAATCTACTACTCGGTTAACAGAAAAGATGTCATTCGAGGTATGCACTTCCAGACGCCACCATGCGACCATGTAAAAATGGTACACGTTAGCAAAGGTCGAATCCTTGACGTTGTGCTGGATATACGCCGTGGCTCCAAGACTTTTGGCAGGTGCTTCTCCATAGAATTAGACGACAAGCAAGGTAAATATCTTTATATCCCTAAAGGATTTGCACATGGTTTTAAGACAATGGAAGAAGGGTCAATCGTAAACTATGCTCAGACATCCTGCTATAACAAAGAGCATGATTGTGGCATCGCCCACGATTCCATAGACTTTGAGTGGGGGTTGGAACAGCCCATAGTCTCTGGTCGCGATCTTACTTTTCCTAAATTAAAAGATTTTGATTCTCCATTTTCGATATGAATATTCTCGTTACAGGTGCTACAGGTTTTATCGGCAAACATTTAATTCCTGCTCTCAGGACTAACGGACACAACGTTCACATACTGATTCGTCCGGGCTCTGATTGGAGGGGACTGGGGGTGCAACATGTAGTTGAGTTTGCCGATGATATAGATCATCTGATATCCTATTTTGAAGAAAACGAGATTGAAGGTATCATTCATTTAGCGTCCTTGTATGTGGCCGAACATCAGCCGAACCAGATAAAAGATATTGTGTTAAGCAATATTTATTTGGGCACAGCATTGTTAGAGGCCGGCAAAACAGCAGGAATAAACTGGTTCCTAAACATAGGTACTATATGGCAAAACTATAATGTGCCAGATCAGTCGGATGAATATAATCCTGTTAATTTGTATGCGGCAAGTAAACAGGCTTTTATGACCATGGCAAAATACTATACAGAAACGTCCAGTCTTCGATTCTGTACACTTAAACTCTGTGATACGTATGGACCAGATGACACACGAAAAAAGATTTTCGCGCTATTTGAACGTATTTCGAAGACAGGAGAAGAATTGGATATGTCGCCCGGCTATCAACGTCTTGACATCGTTCATGTGGATGATGTCGTTGCCGGAATCATTAAATTGGCAGGGATGTTGTCAAAGAATGAAAAGGTGAGGCCAGAATATGTAATCTCTTCAGGGAGGCAGCTTTCTTTAAGGGAACTGGCAAGGCTCTATGAACAACAGAATGGGGCTAAACTAAGAATTAATTGGGGGAAACGTCCTTATCGTAACAGGGAAGTGATGACTCCGTATAAAGGCGTCGTTCTCGAAGGATGGGAACCCAAAATACTTCTTAAAGAAAAAGAATGTTGAGATATTAAGCCGGCTTCTTTTAGTATAAAGATAAAATATGTAAAAGCAATGTTGTTTACAATAGCAATACCAACATACAACAATAGGAAAACGATTTCCAGAGCAATTCAAAGTGCATTAAATCAGACCTACAAGGGAGATTATGAAGTTCTTGTCGTGAATAATGCATCGACTGACGGTACTTTGGAAGAAATCTTATTGTTTCAAGACAACAAGATTCGTGTCGTGACCAATCCCCAAACAGTTGACATGTATTCAAATCATAATATTTGCTTGAAAGAAGCAAAAGGTGATTATGTCCTGTTTTGCCATAGCGATGATATTCTTACTAAAGATGCCCTATTATTGTTAGGAAAGCGAATTGAAGAAAGACAGTTCCCGTCTAAGTATATCTTATGGGGGCATAGCATGTTTAGGGATTTCCAGGCAGCCTTAGACCGAGGACATCAAAAGATAAACACCATGTTCTCGGGTGAATTCTCTATTCACAGTTTTATCTGGGGAGGATTAACCCCTTCTGGAACATGCTATTCCAGGGAATCATTGCTTGAAATAGGCGGCTTCCCTGCTATAGGTTCAAAGGTACCGATGGCCGATTGGGCAATACTCGTAATCGCAGCTTATAATCATTTTGAGTTTGAAATGATTGACCGTCTGCTCTTTATTAGGGAGTTTGCTTCTACTGCCAACGATCTTAATGCCAGCGTTTGGCAAGAGAACACCATTGCTTCATTGGATTCTATAGAAAAGAGTCTGAATAAAAATCAATTCAGCAATTTTCTTGCTATCGTTAAAGAAAGAAACGAGGGATTGTTCTTTTGGTATAAGAAATATATGAGTGTGGAAGAATTAAAACAGAAAGCGGAATTTGACAAGAAAGAAAAAAGAAGAAATAGAATAAAAAGATTACTACATTTCTTGCTAAGATTTTAAATACTGTTCACTGATTATTCATAATTGCATTTGCAGATGAGTTCAACGAAGTCGAAAATGCTGAAAGGCATGTTCTGGATAACGATTGACAAGTATTCCGGCTTGCTCTTGAGCATACTGGTTTCTATGATTCTGGCACGTTTGCTTTCGCCCGCAGAATTTGGGTTGTTAGCTTTGGCCTCCGTGATTCTGTCATTTATTGGCATTATCTCTAGCATGGGATTAGGACCAGCCATTATCCAAGAAAAGGACTTGCAGCAGAAGGACATTAATTCTGTCTTCACATTCTCTGTCATAGTTGGTTTCTTGCTTTCATTCCTGTTCTTTTGTCTTTCATGGCCGATTGCTTCATTTTATGAGAACAAGCAGTTGGTACCAGTCTGTCAGCTGTTAGCCTTGAATTTCTTCTTAGGAGTTATAAATGGCATCCCAAGCACTTTGATGGTTAAGAACCAGCGATTTAAAGAGATGGCAATCTGTTCCTTCTCATTGAATTTGTTGGCAGCACCCATTTCTATTTTTGCGGCATACAAGGGTTTAGGAGTTTATTCCTTGATGATAGCACCATTCATCAGCTCCATACTTGGTATTATCTATGTTCGTCATTTTTATAAATGCAACATAGACTTCCACATGTCTATGGCTCCCATCAAGCGAATGGCTTCCTTTTCTCTCTATCAGTTAGCCTTTGAGCTGGTCAACTATTTCTTTCGTAATTTGGACAAGCTCATTATTGGCCGCTGGATGTCTATACGTGACCTTGGCTATTATGATAAGTCGTACCGTCTGATGCAACAGCCTCAGAACAACATCACCGCCGTACTGAATCCCGTCCTTCAGCCTAATTTTGCCCAATATCAGAACGATATGTCCATGATGGCGACACAATACCTGAAGGTCATCTCTGTCATGGCTGCCATCAGTTTTCCTTTAGGTATCACCTTGTGTATGTGTGGACCGGAAATTATCCGCTTCATGTATGGCCCTCAATGGGAACTGGCCATCCCCTGTTTCCAGATTCTTTGCCTGTCGTTGCCATGCGCTATGCTAACAAGTACGACTGGATCCATTTTCCAAGCCAGTAATGCAACGAAATGTCTGTTTTTCGTAGGATGCGTTAATTCAGCTGCGGTTGTAATCGGCTTCCTTATTGCTTCTTACTATTTTCGAACAATTGAAGCTGTTGCATTAGCATTTACCCTTTACAGCGTTATAGGATTGCTTTTCACGTTCTCTGTGATGTTTCATCATGTGCTGAAATCGAATATTCTGGTCTTTCTCAGGACTCTAATAAAGCCCTTGGGCAATTGCATTATTGTCGCTTCAATCCTATATTTGCTGAACTGCTATGTGGAAATACCGCTGATTCCTTCTCTGATCCTGAAATTATCATCTGCGACGGTTGTTACATTGGCTTACATGCAAATAACAGGGGTATTTGATGTAATATCTAAGGGCAAGGCTCTCATTAATCGTCTTAAAAAGAAGAACGAGGTATGAGATATGTTTCAATATAATGGCTCGAAAAAAAACATTTGAAAAAAAAAAAGGGCAACTCAAATACTTAGATATCAGATAATGAGAATTCTCTTCATCACACATGTCACAAACATGGCTGGTGCCAACCGCTCCATGTACCAACTCATCAAAGAGTTGAAAGAGGAATATGGGGTGGAACCTGTTGTGTTAGCTCCTGTAACTGACAAGCCTCATGGGTCTATAATTGACTCACTACAGGAAATTGGTGTCCCTGTTATTACTACTGAAATACGGTTCTTCAAACTTGAACACCCCACACTGCGCAATGTCTTAGGATATGCTCGCTACTTATGGAGGTTGCGTCAACTTGTCAAACAGTTGCAAGCCTATCACTTCGATATTATACATTCTAATAGTAGTGTTATAGATATCGGGGGCTACTTGAGTAAGCAACTGGGCATAAAACACGTCTGGCATCTCCGCGAATATGGAGATTTGGACTATAGCTTAAAACCCATTGGTGGCCAATGGTACGAAAGATATACTTATCGGCACGCAGATGCTTATATTGCTATCTCGAAGTCTGTGGCAAATTATTATAGGAATAAACTGCCGTTTGCCAAGGTACATACCATCTACAACGGCATCTTAGCAGCTGCTGACATGCCTCTCTCCACCCATGATAATGTTACCGTTCAGTTTTTCTGTGCCGGAATCATCAGCGAGGGAAAGAACCAAAAAGAGATTGTGCAGGCGATGGATGAGTTAATCAATGTCAGACAAATAAAAAAACCTTGCCGCCTGACATTAGTGGGTATTCACACTCAACCCTACACTGACGAACTGATTGCCCTCATAAATGAAAAGCGTTTAACAGAATATGTACGCGTACTGCCAGAAATGAATGGCATACAGTCGTTGGCTGCAACGATGGATGTAGGCATCATGTGCTCAAAGGCTGAAGCTTTCGGAAGGGTAACCATAGAATACCAACTGCAAAACCTCTTGGTCATTGCCAATGAATCGGGTGCCAATACAGAACTGATAGAAGACGGGATAACGGGCATTCTCTATAAGTCGGGGGATTTCCGCTCGTTAGCAGATAAAATGTGCTGGGTCTTGGATCATTATGCTGAGATTGATGCTATTTCTTCAGCAGGGAGGAGCTATGCACAGCATCATTTCAGCTCAACAAATAATTCAAAGCAAGTGTATGAGTTGTACAAAAAACTCGGTAAGTAATGGCTGATATTAAACCTAACGAAAGGCATACGTCTCGCATTCCTTATATTGACGTGATGAAGGGTATCCTCATAATAATGGTGGCATTTGGCCACTTGTTATATGCTATGGAGAAATACGGAAACCTTTCATTGACACATAGAGTCTATGAGGTTACGTCCTTTGTTGCCAATACATTTGTTGCGCCCTATTATATGGCAGCATTCTTCTGCATCACAGGTTTCTGCTCTAATTTTAACAAGCCACTGGCAAAACAGTTAAAGGATGACTTCAGACGTCTGGTTGTTCCCGGAATAATCATATCGCTATTTATGATATTAGTCACAACTCAACCCGATTTATGGCTGAACAGAGTATTTGAATTCATAACAGGACTAAACTTTCCGTGGTTTGTCATGGGATTGTTCATCGCAAAATTCTTTATCTGGATTCTTCTTTATATTGTAGACCATAACATATTACGGCTGTTGATTCTTTGTGGAATGTCGGCTTTTGGTTGTTTTATGATCGGCAAGCATCCTTCATTGAACATATTGTCCGTGTTTCATGCTTTTGCGTTTGCAGTGTTTGTTTATCTTGGACATTGGGTAAAAGTATCGTCACAAACATTCCTAACCACACGTATATATATAAATGGCTTAATCTTTGTTATACTATCTTCTTTATTGGCTGTCTTTGACTACCCAATACCTGCATTATGCTCCAATGTGACTTTCGGTCTAAAGTCGTGGCCTCTATATCTGATATTGGCAACGACGGGCACACTGGGGATTCTCTGTTTGAGTAAAAAGATTGGACAGAATTGCATCTTGGAATATCTTGGCCGAAATTCTCTTGTTATATATCTCACCCATTTTGCATTCTTAATGATTGCATCTCGATTCATTGATTTACTATCTTTAGATATAAATGGAAATACGGTTATAGCAATAAGTATTGTTTTCGGGATGCTTATAGGAAGCATACTTTGGAGCCTGTTTTGGGTTCAGATTCTCAATATGCGAGGTATGAGATGGATTATTGGTAAAAACTAAAGTATGATTTTGTCAAGACCCGCTCCATTATTATGAGAAACTATAATATCTACGGTAAGCAAAAGAATGATTTATGGCTCTTTGCGTCTGATTACAGACAAATTGCACTACAATAGTGCAATTTTCTTAGATTTCTGCACTTGTTTAGTGCATAGTACTATTAATTATATTAAGACAGGTAGAAGAATTTTTTAAGGCTCTTTGCATCTGAACACTCGCTACATAATATTTGTGCCATATTTCAAAATTCTTATATTAAATTAAGGTATAAATCCAAGAATCTTATAATAATTTGGGATTCAAATCCAAAAATCTTATAATAATTTGGGATTTTTAGAGGATTAGTAATATCTTTGCGGTGATTGATACGCAAGAATCTTATGATCAAAAGAGAACTTGAGAATGCTATTAATGCTCTTTTGGGAACACAAAAGGCTATTTTCATCATGGGCGCACGCCAAGTGGGAAAGTCAACATTGCTTTCTACGATGTTTGCTGACCGTAATGATGTAATGTGGATGAATGGTGATGACCCTGACGTGCAAGCCTTGTTTAAGGATATGTCTTCAACTCGTATCCGCACAATCCTGGCTACCCATCGCTTTCTTGTAGTGGATGAGGCCCAACGGATTGATGATGTAGGCCTAAGACTAAAACTGATTACCGATCAAGTGCCAGATGTGCAGGTTATAGCCACTGGAAGCAGTTCCTTTGATCTGGGACGAAAAGTGAATGAAGCTCTGACTGGGAGGAAACGCGAATTTCATCTTTTCCCGATTTCCTTTGGGGAAATGGTTGCTCATACGAATCTATTAGAGGAGTTGCGCCTTCTGCCACATCGAATGGTGTTTGGGTATTATCCTGAGGTCGTTTGTTCGCCAGGAAGTGAGCGAACAGTGCTGAAAGAATTGTCGGATAGCTATCTCTATCGGGATATCTTATCATTTGATGGTATCAATAAGTCTGATAAGATGGTAAAACTTCTTCAGGCTCTGGCTTTCCAAATTGGAAGTCAGGTTAGCTATAACGAGATTGGGCAATTGGTGGGGTTGGATCCTAAAACCGTGGAACGCTATGTTGATATCTTGGAAAAGGCGTATATTATTTTCCGTCTGGGCAGCTTTAGTCGGAATTTGCGCAATGAGCTGAAGAACAGTCGGAAGATATACTTCTGGGATTTGGGCATACGTAATGCGGTCATTGGTAATTTCTCTTTCATAGAGAACCGAACGGATGCAGGTCCACTTTGGGAGAATTTCGTGATAGCAGAACGAATGAAACGGTTGGTCTATCAAGAAGGATTTACCAAGTCCTGGTTCTGGCGTACACAGCAACAGAACGAGATAGACTATATAGAGGAAGAAGACGGACAGCTTTCAGCCTTTGAGTTCAAATGGAACGAACATAAGGCGAACATTAAATGTCCCACCTCTTTTGCATCAGCATATCCTAACGCCACATTCAAAGTCATCACCCCACATAATATTGACGATTTCTTACTTTTATGACTCTCTCTATTATTACCATAAACTATAATAACCGCGATGGACTGAAGAAGACCATCGACTCCGTTCTTGCACAGACATGGACGGACTATGAATGGATTGTCGTTGACGGCGGTAGCACGGATGGCAGCCGAGAA
>DGSC01000031.1:287-3108 GCA_002391275.1 Prevotellaceae bacterium UBA4372 | reverse complement strand
ATGAATAAGGGCATTGCTCTGGCTAAAGGGGAATACCTAAACTTCATGAATTCCGGCGATACTTTTTATGAGGCTGAGACACTGCAAAAGGTGTTCGCCGAAAGGAGGGTGGCTGATGTGCTTTATGGGGATTGGATGCAAGTCTATGAGGACCACACGTGTTTGCAGCATTTTCCTTCGCCTGTTGAGATGTATGGCTTATGGTGCAAAAATATCTGTCATCAGGCGATGTTCATTAAATGCTGTTTGCTAAGCACGAAGGGCTATGATGAATCCCTGAAAATATACGCCGACTGGAAGCGATGGATTGAGCTGGCGCTTAATGGTGCGTCTTTTGAATATGTAAACCATACGGTGTGCTGGTATGACATGGATGGTATCAGCTCTGCGACTTCGGACTCACGGTCAAGGGAGTGGGAAGTGGTCAGGCATATTCCTTCAGAACCAATCGTCAAGTCGCTGGAGCATCTGAATAGCTATGCTGCCAGCCGCCACACGGTCCGTGCAAGGCTTTTACTTGAAAAAGGAGGTATAGCGGCTTCGTTGACGAAAATTTGTCTGGCTTGTCTGGACAGGCTTTTCACAAGAATTGATTTTTCTAAGTATCCTTATTGTGACTAAGAGAATGGTTACCGTAATAATTCCCAATTTTAACCACGCCCGTTTCTTGGACGAGCGCATCAGGAGTGTGCTGAACCAAACGTATCAGGACTTTGAAGTTATGATACTGGACGACTGTTCGACGGACAATAGCCTGGAAGTGATCAATCGATACAAGAACCACCCCAAGGTGACGCAGATTGTGGTGAACGAACAGAACTCGGGGTCGCCTTTCAAGCAATGGCAAAAAGGTATCAGCATGGCCAAAGGCGAGTTGATCTGGATTGCGGAGAGCGACGACAGCTGCGAGCAGACGTTCTTGGAAACGCTGGTGAAAAGGTGTCAGGATCGGGAGGTGGTTCTGGCTTTCTGCCGCTCAAAGGCGATTGATGAGAATGGCAAGGAAAAGCCCAACCATTTCCAGGATACGCTTACAGAAGATTTTGTGATGGATGGCACGTCGTTCATGAAGAAACACTTGGTTCATAAATCGTGCGTGCAGAATATCAGTTCGGCTCTCTTCAGACGTGATGCGGCAAAGAAGATTCCCTTGGCTTACATGGAGTTTAGAGGTGCCGGAGATTGGTCGTTTGCCGTAGGCTTGGCTGAGCAGGGCAAGGTGGCTTATGTGAACCTGCCCCTCAACAGCTATAGGATCTATGAGGCTAACACTACTGCCAGGGAGAGGAAAAACGGCCATGGTGCAATAGAGTTGAAAAGGATGTATGAAGGTTTCAGGAATAAAGGTCTTCTGACGGAGAAGGATTTCCGCGCTCATCGCAGGGATTGCTTACGCCAGATACATTTTAGCGGCTATAACAATGACGTCAGGAACGAGCTGCTTGACATGTGGGGAACAACGCTGAAGGAAAGGTGTTGGCTGCAATTGTTGAGTGCCTATAATGCGCTCCTGATGATTATAAACGTTATCAAGAAAAGGTTATGATAGACATTGTAAGTAGTACAGACAAGAATTACATCATGCCTACAGGCGTGATGATGACATCGGTTTGCGAGAATAATCGCGAAGAGAAGATTACCTTCCATGTGCTCATTGACAGCAGTGTGGCGGAACGACAAAAGAATGAGCTATTACAGCTTGTTGGCAAATATGACGGAAAGGCGGTGAAATTCTATCTAATAGATGACAACGTTTTTGAGTCGTACCCAAGGATTGGTGAATGTTCGCCGCATATCACTAAAGCCACTTACTACAGGCTTTTCATGGAGACGATATTGCCGGCGACGATAGACAAGGTCTTGTATGTGGACAGCGATATCATCATTACGGGTTCGCTGGCTGATTTGTGGAACACCGAACTCGCCGAGCATCCTGTAGCTGCCGTTACGGACATGGATGAAGGGGATGAAAAACGGTATCAGTGGCTGGGCTATCCTCAGTCGATCGGCTATTTCAATGCCGGCGTACTGCTGATCAATCTCCGGCTGTGGAGAGAGACGAACATGATGGAGGTGTTTGTTGACTTTATGAAAAACCACGCTGATCAGATAAGGCTGCACGATCAGGATGTCCTTAACGTCCTGTTCCGCGACTCCAAACTGACGCTGCCTTTGAAATATAATGCTCAGAATGCGTTTTTCTATAAACAGGAGCTGATTCAGATTGATCTCAAGAAGTATGGGGAGCAACTGAAGGAGGCCGTCAAACATCCGGTCATCGTTCACTTCACATTGCCTCAGAAGCCTTGGATTATTGGGTGTCAGCACCCTTATGCCAAGCAATGGGAGATGTACCGCGACATGACGCCATGGCGACATCGCAGTATCTTTGATACCTTGAAGTATTCTGGCTTACGTCATACAGTTGGGTACTACACCCGCAAATGGGGCCTGAAGGCGCCGATGGATAATCCATATGACAACTGTTGACTCTAGGCTTAACAGGAGGTCTGTCGGCCATTACGAGCTGCTTTGGGGTAAACATATTATTGCTCTATCGAGCTCTGGGTAAATTAAGGCTTTGATTGGCTTAACGGATAAAAAAAAGGGCAGCCCTCACGGGTTGCCCTTTTAGTATGTATTGCAATAGAGAATTATTCAGCAGTAGCTTCTGTTGCGGGCTCCTGAGCAGGAGTCTCAGCAGGAGCGGCAGGAGCCTCTCCTGCAGCAGCCTTACGGCTACGACGTGTGCGTGTAGCTTTCTTTGCAACCTTGGCCATGTTCTCATCGAAGTCGACGAGCTCGATGAAGCACATGGGAG
>DGSC01000031.1:0-237 GCA_002391275.1 Prevotellaceae bacterium UBA4372 | reverse complement strand
AGCACATGGGAGCCATATCGCCCTGACGGTAGCCCGTCTTGATGATGCGTGTATAACCACCGGGACGATCTGCGATCTTGGGGCTCACTACTTGGAAGAGCTCTGTGATGGCATATTTGTTCTGGAGGTGGCTGAAGACCACACGACGTGCATTGGTCGTATCTTGCTTTGCCTTGGTCAGAAGGGGCTCGATGAATTTCTTCAGAGCCTTGGCCTTAGCGAGGGTCGTAGTGATTC
>DGSC01000032.1:15366-17825 GCA_002391275.1 Prevotellaceae bacterium UBA4372 | reverse complement strand
GCACCATGTCCATGTGTGCCTGCAGCGTGCAGCATTTGCGATTCTCGTATCCGGGCGTTGCCGGCTTGTGCATCACAATGTTGTCGCCGCCGTCTTTGTAGGCTTCTATGCCGCGTTCGGCTGCCCATTGGAGCAGGAATTGCTGGATTTTCTCAAGGTGTCCGCTCGGGCGCGGTACTTGGGTTAATTTGTAGAAATTGCCGAAGATGGCTTTCGGCTCAAGGTCATGAATGGTCATAGTTGATTATAATTTTTAAGTATTAAGGTTTAATGTTGAGGGAGGATTGTCTTTGTCCTGTCATCATCAATGCCACTACAGCATAGAGTCCGAGTGCCGCAACGAGTAAGGTCTGCACGGAATGTACCACGAGAGCAAAGAGGGCGCCTTCGGTTCCTGCGACGCCATAGAGCATGAGCACCGTCTTCACGGCAAAGTGCCAAGGTCCTGCGCCATTGGGCGTGGGCACCAATACCGCAAAGGTGCCAACCACAAACGCTACCAACGCCACGTCGAGCCCTAAGCCTTCTGTGCTCTTGAAGCAGAAGAAAGTCAGGTAGAAATGGAGGAAGTAGCAAACCCATATAGCGACGCTATTGAAGAGGAAAAAGGCCATTCCATCGATTCGCCGTATGCTTAGGAGGCCATCACGAAGGTCGATGAGTACGGAACGGGTACGCGTGAACAGCTCGTAGCGTCGCAGCAGATAGATGCCCATTAGCACGATGAACACGCCACTGACAACCGTGACAATCCAACCCGTTGGAGTGAACTGCCCAAGGAAAGAGCTAAGAGACACGCCTGTGCGGGTGAAAAAATCCATAAACACTGGCAGTTGCACTAAAAAGACCACGGTTGAAAGAACAGCTATGATGACCATGTCTATGACACGCTCTGTGACAACAGTGCCAATGCCCCGACTGAAGCTGACGCCATCATAACGTTTTAGCACCCCGCATCGCAGGACCTCACCCGCACGAGGCACCACAAGCGAGCTGGCATAGCTAAGGAAAATGGCGTTTATGCTTGTGTGTAAACGAGGGTGCTCGCCCAAAGGTTGCAATGCCTGGCGCCAACGGATGCCACGAAACACTTGGGCAAGAATGCCAAAAGGAAACGAGAGCCACATCCACGTCCAGTCGACGCCGCCGTTGAAAGACGCCTGCAATGTGGCCCAATCGAATCCACGGTACATCCACCACAAGATAGCACCGCCCAGAATGAGCGGCAATAAAATCTGTATTATAGGACGAAGGCGCTTCATCATTCAAATTGGATTCAGCTATTGAATTGAGAATATGCTTTGTTGAGTTTCAGGATGTAAAAAATGAGCGCTTTGGTTAATTTCTTTTCCTTCGTGCTTCATTCTTCATTTAAATCCTTACCTTTGCAGCGCAAAGTTAATCAATTATTCCTGCTCATGCGCACAGTTAAGCCAAAAAAGTTTCTCGGACAACACTTCTTAACGGATTTGAGTGTTGCACAACGCATTGCTGATACCGTTGATGCCTGCCCTGAACTGCCTATACTCGAAGTAGGACCGGGCATGGGTGTAATGACGCAATTCCTCATGCAGAAGCCTCGCAAGCTGAAAGTGGTTGAGCTTGACTATGAAAGTGTTGAGTACCTTCGCCGGACGTGGCCGCAGATGGAAGAAGACATCGTCGAGGACGACTTCCTGAAGATGCACCTCGACCGCACGTTCGACGGAGAACAATTCGTGCTTACGGGCAACTATCCGTATAACATCTCTTCACAAATATTTTTCAAGATGCTCGACAACAAGGATCTCATCCCCTGCTGCACGGGCATGATTCAAAAGGAAGTGGCCGACCGCATCTGCGCACAGCCTGGGACGAAGGCATACGGTATCCTCAGCGTTCTCCTTCAGGCTTGGTACAAGCCCGAATACCTTTTCACCGTTGAGCCGGGTGTTTTCAATCCGCCACCAAAGGTGCGCTCGGCTGTCATACGTCTTACGCGCAACGACACACAAGCGCTCGGTTGCGACGATGCCCTTTTCAAGCGCGTTGTCAAAACGACGTTCAACCAGCGTCGCAAGACCTTGCGCAACAACATCCGTCCGCTACTCAACGAAATCGCTCAGACGTCTAAAAACGACCATTTCACCGAACGAAGTGCCACGCTTCTTTCCGATTCGCTTTTCAATTTGCGACCAGAGCAACTGTCGCTGGAAGCGTTCATCGAACTGACCAACCGTATCAGTCAAATCATTTAATAGTTAAAACAAAACAGCCCGGGTGCCCAGGACAATTCACATAGGTGAGTTGCCCTGGGCACCCGGGCTGTTTTGTTTAAGCAGTTGGCTTTGTGCGGTCGGTTGGCCGACAAATTGCAACCGTCAACAATGCCAGACATGTTCTTTTTCCCTTTTTAATTGCCGCCTGCTTATAAGTAAAACAGGGCACGCGCCCAGGTGCTTTGATTATTCCATGGCCTT
>DGSC01000032.1:1104-15276 GCA_002391275.1 Prevotellaceae bacterium UBA4372 | reverse complement strand
TTCCAAGGCCATGGAATAATCAAAGTACCTATTTGTGTTGCGTCTTAATCCAAGGTTAAACGCGTATGGGAGCTTGCTGAAAAACGTCAGCAAGCACGAAGCATCGTAAAACAATGTTGGGCTTGGTGAAGCAGCTTACTGAAAGTTTTGTTCGCCTTAGAGTAAGCAGTGGGGTTGAAAGGCCTGTCTTAGTGAAGCAGCTTACTAAAAGTTTTGTTCGCCTCAGAGAAAGCACCCAGGTTGAGAGACCTGTCTTGGTGAAGCAGCTAACTGAAAGTTTTGTGGAGAAAAACATGCCATTCCACCCAGCGCCTGGGCTTGCGATGGAACAACTGTTTTAGCTTTACGGGTGATTCAATTGGGGGAGAATCACTCAGGAATGATACATCCGGGTGAGATGAAACTGCTGCGTATGCGCCATTCCTTAGGATATAGGTTGTTGGCACGCGAACCCAGATTCTTCATTAGTCCAAGGCGTTGCCCCCTGAAGCAAACCTGAACGATGCCCTTGGGCGTGGAAGGCTCCAACACCAGCGATTCGCGTTGCAGGTATCTCACGGCATCAGGGAGCGAAAGTTCTACACGCGGTGCATCGGTAGCATCGAGAAAGGAGGTAGGAATGGTCGTAAGCTTTTCATGAATGAGCCTCTCCAAGGATGTCGCGTAGTCGCATTGGTCTGCTCTTGCCGCTGAGGAGTTCTTGCCTTTTTTCTTTTTGTCTTTCCGTTTCTTGGCATCCTTGTCAGCCGTCGTCCCCGGATTTTTGCTCCCGTGTGTCCATTCCGATTCGATGGAATCGACGTTTTCTATATCTTTTCCCTGCTTTTTTAGCACCGCGATGAAGAAACCTTCGCCTTGCACTTCACCGGGAATGAAATGATGGCAGGGCAAGTCTCCGAAGGGTTTCTCTCTTCTCAAGTCGCCTTTTATGTTCCATGAAGGGTCAACGGGTATGGGAATGATGTCCGCGCCGAGCTCACTTGCAATCCATTCTACGTTCTGCTCATCTTCCTCGGGGTTGAAGGTGCATGTGCTATAAATGAGGATGCCATTCGGACGTAGGGCTGGCCAGATGTCGGCAACTATCGAGCGTTGGAGTGCCGCGCACTCGGCCACAAATGCAGGTGACCATTGCCGTATGGCTTCTTCTTCCTTACGAATCATCCCCTCTCCCGAACAGGGAACATCGGCAAGAATAATATCGAACCCTTCGAACGAGCGGTCGGCCAAGGCTACCTGGGCAATCTCCCGGGCATAAGCCTGAGTGACCACGACGTTGTCATCCCCCCACTTTGTGAGGTTTTCGGCCAGCACTTGAGCGCGTTGGCGCAGCGGCTCGTTGCTCACGAGCTGGCACTCTGGGGGCAAGAGAGAACGCAAGATGGTGCTTTTTCCCCCTGGGGCGGCGCAAAGGTCGAGGGCAGCGTGGGAATGAAACAAGGAGAGTGAAGGATGAAGGATCAGGGTCCTCAGGACGTGAGCCAGGAACATGGAACTGGCTTCCTGAACGTAGTAGGCGCCTGCATGAAGAAGCGGATCTGCCGTGAACTGAGGACGCTGGCTTAGATAGACGCCTTCTGGGCACCATGGAACACGGCCCACTGCGCCCGCAGGCCAGGTGTCGGCCGGCAGACGGGCTGCGTTAAGGCGAATGCTCACGGGAACCTCTTCGCCCAAACCTCGGACAAGAGTGGCAACGTCCTTGTCGTTCCAACAGTGGCGAAAGTAGTCCTCGAAGCCCGCAGGCAGGGATGCGTTCATAAGCGAACGGTTAAACTAAGCTGTAAAGTAGAAGAATGATAAGCTGAGCCGTGAGGATGCGGAGGAACATACACAGGGGATACACCGTGCTATAGCCGACGGCCGGAGCATCGTTGCCTGCGGTCTGGTTGGCATAAGCCAAGGCGGGTGGGTCAGTGGTTGAGCCTGCGATGAGTCCCATCAGCGTGTAATAGTTCATCTTATATTTCAGCCGGGCCAATATACCAATAATTAATATAGGAATCACGGTGATGAGGAATCCGGCCCATACGTAGGTTAGTCCGTCGCCCTCAGTAACCGTTTGCCAGAACGTAGCCCCGGCCTTGATGCCCACAGATGCGAGGAATAGCACCAGACCGAACTCGCGCAGCATAAGATTGGCAGAGGTGGTAGTGTATGAGACCAAATGAGCTTTGTAACCGAAGCGGCCGATGAGGATGGCAATGATGAGCGGACCGCCGGCTAAGCCCAGTTTTACGGGTGTAGGCACACCTGGCAATGCGATAGGCATCATGCCGAAAACGATACCCACGACGATGCCTATGAACAGGGCTGCAAGGTTGGGGTGGTCGAGGCGCTTCACCTCGTTGCCCAAGACGTTGGCCACGCGCTCAATAGCATCCTCAGGACCTACGCAGACGAGCTTGTCGCCAATCTGGATGCGGAGGTTCTGGTCGGCAAAAAGGTTCATGCCATTGCGGCGCACACGCGTCACATTGACGCCGTAGACCGAGCTGAAATGCAGCTGGCCGAAAGTCTTACCGTTGACGCTCGGCTGGGTGACAAGGATGTTCTTCGATACCATAGGTACATCCTGCTCTTCCCATTCCACATGATCGACCGGGCCGATAAATGCAGAGATGGCTTCCCAGTCGTCCTCGGCACAGGTAATGTACATCAAGTCGCCCACGTTGACGATAGTGTCACGATTGGGTATGGATACATGGCCTTCGTGGAGGAAACGTGAACATACGAAGTTGCGACCAAGGAAGTTGCGCACTTGCAGAATCGTGCGACCGTTCAAAGCCTTATTCTCGGCCCTCAATGTCATGCGATGTGGCTTGGCATGCGGGTTCTCGTTCATCTCCTGCTCAATCTGTTCGGTCTCTTTCTTCAGGCTGATGCCACAGATATAACGTAAGGCGATCGTGGCGCCGATGATTCCCACGACACCGAGAGGATAGGCACAGGCGTAGCCAGATGCTATCTGGGGTATTTCCGAAGCGCCCTTGTAGACTGAGTTCACCGCCTCGGAAGCGGCACCAAGGCCAGGCGTATTGGTAATGGCACCGCAAAGAACGCCCGTCATCATCGACAGGTTCCACACATTCTCGCCGCCCTTGATGTCGGGGTTGTAGAACAGGATGAAATAGAGCGCGAGCATCGTCACCACATTCAAACCCACAATACCCATGGCCAAGGCATTGGCTGTGATACCACCTTTGGCAAAGCTCTCAAAGAAACCAGGACCGACTTGTAGACCAATGCAGTAAACGAAGAGTATGAGTCCAAAGTCCTGAACGTAGTTCAACACCGCCGGGGTGCCTGTGAAACCGATGTGTCCTGCCAGAATACCGGCGAACAGCACAAAGGTGACGCCCAACGAGATGCCGAAAATCTTAAAACGACCGAGCGCAATGCCAATGGCAATGACCAAGGAATACAGCACAACAATATGTGCTATAGAATCGGTGTTGGTAAAAAGGGTAACAAGCCAATCCATGATTTTGATTTACTATTTTCTATTTGCTATTAACTATTCGACGGGATAGAGTTGCGATTTGATGATTGATGTCTTATGCAGACAATAAGATTACTTATCGGGCGCAAAAGTACATTTTTTCATAGACTTTTAGACCCGTTTCCATATTTTATTTATACTTTTGCACAAATTTATTAACATGAAACAATATCTCGACCTCCTTCAGCACATCCTCGACGAGGGCGCTGTTAAGACCGACCGTACTGGCACTGGCACGAAAAGCGTGTTTGGTCATCAGATGCGCTTTCACCTTGACGAGGGTTTCCCCTTGCTCACGACTAAAAAGTTGCATCTGCGCAGCATCATACATGAATTATTGTGGTTCTTACGCGGCGACACGAACATAAAATACCTCCACGACAACCGTGTAACCATCTGGGACGAGTGGGCCGACGAAAATGGCGACCTTGGGCCGGTCTATGGTCATCAATGGCGTTCGTGGCCCGACTATGACGGCGGAACCATCGACCAGATAGCCAATGTCGTAGACCTCATCAAGCATCATCCCGATTCACGGCGTATGATTGTTTCGGCTTGGAATGTAGCCGAAGTCGACAAGATGGCACTTCCCCCTTGCCATTGTCTCTTCCAGTTCTACGTAGCCGACGGCCGATTGTCGTTGCAGCTCTATCAGCGCTCGGCCGATACGTTCCTTGGGGTGCCCTTCAACATTGCCTCCTACGCCCTGCTGCTGCAGATGATGGCCCAAGTCACAGGTCTCAAAGCCGGCGACTTCATCCATACCACCGGTGACACGCATCTTTATCTCAACCATATCGAGCAAGCCCAGTTGCAACTGACACGCACTCCGCGCCCCCTGCCTCGTATGCAGCTCAACCCCGACGTGAAGGATCTCTTCGCTTTCCGCTATGAGGATTTTATGCTCGAAGGCTATGACCCATGGCCACATATCAAAGCGGATGTGGCTGTGTGAAATTCATTCATACCCTGATATGAGGCCGGGAATTAGGAAGAGCAAATTGAAGCAAATGTTCCTTTTGAGTCTTGTTCCCTAAGGTTACGATTCCTTATCATCTTTACCTTACCAACATAATATGATTAGTTTGATAGCAGCGGTGGCAGAGAATGGGGCCATCGGTTTTGAGAACAAATTATTGTACTGGTTGCCCAACGACTTGAAACGTTTTAAGTCGTTGACGACAGGACATACCATCATCATGGGCCGACGCACTTTCGAGTCGTTGCCCAAGGGTGCATTGCCCAACCGAAGGAACCTTGTGTTATCAAAAAATGCCCATTTCATCGCACCTAATACGGACGTATATACATCGTTGGAGGACGCATTAGCATCGTGCGACGAGGATGAAGAAATTTATGTCATAGGCGGAGCAAGTGTGTACGCCGAGGCACTGAAAAAAGCGCAGCGGCTTTGTCTCACCATCGTTCACGATACACCCTCTTCGGCCGATGCTTTTTTCCCGTGGCTCATGCCAACCGACTGGAAGGTTGTTAACGAAATAAGGTACGAAGCCGACGAGCGTCATGCCTTTGCTTATACTTTTGTTGACTTGGATCGTAGAGAGCGATAAAATAGCGCCATGTTGGTGGGCTGACCGATTGTCCGTCCAACTATATCGCCAGACTTGTGATGTCAACCATAGCTTTCTTACTGGTCTGCATAAATGAGATTGCAGAAACTTTCTTGTGAGTTTCGACGGCTGAGAAGCCTGCTACACGAACACATCCGTCGCTGCTGCCACAGGAGAAGTCTCTGAATTTGAGGCCTAAAAAACGAAATATAGAACAAAAAGAGCGTCCCGCAGATAGCAGAACGCTCTTTTTTTATACTTACCTTTGCAGCCGCAAATAAAGTATGAGCATACCGAACGAATATTAAGACAGTAAATATATGAAAACAAGAATCCTAACGTTATTAATGATTCCGCTGTTCGCAATCTCTTGCAACACCAAACAGGAGCCGAAGAAGAAAGCACCTATAAGAGTGAAAACAGAGTTGGTGACGGCACAAGATGTCAAGCATGGAAATGCCTATGTGGGCGTCGTTGAAGAGGCACAGGCTACAGCCGTCAGCTTCACGGGCATGGGCGTTGTGCGGCGTGTCTACGTTCGCGAGGGTCAGGCCGTAGGTCGGGGCCAGCTGATAGCCGAGATGGACGACACGCAGGCGCGCAACCTGTTGGCTACGTCACAGGCCGCAGCTACGCAGGCCGAGGATGCGCTGCAGCGTTATGCAATGCTACACGAGCGTGGCTCGCTTACAGAAGCCCAGTGGGTGGAGATTCAGAGCAAGGTGGCACAGGCGCGCTCGCAGTTGGCTGTGGCTAAGAAGAACTTGGCGGATTGCCGTCTGACGGCACCCGTAAGCGGCATCATAGGCAGGAAGCACATCGAGGCTGGCGAGACGGCAATGCCTTCGCAGGCAGTTGCCACTATATTGGATATCAGCTCGGTGCGTGTGAAGTTCTCGGTCCCGGAGGCAGATGTCCAGGACATACACCCCAATACGCCGACGCTTGTCACCGTAGAGGCCCTCGGGAAAACGTTCAGCGGCGGTGCCATTGAAAAGGGAGTGCAGGCCGATGCATTGACCCATACCTATGATATACGCGTGCGCGTGAATAATAGTGGCCGGGCTTTATTGCCAGGAATGGTTGCAAAGGTAGAAGTGTCGGGTTCACAGGTTGAGGCTTCTTCTGCTCCCGGAGAAGCATTTGTGCCCAGTCTGCCGTTAACGGCTGTGCAACGACGTGCCGACGGCAGTCTGTTCGTATGGACTGTCGACGCTTCTGGCCATGCTCATCGGACGTCCGTAAAGACGGGTGCCGCTGCAGGCAACCGCATCGAGATTGTGGAGGGCCTAAGCTGCAATCAGCGCGTGGTAGTGGAAGGTTATCAGAAGTTGAGCGAAGGAACGGAAGTAGTCTATTGATTTCGTCATGGAAAAGAAACTGAATTGGATGGCATGGCCCTTGGAGCATTATAGGATTTCGCTCCTGATTGTGGGCATACTCTTTGGCTTGGGCATCTTTGGAATGTACGTGATGCCCAAGGACGAGTTCCCGCCCTTTGTAATCCGCCAAGGTGTGGTCGTTGCCATGTACCCAGGCGCGACGAGTGAGGAAGTGGAACAGCAGGTAACGCGTCCGCTGGAGCGCTTCCTGTTCACTTATGGCGAGGTGAAACGCGCCAAGACGACCTCGACGTCGCAGAATGGCATGGCAATGGTGCTGGTTCACCTGAACGACGATGTCAATAACAAGGATGAAGTATGGAGCAAGATAAAGCATGGCCTGGCACTGTTCAAACAGAGCTTGCCGAAAGGCGTCGTGGCACTCGTCGCAAACGATGATTTCGGCAACACGTCGGCCCTGCTCATTGCCATAGAAAGCCAAGAGCGAAGCTATCGCGAGCTGCAAGGCTACAGTGACCGCCTCAGTGACCGTCTGCGGCAGATTCCGTCGGTGGCCAACGTACGCCAGTACGGCGAGCAGAAAGAGCAGATCAGCCTCTACGTCGACCGCCAACGCCTCGAAGCCTTTGGTCTCGGGCAGGCCGCTATCATGAGTGCCCTGCAATCCGAAGGGCTAACCACGTTGGCTGGCTCGCTCGTAAGCGACCGACAGCAGACGCTCATCCACATAGCACCTACGCAGAACAGCGAGCAAGAGATAGCCGACATGATTATCTTCGCTGATGCCTCGACGGGAAAAACCGTGCGGGTACGCGATATTGCCGAAGTCAAGCGCGAATACGACATGAGCGAGAGCTACATTATGCAAAACGGTAATCCATGCCTGTTGCTGAGTCTTGAGATGAACGACGGCAACAACATCATGGCATACGGCGATGAGGTCGATGGCGTGATTGAGGCTTTCCGTGCCGACGAACTACCCGACGACGTCACCATAACCCGTATTGCCGACCTGCCGAAAGTTGTCGGCACGAGCATACGCGACTTCCTACGCGACCTGTTGTTGTCGATGGCTGTCATCATTCTCGTTATGATGGTGCTCTTCCCCCTTCGCTCGGCTATCGTGGCAGCCATTACCATACCGCTGAGCACATTTATCAGCGTGGCCTTCATGTATTTTGCACACATACCGCTTAACATTGTTACGCTGGCCGGCTTGATTGTGGTATTGGGTATGATTGTCGACAACAGCATCGTGGTCATCGATGGTTATCTCGAATACGTGGGTAAGGGTGAGAGGCCGAAAGACGCGGCCATCCACTCTGTAAAGCAGTATTTCATGCCCATGGCGCTGGCCACAGTGTGCATCTGCGCCATATTCTTCCCGTTCTTGTTGACCTTCCGCGGCGCCTTCCTTGATGCCGTAGGCGACTTCCCATGGACTATCACCATTAACCTTATGGTCTCGCTGGCCATCGCTGTTGCCGTGATACCTTTCCTGTGTGTGAAGATTATCGGGGTGCCCAAGGCCAAGCAAGGCGAGCGCTTCACCGACCGCGTGCAGCAACTTTATGACCGCGTGCTGGCATGGACGTTCCGCCGTCCGTACCTCACGATGACGCTTGGTGTGCTGTCAATATTGCTGTCGATGCTCATTGTGCCTACGCTGAAGATACGCCTCTTCCCGTTCTGCGATCGCGACCAGTTTGCCGTGGAGATTTTCTTGCCTGATGGCAAGGGGCTGGCTGACACGCGTGCCGTAGCCGACTCGGTCTACGCGGCCATGTCCACTGACGAGCGCATCACGGGTATCACGGAGTTCATAGGTTGTTCTTCGCCACGCTTCCAGACATGCTATGCCCCGCAGATGGCTGGGCGCAACTTTGCTCAGTTCATCGTCAATACCACGTCGCAGCAAGCTACACTCGACCTCCTGGCCGACTATCAGCCACGCTTGAGCGAAGCCTTCCCCGAGGCTTATGTCAAGTTCAAGCGCCTCGACCTTCTTGAGGTGCCCGAACTGGAGTTCCGCTTCTACGGCTCCGACATCGATTCGCTGCATACTGCAGCCGAACGCATGATGGAGCAGATGCGCCCTGTGCCAGAATTAGAATGGGTACACAGCGATTTCCTCCAACCCTTCCCGCTCATAAATGTTGAGCTCGACCCCGTAGCTGCAGCTCAACTGGGCATAAACCGCACTACGGCCGCCTTGACACTGGCCGCTGCCACATCTGACCTGAATGTGGGCAGCATCTGGGAGAGCGACTACGAATTGCCGATTGTCATCAAGGACACGACCACGTTGTCGGTGGCCGATGTCGAGGACTTAGGCATCTTCTCGCCGCAAGCAGCTGCAAGCGCGGCCTTAGGGCAGCAGCTGTCGGCCATAGGAGTGCCTTCGTCAACGCAAAGTACCGTTGCCTTGCGGCAGGTGGCTCGCGTAAGGCCCCGCTGGAGCGAGAGCCGCATCATGCACCGTGCCGGCGAGCGCTGCCTGACGGTAACGGCAGAGTTCGCACGAGGCACCTATGCAGCTCCGCTGGAGCGCCAACTGGCTCGCACCTTGGCTGACATCGATTTGCCCGAAGGTGTGCGTGCCGAGGTTGGCGGTGAGTTGGAGTACAACGACGAGAACATGCCGATGATCTATAATGGCATAGTCATTGCCATGATTATCATCTTCTTTTTCATCCTTTTCAACTTCAAACGCTTCGGCATCACTTTCCTGTGCATGGCAGCCCTCGGCCTGATGATCCCAGGCGCCCTCATCGGTCTTGGCCTAATGAATAAGATGTTGGGGCTGACGAGCATATTCGGACTGGTAACGCTCATGGGCATTATCATGCGTAACGAGATTCTTATCTTTGAGCACGCTGACGGCCTCATGAAGCGCTTCCACGACGAGCATCCCATGCCGGCCAATCTCACAGACGAAGAGCGCGAGACCTATCGCCGCAACTACAACTACGCGATTGAGGAAGCAGCCTACGATGCCGGCCACCGGCGCATGGTGCCTATCTTCCTCACAACGGCGACCACGGCCGTAGGCGTAATACCGATGATCATTGCAGGCTCGTCGTTCTGGATGCCTGTGGGTGTAACCATCTTCGCCGGAGGTATCGGCACGCTCATCCTCGTCGTCACCGTCCTTCCTGTAGTATATTGGAAACTGAGCGTAAAGAAATAGAAGAAAAATGTAAAATGTAGAATGTAAGATGAAACGCTATTATTTCTTATTTGTATTTTCTTATTTGTTATTTCCATTCTGCGGTTTTTCCTCGCTCGCTTTGGCTCAGCCCAGTGTGCTCTCGCTCCAGCAGCTCAAGGACTCGGCCCTTCACAACAATATTGCCATGCGTTCAGCCCGTCTTGACGTAGAAGTGGCTCACGAGCAACGGCGGGAGGCGTTCACCAACTATTTCCCTAACGTCAGCGCAACAGCTCTTTGGTTCAATGCCAATAAGGCGATGGCAAAGATGGACTTGGACCCCTCGGAGTTCATCACGCCCGAACTGGGCGCAACCCTCGCCCAGACGCTCCCCATGGAGGCACTCATGGCGCTGCAGAGCCCTATGACGATGACGATGATGAAGAATGGTGCCATTGCGGGTCTCGAAGCTGTGATTCCTATCTTTGCCGGCGGACAAATCGTCAACGGCAACCGTCTGGCACGTCTTGGCGAGGAGGTGAGCCGCCTGAAACTGCGGCTGTCGGAAAAAGATGTCGAAGGCCAGACCGAACAGTACTATTGGCAGCTGGTGTCGATGTATGAGAAAGAGCGCACCCTTGATGCCGTGGATGCCTTGTTGGCCGACGCCGAGAAGGATGCACGCACAGCTGTCGAGGCTGGCGTGGCTTTGCGCAACGACCTGTTGCAGGTGCAGTTGCGGCAGAATGAAATATCCAGTCAGCGTCTGAAGCTCCATAACGGTCAGCAATTGGTTCATCTCCTTTTAACGCAATACTGCGGTCTTAGCGGAGAATGGCGTATTGACAGCCTGACTTCTGTGGCTATGTTGTCGGATGATGCGGCAGACAATGCAATGCTGGGCGAGCCGGTCATCGGGCAGTTGCCCGAATACAACTTGCTGCAGAAGGGCGTTGAGGCTGCACGGCTGCAATACAAGATGGAGGTTGGCAAGCATATGCCTTCGGTGGCCGTAGGAGCGGGCTACAATTACCACAACCTTTTAGACAACAATCGTTCGTTTGGGATGGTGTTTGCTACGGCTTCCGTTCCCATCTCAGATTGGTGGGGAGGTTCTCATGCCATTAAGCGTAAAAAACTCGAACGGCTGAAAGCGGAGCAACAATTGGCCGACAATACGCAGCTGTTGAACATCAGAGCTCAGAAGGCATGGAATGACGTCGCCGAGGCCCGGCAACAGCTGTTGCTTGCCAAAAAGAGTATAGAACAAGCCGATGAGAACCTTCGGATACATCGAGACACCTATCATGCTGGCACGGCAACCATGAACGATTTGCTCCAGGCGCAGCTCTTGTTGCAGCAAGCTCGTGATAAACATACGGATGCATTCATAGCACTTCAAAACGCATTGCTCGCCTACCGACAAGCTTCCGGGATATAAAGAAGGCTCTGCGAGCTTGGTCTTTATCTTGAGGCTACTGTTCTCATTATCATTTTTGTTCTCATTCATCCAGCCCTTCAGCTGCCTTCTGCGGTCGGTTGGGCAAAGAGCTGTGGCCGTCAACTATACCAGACAAGCCCTTTTCATTCCCTTTATTGCCGTTCACATATAAGGAAAGCAGGGCATGCGCCCAGCTGTTTTGATTATTCCATGACCTTGGAACAATCATTCCATGACCATCGAATGATTGTTCCAAGGTCATGGAATAATCTACGCGCCTATATGTGTTGCGCTCTTTAACCAGACAAAAACGGCCAAAGGACTCGGCATCATGGCCTCTACGCTGGGTGATGATTCCGTTCTTTTAGTGGACAATCAGCCCGAAAGCATACAGAGAAACTCGTTAAACGGCAGAAGGCGTGGACAAGTTAAGCTGCCATGCGGGCAATTACCCAAGGCCAAGGCGGTATTAAATGTTATTAATGTCGGTTGGATTGTTGGTTTTGGGGCTGTTTAGCGGACATTAATCTTTTTGTATAGCCCTATGCGACACGTTTTTTAACCTTCGTTATCGAACGTGAAAAAAGAGGAAAAGTTTGGCTGTTCTGTAGAAAGGCACTATTTTTGCCGCCAAGAATATAAATGAGAAGGCGTATGGCACTGGATGAAATCTTCGGTTGAAAAGTAAAGAGGAACCAGCTGTCAGCCAGATGACCTTCTGCTATCATTGAATATTTCATGTCGGTATGCGTCTTAGTGACCGTAGAGCCATAGTTTTCATCTTCGCTGTCGTCTTAGCTTTCTGGGGCGGCATTATTGTGGAACGTCGCTTGAGCAGGGTGGGGGAGGAGCCGGTAAGTATTGATGAGGCGGCAACCAACACGATGGATTCGGCGTTTTCTGATGATTTTAGCTCTCGGAATGACCTCCCCGACAATAGCGGACGTAGCCACCTATCTGATGAAGCGACGGAAACAACCGACGTTGTGAAAAACGTGGAGACCTTTGCTTTCGACCCTAATACTGCCGACTCGGCTACGCTGTTGCGCTTGGGATTTGCACCGTGGCAGGTGCGTAATATAATAAAGTATCGCGCGCGTGGAGGAAGGTACAGGCGTGTTGAAGATTTGAAACGGCTTTATGGGATGACACCGGAGCTGTATGAACGGTTGGCACCCTACGTGAAGATCGACAAAAGATTTCAGCCTTATAGCGAAGAGGAATTGAACGCTGATGACGTTCGTTCTGGTGGCCAAGACTCGTCGAAGCTTCGTTATCCTCGTCAAGAGAAGTTCAAGGAACTGGTTCAACTCGACTTGAACAGCGTTGACACAACGACGCTGAAGATGGTGCCCGGCATTGCTTCCTACCGCGCCCGGCAGATTGTCCGCTACAGAGACCGCTTAGGTGGTTTCGTGAGCATTGACCAACTGTCCGAAATCGAAGGTTTCCCGGCCGATGAGTTGTCGGTGTGGTTCAAGGTGGAAACGGGCGTGACGAAGCGCATTAACATCAACAAAGCAGCAGTGCCGGAGATGGGGCGACATCCATATATCGGCTTCGCAAGAGCACGCGCTATTGCCGACTACAGGCGTAAGCAGGGACATATTAATTCGCTTGCCGATCTGCAATTGCTTACGGGCTTCGGATCGGATGATATTGTGCGAATAGAACCTTACATAGAGTATTGACTGAGATGAATGTTATTTTTGTTTCTTCGCTAAAACTACAATGGAACAGGGCAATCATGTTGTTGCTCGTCTCTCTGATGGAAGCTGCAATGGCTCAGATGTCGCTTGCACAACGGCCCAAGGTGGGTTTGGTGCTGGGAGGCGGAGGAGCGAAAGGAGCAGCCGAAGTGGGCGTGCTGAAGGTGATAGAGCGTGCTGGTATCCCTATCGACTATATTGCCGGAACCAGCATAGGCTCTATTGTAGGTGGTTTATATGCTACAGGGTACAATGCTGAAGAGATGGATTCTATCTTCAGGGCTCAAGAGTGGCTGTCGCTGCTGACCGACAGACGTGAGGATTTGACCTCTCATCCTTATAAGAAGGTGAATGGGATGACCTATGTCTTTGGCTTTCCCGTTTATGATGAGGAACAGGGTCGGCTGGGCTCTTTAGGAGCGCTGCGAGGTAAGCATATTGAGCAAATGCTCGATTCTTTGATGGGCTTTCGTGGGTTTAATGAGTTCGAAAGCCTGAAGATTCCTTTCCGTTGTGTAGCTTGCGACTTCCGCAATGTAAAGGAAGTGGTGTTGCATAGTGGTTTTCCGGCTAATGCTATGCGGGCATCTATGGCTATTCCAGGGGTTTTCAAACCCGTGAAATGGGGTGACATGAATCTTGTTGATGGCGGCATGATTAATAATTTGCCCGTTGATGTTGTCAGAGCCATGGGAGCGGATATCGTGATAGCCATTGACTTGCAGCAGAAGGAACCGCGCAAACGCAAAAAGAACTTTGAATGGGCTAATACCGTCGCGGGGTGGATGGGATTTGGCGATCTGATGCATTGGGCAACAAGTAGGCCTGATATTGAGAAATACTTTAAGAACCGTAAAGATGCCGATATCTATATTCATCCTATTTTGCCTGATTATGATGCTTCGAGCTTCGAGCAGTCGAGTGTTGAAGTTATGCTGCAATTAGGCGAGAAAGAAGGGCAGCGCCATTGGAATGAACTCGTCAAGCTCAAGCAAAAACTATCGCCTGGGAAGAAGATTATTACAAAGATTGTTCGAAAGAAATAGGCATATACAAAAAAACCTCCCACGTGCCACGTGGGAGGTTTCGTTTTTAATGGTAGGCTTATAGCCTTGTGGTTTTTAAGCTTTCTTATTTGCCGAGCAGGAGCTTCATCATCTCGCATGCTGCCTTGGCGACGGAAGTACCGGGGCCGAAGACGGCAGCTACGCCAGCCTTGTACAGGAAGTCGTAGTCCTGGGCGGGGATGACACCGCCGGCAATGACCATGATGTCCTCGCGGCCGAGCTTCTTCAGCTCTTCGATGAGCTGCGGGATGAGCGTCTTGTGACCTGCAGCGAGCGAGCTGGCGCCGACGATGTTGACGTCGTTCTCCACAGCTTCGCGGGCTGCCTCGGCGGGCGTCTGGAACAGCGGACCCATATCGACGTCGAAGCCGCAGTCGGCATAGCCGGT
>DGSC01000032.1:492-1003 GCA_002391275.1 Prevotellaceae bacterium UBA4372 | reverse complement strand
GACCCATCTTGGCAACCATGATACGGGGGCGACGGCCCTCCTGCTTAGCGAACTCTTCGGTGAGACGGCAGGCTTCCTCGAAGTCTGCGTCGGCTTTGCTTTCTGAACTATACACGCCTGAAATGGTTCTGATGACTGCTTTGTAACGGCCCACGACAGCTTCGCAGGCATCGCTGATCTCGCCGAGGGTGGCACGGTGGCCGGCAGCTGTGACGGCGAGGTCGAGGAGGTTGTGCTCGCTCTTCTTGCCATCGGCGAAGTCCTGCACGCAGGCGGTGATGGCAGCGAGGTCCTTCTTGACCTGCTCGTTGTCGCGCTTGGCGCGGAGCTCCTTCAGGGACTTCTCCTGCTGCAGACGTACGGCGGTGTTGTCGATCTCGAGAATGTCGATGGGATCCTCGTGCTCGAGGCGGTACTTGTTCACACCTACGATGGTCTGAACACCGCTGTCGATACGAGCCTGAGTGCGGGCAGCTGCTTCCTCGATACGCATCTTGGGCAGACCGGTCTC
>DGSC01000032.1:0-430 GCA_002391275.1 Prevotellaceae bacterium UBA4372 | reverse complement strand
CCTTGGCCATACCGCCGAGCTTCTCGATTTCCTGAATGTGCTCCCAAGCCTTGAGGTAGAGCTCCTGCGTGAGCTTCTCTACGTAGTAGGAACCAGCCCACGGGTCGATGTGCTTGCAGACCTGCGTCTCATTCTGAATATAGATCTGGGTGTTACGGGCGATACGTGCGCTGAAGTCCGTAGGCAGGGCGATAGCCTCGTCGAGGGCGTTGGTGTGCAGGGACTGGGTGTGACCCAGCACGGCAGCCATTGCCTCGATGCAAGTACGACCGACGTTGTTGAAGGGGTCCTGCTCGGTGAGCGACCAACCGGACGTCTGGGAGTGCGTACGCAGAGCCATGGACTTGGGGTTCTTGGCGCCGAAGCTCTTTACGATCTTAGCCCAGAGCAGACGGCCAGCGCGCATCTTGGCAATCTCCATGAAGTGGTT
>DGSC01000056.1 GCA_002391275.1 Prevotellaceae bacterium UBA4372 | reverse complement strand
TATCCGTACTACCAGCACGAGAAGATTGGCTACAACTACCGTATGTCGAACATCTGCGCCGGCATCGGCCGCGGCCAGATGACGGTAGTGGAGGATCACCTGAAGCATCACAGGCATGTGCAGGCATTGTACGAGGAGCTTTTGGCAGGCGTTGACGGCATTCACGTCCACTCACAGGCAAATGACAAATGTGAGATGGAAAATGGACAGTCGGTGCCCGTGTATGACTCGAACTACTGGTTGTGTACGATTACGATAGACCCGGCATTGAAGATCAAGGGTCAGGAGAATGCTTATAAGAGCGTCGTGAAGGGTGCCGTTGGTGGAGCAGCTGGCGTGATTCACATGGCAGAGAGCGCCCACACGGATTGTGAGCCGAATGCCAATGTGGAAGCTCTGCGAGTGGCTCTTGACCAGGCTCAGATTGAGGCCCGTCCTGTTTGGAAGCCGATGCACATGCAGCCAGTGTATCGCCGTGGCGAAATGAAAAGTGAAAAGTTAAAAGTGAAAAATGAAGAGGTCCTTTGTCTGACGTCTGATGCGAGTGTCTCTTATGTAAACGGCGTCAGCGAGGCGCTGTTCAAGGTGGGCATGTGTCTGCCAGCAGGACCTTATGTGACGGATGATGACGTGCGCTATATCGTCGAGACCATCAAAGGTGCGATAGTGGAGTAGGGAAGCCCCTTCTCCGGCTCCCGCTGATGGGGGGCGAGCGATAGGGCATTGACGGTGATTAGTTTCGAGAAGAATCGCTTAAGGACAATGAATATTCTCAAAGGACTCGGGGCTTTTTGCTCATTCCTGTTCATGCCACAAGGGAACAGATGTAAGGTTTTGGCCTTGTGTCTGTTGCCTTTGTGCTGCTGGGGACAGGAGTATCACGGACTGACGGGCCTGCTGCAGGTGCCTTCTGCAGAGACGGATTCAGCGGGAACGTTCCGTGGGAATGTGTCGTTTCTGCATCAGCAGTTTCTGCCTGCGCAGATGCCCGACAAGAACACGATGAGTTATACGATAGGCCTAACGCCCTTCAGATGGATAGAGTTGTCATACGGTGCGGCCTTGCTGTGGATGCATAAGAACAGGGACAAGAACAAAAAGAAAGGCTACTACAATGAGGACCGGCGGGTGAATGTGAAAGTGACGCCGTTGTATGAAGGCCGTTGGTGGCCGGCTATCGCTATAGGAATGGATGATGTGGGACGGTTCAGAGGTATCTCTACTGGAAAAAATACCAATAATTATTTTCAGAACATCTATGGCGTCGCGTCGAAGCATTTCGATATACGCGGTTGGCAACTGGGTGCACATCTGGCTTATCGCTATTATACCTCAGACAAGAATAAGGAACGCCGAGGCGTGGCGGGAGGTCTTTCGCTACGTCCTGCTATCTTTGTAGGCCAGGGCACCAATGCCGGGCAATATCGTCCTCTCCGGCTCATTGCCGAATGGGATGGGGCAGGAGTGAACGTTGGAGCAGATGTGTTGCTATGGCGGCATTTGTTCATCCAGGCTGCATTGGTGCATGGATGTGGTTTCACGGGTGGCATAGGTTATCACTACACGATACCGCATTGAGGAAAAAGGCTATGCGTTATCAACGCATTTGTTCTATCAAAGCTTATTATCATAAATCCGATAGAGAGACTTCATAGTTCTTTATTTGAAAGGCAGGCCAGAAGGTCTGCCTTTTTTTTGAGAAAAAGTTGGTGTGAAAAGCTACTTTCCCTATCTTTGCGGCCGGTCAGGATGCTCTGATGTGAAAGGCAAGGATATTACACCAACCATGGTGTATGCTGATGCTATCATCGCGAACCGCTATGAGGACTGCCTCGATGACGTGGCCTACAAAGTAAAAACGCGCGAGATCTTCAAACGTGACTGACAGATTGAATAACGGAATATTTTTATGCAAAAGACGGTATTGATAACGGGTGCGACGAGCGGTATAGGGCTTGCCTGCGCCAGGAAGTTCGCCAAGAACGGCGACAAGATTATCATCACAGGACGCAACAGAAAGCGGCTGGATGAGATTGAGAAGGAACTGAAGGCTGAAGGAACGGAGGTCCTGACGCTGGCTTTCGATGTGCGTGACCGTGAGGCGGCAGTGTCTGCTATGGCTACGCTGCCCAAGGAATGGCAGGAGGTTGATGTGCTGGTGAACAACGCAGGACTGGCACTGGGGCTGGAGCCTGAATTTGAAGGGAACTATGAGGATTGGGAGACGATGATAGACACGAATATAAAGGGCTTGTTGACGATGACGCGGCTCATAGTGCCAGGAATGGTGGAACGTAACAGAGGCCATGTCATCAACGTGGGCTCGGTGGCCGGCGATGCAGCTTATGCCGGAGGTGCAGTCTACTGTGCTACGAAGGCTGCGGTGAAGGCCCTGACTGACGGGCTGCGCATTGACGTGGCTGATACAGAAGTTCGTGTGACGAACCTGAAGCCGGGACTTGTGGAGACGAATTTCAGCAATGTTCGTTTTCATGGAGACACGGAGCGGGCAGCGAAGGTGTATGAGGGCGTAAAGCCGCTGACGGGCGATGATATTGCCGACGTGGCGCTGTATGCTGCCAACGCGCCAGCGCATGTGCAGATTGCCGAGGTGCTGATACTGGCTACGCATCAGGCGAGTCCGAGCTTGATAAAGAGAAAAATGCTCACCCCTTAGCCCCCTCTCCAATGGGCGATGGGGAAACGGCTGGGCTGCGTAATGAAAAGTGAAGAATGAAGAAACTTGGTTTTCTCTTCCTCCCTCTTTGGGAGATTCGGAGGGGGCTGTAATGCATACTTTGCCTCCTATTCCTCTCCTTTTATGGGGAGCGGAGGGGACTATGGATAATTAATACAATGGAAAAAACTGATTTGAACAATGGCCGTAAGGTGGCCATAGATTTGGGGAAGGCTAATATCTTCTCAATTGTACTGATGGTGGTGTCGGCAGTGGCATTGCTGGTGCCGTTCTTCGTGATATGGAAGGACAAGGGTTCGTTAGGTAGCCTGGTAGGTACTGGGCGTGAATGGATATGGCTGTTTGTGGCTATGTTGGTAGGTATAGTGGTGCACGAGCTTATTCATGGCATCACATGGGCCTGCTACGCCAAGAGCGGGTGGAAGAGCATCAGCTTCGGGGTGATATGGAAGATGCTGACTCCGTATTGCCATTGCGATGTGCCGTTGCGTAAGCGTGAATATATGATTGGGGCGATGATGCCATGCATAGTGTTGGGCATCATACCTTCTATTGTGGCACTCTGCATCGGAAGCCTGCCACTGCTGGTACTCGGCATATTCTTCATAGCGGCAGCGGCAGGTGACATCTGGATGTCATGGCTGCTCACGAAGGAAGCTCCTGACTGCCTCATACTGGATCATCCGTCAGAGGCCGGATTTTATGTGATAGAGGAAGGCGAGTAAAACTATTATTTGTTATTACCGCATTGAGGAAAAAGGCGATGCGCTGTCAACGCACTTGTTCTATCAAAGCCTATTATCATAAATCCGATATTGAAACATCAAAGTTCTTTATTTGAAAGGCAGGCCAGAAGGTCTGCCTTTTTTTGTGTGAAAAAGTTGGTGTGAAAAGCTACTTTCCCTATCTTTGCAGTCGTTAACGGAAGAATCTGTTGACACGGACATTTTCTATTAAAAAAGAATACATGGATAGTAATAAACCTAAAAAGGTGTTTGTTTCGGGGTGCTACGATTTGTTGCACTCGGGACACGTAGAGTTCTTCCGTCAGGCGGCAGAGTATGGCGACCTATATGTAGGCATAGGCTCGGATGAGACCTATCTGGGGTATAAGCATAGACCAACGGTTTATCCTGAGCAGGAGCGGCTGTTTATGGTCAAGAGCATCAAGTATGTTAAGGATGCCTGCATTAATGCGGGCAGTGGGGTGATGGATTTCTTGCCTACTTTGGATATCGTGAAACCGGATGTCTTTGTGGTTAATGAAGATGGTGCCAACGAGGAGAAAGCCCGTGTGTGCCGAGAACGAGGCATCGAATACATCGTGCTGAAGCGCACTCCGCAAGAGGGACTAAAGGCGCGATCGAGTACCGACCTTAAAGCCGCTACTTGTCAGCTGCCTACCCGTTTGGATTTGGCAGGCACGTGGATCGACCAACCTTATGTGTCGTGCCACGGTGCCGGATGGGCACTGACGATTTCCTTGGAACCTACGTTTGAGATTCGTGAGCGCTGCGGGCTCAGCACTTCGACCCGCAATGTCATCAAGAGTATCTGGCCAATGAAGTTGCCGGAGATGAATCCCGAGACACTGGCGCGTCTGGTGTTTTGTTTCGAGAATAATCCGGAGCGTGAGGATGGTATCATCAGCGGAGCCCAGGATGCTATCGGCATTTGTGTGCCGGGCTTGTGCCGCCATTTCTATAGCGGTCATTTCTGGCCCGAAAAGATAGAGACGTGCGACGATGAAGCAGTATTGTCGTGGCTGGAGAGTCATTTGTGCATGATACCCCTTGAACCCCGTCGTCCAGGATGCTCGGTTGTGGAAGGCAAGGATATAACACCGGCCAAGGTGCATGCTTTGACAGAGGCGGCTGCTGCCTGCTGGGAGGCCATCATGCAGCGTAACCTCTCGGCTTTTGCGGCCTCCTATAGGGCTTCGTTTGAAGCGCAGGTGGCCATGTTCCCAGGCATGGTCAGACCTACACGTGGAGAAGTTGGCTGCAAAGACGATGCTCCCGAAGATCAGGACTTTATCGTAGATGCCATCGCTCATTGGTCGGCAGAGCCTGGTGTCCTTGCGTGGAAAATGCCAGGTGCAGGCGGTGGAGGCTATTTGGCGCTTGTGGTTGAGGATACATCCCGCTTCTGTCAGGCCCATGCCGAAGCCATTCCTTTAAGAATACGCAGACGAAAATAACCTAAGATGCTCGCAGTAAACGGCATCCTCTATTGTCGGTAGAGGGTGCCGTTTAATTTTTCTTAACAAATGGTTGTGGCCTATTTGTAATATTCTCAGTAACTTTGCGCCGTTTTTAAATACAGGCATAATTAAAAGATATATGAAGACCGCTTTAATAACAGGTGTTACAGGTCAGGATGGTTCTTACCTCAGTGAGTTCCTTCTTGAAAAAGGCTATGACGTACATGGCATAATCCGTCGTTCCAGTGTAGATTTCCGTGAGCGTATTGCTCATCTTGAGGGCAAACCCCATTTCCATTTGCACTATGCCGATCTTACCGACTCGATGTCCATCGTGAAGGTAGTTGGCAAAGTGCGCCCTGATGAGATCTACAATCTGGCCGCACAGAGCCATGTTCAGGTGTCGTTTGATTCGCCAGAGTTTACGGCAAACGTTGATGCCACAGGTGTGTTGCGCGTGTTGGAAGCGGTGCGTGCCTGCGGATTGGAAAAGACCTGTCGGATATATCAGGCAAGCACTTCAGAGTTGTATGGCAAGGTGGAGGAAGTGCCGCAGAACGAAAACACGCCTTTCCATCCGTATTCGCCCTATGCCGTAGCCAAGCTCTATGGCTTCTGGATCGTGAAGGAGTACCGTGAGGCTTATGACATGTACTGCTGTTCGGGCATACTCTTCAACCACGAAAGCGAGCGCCGAGGTGAGACGTTCGTCACCCGCAAGATAACACTCGCGGCAGCACGTATTGCTCAGGGCCTACAGGATTGCCTCTATCTTGGCAACCTCTCTTCGCTTCGCGACTGGGGTTATGCTAAGGATTATGTCGAATGTATGTGGCTCATCCTTCAGCAAGAGAAGCCCGAGGACTTCGTCATCGCAACGGGTGTTCAGCATAGTGTGCGTGAGTTTGCTTACTATGCTTTCAAACATGCCGGCATCGAGCTGAAGTTTGAAGGCGAGGGTATGGACGAGAAAGGCATCTGTGTAGCCGTCAGCGGCAATGCTCCTGCTTCGCTTGTCGGCAAGACGCTCGTGGTTGTCAGCGCTGATTTCTATCGTCCCACAGATGTCGTAAACCTCTGGGGCGATCCTACGAAGGCCAAGGCAAGACTCAAATGGGACCCCAACAAGACCAGTTTCGAGCAGTTGGTGCAGCTGATGGTTGAGCACGACATGGCCAAGGTTGCCGGTGAGGGTGCTGCCGCAAAGGTGCGTATGAACCTTGTGGAATACCTCGAAAAAGGCATTGTCAAATAAACACCCAACGGCATCAACCGACAGTTTTAAGAAACATCTATGATTATTTCGGCATCAGACAGCCATAAAGGTAAGCGCTGAAAGCACCAAGATGCCATAGATGTTTAAAGGAAATACAAAATAAAGATGATGAATAAAGACAGTAAGATATACGTAGCAGGCCATCGCGGAATGGTGGGTTCGGCTATCGTTCGTGAGTTGCAACGCCAAGGCTACAATAATATTATTACGCGCACGCACGCGCAATTGGACTTGACCCGTCAGGAACAAGTAGAGCAGTTCTTTGCCGAGGAACGCCCCGAATATGTGTTCCTTGCAGCGGCTAAGGTCGGCGGCATCGTAGCTAATCAGAATGCCTTGGCCGACTTCATGTATGAGAACATGATTCTGGAGATGAACGTCATCCATGCTGCATGGAAGAACGGCTGCAAGAAACTCGAATTTCTCGGCAGCAGCTGCATCTATCCACGCATGGCTCCTCAACCCATGCCCGAAAGCTGTCTGCTCACTTCTGAACTGGAGAAGACCAATGAGGCATACGCTCTGGCTAAGATCAGCGGCCTGAAGTACTGCGAGTTCCTCAATCGTCAGTATGGCACCGACTATATCAGTGTCATGCCCACAAACCTATATGGCCCCAACGACAATTACCACCCCGAGCACAGCCACGTCCTGCCAGCCCTCATCCGTCGCTTCCACGAAGCCAAGGTTGCAGGCTTGAAGACCGTCACGTGCTGGGGCGACGGCAGTCCTTTACGCGAGTTCCTTTATGTAGACGACCTCGCTAATCTCTGCGTTTTCCTGATGAACAACTATTCGGGCAACGAGACCGTCAATGCCGGTACGGGCAAGGAACTCACCATCAAGGCCCTCACCGAACTCGTGGCAAAGGTCGTTGGCTACGAGGGAGAAATCCTGTGGGACACCACACGTCCCAATGGCACGCCCCGCAAGCTACTCGACGTTTCCAAGGCCACTCGGCTGGGATGGACCTACAAAACCGAGCTCGAAGACGGCATCCGTCTGGCCTACGACGACTTCCTCAACAACCCCATGCGCGCCGAACGCTGAGGCCCGTGAAAGCTTACTTCCATGCGCATCCTGTTGTTTCAGCTTGATGTCAAGTGGGCATTGCCGTCGGTCAACCGTGCTCACATCGAGAGCGCGTTAAGCGTCCAACCGTCGTGCGACCTTGTGGTGCTGCCCGAGATGTTCACTACGGGTTTTGGCGCAGCGTCAGCTGCCATAGCAGAACCTGCGGAGAACAGCGAAACTTTGGCGTGGATGCAAAGCCTTGCAGGAGCACACGATTGTGCTGTGGCCGGCACGGTGGCGGTTCGCGACGGTGCAAGTCTGCGCAACAGGTTCTATTTCGTTAAGCCCGATGGCAGTTTTGCCTTTTACGACAAGCACCACCTTTTCGTCCTCGGCGGCGAAGACGTGTACACGGCTGGCACAACGCGAAGAATCGTAGAGTGGCGCGGCGCCCGTTTCATCCTGTTTACTTGCTACGACCTTCGGTTCCCCATCTGGTGTCGCAATCGCGAGGACTATGATGTGGCGCTTTTTTCAGCCAATTGGCCAACGGCAAGGATAGGGCAGTGGTCGGCTCTCTTGCGGGCCAGGGCCATTGAAAACCAGTGCTATGTGGTAGGCGTGAACAGGGTGGGGACGGATCCAGCCTGCGACTATTCGGGGCAATCGGCAGCAATTCATCCTTTCGGGCACGAGCTGGCAAGCTGTGGCAACGCTGAGGCATTGGTAATGGCAGACCTTGACCTTGAGCGATTGCAGCACTTGCGTGAACGTTTCCCCGTGCTCAAAGATCAAGACAGATAAAACAATAACACATCATACTATGAGACAGAAAATAGCAATGTTGCTTGCTGCATTTGTGCTGGGCATGTCTGCTTACGCACAAGCTCCCAGCTTCGCACGTGGTGCCGATGTGAGTTGGTGCACGGAGATGGAAGCCTCGGGCAAGCAGTTCTACGACGCTTCAGGCAATCCCACAGAGCTCATGGCCCTGTTGCGTCAATGTGGAATGAATGCCATACGTCTGCGCGTATGGGTAAATCCCGAGACGGCTTATGGCGCATGGTGCGACAAAGCCGATGTCGTGGCTAAGGCCAAGCGTGCTCACAGCCAAGGCATGGCGTTGCTGCTCGATTTCCATTACAGCGATTTCTTTGCCGATCCAAGCCGTCAGACCATGCCTAAAGCGTGGCAGGGCCTTACGCAAGAGCAGCTGAAGGCCGCTGTTGCCAACCATACGAAGGATGTGCTTGAGGCTCTCAAGGCCGAAGGCATAGAACCGGCATGGGTGCAGGTGGGCAACGAAACCCGTAGCGGCATGCTCTGGGAGAGCGGGCGAATCGATTGGAACAAGTCGGGTGCTGCCAGATGGTCAGGCTACGTGGCAGTGAGTAATGCCGGCTACGAGGCCGTAAAGGCCGTAGTGCCTTCGGCCAAAGTGATTGTGCATATCGACAAGGGTCCCGAGGACAATGCCTGGTTTTTCAAGGATTTCAAGCAATATGGCGGCAAGTTCGACATGATAGGACTCTCGCATTATCCCGAGAGCAGCTGGCAGAGCGAGAATGCCAGGACGGCGGCCAATGTCAAGACGCTCTCGTCGCAGTTTGGCGTACCCGTGATGATCGTGGAAACCGGCTACAATGTGAGTGATGAATCGTTGGCAGCACAGGTGATGACCGACCTCTTCTCGCGCCTCAAGGGCAGCGCCGCATGTGCCGGCATCTTCTACTGGGAGCCCGAAGTCTACGCTTGGTGGCGTCCTTCGTATTATACCACATTGGGCTGGAACGCCTACAACAAAGGCGCTTTCACCTGGCAGGGACGGCCTTCGACGGTGCTTGATGCTTTCTACGATCCTACCGATGCGGTAGCTGCTCCACGTGCCGAGGCCGGCACTTCTTCCGATGCCGCTTACGACCTTTCTGGCCGCATGGTATCGGCCAGCCGGTGTGGCATCGTCATCAAGCGGTCGCAGAAGATTGTGCGGCAATAAATTCACAGGTATAGACTGTAACGAACAAACCCCAAGTGCTTTTGTCGGCGCTTGGGGTTTGTTGCGTTATGGGGCTTCAAAGAAAAAATCTTTGTTCTCTACACGTTGTTTTCAGTTCTTTTTCCTACCTTTGCGACGGTTTATGACATTAACTATCACTATCAATCATGATTGAAGGAATTATCGTAGGACTTATCGCCGGCGCCATAGCCGGATGGATAATGAAAGGCGAAGGCTATGGCTGTCTGTGGGACATCGTGCTTGGTCTTATCGGTGGAACTGTAGGCGGCTGGCTTTTCGAGAAACTGAATATCTCGTGGGGCGGCACTATCGGCACTATTGGCACGGCCGTTGTTGGTGCCGTAGTCGTGATATGGCTTTTCCGCGTCATTCGAGGAAAGTAGTTGCCCCTGCATTGCTTCCCGGCATCCTATAGCTCGCAAGTCCAGACCGTCCGTTCGCATTCGGCTGCTTTTATCAAGGTTTTTTCCGAGGGATATGGCCGTTGGTTTTGATGCACCTAAGAGAATTGGCTAATGCACCTAAGAGATTTGGCCGATGCACCTAAGAGAATTGGCCGATGCACCTAAGAGAATTGGCTGATGCACCTAAGAGAATTGGCCGATGTGGTTAGCCGCATGTGGTCGCATGTCTGTGTGACGCGTCAAGATTCTCCGGAATAGGTCTGATTTTCGAGAGCATAGATAAGACATATAATATATATGCGCGCGTGAAAGAAAAGTCTGACAGAGTGGAGAATATCCAACCTGTTTGCTGATGTCTGCTAAGCGCATGAGCGGTATGTATGGGAAAAGAAACTGTAAATCAATGGAAACGCAAAGAGTGAAACACGGCCTGGTGTTAGAAGGCGGTGGCCTGAGAGGTTTGTTCACTGCGGGCATCATGGACGTAATGATGGAAGCAGGCATACAATTCGACGGTGTCGTTGGCGTGTCGGCAGGAGCCTGTTTCGGCTGCAACTACAAGAGCAAGCAGCCAGGGCGCGTGCTGCGCTACAACCTGCGTTATGCCCACAACCTAAGGTATTGCAGCCTCTGGTCGATGCTTACCACGGGAGGAATCTTCGGCCCTGAGTTCGCTTACCACACCTTGCCAAGGCTGCTCGATGTCTTCGACACCGAAACCTTTAGCAACAACCCGATGGAGTTTCATCTCGTGGCTACCGACGTCGACACGGGACAGGCCGTGTACCGGCGTTTCGACCGTTTTTCCAACGAGATGTACGAGTGGATTCTGGCATCATCGTCCATGCCCATAGTCTCGCGCGTGGTGGAGATCGAAGGGCTGCGGCTGCTCGATGGCGGCATTGCCGACTCCATACCTCTGCGCTACTTCCAGCAACAAGGCTTCGGCCGCAATGTGGTAGTGCTGACACAGCCTGCCGACTACCGCAAAGGCCCCTTGAAGCATCTCGGAATCATTCGTCGCATGCTGAAAGCTTATCCTGTGCTCGTGGAAGCATGGGAACGCCGACACGAGATGTACAACGCAGAGTTGAGCTATATCGACGAACAGCAAAAGGCCGGAAATGCAATGATCCTGTGCCCGCCGACGACGCTCCCGATCGGACGCGTATCTCACAGCCGCAGCGCTATGCGCAAGGCGTACCAGCTCGGCAGAACGATGGCAACGGAGAAACTCGATGACTTGCGGACATTCTTAGCCCGATGAAGTCCTGGTAATCATGATTTCTCGTGACGACATACCCGTTAAGGCCGTGAATTTTAGTTAAATTCATATTTTGATATGACCTCAATGGGATTCTTTTAGTACCTTTGCCGACTAATAAGTAAAAATAAATAAAAAATCGTTAATCTCAGAAATGACACAAGCCATTCAAAAGACACTCCGTGACAGCGCCGCCATGCGCTGGACGGCCTTGCTGCTACTGGCGCTGGCCATGTTTTGCAGCTACATCTTCATGGACATCCTGTCTCCCATCAAGGATTTGATGCTCTCGGAGCGCGGATGGGACTCAACCGCTTTCGGCACCATGCAAGGTTCCGAGGTGTTCCTCAACGTGTTTGCCTTCTTCCTCATCTTTGCAGGTATCATCCTCGACAAGATGGGAGTGCGCTTCACGGCCGTTCTCTCGGCAGCTGTGATGCTCGTAGGCGCCATCGTCAAATGGTATGCCGTGAGCGATGCCTTTATTGGCAGCAGCCTTGAGACATGGTTTACCAATAACCTCAACTATATCCCTGTGTTCGACGAGCTGGGCGTGTCGCCCTTCTACGAAGGCATGCCCGCCTCGGCTAAGTTCGCGGCCTGCGGCTTCATGATATTCGGATGCGGCTGCGAGATGGCTGGCATCACGGTCTCACGCGGTATCGTCAAATGGTTCAAGGGACGCGAGATGGCCCTGGCTATGGGCTCAGAGATGGCATTAGCCCGTCTGGGTGTTGCCACGGTGATGATCTTCTCGCCTTTCTTCGCACGTCTGGGTGGCGTCGTAAGCGTGAGCCGTTCGGTAGCTTTCGGCGTCGTGTTGATGTGCATAGCCTTGATAATGACCATCGTCTACTTCTTCATGGACCGCAAACTCGACTCGCAGACGGGCGAAGCTGAGGAGAAAGACGACCCGTTCAAGATTAGCGATCTCGGTCAGATACTCACTTCCAGCGGCTTCTGGCTTGTGGCGCTGCTGTGCGTGCTCTACTACTCGGCCATCTTCCCCTTCCAGAAGTATGCCGTCAACATGCTGCAGTGCAACCTCACCCTTACAGCCCCCGCTGCCGATTCGTTCTGGGCCAGTCAGAGCGTCACCTATGTGCAGTATGTCATCATGCTCATCGTGGCTGCTGCAGGCTTTGCCAGCAACTTCCAAAAGAAAGCCTCCAGTAAGTATGGCCTGCTGGGTCTGAGCATTGCAGCCCTTGTCGCTTATTGCTACATGGGCTACATGCGACAGTCCGCCGAGACAGTGTTTGCCGTGTTCCCCCTGTTGGCCGTGCTCATCACGCCTATCCTCGGCAGCTATGTCGACCATAAGGGAAAGGCTGCGTCAATGCTCGTGCTGGGCTCGGTGCTGCTTATCGCTTGCCATCTCACTTTCGCTTTCGTGCTGCCGGCCTTCAAAGGCAATGCTATTGGCGGTATCTGCGTGGCTTACCTCACCATCCTGGTGCTCGGAGCTTCCTTCTCGCTCGTGCCTGCATCCTTGTGGCCCAGCGTGCCCAAGCTCGTCGATGCCAAGGTGATTGGCTCGGCCTATGCCCTCATTTTCTGGATTCAGAACATCGGTCTTTGGCTCTTCCCTCTGCTCATTGGCAAGGTGCTCGACAAAACCAATCCTGGCGTGACGGATCCTACGCAATACAACTATACGGCTCCCCTCGTGATGCTGGCTTGCCTCGGCGTTGCAGCCCTGCTGCTTGGCTTAGTGCTGAAGGTCGTTGACCGAAAGAAAGGTCTCGGACTGGAAGAGCCCAACATCAAGGAATAGGCCTTATTCTCCGGCTCAAGGCATCGGGAAAAGAGACTTCTCAGCGAAGGATGCACTCGTAATCAAGCAGCCTTCGAGGATTGTACGAAGCAGGAGCTGCAATCGACAAAATCGTTAGTAAACATCTGTTTAGCCCCGATATGTGGGTTGAGAAGTTCATATTTCCGATATTAAAGATAAATATCTTTAAAAAAAGAGGCCGAACAAAAGAAAAAATGTATCTTTGCGGCGCAGACTGTGCAGTCTGCGCCTTTTTCTTTGTAAACTAACTCAAGCACAATAAAATGAAGAAAGTTTCCCTGTTAATGGTAATGTTGCTGGCCTGTGCCTCGGTGAGCAACGCTCAAACGTGGATTGACATCACTTCGGATTTCGTCAAGAACCCCTCTTTCGATGGCAACATCGATGGGTGGGTTGATGGCTATGAAGTCAATGTCGGAACAGCACAGAATCATGGCTATCAAGGAGCCTCTTACTGGAATGGTTCATACTTTGTCAGCTCGTTTGCCGAAGCCTGGCGCGATAAGAATGACTGGTGGACAGGCGGTGTGCTTGGCAATGCATCCATCTATCAAGAGCTGTCGCAGACGCCCGCCGGTAAATACCGCCTCGAAGCTGACGCTATTGCCCACGACCAGAAAGGGTATGACAACCCAGTTTCGGGTGTCTTGCTCTTTATCAGCGATGGTAGCAACGAGGCCGTGACTACGCTGGCGACAGAGAATGGCAAGCCAGAGCACTTCACCGTGGAAATGTCGACTTCAAAACGTACCCTCACGATTGGCGTACGTACCGAGAACACCACGGCAAACTGGATAGCCTTTGACAACGTGAAGCTCTACTGGAGCGGCACAGAGGTGAAGGCCACAAGCTTGAAGCTTGAACCGTCGAACCTTTCGATAGGCTTTGGCGAGACAAGACAGATAGGCTATTCTCTCCTGCCTATGAATGTCACTTTCCGCAAAGTGGGGTGGGAGAGTAGCGACCCTTCCATTGTGCGTGTGGATGACGAGGGAAATATTACGGGCGTAGGTATTGGCAATGCCACCGTAACATGCCGTACCATCGGAGGATCCAATGACCTAAGTGCTACCTGCAACGTGACCGTGGAACGCAACTTTGCCACGGCCGAACAAATTATCATCAACGAGGTGCAGCAGGCTAATGTGGACATGTTCATCGATCCCTCGTTCAACTTCGGTGGATGGATAGAGATTTTCAATCCGACAGATAAGACCGCTTCGCTTGGAGGCTACTACCTTAGCGATGATCCAGCCAACCTGAAAAAGGCTTCCATCAATCCCCTTGCAGGTGCGCTGCCTGCACATGGCTACTTGGTGCTTTGGCTCGACCACTATTCACGTTGGGCTCCTACCATGGTCAACCTCAAACTTGACTGTGATGGCGGCGACATCTATCTCTCTGATCCCGAGGGAAACATCATTTCCCAGTTTACTTATCCACCTGCCATCACTCGAACATCATACGCCCGCACAACGGATGGCGGCAACGTCTGGAACTACACCGACGCTCCTACGCCTGGGGCTTCCAACAATGCTGCAACGTATGCGGCCACACGTCTGGAAGCGCCGGCAGTGGATCGCGATGGATGTCTCTTCACATCGCCTTTCGTAGCCAAGGTCAACATCCCTGCCGGAGCTACTTTGCGCTTCACTACGGATGGCAGCACGCCTACGCTGACCAACGGAACCGTGAGCACCAACGGGCAGTTCCGCATTGCCGAGACTACAATACTGAGGCTGCGACTCTTCAAAGAGGGCCAATTGGCAAGCCAGGTAGTCACACGTTCATATATCTATAAAGACAAGGAATACACGCTACCCATACTCTCGCTGGTGTCGGATGAGGCTAACCTCTATGGCGAAGACTATGGCATCTTTGTCAGAGGTAACGGCAACGGACGGCCGGGCAACGGACAAAGTACGGCCTGCAACTGGAATATGGAGTGGGATAGACCTGCCAATATTGAGTATTTCAACGAGGAGGGTTCGGAATCGTTCAACCAAGAAGTAGGCATTGAGGCCTCGGGCGGCTGGAGCCGTGCTTGGTATCCCCACTCATTCAATATCAAGGCAAATAAGATATATGAGGGCGTTAACAGGATGGATTATCAGTTCTTCAAGGATAAACCATACCTTCGCCATAAGGCCCTGAAGGTGCGTAATGGTGGAAATAATGTCCAGGATAATGGTTCCGGCCGTATCAAAGACGCCGCCATTCAAACCATTGTGGCCACTTCAGGATTGTATGCCGAGACGCAGAGCTACCAGCCGGTGCACATCTTCCATAACGGAAGGTACATTGGCGTGGAAAATCTACGCGAACCCAACAACAAGAACTATGCGCTGTCTAATTATGGTATTGATACAGAAGACAGCACCATGGATCAGTGGAAGATGTCGCCTGACAGTGGCTACGTACAGCAAGTGGGCACAAAAGATGCCTTCGACGAGTGGTATTCGTTGGCACAGAATGCGGCCGACTATAGTTGCTACCAGAGAATTAAAGAGCTGGTGGACATTGAGGACTACATTAATTATTGTGCTGTGGAACTCTATTTGTCCGGACAGGACTGGCCCAAGAACAATATCAAGAGCTTCCGCAGCCGCACCACAGGCGACAGCAACAGCAGATTCCGCTTTGTCCTCTTCGACACGGATGCAGCTTTCGGAGCCAGCAACGCTTTCCAATGGTTTGAGGGCACGAGATGGTGGACTTTCGATCAGCTGTATGGTGCAGAGATCATTGCTCAGTATGGCAACCGCATCTCCGAAGAGATTGAGTTCACGACCTTGCTGTTGAATATGTGGCAAAACGAGGAATTCAAGAAACAGTTCATAGATCAGTTCTGTCTCATTGCGGGCAGTGTCTTCGAAGCAGAGCGGGCAAAGCAGATTGTCAATGAGATTGTGGCTAACGTCAACCCTGCAATGAGTCTTGAATCGCGCTCGGCCACAGAGACTGGCAACCACCTCATCAATGGGTTCAGTGCGGCAAGGCAAACAAACTCGGTGAACAATATGCGCAATTACTTCGGGCTGGGAACGCCCGTCAAGGCAACGCTCTCCGCGAATATTCCAGAGGCCGCAATCCTGGTCAATGGCTTGGAAGTACCTACACATAAGTTCTCGGGACAGTTGTTCCCACCCATCACCGTGACGGCGCAAGCGCCTGCGGGCTATGTGTTCAAGGGATGGGCCTCCAACCTGTCGGTCAGCGGTGTCACAGTATTTAGTAAAGGTTCGTCGTGGGACTATTACGACCAGGGCTCGCTTGATGGTGAGAACTGGAATATGCCAGGCTTCGATGTGTCGGCATGGCAAAGCGGCAAGGCTCCGTTGGGCTATGACACGGGTAATGCCAGCAAGGCTGCAGCTTATGGTACGACAATAAGCTATGGCGAAAACAGCAATAATAAATACCCGACATACTACTTCCGACGCTCATTTAACTTGACCGAAAAACCGAAGCAAGGCGAGAGCTTCACCCTCGATTGGGTTGCCGATGACGGATTTATCGTATATGTCAACGGTCAGGAGGCTGGACGCTTCCTGATGAACAACACACCACATCCGTCATTTGGCAGCTTTGCTGATACTTACGCCAATGCGAATCCCGAGTCCGGACAAATGGAACTCGATGTATCCCTCTTCAAGAGCGGTAGCAATGACATTGCTGTTGAACTGCACAACAACAACGCAACGTCAACCGATATCTATTGGGATGCTGCACTCTTATACAATACGACATCTTCCTCGAATATCATCTCCACCGATGAGACCTTTGAACTGCCGGAGGATGGCTCGTCGATAGTGCTCATGGCAACCTACGAGAAACTTGACTCCGACAGCGAGCAGGCTTGGGATGCACATCCCATCAAGATTAACGAAGTCAGTGCAGATAATGAAATCTTCGTTAGCGATATGTTCAAGAAAAGCGACTGGATTGAGCTCTACAATACGACCGATGAGGATATCGACCTCGAAGGCATGTATATTTCCGATCATCTCGACCAACCAGAGAAGTCGCAGATCACTGCCGGAGCGAATGGCGTCAACACCATCATCCCGGCCCATGGCTACAAAATCATCTGGGCAGACAAGAATGAAGGAAAGACACAACTTCACGCAGATTTCAAGCTGAACAACGAAGACAGCTGCCTCGTAGTGTTGACAGCTGCTGATAAAGCGTGGGCAGACACCCTGGTCTATTGTCGTCACGACGGCTTCCATTCCGTAGGTCTGTTCCCCGACGGAGGTTCCGTACTCTATGCTATGGAACGTCCTACGATTGGAACTACTAATGTTCTTACGACGGCAGCACTGACATGGGAAGAACCCGTGATTGAAACTGTCGTTGACAACATTCGTACACAGCGTTCAAACGATTTGGCTCTGGCATACGATGGCAGCCAACTCACGTTGATTGGAGCTGATGTGGCCCGATTGGATGTCTACACCCTTGCCGGTCAACTCGTGAAAACCGAACGGATGAGAATCAATGTCCCAGTTAATGTGGCTACGCTGCCTCATGGCATCTATGTGGCAAGGGCCAAGACTGATGACAACGATGCCGTTCTCAAGTTCTTAGTGCAGTAAAGATGAAGACACTGTTATATCTTCATGGTTTCGCCGGTAGCGGAGCCAGTGGCACTGCTACAAGTCTGCGCAACGCGCTCTACGAGCATGGCGTGCAGGTTATAGCTCCCGACATCCCCGTGATGCCGGCTGAGGCCATGCCCTTCCTCAAAAAACAAGTGGAAGAGCTGAAGCCAGACCTCATCGTGGCCACCAGTATGGGGGCCATGTACGCTGAGCAGTTGCGTGGATTCCAGCGCATACTTGTCAACCCTTCTTTCGGTATGGCTCGGCTCCTCACTTTCGGAGGAATGGGGCGCAAGCCCTTTCGCAATGCTCGGCAGGATGGAGCAAAAGATTTTAAGGTGGACAAGGAAATGATCGCTCAGTTCAAGGACATTGAGAAGCATTGTCTACAAGGAATTACCCCGGCCGACAAGGAACTCGTCTATGGGCTTTTTGGCGATCATGATAAGCGCGTCAATTGTCAGGCACAGTTCAAAAAAGCATACGGAAACGCACATTTCGGCACCTTCGATGGTGAGCACTACCTGAATGACAGCGTACTCAAAAAGGCAGTACTTCCTTTGATAAGACAACTTTTAGGTTTAATTTGACGGAATAAATAGACTTAGCAGCCAAAAAATATCATAAAATTACATTAATAAAAGTTAAAGGCCAAACAAATGGAGGCAGTTTGATATAATTAATGTAATTTTGACGCGTTTTAGGTACTATAAAGCCCAAAGAGTGTTGAAGCAGACAAAGAAATATGCAATAATAGTTGTGATACTGGTCTGTTCAATGTGGCCCACGAGCGCGTGGACTCAGGATGTTAATAGGACTCAGATAACGAGCCTGTTGCACAACGAAGGGCTTGAGGACATAGCAACAAAGGTTGTGGGCGATACGTTATATGCCAAGTTTGAGGATAGAGCTCATCGAGGCACATTCCGAGGCGCAGCAGCTGCTATAAAGACAATTGCTACGGCACTTCCTCAACTACAACAGTTCGAGATGGTGCTTACAGACTATAAAATGCCACAACTCATCGTTCACGCTTCCAGGCGTGGAGGCTTATGGGACGTGAGAGTGGATAGGAAAATGCACGACGCCCTTGAGCTATTAAGGGGCGAAAGCATAGAGAAAACGTCGACGGGAAAGATTGACATCACAGTGTTTCCTATGGTCAGCCTTGTCAACAATAAGCTCGACCATCTTTTCGACTATGCCGTGCGCATCGCACCCGCATTCGCCACTACCTTGTGGAGCGGGTCAAGGCTAACGGTTCAACCCGTATTCCCGATTCTCTATCGCCTCACTGACAGGAATGACAGCAAGCGAAGAATTCAAATAGGAAATGCCAACCTTAGCCAACAGATTCTATCTACTAATACCTGGCAAATCTCTGCTGCAGCTGGTTTCTTCTTTCCCGAGAGGGTAGGGGTGCAGGCCAAAGTGGGAGTTCATGCTACACGCAATCTGGATTTCTACATTGATGCAGGGCTGACCTATAAGGCCAACAACAAGCCTTTCTCCGGGTTCGGCTTTGTCAATGGGTCGAGACAGATTAATGCGATGGCGCATGTCGACTACTACGAGCCTTACACAAAGTTGCAGTTAGAGCTCCAAGGCGGACGCTTCCTCTATGGCGACTACGGCGTAAGAGCCGATGTTACCCGCCATTTCGGGGAATATGCTATCGGGCTATACGGTATCTTAACTGGAGGAGAGCATAATGCAGGATTCCACTTTGCTATACCGTTTGGAGGTAAACGACAAAAACGAACGACCTTCGTTCGACTCAGGCTACCAGAGTATTATGCGTTGGAGTACTCAATGCAAGCTTACTTCAAGTACTGGAGCAAGAACATGGGCCAAAGCTTCGTTACACAGCCTGATCAGAACCATGCAGCCCACTATTGGGAACCAGCTTATGTCGAAGAATACGTTCAGAGAATGCTCAACGGCGACTTCAAATAAAGAAGCTGCTCTTCAATTAAGCTTTAATTGGTTGCACACTATTTCGGAGCTGTCGAGCATCACGGCGTCAAGTTTAATTAAACCAAAAATATCATAAATTAATTATTAACCATTTATTCATTAAATTTTGAGAAAATGAAAAAATTTCTTCTTTCAATTTGCATGCTTGCTGTAGCAAGTGTTTGCTTGTTTATGACTTCCTGTAAGGATGACGATGAGCCCGCAGTAGTTCAGGTTACAGGTTCTCTCGATCAGGTTATCGGCGATGAGACAAGTACAAATCCCGGCTTCGTTTACAGCTTCGAACTTGATGGTCGCACCTACAACTCTCTGGCTGCTCTGAAGGCTGCTATCGCTGCTCTTCCCGAGGGTACAACCCACACACTGACCGTTATCGGCACAGATGCAAATGGTAAGGCTCACAGAGGTAACACAACAACCTTCACCTCTCCCAGAGCTGGTCAGTCTGTAACAATTCCTATCGACGTACCTCTTCACGATGCTGACCACTCACAAGGTGCAACTCTTGTGATCACAGCTCCTGAAAGTCATAACGGCGGCGCTGTTGAATAACAATAGTGTATTTAACTAATAAAGAAAGGGCTATGCCAAATGAATGGCATAGCCCTTTCTCTTTTTAAGAATATGCACATGTTAAGATATAAGGTGCATAATTGCTTAAATCTTATAATAGTAGAAAAGCACACGTTAGCACGATGTAGCACTTTTATTCTCTGCCTCTTCAAGAGGCCGAGTCTTTTTTATCCCCAAGTATTGCACGACTTAGCAAGCTTTTTCTCAAGCAAGTTTAGGAGGCTGAGCTTTTTGTCCATGGGTATTGGACGATATAGCAAGCTTATTCTCAAGCAAGTCCAGGAGACTGAGTTTTTTTGTCTGAGGCTATTGGACGATATATTAAGCTTATTCCCCAATTTGATACCGACGCCGCCTACCTGCCCGAATACTACCTGCACGATGTAGCCCGTTTGCTCTCCAACATTTCTATGAGACAGGCATTCACGGTAGGGGAAAAATCGAGTTGATGTGCTAAGGGGTTTTAAGTTGGTGCTTTAAGAATCAACCATCGTTTTTAAAGACATAACTTCCAGAACTATCATAATTGATAAAAAAGACGTCTTTGGCTTAGTAAATCATTTGTTAAACCTTAATACAGTGAAGACTATGTCATAGACCGTTGAACTACAAGCAGTGGAAAGCTAAAACCTGATTGCTGGATTACACAAGCATTTGAATCAAGGCGGGAACTGATATCGACAAGAATGAATTTGCTTCAATGCAACAAAAAGCTAACGAGTTTAAAGCCGTCAGTGACGAATGTGAACGGCTACGCGCCACGCTTAGCCCTAAAGTGAAATATATGGATGATTTGCTTCGTGCTGTTAAAGAGTCATATTTGAGCCATAAAATCCTCGTCAGGAACAACTATCCACAAGTGAAATGGCTGGATTTCGGAATCCCAGACACTCGCTGATCATCTTTACTATTAACCCATAGAGAGCATCCCAATAAAGAAAGTAAATAACCATGCAATGGAGGAAAAAAACCATGCAAAGTAAGGAAAGTAACCATGCAATGTAAGGAAAGTAATCCTGTAATGAAAGGAAAGTAATCTTGTAATGAAAGGGGATACGACCAGTTATGGAATGGGAAACAACCAGTTATAGAATGGGAAACAACCAGTAATGGAGGAAAGAAACCCTGCAATGTAAGGAAAGTAATCCTGTAATGAAAGGGGAAACAACCAGTAATGGAAAGGG
>DGSC01000007.1:989-11566 GCA_002391275.1 Prevotellaceae bacterium UBA4372 | reverse complement strand
CGCTAATGCTCTGATCGCCAAAGCCCAGAGAGACACCAAATCGCGAGATCACCTGAAGAAGACGATAGTCGTCATGAATGAGATCGCTCATGTGAGCATTTTCAGTAAAATGCATAGATTCCTATTTTTCCTTTCGTTTTTACGTGGGCAAAGGTATGAAAAAGATTAGAGATTAATGAGTAGAGATTAAAGTTTTTAACGATAAGTGTACTTTTTTCTTTTTCTTAGCTGCAAAAAAATGAAGAAACGAAAGCTACGGCTGAACAAGCTCTTGCCCAAAGGAACAGCTCTGGACAGGAAGAACCGGAGCAGGAAGAAGCTCGCCTAACACAAGAAAAAAAGCACTCAAAAAGAGGATGGAACACTGTTGCGACTGACAAAAAACAAAGAGCCTGACCTCTGCAACAGAAGTCAGGCTCTTGAAAAAGAACAAATACAATCTAAAGTATTCAAGTCTCGCAAATGCTCTACTTGATAAATTTTAAGGTTATAAGGTTATGAGGTGTAGTATGTTTGTTTAGAATGATTAATGCTATCTTCACCTAAAAACCTGTAAGCGAAGAGCATCCAGATAACCTCATAACCTTTCGAAAATGAGCATGCGAAAGTTGAGTTTAAACTATTATTTGTTGTACAATACGACGTTGTTGACAACCTTCGTGTTGGAACGCTGAATAGTGATGGAAGCTCCGGAAGGAAGCACTGAGGCTGCATTCTTGAAAGCTTCGGCAGATTTCAGCGTGAGGAATACAACCTGAACCTGCTCATCAACATTCTTCACAGCCGTTTCCGTCTGAATAGAGAATGATTTCTTTTCAGCATCTACAGTGAAGCCATTGCTGGCGTAGGTCTTAGCAACAAGGTCATTGACAGTATTGCGAGCGTTGATCGTAGCTACTTGGTCTTCTTCGGCAATTTTATTCAAGTCTATACCGTTCAAATCCCATTTATAAGTGTAAGTGGGAACTACATCTTCTTTGTCATCACTACCGCAAGCAGCAGCTACGAAAGGCAGGGCAACGATCAGCATTGCTGCCATAATTTTCCAAATGTTCTTCATTTTCAGTAATTTTTAATGAATTAAAAAATATTTCAGCCGCAAAAGTAGGCATAAATTCGGTTTATGCAAAGCAAAAGGCAAAAAAATTATTATTCTAATCAAATGCCGAGAACCTAAAGCACTTCCTCTAATTATTTTTAGGTATTACACAGATATGACACGTACATAATGTTAGGTATTTTGTCCAACAGCTCTTGCGGGTCTTCTTCCTAATCTGTATCTTTGCCGTCGCTTTTCCGAAAAAAAAACAGGAAAAGGCAAAGAAAAAAATTAACAACAGCCGAGAAAACGAAATAACAATATATGAGAAACAAATGTTTTGCACTTGCAATATTAGCGTCTTTCACTTGCATCGCAACAACTACGGCCCAAGACGATAGCTACGGGCAATTCCGCATCGGAAGCTATGGCGAAATGCTGACATCGTTCAAGGGCTATGGCAACAGCCGCTTCAACGGCACAAAAACAGGCAACACCTACGAGCGCCGCAACACCATAGCCATACCACGATTCGTCATCGCAGGCGACTACAAGTTCAACCGCCATTGGCAACTCGGTGCTGAAATAGAGTTCGAAGCAGGCGGCGTAGGACTCGAAACAGAGATGGAAGCCTCAGAGAACGGAGAGTACGAGACAGAGATGGAAAAAGGAGGAGAGGTTGCACTCGAGCAGTTTCATCTGACCTACACGCTCAATCGCGCTTTTCACGTCCGTGCTGGACACATGGTGCTGCCCGTAGGACTCACTAACGCACACCACGAACCCATTCTCTTCTTCGGCACGACACGTCCCGAGGCCGAGACTACGTTCATACCCTCAACATGGCATGAAACAGGACTCAGCATATTCGGCAAGCTGGGACGCAACTATAGCAGCGTAAGCTACGAAGCCTATGTCACCACAGGACTGAATGCCGACGGCTTCGGACGCGACCATTGGGTTGCCGATGGAAAGCAAGGACTCTTCGAGGACGACAACTTCACCTCGCCGGCCTACACCGTTCGCCTCGACTACACAGGTGTGCCGGGCTTACGCGTGGGCGCGTCATATTATTATTGTAACGACGCCACGGCAAATGCCGACAAACGCTACAAATATTCAAGCATCGACGGCGTCAGCGTAAACATCCTCTCAGCCGATGCCCAGTACCGCAACCGTTACATCACAGCAAGAGCGAACGTGCTCTGGGGACAGCTATCCAATTCACAAAAGCTCAGCGGCGTATCCCTCTCGAATCTTTCCAACTATCACCATGGAGCTATGCGCCGAACAGCAAAGAACGCCCTCTCCTATGGCGTGGAAGCTGGCTTGAACCTTGCAGCCCTCATAGACATCACACGATGCCCCGTCATCTACCCCTTCGGACGATATGAATACTACAACCCGCAAGAGCGGGGCGAAGGCACCCAGACCATGGAGGCACGCTGCCAAGTAAGCAAATGGACGGGGGGCGTCAACTGGTTTGCTCTGCCCAACCTCGTCGTGAAGGCCGACTGGAGCACACGCAAGATTGGCACATCAAAAGTATTCGGACACAGCCGGTACAACCGCGAAAATGAATTTAGCATCGGAGTGGCATACTCGGCTTGGTTCTGGAAAAAGTGAGTGTGTGTTCACTGCTTCTAATGTAGTAGCGAAACCATTTATACTGAAAAAAGAGACTAAAACCACTAAATGATAAAAAACAAAATGAAGAAGTATTTCTCAATGGCAGCAATGCTGCTGGTCGCTGCGCTTGGGTTCACAGCCTGCGACGAAGACGACAACAATGAAAACATTGAAGAAACTCAGGCTGCATTGGTCTGCATAGAGCAGATCATCGACGGATGTATGGACATCGCTAATGAGGTCGGCAATGCCAAGATAGGCGACCCCTACGACCTCTACAAATCAGGACAGACAACCAAAGCCCTGTATGCAGTAGAGTCATGGTACAGCTGGCATAGCATCGACGACTATTCCAACAACATCCTCAGCGTACGCAATGCCTACTACGGAACACGCGACGGCAAGAAAGCCAACAACTCGCTTGCTACGCTCATCGAAGCCAACAATGCAACTCTCGATGCTCAAGTGCGCGAAGCCATCACTACGGCCTACGATGCCATCCAGGCTATTCCAGCACCTTTCCGAAACAACATCGGGGCTCCCGAAGTGCAAACTGCCATGCAAGCCTGTAACGATCTGGAAGAAGTACTTGGCAACCTCAAAGGTTATCTACAGCGTACTACCGCAATCAACACGGATGCTGTGCTCCAACCTATCCTCAACACTTATGTCAACGATGTAGTGCTTCCCACCTACAAGGCTCTCGTAGATGCCAATACTGCTCTCTTCAAAGCAGCTCAGGCCTTTGCCGCAAGCCCCAGCGATGCCAACTTCGCAGCCGCTTGTGAGGCATGGTTCGACGCCCGCGAACCGTGGGAAACAAGCGAAGCATTCCTCTTCGGACCCGTCGACGCCCTTGGTCTCGACCCCAACATGGATAGCTGGCCTCTCGATCAGGAAGCTATCGTAAACATCCTCAACTCGGGCAAGTTCGACAACCTCACATGGAGCGATGGCGACAAAGACGATGAGATAGAGGCCGTTCAGAGTGTTCGCGGTTTCCACACCATGGAGTTCCTTATCTTCAAGGACGGTAAGGCTCGCACCCTCAACGACGGTAACAGCACCGATGCAGCCGACCTCGACTATACCAGCACCAATGCCAAGTCATGGGGAAACTATATGGTTCAGGTAGGATATCTCCTCCAACAAGATGCCACCGAGCTTTACAACTCGTGGACCAAAAGCTACGAGGGAGGCAAAGCCTATAAGGATCTGTTCCTTAATCATGAGATAGGCGAAGGGGAAGAATAAGATTCAGCAATAATTCAAACACATCGCTCTGAAGTAAAGGCTAAGGTGCTCACGCATCCGCCTTTACTTCGTTGGCGTCTATAGGGAAAGCTACTTCAAAAAATGATATTTAGATAATGAATAAATCACTTAAATACTTCACACTGTCAGCTTTAGGACTTATCTGCTTTTCATCATGCGGCGACGATGGACTCACCGAGGCCGACCTTTCTGCCCCCTCGGGCTATGCCCTCTCGGCCGGAACCTCAACCATCTTTTCCACCTCGTCCTTTGCCTACGACGGCGAGGCCGACTGGGTCGTGGGCGAACTGAAGAAACGCTTCATGCGTGGCGACAAGCTCTACGACGATGCCCGCACCAGCTCCAATGGCTACGGAGGCGGACTCGGGCCCGTATATGCAGGCTACAGCTGCGGAAGCTGTCACCGCAATGCCGGCCGCACGAAACCCGCCCTATGGGAAGAGTCGGAAGGCAGCGGAGCCTATGGTTTCTCGTCCATGCTGGTATATGTTACTCGCAAAAACGGCGTCTTCTTTCAGGACTACGGCCGTGTCATTCACGACCAGGCCATCTACGGTGTACAGCCCGAGGGCAAGATAAAAGTACAGAAACATTTCCAGACGTTCCAATTTCCCGATGGCGAGGAGTATGAACTATGCTATCCCGAGTACAGCATCAGCGAGTGGTATGCCGACAGTATAAAGCCTGAGGATCTCTTCTGCTCTGTGCGTATTCCGCTGCGACACGTGGGCATGGGCCAGATCATGGCACTCGATCCCAACGAGATTGAAGCCTTGGCACGCAAAAGCAACTATCCGGAATGGGGCATCAGCGGACGTTGCAACTACATCGTAGAACGCGGACAACGCCGCCTCGGTGTGGGAGGCAACAAGGCACAGCATGCCGACTTGACCGTAGAACTTGGCTTCTCCAGCGATATGGGCGTAACCAACAGCCGCTATCCTGAAGAGATCTGTGAGGGTCAACGCCAGATTCAGCAGGGCTCCATGATGGGCTTGCTTTACGATGAGCTCGACATCTCCACCAAGGATATGGAAGATGTAGACCTCTATCTCCAGGCGCTTGGTGTCCCAGCACGCCGCAATGTCAACAACAAGACCGTACGTCGTGGTCAGGAACTCTTTTTCCAAGCGGGTTGTGCCCTCTGTCATGCCACCACGCTCCACACCCGTCCGCGTGGTACTACCTTGCTCAATGGCACGCAGTTACCTTGGCTCGGGAATCAAACCATACATCCCTATTCCGACTTTCTGCTGCACGACATGGGTTCTGAAATCATGGGTGTAGGCCTCAACGACAATTATGTCAGCGGCCTGGCCCGTGGCAACGAATGGCGCACGACTCCGCTCTGGGGCATAGGTCTGCAAGAGAAGGTCAACGGCCACACGTATTTCCTGCACGACGGACGTGCCCGCAACTTCACCGAAGCCATCATGTGGCATGGTGGAGAAGCCGAAGCATCGAAAAACAAGTTCAAGAACATGAGCCGAACAGACCGTCATGCTCTCGTGCGTTTCCTCGAATCCCTCTAATCCCCAAATGTTGAAATTTGAAAAATGAAGATATGATGATAACAATGAAAACAAACCTCTTCACACCGTCAATCAAGACAACACTTCTTGCGGCACTGTCCTTTGCCGCCCTTTCTGCTTCGGCCATCGAACTGCCGACAACCGAGACAGCATCTTCACAGCCCAGTGAGGAATCCTCCCTTCCTGATGCCACAGCCACCGACGAAAGCCATCTCGACATGACGAACGGTGTCGTTCCTATCGCCGACGACCGCGGATTCACCCTTCAGAGCAAGGATGGCCGTTTCATCTTCAAGCCCTACCTTATGCTGCAGGCCACAGGCAACTTCAACTGGTACGATAGCGAAGGCCTCGACAAGGCCTACAACCAGGACAATGTTGCCAATTCAGGTTTTGCCGTTCCCAATGCCATTCTGGGCTTCACGGGCCGTGCTTTCGGCAAAATCGACTACAACCTCTGCATCAACGCAGCGGCTACGGGTGCTGCCATCCTCCAGCAAGCATGGATAGACTACGGCATCAATCGCGCCGCTCACTTCCGCATAGGTAAGTTCAAGACTCCGTTCTCGCACGCCTACCTCACTACGCTCGGCGAGACGCTGATGCCCTCTCTGCCCAATTCCATGACGCAGGCCGTGATTCTACCCTACTCGCTGAACGCTGTCACCCCGGCCTTTGCCACTGGTTTCGACCTTGGCGTAGAATTCCACGGCATGACAAAAAAGAATATCGGCTATGAAGTAGGCCTCTTCAACGGAACTGGCATCAACAACAACAGTGCCTCGAAGACCTTCTCCGACGATTTACATATCCCCTCTCTTCTTTATGCCGGACGCCTCACCTACCAGCCCTTCGGACAAATGCCCACGACGCAAGGTAATCCCAAGCTGCTCAATGAGAAGAAGATGCTCGTAGGTCTCTCGGCCAACTATAACGTAGAGAGCGAAAATGAGTCGACCAACGACTTCCGTATAGGCGCCGAGTTCGCCATGCTCTGGAAACGTCTTTACCTCGCAGGCGAAGTCTATTTCATGCAAGTTGACTTCACCAAACGCCAAAAAATCAGCAACGAATATGCCTACTTGGGTGCCTACGTCCAGGCTGGTTATTTCGTGACGAAGCACTTGCAGCCCGCCATCCGTTACGATTTCTTCGACCGCAATGGACTTGGTGCCACGGGCACAGGCGGTTTCCTCAATGCTCCGGCCATCGGACTGAACTACTTCATTCCTTCGTGCAACCTTAAACTATCAGGCATGTACGAGTTCGTAGGCCGTTGGGGTCACGACCGCCAGCTCGATCGCGACATCGATGACTTGGGCATAGCCACCCATCGAGCCGTTGTCATGCTTCAGTATTCCTTCTGAACATCCCGTCTCCTCACTTTTTGTTAATTAATCAAAAAGAGTATGATAATCAGGAAAAACAGCCTTATCTTTGCAGCACTTTTGTGCACGTTCACGCTCGCATCGTGCGACGAAGGCGACATCGTGGCCAAGGACGAAGGAGTGCAGACAGCAGGCAAGACGGCCTGCCTCAACGCCACCCTCAGCGGCACCGATTCGTGGAGCTCGCAGTACAACATCGTTCTTGCAGGCTTTGCCGAAGGTAGCAGTAATGCCGTCGTGCAGAAACCCCTGCAAGCTACCGACGGCACGCCGGTCCACACCACGCTGAGCCTCTCCGACAACGACATATCCACCATCGAGCTATGCGTCACCAACCGCCTTCGCCAGCGCATCGTCACCTTTGCCAGTGTGCCGGCCAGCCAATTGCAAGGCGACACGGTGTTCCTCAACGTGGGGAATGTTGACATCGGCATGTTCAAAACCATCCAAGACCTCGTCTTCACCGGCACTTGTGCACGCTGCCACGGACTTGGCCTTACGCCCGCAGCCGGCCTCACGCTCATCGAAGGCCAAAGTTACGATCAGCTCGTGAACCATCCGGCCCGGCTCCCCGAGAACGGCCTGCGCGTCGTTCCCGGCAGTGTGGACGAGAGCCTGCTGCACAAGGTCATCAACGGCGACCCTTCAGCCGGAGTGAGGTACGACCATGCCAATATGATCAAAGAGGGAACAACTCTCACGCTCATCGACAACTGGATTAAGGCAGGAGCCCGTCCGTGATTCTTGTTGACGTCCATTTCTAATCATAAACCTTAAAATTACGGCATAAGCCACGAAATAGTGAATTACGAAAAAATCTACATACCAGACTTCGGTGCGACGGTAGAATTATCCACCTTCGCCCGCGAGGGTAAAATCAAGGAGCAGCATGCAATCCTGCATATCGAGCCCCGTGGCGAACTCTTCGCCGAACAGTTCAACCGCATCTACCGTGCCGAACAAGCTTTGCTTGCCAATCCTCTGTGCGCTGGTTCCAAGACCATCTTCAAGCGCTACTTCCTCAGTGATGCCACCAATCAACAGCCGCTTGTACGTATCGACAAGGACTGCTCGGTGAGTTGCATACAACAACCGCCGCTCGACGGCTCTAAAGTAGCCGCCTGGCTCTATCTCGTCCACGACATGGACGTAGAGAATCAGGACGGCCTCGTCATTGCTTCGCACAATGGCTACCAGCACCTCTGGAAGATGGGGATGCATGAGCACAAGGGCGACAGTGCCTGGCAGACCGAGAGCCTCCTCATCGACTACGAGGAGACCCTTCAGCGCCACGGTGCCACGCTTGCCGACAACTGCATACGCACCTGGTTCTACGTCCGCGACGTCGATACTCAATACGCCGGCATGGTGAAGGCCCGCCGGGATAATTTCATCGAGCAAGGCCTCACAGAGCATACCCATTACATTGCCTCGACCGGCATCGGCGGCTTGCCTGCCGACACCCGCGCACTGGTGCAGCTCGGCACTTACGCCCTCATCGGCTTCCGACCAGAGCAACAACGCTACCTCTATGCCAAGACACATCTTAATTCTACCTACGAGTACGGCGTAACCTTCGAGCGAGGCACCTGCATGGATTACGGCGATCGCCGCCATGTCTACATCAGTGGCACCGCCAGCATCAACAACAAAGGCGAGGTTGTGCACATAGGCGACATTGTGCGTCAAACGGAACGGATGTGGGAGAATGTCGAAGCTCTCCTTGCCGAGGCCGGCACTTCGTTCGAGGATGTGGCACAGATCATTGTATATCTGCGCGACGTATGCGACTTCTCCACCGTCAAAAACATGTTTGAACGCAAGTTCCCAAACACGCCATACCTCATCACCCTTGCCCCCGTGTGCCGCCCGACGTGGCTCATCGAGATGGAATGTGTAGCCATCAAGGCTACCGACACCTCCGACTTCCGCGACTTCTAAAGGCAAGGCCACTCCACACCTACAATAAAGCAACAACCCTGACGAATGCGGAAAAGCATGAACGACATCTCCAGCTGTACTATCTGCTGCGACTGAGTCGCAACTCACATCCAGCCGAAATGCCGTCCATGCTTTTCCGCATTTTTGTATATTCCAACCTGCAATACAGCCTTTAACACCCGATGATTCATTATTTCCATCTTCCCTGCGGTATGCGCGCAATCCTCGATGACGAGGCCTCTCGCGATGTCGTCTACGCCGGCATAGCCGTGGCTGCAGGCACACGCCACGAGCTGGACAGCGAGAGTGGCATGGCACATTTCGTGGAGCACATGAGCTTCAAAGGCACACGTCACCTCTCATCCGTGCAGATTCTCAACCGCATGGAGAGCGTAGGAGGCGACCTCAACGCCTACACAGGCAAGGAAGAGACGGTGTACTACAGTGTGTTCATGCGCCAACATCTCAGTCGTGCCTTACCATTATTGGCGGACATCGTCTTCGAGAGCACCTTTCCTCAGGCCGAACTCGAGAAAGAGCGCGAAGTGGTTATCGACGAGATAGAAAGCTACAACGACTCGCCCGCCGAACTTATCTACGACGACTTTGAGGCTCTTCTCTTTCCCGACCACCCTCTCGGGCGCAACATTCTCGGCTCTGCCGACCGCCTGCGCCAGTACAACAATACTGACTTGGGGGCTTTTACTGCCCGTCTCTACGCCCCGGAACGAGCCGTGTTGTTCGTAAAAGGAAAGGTGACAGAGAAGGAAATAAGGAAACACTTCCCGGAAAGTCTTCTCCTGCCAGCCCAGCGGAATCAGGTGCCAAGCCCCACACAAACAGGCAGAACAGCTCTTGCGCCATCGGTCGGGGCCAGAGGAGGCACGTCCATCGTGGCCAAAGACTGCCACCAGGCACACGTCATGCTGGGTGCCCGTGCCTATGCCCTCAACGACCCACGGCACATAGGACTGGCGCTGCTGAGCAACCTGCTCGGAGGCCCGGCAATGAATTCGCGCCTTTCGTTGGCCCTTCGCGAGCGTACAGGACTCGTCTACACCGTTGAGAGCAACCTCACGCCCTACACCGACACGGGCGTCTGGGCTGTCTATTTCGGTTGCGACCACGCAGATGTGCGCCGATGCCTTCGTCTGGTGCGACGCGAACTGCAACGCCTCACCGACGCACCACTCTCACAGCGGGCCCTCAACGCCGCACGCCGGCAGCTGAAAGGGCAGATGGCCATCGCCGCCGACAACCACGAGAGTATGGCTCTCGGCATGGCAAAACAGTACCTGCTCACAGGTCGTGTGCAATCCATGGAAGAACGCTTTGCTCAAATCGACGGGCTCACCACCGACTACCTCCACGACATCGCTACTGAAATATTCAACCCCGAGTGCCTGACCACCCTCATCTACGAGTAGGCAAGGACAGAGGCTCGGAAATGGCTCACAGCGGAAACGACGTTGAGCCATAACGCAAGAAGGGCTGTCTCACCGATGAGACAGCCCTTCTTGCGTAGCTATAATATGTCTTTTTTATATCTGTAGGCCCAACACGAGTGTAGCCATTCGATGTCTTTGCAACACTGCTTTTAAGCTTGCCACCGATACCATACATGCTCCCAGCTCGCCTGCTACAATCGGTTGGCCGACGAACAGGAACCGTCAACCCTGCCTGACAAGCCCTCTTTCCCCATTATGTTGCCATCCGCTTATAAGGAAAACAGGACACGCGCCCAAGAGATTTGATTATTCCATGACCTTGGAA
>DGSC01000007.1:595-867 GCA_002391275.1 Prevotellaceae bacterium UBA4372 | reverse complement strand
TGCAACGCCGCTATTCGCTGAGTATGCTGCACACTCGGTCTTGGAAATTGCGCCCTTCTGCCATGGTGCGTACGCCCTGATTCATGATAGCGAAGGCTATAAGATGCCCCGTCGAGCGCTGTGTTGTATAGCCTACAAGCGTGGACACGGCTGTGACGGAGCCCGTCTTGGCCCTTGTGTTTGCTTCAGCCGGTGTGCCAGCCATGCGTTTTTTCAGGGTGCCGTCGATGCCCGCTATAGGCAGCGATGCGAGCAACGGATTGTAGATGCGG
>DGSC01000007.1:0-536 GCA_002391275.1 Prevotellaceae bacterium UBA4372 | reverse complement strand
GGGTTCAGTGCTGCATAGGTGAGCAGTCGCGTGAACATGGCCGGCGACTGATAGTTGTAGAGCGAGAGGCCACTGCCGTCGGCAATGCTTGAGGCCGGCACTGTCGACGTCCATGGCTGCGGAGACGACGACACGGCTTTTTGCATGACGCCTTCGATGACTGCCGCCACCTGCTTGCGCGTACTTCCCATCTGATAGAATACGCTTTCGGCACAGAGGTTGTCGCTCTCTTTCATCATGGGTTGCAGCACGGCGGTGAGGGTGCGCTTCACTACAGCCAGCTGCCGCGCGCCGGCAGGTGTGTTCCCTGTAGAGATGCCGCGCGCCACGGTGATGCCTTGGGCTCGGAGGGCAGAGGTGAGCTGATCCATGAGTATGGGCTTGCCTGCGCAAAGCATGGGCGAGAGTGTGGGGTTCTCGTCGTCCCAGCACCATCCCCAACCATAGCGGTCGGTGTCCTTGAACGAGACGTCGGCAATGAGGCGCCCATTGATGCGAAAGATGCCTGCAGCCTTGAGCTGTGCAGCCAGCGAGCT
>DGSC01000008.1 GCA_002391275.1 Prevotellaceae bacterium UBA4372 | reverse complement strand
AACTCCTTCTGGCTCTGCTTCATGGCCTTCTTGGCCTCCTCGTAGGCGGGGTCTTCCTTGTCAATGCCTACGGGCTTGCCTTCCTCCTCGGGGTAGTAGCGGAGGTTCTCGAGCAGCAGCACCTCGCCCATCTTCAGGGCGGCAGCCTGCTCAGCAGCCTTGGCGCAGTCGGGGGCGAACTGAACGTCGACGCCGAGGGCAGCGCTCACGGCGGGCACAATCTGCTTCAGCGACAGTTTGGGGTTCACCTTGCCTTTGGGCTTGCCCATATGGCTCATGATGATGAGTGCGCCGCCGTCCTCAAGAATCTTCTTCAGGGTGGGCAGTGCACCGCGGATGCGGGTGTCGTCGGTGATGTTGCCGTTGCCGTCGAGGGGCACGTTGAAGTCTACGCGTACGATGGCTTTCTTGCCAGCGAATTTGTAATCGTGAATGGTCATAGTTGTTAATTTTTAAGTTTATGAGTTGTTTATCAGTTCTTATGTTTGTGACTTCTAAGAAGTCTCTTCCTGAAATCGTGCGCAAAGGTAGTAGGATTTCTTGGGATGTGCAAGCCTTTTAAGACTTTTTATTATAGTACGCGCACGTATGTTGCAGACCGCATGCAAGGCAGTCGGGTTTGAGTGCTTTGCATACGTAACGGCCGTGCAGAATCAGCCAGTGGTGGGCGCGTGGAATGATAGTCTCTGGCAGATACTTCACCAGTTCGCGCTCCACGGCCAGCGGTGTAGTGGCCTTGGCACCGACGAGCCCTAAGCGGTGGCTGACTCGGAAAACGTGCGTGTCCACAGCCATACGTGCCTGTCCGAAGGCGACGCTCATCACCACGTTGGCTGTCTTTCGGCCCACGCCAGGCAATGATGTCAGTTCGTCCAGCGTCTCGGGCACCTCGCCGCCAAAACGTTCGCAGAGCTGGCGGGCGGTTTCCACGAGGTGACGGGCCTTTGAGTTGGGGTAGCTGACACTATGCACGTACGCCAGCACATCGTCCACCGAGGCCGAGGCCATAGCGGCTGGGGTAGGGTAGGCCTGGAAGAGCGGCGGCGTTACCATGTTCACGCGCTTGTCGGTGCATTGTGCACTCAGCATGACGGCCACCAGCAACTGCCACGTTGTGCCGAACTTCAGTTCTGTTTCAGCGGCTGGCATTGCCTCGGAGAAATAGGCAATCACCGCATCATATCGTTCTTTCTTGGTCATCGGATTTGAGTTTTGCTGTGCAAAGTTAATATTTTATTGCAGTTCTTCGTTAACCATTCATAAATAATCTTTACCTTTGCCCTGATAAACCCCATATTCTGCACCTATCGCACTTGAAATACAGATGAAGCATAACCGAATCCTGCTTGTATGTGCTTGCGTTGTCCTGTTGTTGCAAGCCAACCAATTCCAGCCTCTCAAAGCCCAAGATTTGGCCACGAGCCTAACCGCAACAGACTGTCAACCTGCCTACGACCAGACGCGCACTCTCGGCGTAGACATCCATGCCCTTGCGTTTTTCAAGAACAACGAGTATGGTGGCGATCAGGCAACGGGCTATACACTGCCAGGCTTCTGGCTGCAACCGCGTCTCTCCTGGCAACCTCTCGATGCCATTCGCCTCGAAGCTGGATTCCATGCCACGGTTTTCAATGGTGCCAGCAAGTACCCCTGCTTCGCCTACCATGACATTGCCCGTTGGAAAGGCAGCCAGTACCAACGTGGAGCCCACATCCTGCCCTTCCTGAGGGCACGGGCCCATCTGCAAGGACTGACGTTCGTCCTTGGTAACATTTACGGTGGTGCCAACCACGGCCTTGTGGAGCCCTTGATGAATGCCGAAGTCAACCTCTCGCAGGACCCGGAAACGGGCTTCCAACTGCTTGCCGACAGGCCGCACTACCACCTCGACGCTTGGATCAACTGGCAAAGCTTCATCTTCCGCGAGGAAACTCATCAGGAAGCTTTCACCGTGGGCATATCGCAACGCATAAGGCTCAATGCTCAGCCTTCACCGCTTCATTTCTACATTCCTGTTGATGTGCTCATCCAACATCGGGGAGGCGAGATTGATGCAACGAATATGGGTGTGCAGACCATAGACAATGCAGCTCTTGGACTTGGCCTACGCTGGAACAACAACCAACGTGTTTTCAAGGGCCTCACGGCCGAAGTGATGGCTTTGGGTTGCTGGCAGCAGACGGGCAACCTGTGGCCTTTCGATACGGGTGTGGCCGCAGCTGCCACCCTCAGCGCAGACCTCTTTGGCCGCTCGGGCCTGCTTCGTGGCAACAACAGCTATGGCCAAGCTGGTGCCCTCCGCCTTTTCGGGACGGTCGTCTATGCCAAGGACTTCTGTCCCATCTACGGAGCCCCCTTCTTTTCTACCTTTTCAACGAAGACAGGTGGCCGTTTCGCTTCAGTCTTCACGCCCCATTTAGGTGTGGAATGGAGCCATACCTTTGCTCGGGATTATGTCCTTGGGGCCAAGCTCGACACCTATCTGTGTTTCACGGGTAAAGAGACGCTTCCTCTTTCATCAGCTGCCGCTTCTCCTGCAACAGACCCGGTGCCTGCAGAAATGACGGCAAGTCCCTTAGTTCCTACGTCACGCCCCTCGGCCTTCAACAACAATTTCGCCTTCGGCATTTTCCTTCGTTGCAGCCCACATTTCCTTGTGAAGAACTTCAATAGATAGCCTCAATTTTATAATTCAGACTCAAGATAAATCTGCCTCGCAGCCGCTCCCGTCGAGCAAGGACGCCAAGGGGCAAAAAAAAATCTCTTAGGCGCATCGTTGAATGCACCTAAGAGAAAAGGTCGATACGCCTAAGAGAATTGCCACATTCTCTTAGGCGTATTTTTTTTCACTCTTGCGGCCGTCGTTTAATCAGGTTGGTCAAAGGCAAGAGAGTTAACAGATGAAGTTGACTTCGGGAACAATCTCTATGCCAAATTCTGCTTTTACGTCAGACTGGATATGTTCGCACAGGGTTTTGATGTCGTTGCCTGTGGCTCCGCCTCTGTTCACCAGTACGAGCGCTTGCTTTTCGTAAACGCCGGCACGTCCGAGGTCTTTCCCCTTCCAGCCGCATTGTTCAATCATCCATCCGGCAGGAATCTTCACGTGCTCGTCGTCGATGTCGAAGTGGGGCATTGTAGGATATCTCCTGAAAATCGCCTCGAAAACCTCGCGCGCAACTATGGGATTGGTGAAAAAACTGCCAGCGTTGCCCAGCTCCGATGGCTCGGGAAGTTTGGACTTGCGTATCTCTATAATCACTTGCCGCAGTTGTTGGGCGCTGAGTTCGCTTTCGTTTATAGCCCGTTCGGCCAAGGCCTTACGGATGCCACCATAGTCGATATGCGGGCAGAATACGTGTGATAGGCGAAAGTGGACATGCGTTACGGCATATAGTCCCTTGAGGTCATGCTTGAAGGCACTGTCACGATAGCCATACTTGCAATCCTCGTTTGAGAAAAGAGTAGCCTCGCCAGTCTGAAGATTCACGGCTTCTACATCAACGATAAAGTCCTTGGCTTCAGAACCATAGGCGCCAATGTTCTGAACGGCAGAGGCACCCACCTCTCCTGGAATGAGGGAGAGGTTTTCGAGGCCATACCAACGATGGTCTACGGCATATTGCACCCACGCGTCCCAAAGGATGCCGGCTCCCACACGAACAATCAACGTGTCGTCTGAGTCGTCGACAACCGTGATGGTGTCTATGCGAGAGTGCAACACTGTTCCGTCGAAGTCGTTCAAGAACAACAGATTCGAGCCGCCGCCTATATGGAGCAGCGGGCTCTCGTCGCCCGAGGCGGCGCGCTCGCGGACGAACTCCTGCAGCTCGTCTACCGACGTGTATTCAAAAAAACGTGATGCCTTGGCCTCTATGCCAAAAGTGTTGTGCTCGCGCAGCGAGTAGTTATCCTTAACGACCATATTTAGAGCTTTCAATTATCAATAATCTCAATCTTCAATTTTCATAGTCCGTCAATTGCCAGTTGCCACTCAGGTCGCGCTGGAAAACCATTAGCGTCTGAAGCCCGTTAGCCAAGCCACGCATCTGCAGCACCATCCTGTTAGGGTTCGGGTAGGCTTGGCCATAATTGACGTTCGTTATGACATCTTGAGGCAGCTCCGGGGCAAACTCAAACCATTGGTCAGGGTCTATCGTTCCGCTAATAGTTTCATATTCCGCATCTTCGTCGATGGTCGTGAATCTTAATGGACTGCGCACGTGCAAACGTTGGTAGGTCGAGTCGGTAGCAAACTGCCGGTAGAAGTCGAAGAACTGGTGAAGGGTGTTGTCTTCAAAAGGCGTGTCAGATATTTGAGTTAACATCCATTGTCCATTGAGCGTGTCGCGTTCAAAAAGATAAGAGTTGATAGTGCGGCTATGAAGGTAGATGTGCTCAATGCTGGCCTTGATGACACTCGAGTCCTTGGCCAAGTCCATCTGCGAACGCGAGTTCCAAAGAACGGTGCAGAAGTCTTGTCCCAAGAAGAGAGAATGATGGCGCCATTCGCTCAATGATATGCTTTGAGTTTCTCCGGAAACAGAAGAAACGGGCAAAGGAAAATGTACGCGTGAACGTTGGAGACGGGCGCTGTTGTCAAATTTGAAAATAAAATCATCAAAAAGCTCGTTCTGAGGCAATTTAGAAACTTCAAGAGAAGGCTCATCGTCCAAGTCAAAAGTGTCTTCAGATTCAAAGATGGAATCAAGCAACACCGAGTCGATCTCCACTTCGTCGGCATCAGATTTCGACAACGAACCACGCCCGCCACAAGCACTTAAACAAGCGACGGCAACACACAATACAATGGCTGCAACTACAGTCCACCTCCCTTTCATTGTCTTTTTGCTTTTCTTCTCTTTTTGGTAATTTCGTGCAAAAGTAAGCTTTATTTTTCATTCAGCTCGCACTTTTTGGAAAGAATTATGTATCTTTGCGCAGTTTTTCACGAAATATCAATAGAACAAAGATAATTATGCTCGAAAAAATCAAGCAAATCCTGGACGAAGTGCAGTCGCTCACCGCTGCTACACCAGAGGAGGCTGAGGCTTTGCGAATCAAGTATCTCAGCAAGAAAGGCGAGATCAGCGCACTCATGGATGAGTTCCGTACGGTGCCTGCCGAGATGAAGAAAGAATTAGGCAAACGCATCAACGAACTCAAGACGTGTGCCACCGAACGCATCAACCAGCTCAAGGCCGCTGCTGCTGCGCAAGAGACCGTGGCCGACGACCTCGATCTCACACGCACGCCCTATCCTATAGCTCTGGGCACGCGTCATCCGCTCACCATCGTCAAGAACGAGATTGTCGACATCTTCTCACGTCTCGGCTTCACGCTTGCCGAAGGACCTGAAGTGGAGGACGACTGGCACGTCTACAGTTCCATGAACTTCGCCGACGACCATCCCGCTCGTGACATGCAGGACACCTTCTTCGTCGAGGCACATCCCGACATCATCCTCCGCTCACACACCTCCAGCGTACAAGCCCGCGTCATGGAGAAGCAACAGCCGCCCATCCGCGTTATCTGTCCGGGTCGTGTCTATCGCAACGAAGCCGTCAGCGCACGTGCCCACTGCTTCTTCCACCAGGTCGAAGGGCTCTACGTCGACAAGAACGTATCATTCAAGGATCTCAAGCAAGTGCTCCTTCTCTTTGCGCAGGAGATGTTCGGCCCCGAGACGCAGATTCGTTTACGTCCCAGCTACTTTCCCTTCACCGAACCTTCTGCAGAAATGGATGTCAGCTGCACCATCTGCGGTGGCAAGGGCTGTTCCATGTGTAAGGGTTCAGGCTGGCTCGAGATTCTCGGTTGCGGCATGGTAGACCCCGCCGTACTTGAGGCCAACGGCATCGACTCCAGCATCTACACCGGCTACGCCTTCGGCATGGGCATTGAGCGCATTGCCAACCTCAAATATCAGGTCAAGGACCTCCGTCTCTTCTCTGAGAACGACGTCCGCTTCCTCGAGGAATTCACGGCTGCCAACTAAGCCGCCCGCCCTTCAGCCTCGCTGTCTGCCTGCCTTTCAGCCCCGCTGTCCCCTCATCTGTCCTTAGTTCTGTATGTTGCGACTTTGTCGCAACCCATCCCTATGCTCCACATCCACTCCGCCACCCTCGCTTTTGGTAATCGCCCCCTCTTCCGTGCCCTTGACCTCCATGTAGGCAAGGGCCAGCTCGTCGGTCTCACAGGCGAGAGCGGCTGTGGCAAAACCTCCCTACTGAGAGCCATCCTCGGCTTCGTCCCACTGACCGCAGGAATCATCACCGTCAACAACCTTCCCCTCGACGTCCACCACGTCGATGCCATTCGTCGTCTCACCGCCTATGTTCCTCAAGAGCTACAGCCCCCTGTTGAAAAAGGCATAGACCTCATCAGCCTCACCCACGGTCTCGAAGCCAATCACACCTGTTCCTCCTCGTCCATAGTGGCTGGAGGAGCTTCTTCCGCTTCCTCTTTCCCCTCTTCTCTTCTTTCATCCCTCGGGCTCGAGCCCTCCCTCCTCGACCTTACTGCAGCCAAGCTCTCTGGTGGTCAGCGTCAGCGCCTACTTCTTGCTGCCGCCCTCTCCCTGCCGAAGCCGCTTCTGCTCCTCGACGAACCCTCATCAGCCCTCGATGAAGAAAGCACTCAGCGCGTAGGCCTCGCCCTTCTTCGTGCTTGCCATGACGACAATCGCTCTGCCCTCATCGTCTCCCACGACCCCGTCCTCCTCGCCTTCTGCGATAAAACCATCACCCTCTCCCCCCTTTCTTAGAGCGCTCGGCGATTTTGTCGCCGAGAAACCCCTTCCATGGCCTCATCTTTAGCTCCCTCCCCTCCCTATGAAAATAGCCCTTATTCAGCAATCCTGCACCCCTAACCCAGAAGATAACCGCTCTCGCCTCGCCGCCTCCATTGCCGACGTGGCCGCTCAGGGCGCCCAACTCGTTATCCTGCAGGAACTCCATAATACCCCCTATTTCTGCCAAGTAGAATCCGTCGACAACTTTGACCTTGCAGAACCCATTCCGGGTCCTTCCACCGACTTCTTTGGAGCCCTTGCCTGCAAGCATTCTGTTGTCCTCGTCACCAGTCTTTTCGAGCGTCGTGCCTCTGGCCTTTACCACAATACCGCTGTCGTTTTCGAGAAAGACGGCAGCATCGCAGGCATTCATCGCAAGATGCACATCCCCGACGACCCCGCCTACTATGAGAAGTTCTATTTCACCCCTGGCGACCTCGGTTTTCACCCCATCAAGACCTCCGTGGGCGACCTCGGTGTTCAGGTTTGCTGGGACCAGTGGTATCCAGAAGGTGCCCGCTTGATGGCCCTTGCCGGAGCCGACATCCTCATTTATCCCACCGCCATCGGTTACGAATCCAGCGACGCCCCTGAGGAGCAAGCCCGCCAGCGTCAGGCCTGGCAGCTCGTGCAACGTGGTCATGCCGTTGCCAATGGTCTCCCCGTCGTTGCTGTTAATAGGGTAGGGCATGAGCCCGATCCCAGCGGTCAGACCAACGGCATCCAGTTCTGGGGCACCAGCTTCGTGGCAGGTCCACAAGGCGAACTCCTTGCCGAAGCCTCGCAGACCCGGGAAGAAAACATCCTTGTAGACATCGACCTCCATCGCTCAGAGCAAGTGCGCCGCTGGTGGCCCTTCCTCCGCGACCGTCGCATCGATGCCTACAACGACCTCACCCTCCGCTTCCGCGATTAGCCCTCCCTCCCGCATCCGCGATTAACCCTCCCTGCTTCCGCGATTAGCCCTTCCTCCCTGCTTCCGCGATTAACCCCCTCCCTCCCTTTCGCATCTCCATCTAATCCTGTTCTGTATGTTGCCGTTGTACGGCAACCCTCAACCCTCAACTCAGCCCGCCCCTTCCCATGGCCATCCATTTCACCCCATCAACTCCAGTCATAAGCGATCTCACCCTTCACCTTAATCTTGCCAACCAAGCCGGTCCCGAGCAAACAGAGATTCGCTCCACCTTCTTCCCTGCCGAATGGCATCCACAGAGCGGCGTGCAGCTCACTTGGCCACATGCAGCCACCGATTGGGCCCCCATCCTTGCCGAAGTTGATGCCTGCTACGTCAGCATCGCCCTTGAGATTCTTGCCCATGGCGAACGTCTCCTTATTGTTACCCCTGAGCCCGAACGCGTGAAAGCCCTCCTTCATGAGCGCATCCCCTCGCGTTTTCTTGCCCATGTCGCCTATTTCGAGTGTCCTACCAACGACACCTGGGCACGTGATCACGCTTTTCTCACCCTCCTCACCGAAGCTGGTCCCCGTCTCCTTGATTTTCGGTTCAACGGCTGGGGGGATAAATTCCCTGCCGAGTTAGATAATGCTATTAACAGCAAAATCGTAAATTCGTCAAATAGTTTATTAAAGGGCACCTACGAGTCCCACCTCGACTTCGTCTTCGAAGGTGGCAGTATCGAGAGTGATGGGCGTGGCATCCTTATGACCACCAGCGAGTGTCTTCTCTCGCCCAACCGTAACCCCTCCCTCAATCGCAATCAAATCGAGCAGCGTCTTCTCCACTATTTCCATGCTGAACGCGTCCTATGGCTCGACCACGGCTACCTCGCCGGCGACGACACCGATAGCCATATCGACACCCTTGCCCGCTTCTGTCCTAATGCCACCATTGCCTATGTCCAATGCACCGACCCCACCGATGAGCATTACGAAGCCCTCCGTGCCATGGAAGACCAGCTCCGTTCTTTTACGCTCTTTCCCATTTCAAGTACGCTTGGCGATTCCGCTGCCGAAGAAGGCTTCCGCCTCATCCCTCTTCCCCTTCCTTTCCCCATCTTCGACCCCGACGACGGCCATCGCCTACCAGCCACTTACGCCAATTTCCTTGTCATCAACAATGCCGTCCTCATGCCCACCTATGGTCAACCAGAGAACGACGAGCAAGCACGACGTCAGCTGCAGAAAGCCTTTCCCAAGTACGACATCGTACCCATCGACTGCCGCGTCCTCATCCGCCAGCATGGCTCACTTCATTGCTCAACGATGCAATACCCTGTCGGCGTGATGACAAATTAACACATTAACAAAGCAAATCTCATTAATCCTTCTTCATTCTCCGTGGACATCAGTTACGTTTCCCTTGCCATCGGTCTCCTGCTCCTGCTGATTCCCATCTATTTCCTTTGGAAACTGCGGACAGGCCTTGTGCGTGCCACCCTCATCGCTGCAGCCCGTATGATTGTGCAGCTCTTCCTCGTCGCTATCTATCTGCGTTACCTCTTCGAGTGGGATAACCCTTGGCTCAACACGCTGTGGGTAATCATTATGGCTGTCATTGCCACCCATACCCTTGGCGAGCGCACTCACCTTCCCCGTCGCATCGTCGCAGTACCCGCCTTCGCCAGTTTCTTCGTGGCAGCCTTGCTCGTTGGCTTCTATTTCCTTTGCTTTGTGCTACGCCTTGACCATCCTTTCACCGCCCGCTATTTCATCCCTATCATGGGCATTCTCATGGGCAACATGCTGGGCGTCAATGTTCTTACGCTCAGTACCTTCTACAGCGGCATAGAACGTGAACAAGCCACCTATTATTATTTGTTAGGCAACGGCGCCACACGCTTCGAAGCTTGGTTGCCCTTCATGCGCGAGGCTGTCATCAAAAGCTTCACGCCCAGCATCGCCAACATGGCCGTCATGGGCATCGTTGCGTTACCTGGCACGATGATAGGTCAGATCCTCGGGGGCTCGGCGCCAGACGTGGCCGTTAAATACCAGATGATGATTGTCGTCATCACCATGTCCGCTTCCATGCTCTCTCTCATCCTGGCTCTCTGGCTCTCCACACGTCGTGCTTTCGACGCCTATGGACGTTTACAAACTGGCATAGAAACAAATTAAGATTATCAAAGACTCGTATGAATAAACAATTTGGCACTCGGGATTTATTCCTCAACGTTTTAACAAATATCGGCTGCCAGTATGAAGTCGAGGAGGGTGAAGACAATAGAATACACTTTGTCTACCAGGGAGAACATTTCCTTGTAGGGGCTGAAAATGACAGACCATATATTCATGTATATGATTATGCATGGAAAAGCATTAACTTATCCGATATCGATGAGCTGGCACGATTGCGCAAGGCGATCAACGAGGCTAATTGGGAAGGCAGTGTTGTCACCGTTTTCACGATTGATAACGAAACACAAACCATGGACGTACATTGTAAAACGGTACTCCTTTTCATTCCTGAAATTCCCAATATCGAAGAATATTTGAAACTGGAGCTTCACGAGTTTTTCCGTGCTCATCAGCTCGTCGGTGCCCAGATGGAGAAACTTCGTCTGATAGAGAATAATACTTCAGATTAGATTACTCCGTAATATTTCAGCTGCGTACAGAAAACAAAAAACGCCCAACTTCCACGGAAAGAAGTTGGGCGTTTTTTGTTTTAATGAATGATTTCTATGAGTAGCCCCTAAACCTTGAAAAAGGTAGGCGTGTAGCTTAGTAATTCTCAGCCTTAATCTGGAAGTAGCTCTGCGGATGGTTGCATACGGGGCACACCTCGGGAGCCTGCTTGCCTATGACGATATGACCACAGTTGGCGCATTGCCATATCACGTCGCCGTCGCGCGAGAAAACTACAGCATCCTCGATATTCTTCAGCAACTTGCGGTAGCGTTCCTCGTGGTGCTTCTCAATAGCGCCCACCATCTCAAACTTCTCGGCAATCTCGTCGAAACCCTCTTCGCGAGCCTCGCGGGCCATGCGGGCGTACATATCAGTCCACTCGAAGTTCTCGCCCCCGGCAGCGTCAGCCAGGTTCGTGGCCGTATCGCTGATGGAGCCTCCATTCAGGTACTTATACCACATCT
>DGSC01000060.1:30860-30987 GCA_002391275.1 Prevotellaceae bacterium UBA4372 | reverse complement strand
TGCTCTTCGCCATCTTCCTCGTCGTAGGTGCGCTCTCCACGCTGTGGCTGTGGCTGACGCCCATTGAGGAAGCGCCCATCGAGGGCAAGCCCTCCACCTTCGTCGAGTGCTTCAAGCTCCTCGGCAC
>DGSC01000060.1:23137-30748 GCA_002391275.1 Prevotellaceae bacterium UBA4372 | reverse complement strand
TCGACGTGGGCACCAACACCACCGCTCCCAAGATTCTGATGGAGCGCCTGGGCATGACGCTCAACGAGGCTGCCTTCGCTACTTCGCTCTACTTCATCTTCCGTACCATCGGCTGCCTCACGGGTTCCTTCTTCCTGCGCGTGTTGCGCATGCGCACGTTCTTTATTATATCCGTCTGCATGATGGCTCTGTCGATGTGCGGCCTCTACTTCGGTCAGACCAAGCTGGTGCTCTATGCCGCCATCGCCCTCGTGGGCTACGGCAACAGCAACGTCTTCTCGATGTGCTTTGCCACCGCCCTCGAATCCATGCCCGAGAAGCAAAACGAGGTCAGCGGCCTCATGATCATGGGCCTCTTCGGCGGCACCGTGTTCCCGCTGCTCATGGGCGTCATGAGCGATGCCATGGGTCAGGCCGGCGCGGTGCTCGTCATGGCAGTGGGTGTCATCTACTTGTTTTCTTATATCAAACAACTAAAAAACGCATAAGACTATGAACGAAAAACGTTATGTCGTAGGCCTGGGCGAAGTCCTGTGGGACGTGCTGCCCGAAGGCAAGAAACTCGGCGGCGCACCTGCCAACTTCGCTTACCATGCCGGACAGTTCCTCGGTTCGGACAACACCATCGCCATCAGCGCTCTCGGCGAGGACAAGCTGGCCGACGAGACCATCGAAGCCCTACGCGAGCACAACCTCAACGACCTGCTCCCCCGCGTGCCCTACCCCACCGGCACCGTGCAGGTGACGCTGGCCGAAGGCGGTATCCCCACGTACGACATCAAGGAGAACGTGGCTTGGGACAACATTCCCTTCGACGATGATATCGCTGCCATTGCACGCTCGTGCCGTGCCGTATGCTTCGGCTCGCTCGCACAGCGCAACATCGTAAGCCGCACCACCATCCAGAAGTTCCTCGACGCCACGCCCGACGACTGCCTCAAGATCTTCGACATTAACCTGCGCCAGCAGTTCTACACCAAGGAGATCATCCAGGAGAGCATACGCCGCTGCAACATCCTCAAGATCAACGACGAGGAACTCGTGCTCATCGGCCGCATGTTCGGCTATCCAGGCCTCGACATCGAGAACAAGTGCTGGCTCATCCTGGGCAAGTACAACCTCGATATGCTCGTGCTCACCTGCGGCACTAACGGCTCCTACGTCTTCACACCCGGGGCTGTCTCGTTCCAAGAGACGCCGAAAGTCACCGTGGCCGACACCGTAGGCGCCGGCGACTCGTTCACTGGCTCCTTCGTAGCCAGCATACTGGCTGGCAAGAGCGTCGCCGAAGCCCACCGTACTGCCGTACGCGTCAGCGCATACGTCTGCACGCAGAACGGTGCCATGCCCGAAGTGCCCGCCGAGCTGAAGGCCTGAGCCCTCCCACACAACACAAGTGCTGCAGCTGATCACCCTGCATTCAGCGTAGAAACTTAAACCGCCGCCAACCCTTCCATGAGCAGGGTTGGCGGCGGTGCCATTTATAACCTTGCCCACGCTCAGGCGAATGAAAGGTCCATGCTTCAATGCCCTTATACACTCTTATGACTAATGCTTTAAATACCGATAAAAAAGACAGCCATGACATACCGCGCATTTTGAGCGTACGTCAACAGGATTCTGAAAACAATCTCTTTATACCCATCAATACTTCGTAGGTCGGTTCTACTGATGTAATATCAGTGAGGTCGCATGAATGGCTTACTTTAGGCAAAATCTGCTTAAAATACGCACGAAACATCGGAATCGTACAATGCCTTGCTGATACTCGCTCTGTGTCATGCGCGATAGTATGTGACCTGCATAAGGTTTTTGCGACGATTTATGAAAAAAATGCCGTCCGAGTGATTTTTATTACCTGATTATTTGGCCGATAGGAGAATTTAAGCTACTTTTGCAGCGCAAACGTGAGGAAGCGAGGGGCCGCAAAGGTTCTTCGCTTCTTGCTTAAGAAACCTTACACATCAAAAATTATTATACCTTTTTTGTAAGTAACCTAACATGATCGACAAGCAAAAAGTGAATGAGCTTGTAGAGCAATGGCTCGAAGGCAAAGATTATTTCCTTACCGACCTCACGGTGACGCCCGACGACTGTATCACCGTGGAGATAGACCACGCCGACGGCGTATGGATAGAGGATTGTGTGCAGCTCTCGCGTTTCATCGAGGAGCACCTCAACCGCGACGAGGAGGACTACGAGCTCGAAGTGGGCAGTGCCGGACTGGGACAACCGTTCAAGGTGCTGCGCCAGTGGCAGAACCACGTGGGCAAGGAAGTGGAAATCGTCACCCGCGACGGCCGCAAGCTCAAAGGCACGCTCAAAGTGGCCACGGCCGACAGCGCCACGCTCGTCACGCGCCAGAAGGTGACCCCCGAAGGCAAAAAGCGCCCCGTGCTGCAGGACGTCGACATCGACCTGCCCATGGCCGACATCAAGAGCGGGCGCTACATCATCGACTTCAAATAATTTAAGGATTTGAGGATTTCCGCCCTTCTACCCCAATTATAAAATATAATCGTAAAATCATAAAATTTAAATAATGGCCAAGAAACAAACCAACGCTCTCATTGACTCCTTCGCAGAGTTCAAGGAGACAAAGAACATCGACCGAGCCACGCTGGTGAGCGTGCTCGAAGAGAGCTTCCGCAACGTCATCGCTAAGATGCAAGGCACCGACGAGAACTACGACGTCATCGTAAACCCCGACAAGGGCGACTTCGAGATTTATCGCAACCGCACCGTAGTAGCCGACGACAAGGTGGAAGACCCCAACATGCAGATCGCCCTGAGCGAAGCCCGACAGATAGCCGACGACTACGAAGTGGGCGAGGACGTATCAGAACCTGTCGACTTCTCGAAATTCGGACGCCGCGCCATCCTTACGCTACGCCAGACGCTGGCCTCGCGCATACTCGAACTGGAGCACGATGCGCTCTACAACAAGTACAAGGACATGGTGGGCGACATCATCTCAGCCGAAGTCTATCAGGTGTGGCACAAGGAAGTGCTGCTACTGGACGAGGAAGGCAACGAACTGCTGCTGCCCAAGGGCGAACAGATTCCCGGCGACTTTTTCCGCAAGGGCGAGCCCGCACGTGCGGTAATCTCACGCGTGGACAACTCTACAGGCAACCCGAAGATCATCCTTTCGCGCACCAGCCCCGTGTTCCTTCAACGTCTGCTCGAAGCCGAGGTGCCTGAGATAGCGGAAGGCGTGATTGCCATACGCAAGATTGCGCGTGTTCCGGGCGAGCGGGCCAAGATTGCCGTAGAAAGCTACGACGACCGCGTAGACCCGGTAGGAGCTTGCGTAGGTGTACGTGGTAGCCGTGTGCATGGCATCGTACGCGAACTGCGCGGAGAGAATCTCGATGTCATTCAATGGACATCCAATCCACAGCTGCTCATCGCTCGTGCTCTCGGACCGGCACAAATCAACAGCATCAACCTCGACGAAGCACAGAAACACTGCGAAGTTTACCTCGAACCCGATCAGGTCAGCCTCGCTATCGGTAAGGGTGGCTTGAACATCCGACTCGCATCAATGCTCACCGACACCGTCATCGATGTATATCGCGAAGTGCCCGATGGCGACAGTGAGGATTTGGAGGATGATATCCACCTCGACGACTTCAAGGACGAGATTGACGAGTGGGTGATTGAAGAGCTCAAGCGCAACGGATGGACAACCGCCCGTTCGGTGCTCGAAGCTCCGAGAGAAATGATCATCAAGAATGCCGACCTCGAAGAAGAAACCGTAGACGAGGTGCTACGCATTCTGAAGGCCGAATTCCCCGACGAAGAAGAGAATGAAAGTGAAAAATGAAAGAGTGGAAAGTGAAAAATTAACATCACTCTCACCTTTTGTTTCACTCAACAACATTCAATAGTTATCTATATTTTTCACTCATTCACTTTTCACTAATATAAAACTTATGCCCATTAGAATCAATAAAGTCACAAAAGAATGTAGCGTGGGGTTGCAAACCCTCGTTGACTTTCTCAATAAAAAAGGGTTCACGGATGTCGAGGCTAACCCTAACGCCTCGATAACGGACGAACAGTATGCACTCGTGCAGGCGGAATTCAACCGCGACAAGGGGATGCGCGCTGCAGCGCAACAGATTTCTACCGCACGAAAGAGCAAGGAAAAGAAAGAAACTATTGTGCTGACCGAGGATGACAAGGCGCTGCCCTTGACTGAAATTCAGAAACCCAAGATTGTGGGGCATGTGGATCTCAACGCTAAACACAAGCCTGCTATTCAGGCAACAGAGGCTCCCAAGGCAGAGCCGAAAGCTGAGGTTAAGGTTGAGGCCGTAAGCCCTGCCACACAAGCCGAAGAGCCAAAGGCAGAACCCGAGACCGAGCAACAGCAGCAGCCTGCGACCGAACCTGTTGCCGAGGTGCAACCCGAACAACCGCAACCTGAAAAGGAGGCTGAGACGGTTGACACCGAAGAGGAAACCCTCAACGAAGAGCCTGCACCTAAGAAAAAGAAGAATAGCGTAGAACTCGAAGAGGTGGACGGCATTTACCGCGTGAAAGGGCCTTCGGAACCGCCTCTAACGCTCAATATCAAAGGCCACATCGACCTCGACTCGCTCAACCAAAGCACGCGCCCCCAACGGACGAAGAAGCGCGGACGCGGAGGTGCTGCGGCCAATGCACAGCGGCAAGGCGGCGAGGGTGGCGAGAACCGCCGCAACAAGAAAAAAGGAGAACGCGTAGACATCAAGGCGGAAGCTGCGAAACAGCAAAACCAAGGTGGCGGACAGAAGAAGAACAAAGGCGGTGCAGCCCAACAGAACAACCAACAAGCCCAGGGCGGCAAGAAGAACAAGCGCAAGAACCAGCCAAAAGAGCCTATAATAACGCCTGAACAGAGCGAAGAGGAAATTGCAAAACAAGTACGCGAGACACTCGCTCGCCTCACATCGGGCAAAAATGCAGCTCTCGGCAAGGGCGCCAAATATCGCCGCGAGAAGCGCGAGAACATACGTGCCGGCATGGAGGCCGAGCTCGAACAGCAGGAACAGGAATCAAAGATTCTGAAGCTGACGGAGTTCGTCACCGCCAACGAGCTGGCGTCGATGATGAATGTGCCCGTCACTCAGGTCATCGGCACGTGCATGAGCCTCGGCGTCATGGTGAGCATCAACCAGCGCATGGACAAGGAGACCATCGACCTCGTAGCCGACGAGTTCGGGTTCCAGACAGAATACGTCAGCGCCGACGTGAGCGAAGCCGTGCACGAAGCCGAGGACGACGAAGCCGACCTCGTGCCGCGCGCCCCGATCGTCACCGTCATGGGTCACGTCGACCACGGTAAGACTTCGCTGCTCGACTATATCCGCAAGACAAACGTCATCGCAGGCGAGGCTGGTGGCATCACACAGCACATCGGTGCCTACAACGTGAAGCTCGACGACGGCCGCCACATCACCTTCCTCGACACCCCTGGTCACGAGGCTTTCACCGCCATGCGTGCCCGTGGTGCACAGGTAACGGATATCGCCATCATCATCATTGCTGCCGACGACGACATCATGCCACAGACAAAGGAAGCTATCAACCATGCCGTGGCTGCCGGCGTACCTATCGTCTTTGCCATAAACAAGATAGACAAGCCTGCCGCCAACCCTGAAAAGATCAAGGAGCATCTGGCACAGATGAACTTCCTCGTAGAGGACTGGGGAGGCAAATACCAAAGCCAGGACATCAGCGCCAAGAAAGGCATCGGTGTGCCAGAGCTGATGGAGAAAGTGTTGCTCGAAGCCGAGATGCTCGAACTCAAAGCCAACCCCAACCGCAAGGCTACAGGCTCGATCATCGAGTCGTCGCTCGACAAAGGTCGCGGCTATGTGGCTACGGTGCTCTGCTCCAACGGTACGCTTCATCAAGGCGACATCCTTCTTGCCGGCACCAATTACGGCCGCATCAAAGCGATGTTCAACGAGCGCGGACAGCGCATCAAGGAAATAGGCCCTGCCCAGGCTGCCACCATTCTTGGTCTCAATGGCGCTCCACAGGCCGGAGATACGTTCCACGTCATGGACACCGACCAGGAAGCACGCGAGATAGCCTCGAAGCGCGAGCAGCTGCAGCGCGAACAGGGCATACGCACACAACATCATCTGACGCTCGACGAGATAGGCCGCCGCATCGAACAGGGCGGTTTCCAGGAGCTCAACGTCATCGTCAAGGGCGACGTGGACGGTTCCATCGAAGCCTTGAGCGACTCGCTCATCAAGCTCTCGACAGAGAAGATTGCCGTGAACGTCATCCACAAGGCTGTGGGTCAGATTTCCGAGAACGATGTCTCGCTGGCTGCTGCCTCCGATGCCATCATCGTGGCCTTCCAGGTGCGTCCGTCGGCTCAGGCCCGCAAAGCTGCCGAGCAGCAGGGCGTGGAGATCCGCACCTACAGCATCATCTACGATGCTATCGAGGAAGTGAAGGAAGCCATGGAAGGCATGCTGGCCCCCGAGCTGAAGGAGGAAGTAACCGCCCAGCTCGAAGTACGTCAGGTATTCCATATCTCGAAAGTCGGAACCGTGGCCGGTGCTTACGTCATCGACGGAAAGGTGAGCCGCACCAATAAAGCGCGCATCATCCGCGACGGCATCGTCATCCACACCGGAGCCATCGATGCCCTTAAACGCTTCAAGGACGATGTCAAGGAAGTTTCAACGAACTTCGAGTGCGGTATCTCGTTGGTCAACTACAGCGATATTCGCGAGGGCGACACCATCGAGACCTTCCAGGAAATTGAGGTCAAGGCTAAACTATAAGGCAGGCCCACGAGTCTCATATTATGAACGGATTCGACATATTATTCCTCATAGTGCTCCTCGCTGGCGCATGGAAAGGATGGATGAACGGTTTGCTTAAAGAAGTGCTCGGCCTCGTGGGCGTATTCGTAGGTCTCTATGTTGCCCACTTGCTCTACGAACAGGTCGGCTACGAACTCGCTCCTCACATCGGCACCTCGCCAACCATAGCCAGCATCATAGCATTTGTACTTATATGGATAGGCGTGCCTGTCATTCTCGGGCTTCTCGGCTCGCTGCTTACCAAGCTGCTGGAATGGGCAGGACTCGACGGATTGAACGACATGGGCGGAGCGCTCGTGAGCTTAGTCAAGTACGTCCTCATCCTGGGAATTTGCTGCAACGTGCTTTCAATCACGCACCTCGTAAAAGAAGATTCGCAACAAAACTCTTTCCTCTTCGAGCCCTTGCGCAAAACGACCTCCATCGCTTTCAACCTGGCCAAAAGCCAGTGGCAAGGAGCTAAAGACGACTGAATAAAACCAACCTCTGATACGCGACCGATCGTGCTTACGGGCTCGATCGGTCGCGTTTTTTGTTTGAGCCCCTCAGCCGATAACCCGCACAGGAGGAGGGAAAGAATGGAAGTTGAAAAATGTAAATTGATGCAGTTTTTCGCCTTTTCTTGCCTCGGTTAGGTGCAAAAGCAGTATCTTTGCAAACTGAAAATAGAATTTGCAATGAGCAATCAAGAAGACAGGAAGAGCAACGAACAGAACGCATACGTGCGCTCGGTAGTCGACAAGGCCTACGAGTTCGGCTTCACTACGGATGT